>NZ_SZXE01000039.1:0-126020 GCF_005281255.1 Citrobacter sp. wls708
TAAAGGGCGTGGCGAAGAACGCCCTTTACTCGTTCACGGGTATCGATGCTTCAGAGAAACGATGAACATGAGGTGAACGGAATCCTTTCTCTGGGATGGCATATTCATTACTTCCGCCAACACAGGTTGATACTTCCTGAAACTTAAGCGTTAACTGAACGGCATTGGCCTGACGGCGGCTATTGTGAGCTTATCGTGCAGCGCGTTGCAAAATGACGGCAGACGGCTGGCGTTGCAGATAACGCATCCGCAGCATCATTAATACGGCCGCAGAGGTCAGACCGATAATAAAGCCCATCCAAAAACCTGCAGGTCCCATCCTGTCGACCACCAGATCGGTAAGCGCCAGAATATAGCCGCTTGGCAGACCCAGCACCCAGTAGGCTGTAAAGGTGATAAAGAAGATAGAGCGCGTGTCTTTATAACCGCGCAGGACACCGCTGCCAATAACCTGGATAGAGTCCGATATTTGATACACTGCGGCCAGCAACATGAGTTGCGCCGCCAGAGCGACAACTTCCGGATTATCGTTGTAGAGCAGGGCAATGTGCTCACGGAAGGTCACGGTGAAAATCGCCGTTATTACCGCCATGCAGACACCAACGCCCAAACCCGTTCTGGCCGCCGTTTGCGCCTCAAGCGTGGAACCTTGACCCAAACGATAACCGACACGAATAGTGACGGCGGCAGCCAGCGACATCGGCAAAACGAACATTAACGAACTAAAGTTCAGCGCGATTTGGTGCCCGGCCACATCGACGATCCCCAGCGGGGAAACCAGTAGCGCAACCACAGCAAACAACGTCACTTCAAAAAATAACGCCAGCGCGATGGGTAAACCCAGTTGTACCAGACGCTTCATCACTGCAGTGTCTGGCTTCTGGAATCCTCGCTCATTACGGATGTCACGCATTGAACGCGCGTGTTTGACGTAAGACAGCATGGCGGCAAACATCACCCAGTAAACCGCCGCCGTGGCCACGCCACAGCCTACGCCGCCAAGTTCCGGCATACCTAAATGACCATAGATGAAAACATAGTTAACCGGGATGTTCACCAGCAGGCCGATAAACCCCATCACCATCGCCGGTTTAGTCTTGGCCAGGCCTTCGCATTGGTTACGGGCTACCTGGAAAAACAAATATCCCGGCGCGCCCCACAGCAATGCGCGCAGATAACCGACGGCTTTATCGGCCAGCGCCGGGTCGATGTTATGCATGGAGCGGATGATATAACCCGCATTCCATAGCACGACCATAATCAAAACGGAGACGCTACCAGCCAGCCAGAATCCCTGGCGTATCTGATGGGCGATACGATCGCGGCGGCCGGAGCCATTGAGTTGGGCGATTACCGGCGTCAACGCCAGCAGGAGTCCGTGGCCAAACAGAATAGCCGGCAGCCAGATCGACGTACCAATGGCGACGGCCGCCATATCCGTCGCGCTGTATCCGCCCGCCATGACGGTATCGACGAACCCCATTGCGGTTTGAGCGATTTGCGCAAGAATCACCGGTATTGCCAGAGCTAATAACTGACGCGCTTCACTTACATACTTTTGCACGTGTACACCACTATATTGTTGTTATTTGAGAGACTAAAAAAGCCGCCTTATATGGCAGCAAGGAGAAAAAGCTGGGGAAATTTCAGTCTATTGTAGCGAGGAATACGTAATTCTCCAGTGAAAAAACAGGCAGCGGTGGCGCACTGCTGGCAACCTGAATTTCCACCTGCTATTGTGCTGGGCAGAGATGTCTTAATTGAGTTCAGGAGTGAGAAGTATGTTTACGGGTATTGTGCAGGGCACCGCAAAATTGGTGTCCATTGATGAAAAACCAAATTTTCGTACGCATGTCGTGGAGTTGCCTGAATATATGCTTGATGCGCTGGAGACCGGCGCATCGGTTGCCCACAATGGCTGTTGTCTGACGGTAACCGAAATCAACGGTAATCACATAAGCTTCGATCTGATGAAAGAGACGCTGCGTATCACCAACCTGGGCGACCTTAAGGTCGGGGATATGGTTAACGTTGAGCGTGCGGCAAAATTCAGCGATGAGATTGGCGGGCATTTAATGTCAGGCCATATTATGACCACCGCCGAGGTGTCGAAAATTCTGACTTCGGAAAATAACCGGCAGGTATGGTTTAAAGTTCAGGACCCATCGCTGATGAAATATATCCTGTATAAGGGGTTTATCGGCATTGACGGCATCAGCCTGACGGTCGGCGAAGTCACGCCAACGCGCTTTTGCGTGCATTTGATCCCGGAAACGCTGGAGCGTACGACGCTGGGTAAGAAAAAGCTGGGCGCGCGGGTTAATATCGAAATCGATCCGCAAACGCAAGCGGTTGTTGATACCGTTGAACGTGTGCTGGCTGCGCGTGAAAGCGCCATCAGTAACATAGCGGGCGAGGCCTGAGTCCGGCCTGAAACAAAATGCCCCCGTGAGTACGGGGGCGGCAGCCATTAGCGGGGGACGCGCAGACCGTGTTCGACACCGCGGGAGAAAACCACCTGCCAAAGCTGGATATCGCGAGCACGAAACGCACCGGCGCAGGCGTTCAGGTAATAGCTAAACATCCGTTTAAAACGCTCGGTATAGTTATCGGCGATTTCAGGCCAGGAACGCATGAAGCGTTCGTGCCATGCCATCAGCGTGGTATCGTAATCCGCGCCAAAATTATGCCAGTCTTCCATCACAAAATGCGGCTCGCTGGCGTTGGCAATCTGGCGAACTGACGGTAAACAGCCGTTCGGGAAGATGTATTTATTGATCCACGGATCAACATTATTGTCGGTTTTATTCGAACCGATGCTGTGCAGTAAAAACAGACCGTCCGGCTTTAAATTGCGATCGACAACGTCGAAATAGGTGTTGTAATTTTTCGGGCCGACATGCTCAAACATGCCGACGGAGACAATGCGATCAAATTTGTCGTTCAGGTCGCGGTAATCTTGCAGCAAAATGGTGACATCCAGTCCCGCGCAACGCGCTTGCGCCATTTTCTGCTGCTCTGCTGAGATGGTCACACCTACCACGCTCACACCGTATTGCGATGCCATAAAATGGGACAAGCCACCCCAGCCGCAACCAATATCGAGCACCCGCATTCCCGGCTTTAACTGCAATTTTTCGGCAATCATTTTTAACTTCGCCTGTTGGGCAGATTCCAGGGTATCGGCATCTTTCCAGTAGGCGCAGGAATACTGCATGTAAGGATCAAGCATGCGGCTAAAGAGGTCGTTGCCCAGATCGTAATGTTCTTTGCCGACAACCCAGGCGCGCTTTTTGGTCTGTAAATTAAACAGTCGTGCCGTGGCGATACGTAAGGTATCTTTGAAGTGGCGGGGGAGTTGATTTTCAAGCCCGGCGCGCAATACCTTGGTGAAAAATATGTCCAGCCGATCGCACTCCCACCAGCCATCCATATAGCTCTCACCCAAACCTAACGATCCTTCCTGCAGTACGCGTTTGAAAAAATCGGGGTTCTTGACACGAATATCCGCCGCAGCCGAACCATTAATGGTAATGCCTGCACGGCTCAATAATTCATTGGTGATGCGGTACCAGTCATCATCCGGTACGCTGACGTCTTCTATACACGATGAACTCATAGCTTCTCCATCACTGGTCGGTGATCAGAACCTTAAAACAGCGTAGACGCTTTTTTGGGCTTTGTGAGAAATCTCACGGAATTAATCCGCGAATCTTTAATCCGACGTAGAACAGAGGAAGGGAGGAACCCTTACCGAAAAGGCCATCCGTGGAAAAACGGGAACGTTCTTGTCCCCGTTAATACCTAAAAATTATCGTTTTTGTAACAACTGGAAATCAGTATAAGCCTGATTTTTTGACGATTCAATAGAAAATTGTTAGCGGGCTAACTATGTGCCCGCGACAATTATTAGTGAGACTCACCGTGGGCAATTTGCGCCCGGTCATCTGTTTGACGGGTGTTATCGGTCTGCGATTGCATTTTGTAACCGAAGGCTGCCAGCAGCACTGTTGTCAGCATCACGCTGGTGGTGGTGAGCAGCGGGGTGGCGATCAGCCACGACACCACAAGACTTGCCAGGAAGCATAAACCCAGTTGCAGCGTATTTTGCAATGCGGCTGCGCGTCCTGTGGCCTGTGGGAAAGGACGTAACGCCTGAGCGACAACGATAGGATAGATTGCGCCGTTGGCAATCGCCATTACGCAGAATGGGATCAGAATTTCAGCCAGCGCAACATGATGAATAAAGCCGGTAGCCCAGGTGGCAACAACGCTGATGGCATAAAGAATCAGTAACCATGGTAGCATCTGACGACCTTGCCATTTTTGCAGCGCCGCACGGCAACCGTAACCACCAATTAAGAAGGCGATAGTTTGCGGAACATAGCTCAGGCCAATCACTGCCGGGCTGTAGCCCATTTCGCTAAGGATAAACGGTGAACCCGTTAGCCATGCGAAAAAGCTTGCGGAGCAGGCGGCATAAATCAGTACGTTTCCACGATAAGCTTTCGAGCGCAACAGTGTGGCGAAAGTCAGTTTATCCTGGCTGTCGTCGCGTGCTTTAACCGTCGGTTTTAAACGCAGGGCCGGAAGCATCAGAATCAGGGTAATAGCAAACAGGGTGGCGAAAATGGCCTGCCAGGATAAATGGACCAGAATCCAGCTGCCCAATAACGGCGCGAGAGCCGGTGATAACCCGACCAGCGGCATAATGGTGGCAAAGATGCGGTTTACTTTTTGTGAAGGGTAATAGTCTGTAACCAGCGCCTGCCAGATAACCGACGCGGCACAGACGCCAACGGCCTGAATAAAGCGTAGCGCCAGCAAACCAGTGGCGTTTTCAACCCACAGCATACCCAGACTACCCAGCGCAAAAATAGATAAACCCAACAGTAAAATCGGTTTACGGCCATAGCGGTCCGAGAGCGGTCCCCACAGTAGTTGTGCGACGGCGAAACCCGCTAAAAATAAACTTAGGCTGGCGCTGACGGCAGATGCAGGGGTTTGCAGATCGGACTGAATCGCGGCAAAGGCGGGCAGATACATATCTGTCGCCAGAAAACCGAGCACGCTAAGGCCCGCCAACCAGACTAAAAAACCTTTCCCAGGTTGCATCATCATTTCTCTTTTTTTAGCAATAGAACAATGCCGCTGAGTGTAGTGAGTGTAATTCACGCTGTGAAACGCTAATATTTGCTTACTGATTTCAAATTTTTTGTAGGCAGAATATGTGGTCGGAATATTCACTTGAAGTGGTTGATGCGGTTGCACGCAACGGCAGTTTCAGTTCAGCCGCGCAGGAGTTACACCGCGTACCTTCGGCGGTAAGCTACACCGTGCGCCAACTGGAGGAGTGGCTGGCTGTACCGCTTTTTGAGCGACGCCATCGCGATGTGGAATTAACGCCTGCCGGCGCGTGGTTTTTAAAAGAAGGGCGCTCTGTTATCAAAAAAATGCAGATCACTCGTCAGCAATGTCAACAAATCGCCAACGGCTGGCGAGGACAACTGGCAATCGCGGTAGATAACATTGTCCGTCCCGAACGTACCCGGCAGATGATTGTAGATTTCTATCGCCACTTTGATGATGTGGAACTGCTGGTTTTTCAGGAAGTCTTTAATGGTGTCTGGGATGCGCTTTCCGATGGGCGTGTAGAGCTGGCTATTGGTGCCACACAGGCCATCCCGGTAGGGGGGCGCTATACCTTCCGCGACATGGGCATGCTGAGCTGGAGCTGCGTGGTGGCCAGCCATCATCCGCTGGCGTCAATGTCGGGGCCGCTAAGCGATGATACGTTGCGCAACTGGCCGTCACTGGTGCGCGAAGATACCTCGCGTACATTACCGAAGCGTATAACCTGGTTACTGGACAACCAAAAGCGCGTTGTGGTGCCTGACTGGGAATCTTCCGCAACCTGTTTATCTGCGGGATTGTGTGTAGGCATGGTACCAACACATTTTGCCAAGCCGTGGATTGATAGCGGTAAATGGGTGTCGCTGCAGTTGGAGAATCCCTTTCCTGATGCCGCGTGTTGTCTGACATGGCAACAGAACGATACCTCGCCAGCACTGAGCTGGTTGCTGGACTATTTAGGTGATAGCGAAACGCTGAATAAAGAATGGTTGCGGGAGCCAGATGAGGCCCCCGCACAACAGGCTTAACGACGATAATCGCGGAATGGACCGTCAGCAACGGAGCGGCGTTCTACCAGGCGCGGATGAACCTCGATAGACTGCGACTCTTCGCGTTTATTCACGATGCGGTCTAACAGCATATTAAAGGCCGTTTCACCCAGTGAATCCTTAGGCTGGTGAATGGTGGTCAGCGCTGGCGTGAAGAAACGGGCGTTGCGCACGTTATCATAACCGATGAGCGAGACATCCTGCGGTACGCGCAGTCCCATCTCATCAGCGGCGCACAGCGCGCCCATCGCCATGATATCGCCACCGCAGAAGACGGCGGTCGGACGATGCGACTGTGAAAGAATTTGCTGCATGGCGCGATAACCGGATTCAGGTTCAAAATCGCCCTGTACAATCCAGTTTTCGGGAACCTTAATCAGCGCTTCTTCCATCGCTTTCATAAAGCCAGCCAGACGACCGGCCCCGGTATTCCGCTCCATCGGGCCCGGGATCGCGCCAATCTCGCGATGGCCGCGTTCTATCAGATACCGACCCGCCATGTAACCGCCCTCGAAAGCGTTATCAATGACCGTATCGGTAAAATCAGCTTTAGCTTCGCCCCAGTCCATGACAACCATCGGAATATGGCGATACTCTTCGAGCATCGAAAGCAGTGATTCCGGATACTCAGAACACATCACTAACAGACCATCAACGCGCTTTTGCGCCATCATCGACAGATAGGCCTGCTGCTTTTCAAGACTGTTCCATGCGTTGCCCAGAATCAGGGTATAGCCTTTCTGGAAACAGTTTTTCTCAACGGCTTCGATAATTTCGGCGAAATAGGCCGCTTCGCTGCTGGTCGCCAGCAAGCCAATAGACTTGGTGTGATTCACCTTCAGGCTGCGCGCAACTGCGCTTGGAGAATAGTGCAGCTCTTTGATCGCCGCCCAAACCGCATTACGCGTTTCTTCCGCGACAAAGCGCGTCTTGTTAATTACGTGTGATACGGTTGTAGTGGAAACGTTTGCTCGCTTCGCTACATCTTTAATTGTTGCCATTACATCTCACTCCAGACCATATCCTAAGCTCCTGAGAATACTCCAGGTAAACGTTTGCCTTCACACACCCTTAACGCAACGTAGGGGTTGCGGCACGCCGGGAAAACGACACGGAACGTCAGGAAGGGGTCAATGGCCGGTACGCTAATCAAGTAAGCGTGGAATTTTGTCTGATCTTAACGAAAAGGGGAAGAGTTAAAAGCAGTTATCAATATAAATCGTGAGAGATTTTTGCTTTCAAGTGTGTAAAAATGCGCAATATCACTTTTTGTGTGGGAATAAAAAGGAGAAAACTTGATGAGCACCGATCTGAAATTTTCGTTAGTGACTACCATTATTGTTCTGGGTTTGATCGTCGCGGGTGGCCTGACCGCAGCACTGCATTGATTTCCCCGAGGGAGTTAGCTCTCCCTCATCCTTTCCGCATCTATTCCCCCTCTATTGTTTGCGAATAAGCAAAAGTCTTTTGCAATTTTGTTAACTTTATTAATTTTGCGATCAATGTCATGCTTTTGACTCTTATTTTATGTCGCGCCACGGCTCGACGTTACGGAGTCGATATATGAAAATCAATTATCCCTTACTGGCGCTGGCGATTGGCGCGTTTGGCATTGGCACCACCGAATTTTCGCCAATGGGATTATTGCCCGTGATTGCCAAAGGGGTGGATGTCTCGATTCCCGCGGCCGGGATGCTGATTAGCGCGTATGCGGTTGGCGTGATGGTGGGGGCTCCGCTGATGACACTGCTGCTGTCCCATCGCGCGCGACGTAATGCGCTGATATTCCTGATGGCTATTTTCACGCTGGGCAACGTGCTTTCCGCTATCTCGCCGGATTACACCACGCTGATGCTGTCACGTATTTTGACCAGTCTTAATCACGGCGCCTTTTTTGGTCTCGGCTCTGTGGTCGCCGCAAGCGTGGTACCTAAACATAAGCAAGCCAGTGCCGTGGCAACCATGTTTATGGGGTTAACGATTGCCAATATTGGCGGTGTTCCCGCGGCGACGTGGCTTGGTGAGACAATCGGCTGGCGGATGTCGTTTATGGCGACGGCGGGTCTGGGCGTCATCGCTATGGTCAGCCTGTTCTTCTCATTACCGAAAGGTGGGGCAGGAGCGCGCCCTGATGTCCGCAGCGAACTGGCGGTACTTATGCGCCCACAGGTGCTGTCGGCTCTGCTGACCACTGTGCTGGGAGCAGGCGCGATGTTCACGCTTTATACTTACATCTCGCCGGTGCTGCACAGCATTACCCATGCCACACCGGCGTTTGTGACCGGAATGCTGGTATTAATTGGCGTCGGATTCTCGATCGGAAACTATCTTGGCGGCAAACTGGCGGATCGTTCTGTCAACGGTACGCTTAAAGGCTTTTTGCTGTTGTTGATGGTTATTATGCTGGCCATTCCCTTCCTCGCGCGTAATGAGCTGGGGGCGGCGGTCAGTATGGTCGTCTGGGGCGCGGCGACGTTTGCGGTGGTTCCGCCGTTGCAGATGCGGGTGATGCGCGTTGCCAGCGAAGCGCCAGGGTTATCATCGTCAGTCAATATTGGCGCGTTTAACCTGGGAAATGCGTTAGGTGCGGCAGCCGGTGGGGCGGTGATTTCCGGTGGTCTGGGCTACAGTTTTGTACCCGTGATGGGAGCGATTGTGGCGGGGCTTGCGTTACTGCTGGTCTTTATCTCGGCAAGAAGGCAATCTGAAGAAGTCTGCACTGCCTCCAGCTAAGGCTAAAACGCAGAAGGGGGTCCCTTCTGCGTTATCATTTTATGCTGCGAAGTTCTTCGCAACAAATTCCCAGTTCACCAGCGCCCAGAAGTGCTCCAGGTAGCCAGGACGGGCATTGCGATAATCGATGTAGTAGGCGTGTTCCCATACGTCAACGGTCATCAGCGGCGTCGCGTCGGTCGTCAGCGGAGTACCTGCGTTGGAAGTAGAAACGATAGCCAGTTTGCCATCCTTTCCTTTAACCAGCCAGGTCCAGCCAGAACCGAAGTTTTTGATAGCGGCATCGGTGAATTGCGCTTTGAAATCCGCAAAGCTGCCAAAGGAGGCGGCAATTGCATCGGCCAGTTTACCGGTCGGCTCGCCACCTGCGTTCGGCGCCAGGCAGTTCCAGTAGAACGTGTGGTTCCATACCTGTGCAGCATTATTGAATACACCGCCTTCAGAGCTACGAACGATCTCTTCCAGTGATTTACCTTCAAACGCCGTGCCTTTGATCAGGTTGTTCAGGTTGGTCACGTAGGTTTGATGGTGTTTGCCATAGTGGTATTCCAGCGTTTCGGCAGAAATGTGCGGTGCCAGAGCATCTTTGGCATACGGTAATGCAGGTAATTCAAACGACATTGCTTCTCTCCTTATTATTTATATTGAGTACACACAATAGCCTCATTGTGAGTAAGGATAGGGTAGCAAATTGAAAGGTTATGCAAAAGAAGAACTTACCCTACAGCATGTTCTGTAGGGTAAGTTTTTAGCGAATTGTTTTTGGTGTCATTACCCGACGCGCGCCGACATAGTGGCGCTGCCAGTAATCTTCGCTCAGAGAAGTGATTTGAATTTCCTGACCGCTGCGCGGTGACTGAATAAATTTACCGTTACCCACGTAAACTCCGACGTGATCGGCTGTGCCGCGACCTTGGGTGCGGAAAAAGACCAGGTCACCGTTTTTCAGCTCGCCACGTTCAATCGGTGCGGCGTCACGCAGGTGGTACATTTCATTCGCCGTACGCGGAATGCGGAATTTAACCAGATCTTTATAGGCGTAATAGACCAGACCGCTGCAATCAAAGCCGGTTCTTGGCGAAGAGCCGCCCCAACGGTAAGGTTTGCCGATTTGGTTCATCAGGGTGGACATAGCGGTTTTCGTCGCTTTCTGCACTTTGACTTTATGCGCCTCAGCAAGCGTTGTCGGTGCGGCGGTTTTCACCTTCACACAGCGCGGCTTATGACCTTTGCGCGGCGTACATTTTTCAGTCCAGGTAACGGCAGCGGTTTGTGCTGCGGCAGTTTTACTGCGACGGTTTACCGTTTTAGTCGATTTTGCCGGAGTGGCTGTGCGTTTTTTAGAAGAGGAGGCTGTTTTGCTACTGGTTTTGCTGGTGGTTTTTGTCGCCGATTTCTTGTTGGTCCTGGCTGTTTTTTGGCTGGTTGTTGCGCTTTTCTTTTTATCTACCGTTTTGACGGTGTGGGAACTGGTAGGTGTCGTCCTGGCCTGCTTGGAAGCATGCGCCATAGGCGTAAAAGGCAGTGTAGTAAAAAGTAAAGCACAGAGCGTGATCGAGATTCGGTTTATCCGCGCCACTGAGCAGTCCTCTGTTAAGGCAGGTCTATCATACCTGCGTGTGATTTTCAAAACTTGATGATTCTAATCTATCGAAACGGGGAAAGTTAATAGCTTTTTTGGTTTAACGCGGCGTTTCGTTACCGACCGCAAAAAAAAACAGCAAATCAAAGTGTAGCCGGTGAATAAATAATCAAAACCATACACTTCGAGCGGGTAAGTAAGATTAAGAATGCAACTTTTAACGGCAGGCGATAAAATAATAACGCGTAATGAAAATGTTATTTTCCGTTGCCTGCCTGACCCGCTACAATGTCAGACTACTGCCGTAAAAGAAGTTTAAGGAAGCAAGATAATGAGCACCACTATCGAAAAAATCCAGCGCCAGATCGCTGAAAACCCAATTCTCCTGTACATGAAGGGTTCCCCTAAACTGCCAAGCTGCGGTTTCTCCGCTCAGGCCGTACAGGCGCTGTCCGCCTGTGGTGAACGCTTTGCTTATGTTGATATTCTGCAGAACCCGGATATTCGCGCCGAGCTGCCGAAATACGCAAACTGGCCGACCTTCCCGCAGCTGTGGGTTGATGGCGAGCTGGTTGGCGGTTGTGACATTCTCATTGAAATGTACCAGCGCGGTGAGTTGCAGCAGCTGATTAAAGAAACAGCGGCGAAATACAAAACCGAAGAGCCGGACGCTGAGTAATATCAGCTGAAATAAAAAAGCGACCTGTGAGGGTCGCTTTTTTTATCGGTCCGTTATGCGTCTTCCGGCACGGGGAGAGGCCAGCCGCCGAGGCGTTTCCAGCGGTTAACGATTTCGCAAAACAGCACGGCCGTACGTTCGGTATCATACAGCGCCGAGTGCGCCTGAGTGCCATCAAATTCCATTCCTGCCGCCAGGCATGCTTTTGATAACACAGTTTGCCCCAGCGACAGACCGCTTAATGCCGCAGTATCAAAGGTAACGAACGGGTGAAACGGGTTACGTTTCAGTGAGGCGCGTTCTGCAGCGGCCATCATAAAACTGTGGTCGAATGTGGCGTTATGCGCCACCATGATTGCCCGATTGCAGCCGCTGTCTTTAATGCCTTTACGTACCATTTTAAAGATGGCATGCAGAGCGTCGTATTCGCTGACCGCGCCACGTAAAGGATTGTTAGGGTCAATACCGTTAAAGGCGAGCGCTTCAGGCTGCAAATTTGCCCCTTCAAACGGCTCTACGTGGAAATGTAACGTCGTGTCCGGCATCAGCCAGCCTTGTTCATCCATTTTCAATGTGATGGCTGCGATCTCAAGCAGCGCATCGGTTTTGGCATTAAACCCTGCAGTTTCGACATCAATGACGACAGGGTAAAAACCACGAAAACGGTCACACAGACCGGAAAGTTGAGCGTTATCGGACATCTGGGTCTCTTAATACGGGAAAATTGCAGCGCGTATTATGGCAAAATGATGATGATAAAACTACGGGCACAGACGATCTGCGCCCGAGGGGGAGGTTAGTCGCCCAGGCCGCGCCCGGCGTCTTTCTCTTCAATTAATTCAATTTTGTAGCCGTCCGGATCTTCAACAAACGCGATCACGGTTGTGCCGCCTTTTACCGGGCCAGCTTCACGCGTCACGTTACCACCGTTCTGACGAATACGTTCGCAGGCTTCAGCCGCGTTGTCTACGCTCAGGGCGATATGACCGTAGGCTGTGCCCAGCTCATAGTTGTCAACGCCCCAGTTATAGGTCAGTTCGATCACGGCTTCACTGGTTTCAGGACCGTAGCCAACAAAGGCCAGAGAGTACTTGTATTCAGGGTTTTCGCTGGTACGCAGCAGCTTCATGCCCAGCACGTTGGTATAAAACTCGATGGAACGCTGCAGGTCACCCACGCGCAGCATGGTATGAAGTAAACGCATCTTTTTCCCCTTCGAAAATGGCTAATACATTCAAAATGTTGTTTTAGTATAGCGGCGTTGTTACGCCGCTATCAATGGCAGAACGGAGATTGTGACGTTAGAGGGTCGGGTAATCGGTGTAACCTTCCGCGCCGCCGCCGTAGAAGCTTTCGGCACGCTGTGGGTTCAGTTCCGCTTTATGTTGCAGACGCGCCACCAGATCCGGGTTAGCGATATAAGCGCGACCAAAAGCAACGGCGTCGATCAGACCTTTCTCGATCAGCGTTTCGGCTTTTTCAGGCGTGTAAGCGCCCGCGCCAATGATCGGACCGTGGAAACGTGCACGCACTTTCTCGCGGAACGCGTCGGAATACGGCTCACCACCGGCCCAGTCCGGTTCAGACATATGCAGATAAGCGATACCGCGCTTGCCCAGTTGTTCAATCAGATACAGCGCGTCGGCTTCTTCATTCGGACCGTTGTCGACGTTCTGGAAAGAGCCAATCGGAGAGACGCGAATGCCAATGCGCTCGGCACCCCATTCTTTAATACCGGCATCGACAACTTCCAGTACCAGACGCGCACGATTCTCGACGCTACCGCCGTATTGATCGGTACGCTGGTTAGAGGTTGGTGACAGGAACTGGTGCAGCAGGTAGCCGTGGGCGGAGTGCAGTTCTACCATGTCGAAACCCGCTTCACGCGCGTTAGCAATTGCCTGACGGAAATCATTAACGATACCCGGAATTTCTTCCGTTTCGAGTGCGCGCGGCATAGTCGTATCGGCACGCGTCGCCAGACCGTTTTCATCGCGCAGTGAGGTGCGGGTACCGGCGCTAATCGCGGAAGGTGCTACCGGTGGCTGGCCGTTTGGCTGCAGACTGGCGTGGGAGATGCGCCCGGTGTGCCACAACTGGACAGCAATATGACCTTGCTCAGCATGTACGGCTGCAGTGATTTTCTTCCATGCGGCAATCTGCGCTTCGCTGTGTAGTCCCGGCGCACCGGCATAGCCTTTCGCCTGGGCGGAAATCTGCGTCGCTTCACTGATGATGAGTCCCGCGCTGGCGCGTTGACGGTAATACTCGGCCATCAGCGGAGTAGGGATGTCGCCAGGCTCAATGCTGCGCAGACGCGTCAATGGCGCCATAAAAACGCGGTTTGCTGCCGTAATAGCACCCACTTTCAGTGGGGAAAACAATTTTTCAGATGACATGTGGTACTCCTGAATAGACCGGTCGTCTAGTAATAAAAGAAATAAAAACGCCTGTTAAACGGCAGGCGTTGTAATGATGGTTTTAACGTGCGCCAGCGCATTTTCCAGCGGCGTGGCGCTACGAGAAATCTTGGCCTGAAGATTGGCGCCCAGCCACAGCGCATACAAAACCTGCGCCTGCTGTAATGGCTCGCCAACAAAAGACAGACAATGATTGGCCTGACCTTTCTCCAGCGCCTGCGCCAGCAACGCAATAATGTGTCTCGCGCCTTTATCCATCGCGGTACGCATATCTTCTGACAGATCGCACACTTCGGCAGACAGTTTAACGGTTAAACAACCGCTAATAATGCCGTGCTGGCTAAACTGATTCAGGGTTTCCTGATAGTAAGCCAGAATCCTGTCGCGGTAATTTCCCGCCCCCGTATCAAAATGCGTAGCCAATCGCTGATGATAAGCCGCATAGTGGCGTTCCAGCATCGCGACGCCGAACGCTTCTTTTGAGCGAAAATAGTGATAAAACGAACCCTTAGGCACTTCAGCTGTTTTCAGTAGCTCACTCAGGCCCATGCCGGTGAAGCCACGCTGCATGCACAGCAGCTCGCCAGTCGCCAGAAGATGTTCGCGTGTATCGTGTTCAGTGACTTTGTTCATGAAAGAAGCATAATAGACCAGTCGGTCTAATGCAATAGCGCTTGCGAGAAATTCAGTTAACGTCTTCAATAGATATATCAATCTTACTACAGGAGGGGATGTGGCCGAACAGCTGGAATTTTTCCCCGTCCAGAGCCCATGCCGTGGTATATGTCAGTCTGACGAGCGCGGCTTTTGCCGTGGCTGTTTTCGTAGCCGGGATGAGCGTTTTAACTGGCAAAAAATGAGCGATGCCGAAAAGCAGGACGTGCTGCGTCTTTGTCGTCAGCGCCTGATGCGTAAATTACGTGCAAACAAACCCAACCCGCCGGAAGAACCGCAACAACCTTCACTCTTTTAAAAGCGTAATTGCGTATACTCGATGCACATTCATTTATAAGGAAGCTGCTATGGTTCAGCGTATTACTATTGCGCCGCAAGGCCCGGAATTTTCTCGCTTTGTGATGGGTTACTGGCGCCTGATGGACTGGAATATGTCCACGCGTCAGTTAGTCAGCTTTATTGAAGAGCATCTTGACCTGGGCGTTACCACCGTCGATCACGCCGATATCTACGGCGGATACCAGTGTGAAGCAGCGTTTGGCGAGGCGATGAAGCTGGCTCCGCATTTACGTGAGAAAATGCAGATTGTCACCAAATGCGGGATCGCCACGACGGCACGCACGGAAAATGCGCTCGGGCACTACATTACCGACAGCGACCATATTATTGCCAGCGCGGAACAATCGTTAAAGCTGTTGGCGACCGATCATATTGATTTGCTGCTGATCCATCGTCCCGATCCACTGATGGATGCAGACGATGTGGCCGACGCATTTAAAAAATTGCACCATAGCGGCAAAGTGCGTCACTTTGGCGTCTCTAACTTCACCCCTGCGCAGTTCTCGCTGCTGCAATCGCGTCTGCCGTTTACTCTGGCGACCAACCAGGTTGAAATTTCACCGGTGCATCAGCCACTCCTGCTGGATGGCACATTAGATCAATTGCAACAGCTGCGTATCCGCCCGATGGCCTGGTCCTGCCTGGGGGGCGGTCGTCTGTTTAATGACGATGCCTTCCAGCCGCTGCGCAATGAACTGGCCGCGATCGCAGAAGAGTTGAACGCACAGTCTATTGAGCAGGTGGTGTACGCCTGGATCTTGCGTCTGCCTTCGCAACCGCTGCCGATTATTGGTTCGGGTAAAATCGAGCGTGTTCGTGCCGCCATTGAGTCCGAAGCGCTGAGCATGTCTCGCCAACAATGGTTCCGCATCCGTAAAGCCGCGCTCGGTTATGACGTACCTTAATCGCGTTTTTGGCGCTTCACCGTTCAAATTTGTGTCACTGGTTTACACTTATCAATCAGACACCTTTTAGACGGAGGTCTTATGAAGCGTTTGAGTTTAGCCATTATTACCTTACTGACCTGTGCAGGTGCGCAGGCTGCCAGTGAAGAAAAAGTGACGATGAATCTGGTGACGTCGCAAGGCGTCGGCCAGGCGATTGGTACTGTCTCAATTACTGAAACCGGAAAGGGGCTGGAATTTACCCCCGAGTTGAAAGCGTTGCCGCCGGGTGAACATGGTTTCCATGTGCATGCCAACGGCAGTTGCCAACCGGCGATTAAAGACGGGAAGGCGTCAGCGGCGGAATCAGCGGGAGGGCATTACGACCCTCACCAAACGGGTAAACACGAAGGCCCGGAAGGTGCCGGTCACATGGGTGACCTGCCGCTGCTGGTGGTGAATAACGACGGTAACGCCACAACACCGGTCGTTGCGCCGCGGCTTAAATCCCTGGATGAGGTAAAAGGTAAGGCGCTGATGATTCACGTGGGCGGCGATAATATGTCCGATCAACCGAAACCGCTTGGCGGTGGCGGAGCGCGCTACGCCTGTGGCGTTATCAAATAATCAGCTGCTTAGCGTACCCGGTGGTGGTGCCTGTTCAAGCTGTGACAGCGAGCAATGCAGCCGCCAGACGAGGGCCGACAACTCCTGCGCAGCAGGTTGGTGATGGTGGGCGAGCGTATCGCAGATACGCTGTAGCTCGTTTAGCGTGGCATTCAACGGTCGTTGTTGGACGCCGCGCTCACTCATCACGTCGCGAAGCAACGCGATACATACGTCCCTGACGCGAGCCAGCGGATCTGAGCGCGCCTCCCAGGTACGCAGTTGCCACACCACATGCGAGCAGTTCAGCAAGACAACCCCCCAACGTAATAACCAACGCCTCGCCAGCGCATCCTGACTGTTACTCAGTTGGCTGACGTGATGATAGGTCAACGACTCAAATTCATTCTCACTGAGTGCAGGATGTCGGCTGAGCTGATCGACAAAATCCCGACGCAGGGCGCGAATATGACGGCGGCTTTTCCGCGCATCCGATCCGGGCCGTAGAATGGCGAATGCCAGCCATGACAGCGCCACGCCGGTGATTTTCGCCAAATTGTCATTCAGAAAATCAGCAAAATCGTATACCGGGGGATTCGTTACCGCGATGAATGATCCCATAAACACGATAAGCTGCCCCCAAAGCCCCGCCAGCGCAGGCATTTGTAGCTTTAACAACTGCATGGTGGCGAGGAGCGGGAAGAGAAACAGGATGAACTGCCAGAGGTCGGTAATCTGTACCATCAAACCAAACTTGACCACAAAGCTAAACAGCGACAACAGAACCAACGTGCGCATTAACAAGGAAAGTGATTTGAAGGGCGTGGCAACGGCGGAATACAACACGCTGCTGATGGCCGCGAGCGTGAGTGCGCCAGATCCTGATTCCCATTGTGCGCCAATGCTCCATGCGCCGATAAGCATCAAAGTGCAGAACGTGCGCAACCCGCTCCAGATAGCTTCCGCATTATCGGTATGGCGGGCAAGCCCTGGCGTACGAGCAACATTGATACGTTCAGCGGTAACGCCATTTTCCAGCAAATGCAGGTAATGGCTGCTACGTAAGTAGAGGCGGCAAAAATAGCGCAGCCGTTGCCAGAAGGCGACGTGTCGATAATCGCGGGCATCGACGGGCCGTAGTGGGGCGATGATACGCGCGACGGTATAGCTGTCGGTATTGGATTTGACCAGCGCGCCAAGTAATTGCTCAATGATATCGCGGGTATTAGCGGGAGGATTAGGCCAGTTCAGCAGCATTCTGCGCAGGCTGGAAATCACGCTGGTCATACGTAGCTGCTGATGCAACAGCGAATTGAGTAAGGCATTTTGGCGGCGAAAGCGGTAGTGACTCCAGAACGCCTGTATACGCAACAGGTTCATAGTCAGAATCTGGCCGATAACACCTTCATGTGCCGTGCGGATGGCATCCGTTGTCTCCGGTTGCCAGAGCAAACTGGCATGTTCCAGCAAACGCGTATGCATGTTTTTCAGTGCTGTAAGCAACGTGGTGCCATCGGAGGTGCTGGGTAGGATCATCATCATCATACCCCCGCACAAGATGCCGACAATGACCTCGCATACGCGGGCCTGCGCGATATCCCATAACTGCGTGATCTCGACGGTATTGACCATGGGAAACGCGATGATCGCCGCCGTGTAACCCGCCAGTTGAAAGGCGTAGGCGACGTTATTAGTAAAATGCGCGCAGGCCCAGGTACAAAAGCCGATCCAGACTGACATGCTCAGCAGAAAAAGCCACGGTTCATTAAGGGTATGGCCGGCAATAATCAGTGCGGCTGTCGCGCCAAGTAAACTACCGGCTACACGGCCCAGGCTTTTGCTGATCACCCCGCCGACGGTAGGGAAACTCACCACCGCCGCGGAAGTCATCGCCCAATAGGGCTCGTCCAGATTGAGATAATAGGCGAAGGTTAACGCCAGACACATTGCAATGGTGTTACGCAGCGCATAACGCCACTGTGCCGGCGTGGCTTTAAACCATGGCCAATTGCCTGGCGTCAGGGGGGGCATTTTCATTTACGCTGGCCGATGGAGACGCTACAGGTGGTACCAGAAACCAGTGTGACATCCTGCGGTAAAGCGTCAAATTCAATGCGTACAGGGACACGCTGCGCCAGACGTACCCACGGCACGTTAGGTTTGATGTCGGGAATCAGACCGGAATCGCTTTCAACACTTTGGTCATAAATTGCGCGACCGATGCTGGAGACGTGACCCTGTAACTTAACGTTGCCGCTATAGAGTGTAATTAACGCTGGTGCGCCTTCGCGTATGTGACGCAACTTCGTTTCTTCAAAATACCCCATCACATAAAAAGAGTGGCTGTCGACAAGAGCAAACAGCGGCTTACCGGTTGAGGCGTAGTCGCCGGTGCGGGTTGAAAGGTTGGTGACCCAGCCCGCTACGGGCGCTTTGACGACCGTTTGCGACAGTTGCCATTGCGCCTGGCGCAAACTGGCCTCGGCTGCTTCAACGCTTGCCTGCATCGCTTTTACGTTGAGGTTGGCGGTATCCAGATCTTCGGCTGAGATATAATTTTGCGATAAGTGACGACGGCGATTGGCTTCGTTATTCGCTTTTGCCAGATCGGATTGTGCTTTCGCCAGCTGTGCTTGCGCATTCAGTTCAGCAATGTGAAACGGCGTCTTGTCGATAGTAAACAGGACATCACCTTTATTCACGAACTGGTTATCTTTTATATTGAGTTCATTAATGCTGCCCGAAACCTGCGGTGTGATGCTGACCTGTTCTGCGCGCACTTTGCCATCACGTGTCCAGGGCGATTGCATATAGTAATTCCACATCCACCATCCGGCAAAAACTGCGATTGCAGCGACTATAATGGTTGAGAAGTATTTAATGGTTTTGAGCGACATAATCACCACACAATCAGCATAACAAAGGCCAGACCTACGCTAAGCGTAAAGAGAGACAGATCCATCAACAGGGGATGCCAGATCTCACCGGAATAAATCCAGTCGCGCAGCAGGCGATGAACAACCAACCAGAGAATAAACCCTGCGACAAACGCCTTGAAAATGGGAGGGAAGTAGACAGATGCACCGATCATTAAATCTTGTAGGGGCAATCCTGTTGCATTAAACATAAACTTCACGGGCAAAATCCTTGACGGAAGAGAGCATTGCTATAGGTTTAGCAAAAAAGAGACGATGAGTCTCTGTAACACATAATGTCTGAAAAAATGTCAACCGGTAAGCAAATTTGGCAATACATTTGTTTTGAGAATACAAATGCTGCACACTATTCTAAAATCAGTACAATAACTTAGCAAGCTAATTATAAGGAGATGAAATTGGAATCGCCATTAGGTTCTGATCTGGCACGGTTGGTGCGCATTTGGCGTGCTCTGATTGACCATCGCCTGAAACCTCTGGAGTTGACGCAGACGCATTGGGTTACGCTGCACAACATTCATCAGTTGCCACCGGATCAATCGCAGATCCAGTTGGCTAAAGCGATTGGCATCGAACAGCCTTCGCTGGTACGTACGCTTGACCAGTTGGAAGAAAAGGGACTCATTTCACGACAGACTTGCGCCAGCGATCGTCGGGCAAAGAGAATTAAACTGACTGAGAAAGCCGAACCACTGATCGCAGATATGGAAGCGGTTATCAACAAGACACGTGGAGAGATTCTGGAAGGGATTTCAGCTGAGGAAATTGATCTGCTGATAAAACTGGTCGCCAGACTGGAACACAATATTATTGAACTGCAGTCTCAGGGCTGAGACGAGAGATGACGTGTGGCCAGAGCCTGACCACACGTAAATTCGATTAACGTGGAGACACGGTAACCTGGCTGCCGTTGTTCGCCATAACAACACGCTGACCCGCAGAGAATTTGGTCGCGCCCTGTTTCTGAACCACCATGATGGTATTACCATCATCCTTACGGATTTCCAGTTCGACACCCTGAGTTTTATTCATCGCGCCTTGCACGCCCTGGCCCGCAACGCCACCGGCAACTGCGCCTGCAGCCGTCGCTAATGAACGACCCGTACCGCCGCCGACGGTGTTACCCAGGAACCCGCCGAGCACCGCACCACCGATAGCGCCAATTACGTTTGCGTCATCGCCACCCTGGATTTGCACCGGACGAACATGAACAATCGTACCGTAGGTAACGTTCTGAACTTGTTTCGCTTCGGATGCGGTATATACGTCGCCTGAAAGGCTATCATTGTTCACGCAGCCCGCTAAAGATACGCCCATTAATGAAACAATCAGCACACGTTTAATCATTTACAAATCTCCTTTGTCACCACGAAACGCTAATAAAGCCCCATCATGGTTAAATTATATGGCATTTGTGAGCCTGAGGTCACATGTTCCACTGGCACAATATGAAAATCTTAACCGAAATCGGATCAACCGAGTATAAACGAATCATTCATATAATTGATGTAATTAAGCGACCGTTGGCATGATTTCCTCTCAAAAATCATTCAGGAAGCATGGCATTAGTCTGCACTTTATGGTTGAGTGTCAAGGCTAATTTGCTTAAAAGGATGACGTATGAAATCGGGCCGTTTTATCGGTGTTATGTCTGGAACCAGCCTTGATGGCGTCGATGTTGTGCTGGCGACAATAGATGAAA
Organism: Citrobacter sp. wls708; assembly: GCF_005281255.1. Classification (NCBI taxonomy): domain Bacteria; kingdom Pseudomonadati; phylum Pseudomonadota; class Gammaproteobacteria; order Enterobacterales; family Enterobacteriaceae; genus Citrobacter; species Citrobacter sp. wls708. The sequence goes on from NZ_SZXE01000039.1 coordinate 20,739, forward strand.
CGATGGTTGCACAGCAGGCGAGTCTGACCTGGCCTATCCCTGGTCATGTAAAACAGGCGATTCTGGATATCTGCCAGGGGCAGCAGCTTACGCTTTCTCAGTTTGGTCAATTGGACGCGCAACTGGGTTATCTTTTTGCTGAGGCGGTAAATGCGCTACTGGCGAAGGAAAAATTGAAACCGCAGGATATCGTGGCGATTGGTTGCCACGGACAAACCGTGTGGCATGAACCGAACGGCGCCGCGCCGCACACGCTGCAAATTGGTGATAACAACCAGATTGTCGCGCGTACCGGGATAACCGTCGTCGGCGATTTTCGTCGACGTGACATCGCGCTCGGTGGGCAGGGCGCGCCACTTGTTCCTGCGTTTCATCAGGCACTGTTGGCTCATCCTACGGAACGGCGGATGGTGCTGAACATCGGCGGAATTGCCAATTTGTCTCTGCTTATTCCGCAACAACCCGTTCGTGGATACGACACCGGGCCGGGCAATATGCTGATGGATGCCTGGATCTGGCGGCAATGCGGTCAACCTTACGACAAAGATGCGCAGTGGGCCATTTCAGGAACGGTAGTCCTGCCGTTGCTGCAAAATATGCTTAACGACCCTTATTTTTCCACGCCTGCGCCCAAAAGCACTGGTCGTGAGTATTTCAATTACGGCTGGATAGAGCGTCATCTGGCGCAGTTCCCGGGAATCAGCCCACGCGATGTACAGGCGACGCTTGCCGAACTGACGGCCGTCACCATTTCAGAGCAGGTCTTGTTAAGCGGCGGCTGTGATCGCCTCATGGTATGTGGCGGTGGAAGCCGTAATCCGCTGCTGATGATGCGTCTGGCTGCATTATTGTCAGGTACCGAAGTCACCTCTACCGATGAAGCCGGGATCAGCGGCGACGATATGGAAGCGTTAGCCTTTGCCTGGCTGGCGTGGCGAACGCTGGCTGGATTACCGGGAAATTTACCTTCTGTGACCGGGGCGTCAGAGCTGAGCGTGTTAGGGGCGATTTATCCTGCCAATCCGCGAACTCAGAGTTAACTGAAATTATTCAGCGCGGCATACCGGTAAACTAGGGATATTAGGGAGGGTGCCATTACCCTCCGGGACCAGGAAAGTCTTCAGGATAGGGCTATGAAAAAACTGTTGTTAGTATGTCTGCCGGTACTGCTTAGCGGGTGCAGCGTGTACAACCAATTTGTTGAGCGTATGCAAACCGACACGCTTGAATACCGCTGTGATGAAAAACCGCTTACCGTGAAGCTGAACAATACGCGCCAGGAAGTGAACTTTGTTTATGATAATCAGCTATTGAACCTCAAACAGGGCATGTCGGCATCGGGGGCGCGCTATACGGATGGTATCTACGTCTTCTGGTCTAAAGGCGACGAGGCAACGGTCTATAAACGAGACAGAATTGTGCTAAATAACTGTCAGTTACAGAACCCGAAGCGTTGAGATTTTCACCTGGGCGGCGCACAATAGCGTCACCCACTGACAATCCGTAGCCCAACATCATGTCTGATAACGACGAATTGCAGCAAATCGCGCATCTGCGCCGTGAATACACGAAAGGCGGTCTGCGCCGCCACGATCTTCCCGCCGAGCCCCTTGCGCTGTTTGAGCGTTGGCTGGGGCAAGCCTGCGATGCCAAACTGGCAGATCCTACTGCTATGGTTGTTGCGACCGTTGATGAAAACGGTCAGCCGTATCAGCGCATCGTGTTGCTCAAACATTATGATGACAAAGGGCTGGTTTTCTATACCAACCTCGGTAGCCGCAAGGCGCATCAAATCGAGAAGAACCCCCGTATCAGTCTGTTGTTCCCATGGCATACCCTGGAACGGCAGGTGATGGTGATTGGCAAGGCTGAGCGCCTTTCCACGCTTGAGGTGGTGAAGTATTTCCACAGTCGCCCACGCGACAGCCAGATTGGCGCCTGGGTATCTAAACAGTCCAGTCGAATCTCCGCTCGCGGCATTCTTGAAAGCAAATTCCTTGAGCTGAAGCAGAAGTTTCAGCAAGGGGAAGTTCCGTTGCCCAGTTTCTGGGGCGGCTTTCGCGTAAGTATTGAACAAATGGAGTTTTGGCAGGGCGGCGAAAATCGTCTGCACGATCGTTTTTTATACCAACGTGAAGATAACGCGTGGAAAATTGATCGTCTGGCCCCCTAAAGATGCAAAATTCTTGTTTTAAGCGCTGGTGCTGATCAATCCGGCGCTTTATTCTATGTTTCTTTCGCATCAGGCGAAAAGTCGTGTACCGGCAAAGGTGCAGTCGTTTTATACATGGAGATTTTGATGGCAAGCAGTAACTTGATTAAACAATTGCAAGAGCGGGGGCTGGTGGCCCAGGTGACGGACGAGGAAGCGTTAGCAGAGCGACTGGCGCAAGGCCCGATCGCGCTCTATTGCGGCTTCGATCCTACCGCTGACAGCTTGCATTTGGGGCATCTGGTTCCATTGTTATGCCTGAAACGCTTCCAGCAGGCAGGTCATAAGCCTGTTGCACTGGTAGGTGGCGCGACCGGTCTGATTGGTGACCCGAGCTTTAAAGCCGCCGAGCGTAAACTGAATACCGAAGACACCGTGCAGGAGTGGGTGGATAAAATCCGTAAGCAGGTTGCACCGTTCCTCGATTTCGACTGTGGCGACAACTCGGCGATTGCTGCGAACAACTACGACTGGTTTGGCGGTATGAATGTACTGACTTTCCTGCGTGATATCGGCAAACACTTCTCTGTTAACCAGATGATCAACAAAGAAGCGGTTAAGCAACGTCTGAACCGTGACGATCAGGGGATCTCCTTTACCGAGTTTTCTTACAATCTGCTGCAGGGCTATGACTTTGCCTGCCTGAATAAACTGCACGGCGTGACGCTGCAGATTGGTGGTTCTGACCAGTGGGGTAACATTACCTCAGGTATCGACCTGACCCGCCGTCTGCACCAGAATCAGGTATTTGGTTTGACCGTTCCGCTGATCACCAAAGCGGACGGCACCAAATTCGGTAAGACCGAAGGCGGCGCAGTGTGGCTGGATCCGAAGAAAACCAGTCCGTACAAATTCTACCAGTTCTGGATCAACACCGCCGATGCGGACGTTTATCGCTTCCTGAAATTCTTCACGTTCATGGACATTGAAGAGATCAATGCGCTGGAAGAAGAAGATAAGAACAGTGGTAAAGCACCGCGCGCCCAGTATGTTCTGGCTGAGCAGGTCACACGTCTGGTTCACGGTGAAGAAGGTCTGGTTGCGGCAAAACGCATTACCGAAAGCTTGTTCAACGGCAACCTGAGCGATTTGAGCGAAGCGGATTTCGAACAGCTGGCGCAGGATGGCGTGCCGATGATTGAGATGGAGAAAGGTGCGGATCTGATGCAGGCGCTGGTAGATTCCGAACTGCAACCGTCTCGCGGCCAGGCGCGTAAGACCATTGCGTCTAACGCGGTGACCATCAACGGTGAGAAGCAATCCGATCCGGAATATTTCTTCCAGGAGAGTGATATCCTCTTCGGGCGCTACACCTTATTGCGCCGTGGCAAGAAGAACTATTGTCTGATTTGCTGGAAGTAAGATTTAGTTAGCAGGGGCGTGGGAAACTACGCCCCTTTATTTTTTCAGGGTTGTGATAAGTAAAATGAAAAATATCCTCGCCATCCAGTCCCATGTTGTTTTTGGTCATGCGGGCAACAGCGCGGCTGAATTTCCGATGCGTCGTCTTGGCGCAAATGTCTGGCCGTTAAATACCGTGCAGTTCTCTAACCACACGCAGTACGGCAAATGGACCGGTTGCGTTATGCCGCCGACTCATCTGACTGAAATCGTGCAGGGTATTGCCGATATCGATAAACTCCAGACCTGTGACGCAGTACTAAGCGGCTATCTTGGCTCGGCAGAGCAGGGTGAGCATATTCTGGGTATTGTGCGCCAGGTTAAAGCGGCCAATCCGCGGGCAAAATACTTTTGTGACCCCGTGATGGGGCATCCGGAGAAAGGGTGTATCGTCGCGCCGGGCGTGGCGGAATTTCATGTGCGTCATGCGCTTCCCGCCAGCGACATTATTGCCCCGAACCTGGTTGAACTTGAAATTCTGTGCGAACATGCGGTTCACAATGTGACTGAAGCGGTGATGGCTGCCCGCGAACTGATCGCCCAGGGGCCAGAAATTGTGCTGGTGAAGCATCTGGCCCGCGCAGGTATTAGCACCGATCGTTTCGAGATGCTGCTGGTCACTGCGCAACAGGCGTGGCATATCAGCCGCCCATTAGTCGATTTTGGCGCGCGTCAGCCGGTTGGCGTGGGTGACGTTACCAGCGGCTTGCTGCTGGTGAAACTGCTCCAGGGCGCGTCTTTACAGCAGGCGCTTGAGCATGTGACGGCGGCAGTGTACGAAGTGATGATCGCCACCAAAGAAATGCATGAGTATGAACTGCAGGTAGTGGCCGCTCAGGATCGTATCGCGAAGCCTGAACACTACTTTAGCGCGACGCAGTTGTAATCAATGCCCGATGGCGCTCACGCTTATCGGGCGTACGTTTGGCCGTCGGCCAGCCAAGTAAGTAGGCCGGATAAAGCGCCTGGCGCCGCCATCCGGCACATTAGTGATTAGCTCAACCCTTCTGCTTTAAGCGCTGCGGCAACCGCCGGGCGTTCAGCCATACGCGCCATATACGCCTCGATATGGCTTAATCCTGCCATATTCAGCTTAACCGCATAAGCCCAACGCAGCACGGTGAACAGATAAGCGTCTGCAATGCTAAAGCGTGGGCCGCAGATCCATTGCTCATCTTTCAGCGATTCATTCACGTACTGCATTTTTTTCTCCAGCTGCGCGCGAACGGTGGGCTTGTACTCTTCCGGCGTATCGGGACGGAACAGCGGGGTAAAACCTTTATGCAGTTCTGTCGCAATGTAATTAAGCCATTCGATGGTTTTGTAACGGGAGAGGCTGCTGGTAGGGGCGAGGAGGTGGCGGTCTGGCACTGTGTCCGCCAGGTACTGCATGATGGCGACGCCTTCGGTTAGTAATGTACCGTCGTCCAGCAGCAGCGCGGGAACTTGTCCTTTGGGGTTTACCGCGAAAAAATCATCGCCGTTTTCCAGACGTTTCTTCATCAAATCGACACCATCCAGCGTGAAATCTTTACCGCTCTCACGCAGCGTGATGTGGGAAGCGAGAGAACAAGCGCCCGGTTTGTAGAATAGTTTCATCGGTAACTCCTTTTGGCTGAGGTTTATCGTATGGTAGTGCTACCTCTGGCAAAAAAAAAGCCGCTAACAACAGTTAGCGGCCTGAAAATGAGTTTCCCTGAGAATTACGCTGTCGCGGCCTTAGAGGCTTTCTCATTAACGTCATCGTCCTGAGTCATACGATTCAGTTTCGGCGCCGTCAGCAGCATCAGAACAGCGATAACCGCCGTTGCAACACCAATCTGCAGGAACACACGACCGTAGACTTCCAGAGACATCAGCGGGTCAGTCACGTTTTCTGGAACTGCCATCATGTTGGCGACGTAACCGCCGATGATGTTTGCACCGGCAGTGGTCAGGAACCAGCTACCCATGATGAAGCCCATCAGACGCTGCGGAACCAGCTGCGCCACCATGGCCAGACCCAGACCGGAAATCATCAGTTCACCGATGCTTTGCAGGCCGTAGCAGATGATCAGCCAGTTAACAGAAACGATGCCCGCATCGGTGGCGAATTTCGCACCCAGCGGCAGGATCAGGAACGCACCGGAACATAGCACCATACCAATCGCGAACTTGGTCGGCATCGGCAGCGTATCACCCATCTTGTTATAGATAGCGGCGAGGATTGGGCTACCAATGATGATCCAGAACGGGTTCAGCGCCTGGTACTGCTCAGGTTCAAAAGCAATACCCAGAATAGAGTGTTCAACGTTACGAATCGCGAAGAAGTTCAGTGAAGTCGGCATCTGGCTGTACAGCACGAAGAAGATAATCGCTTCCAGCATCAGAATGAAGGCGACGATCATTTTACGACGCGCAGCACCGTGCATGGTGAAGGCTTCTTTACCGAAGATAAATACGATACCAATGGCAATCACACCCAGAACCATACGGGCGATTTCCTGGTTGTGCAGCAGCCAGGTCGCAATCGCAATCAGAACCACAACCCCAGCGATGGTCAGCAGCAGGTTACGGAAGTTGATCGGCTCAAAGTCAGGTTTAGAACCGTACTGTTTAACCCAGCGCTGACAAAATGCGAAGTTAACCACGGTGATCAGCATACCTACGACGCTCAGCGCGAACGCGGTGCTCCAGCCGTAACGCGCAGCTAACCATGGCGTTGCCAGCATAGAGAAGAATGAACCGATGTTGACGGACATGTAGTACATGGTAAATGCACCATCAAGACGCGGGTCATCTTTTGCATAGCAGGTAGAGAGCAGGGAGGATGGGTTGGCTTTAAACAGGCCGTTACCGACCGCGATGGCTGCCATGCCCATATAAACAATACCGGCATCGTGACCGGACCATGCAACCAGCGCATAACCGATGGCCAGAACAATGGCGCCCAGCATAATGACACGTTTTGTTCCCAGAACTTTATCACCTAACCAGCCGCCGATGGCAACCAGACCATACACCAGGGCGCTAAAGGACGAGAAAAGGGTGATGGAATCCGCTTCTGACATACCCAGTTGCTTAACCAGGTAGACGGCCATAATCCCTTGCAGGCCGTAATAACCAAAACGTTCCCACAGCTCTATCGAGAAAATGAGATAGAACGCTTTCGGTTGTTTGAAGGCGTTTAAACTAACGCTTTCTGTTGGTTTATTGTTTGCAGTAGACACTTTTACCTCTTTTTTTACATCCCATATCAACGGGGGTGTTCAGGTACGTGATGAATCAAGTTCATCCGTCCGATTGTTATAGTGGGAGGGGAAACGGCAAGTAATGTTCACTATCTTGACCATTCAGACAAGTGGTTTGTAATAATCTGTTACATATATCCTGGGTGGTGAAATCATCGGTACAGAGAAATGTTATCTAGCGTTAAATTTTTTCATTTGAAAAATCGCAGATTTTTACACTGTTTAAGTGACCCAAAAACCACAATGCGGCGATATGTTCTGCTATTTGCGGTTGAATCCAGTGATATAGGCCATTATCTGAAAAATAGCCAGTGTAATGTTTTGTTTAGAAACTGTTCAGTAAGGTCATCTGATTGTCACTTTAACTAAAAAATAAAAATTATTTAACATTGTGTTGTCTGAGTGATCTGCATCACGTATAGATAGAAATTTCTATTACTAAAAAAACGATTAACCTGCTCAGGTGTTTATACACAAGAATAATGCGTTAGATATGCGCAGTTGAATGGCATCATCGACGGGAAAAGATTGTTTAGGGAGTGCATAACTAATCGTTATGTGTCAAAGGGGCAAAGGGAACGCCCCATCAGTATCAGATATCAACTTTCTCTTTGAATTCGCAGAGATCTTCGATGATGCAAGAACCGCAGCGCGGTTTTCTGGCAATACAGGTGTAGCGGCCATGAAGGATTAACCAGTGATGGCAATCGACTTTAAATTCACTCGGTACGACTTTCAGTAATTTTTCCTCTACCTGCTCGACGTTTTTGCCTGGCGCAAATTGCGTGCGATTACAGACGCGAAAAATATGGGTATCTACCGCAATGGTAGGCCAACCGAAGGCGGTATTTAACACCACGTTGGCTGTTTTTCGCCCAACCCCGGGCAGGGCCTCTAATGCGGCCCGGTCTTCTGGCACTTCGCCATTATGTTTGTCCAGCAGAATGCGGCAGGTCTTAATCACGTTCTCCGCTTTGCTGTTGAACAACCCGATTGTCTTGATGTAGGACTTAACCCCGTCTACGCCGAGTTCCAGCATAGCGGCAGGTGTATTGGCGACAGGGTACAGCTTAGCCGTGGCTTTATTGACGCTGACATCGGTGGCCTGCGCGGAGAGCAAGACCGAAATCAGCAGTTCGAACGGCGATGTAAAATTCAGCTCAGTGGTCGGATGCGGATTGTTATCACGCAGGCGTGTCAGTATTTCCAGCCGTTTTGCTTTGTTCATTACACATTCCCTGTTTCACCAACCGGACTGTCTGCAACAGCCGCTTCGGCACGACGTTTCTTCATTTTCTCATCGATCAGATATTTCACCGCCAGCATCAGGCCCAGACCAATGAAAGCGCCCGGTGGCAGCATGGCCAGCAGAAACGGCGTATCGGTATGGAAGATCTCTACGCGTAGTACTTTAGCCCAACTGCCTAACAGACCGTCTGCGCCATCAAATAGCGTGCCGTTACCAATTATTTCACGCAGCGAGCCCAGAACAAACATGGCCCCCGTTGCGCCCATACCGATGGAGAACCCATCAAGGGCGGATAATGCCGGGCCTTTTTTAGCTGCGAAGGCTTCAGCACGACCAACAACAATACAGTTGGTCACAATCAGCGGAATAAAGATCCCCAGAGACTGATACAGGCCAAAAGCGTAAGCATTAATTAGCATCTGTACCGCACTCACGACGGAAGCGATGATCATGACATAAATCGGAATACGAATTTCAGACGGTGTCCAGCGACGCAGGGCTGAAATGGTCAGGTTCGTCAGCGTCAGGACGAGCGTAGTCGCCAGTCCCAGACCTAACGCATTGGTGGCGGTAGACGTTACCGCCAACAGCGGGCACATACCAAGTAACTGCACAAGCGCGGAGTTATTTTTCCATAACCCCTGGACAATGACATCTTTAATTTCGCTCATGGTTTATTCTCCACAGGCGCTAAGTTGAGGGAGTTGCGCTGGCAACGTCTGCGCATACAAACCGGCGCGTTTCACCGCATTAACTACCGCACGCGGCGTAATGGTTGCGCCAGTAAACTGGTCGAAGTCGCCGCCATCTTTCTTCACCGCCCAATGGGCATCGTTACCCGCGCCGATCGTTTTGCCGCTAAAGTGGGTGATCCAGTCGGACAGACGCAGCTCAATTTTATCGCCCAGCCCCGGCGTTTCATGGTGTTCAGTCACGCGTGTGCCCAATACGGTACCTGTGAAATCCACACCAACCAACAGCTGAATAGCGCCGGAATAACCATCTGGGGCAGTGGCTTCGAGAATTGCCGCAACAGGTCGATCGTCCTGGCGCGCGATATACACACGGTGAGTCCCTTTACCTAACGCCTGCGCATTCACCAGATAGCAACTCTCAGACAACGCGTTATTGTAGCGATCGCCAGGCAGAACCTGATCAAACAATACTTTTTGCTGCAACGCCGCTTGTTCATCGATAGTGGATTTGGTTAATTGATTGATTGCCGCGGTTAACCCCGTAGATCCGGCGGCAAACAGCGCCAGAGTAATACCGTGTTTACGAATCGTTTTCAGCATATGTTGTCCTTAGCGATGTCCGTACACGCGAGGGCGGGTGTAATAATCAATCAGGGGAACCGTAATATTTGCCAGCAACACGGCAAAGGCCACGCCATCAGGATAGCCACCAAAACTGCGGATTAACCACACTAACAAACCCGCAAGCGCGCCAAAAATCAGGCGACCACGGTTGGTGGTCGATGCCGTAACGGGATCGGTAAGAATAAAGAAAGCGCCGAGCATCGTCGCGCCAGAAAGTAGATGTAACTGAGGCGATGCCAGCGACTCTGGCGAGAAAATCCAGCCTAAAGTAGCGCAAACAGCGAGCGACAGCAGGAAACTAACCGGGATATGCCAGCGAATCGCTTTTTGCCATAACAGCACAATGCCGCCAGCCAACCAGGCAAGGTTAACCCACTGCCATCCGGCGCCCGCGAGCATGCCGCTGTAAATCGGGTACTGCATTACCTGTTCAACCGTTCGTCCCGCATGCAGAGAGGTCTTGAAGGTATCAAGGGGGGTAGCCTGGCTGATGCCGTCGATTCCCATACGGAGCGCGTTCATATCGCTGCCGCCCGCGGTATGTCCGGTAAAGATTACGTTCAGAGCGTCAAAGAATCCGGGTACCGTGGCTGCAATTTCCTGCGGCGGCAGCCAGCTTGTCATCTGCACCGGGAATGAGATAAGCAGTACGACGTAGCCAATCATGGCGGGATTGAACGGGTTTTGTCCGAGGCCGCCATACAGCTGTTTTGCAATGATAACGGCAAATACCGTGCCTAATACCACCATCCACCAGGGGGCCAGCGGAGGAATACTCACGGCCAGCAGCAACCCCGTAAGGAGCGCGGAGTTATCTTTTAAAATCGGCGCAATGGGTTGTTTCCGCAGTTTAAGTACGACCGCTTCGGCGCCGATGGCGCTAATGGCGGCCAGAACGATCTGCAACAACGTCCCCCAGCCAAAGAACCATAGCTGCGCGACGATTCCCGGCAATGCAGCAAGTAACACCAACATCATGATACGTGATGTCTGACGTTGGTTATGGGTATAAGGGGAGCTTGCTATTCTGAATACCATTTATTCCTCGTTTACAACCTGCTGCTGTGCGGCTTTTTTAGCCTGGGCGCGTGCGATAGCGGCCGCGACGGCGGCTTTACGCGGATCCACCGGTTCTGCTGTTTCCGTTACCGTCTGCTGCTCAAGCTTACGGGCTTTGGCGCGGGCGATTGCCGCTTCGACGGCGGCTTTACGCGGATCCACCGGTTCAGCGGTTTCAGTCACCGACTGCTGCTCAAGCTTACGGGCTTTGGCGCGGGCGATTGCCGCTTCAACTGCCGCTTTACGTGGGTCAACCGGTTCAGCGATTTCAGTCACCGGCTGCTGCTCAAGTTTACGGGCCTTGGCGCGGGCGATTGCCGCTTCGACTGCCGCTTTACGCGGGTCGGTACCCGCGCTGCTGTCTTCAATTTTGTGTGAATTTTCCGTCCGGGCCGCACGAGCCTGTGCTTTACGCGCCTCGCGAGCGGCAATCACTGCGCTATTGTCAGGTTTTTCGCCAGCCTGAATAACAACCGGTTGCATTGCCTGAGCCTGTTTCTCTTTTACGCGAGCCAACGCGGCGGCGATGGCATCATGATCTTTAGCCGCAGGCTGTACGGCAGCGCTTTTGTGGCGTTCAAGACGTGCGGCTTTTTCACGCTCAAGTCGCGCCTGTCGCGCTTCAAAACGTGCTTTGGCTTCCGCGGCGCGTTTTTCTTCCTGGCTAATAGCGTAAATCTCGGCCTTTTCCTGACGGAAATACTGCACCAGCGGAATATTGCTTGGGCATACCCATGCGCAAGCGCCGCATTCGATGCAGTCTGCAATATTGTGAGTTGTGGCTTTATCGTGCTGCTGCCCTTTACTGAACCAGTAGAGTTGCTGCGGCAGAAGATCGGCCGGGCAGGCATCGGCGCAGGCGCTACAGCGAATGCAGCCTTTCTCCTCCGGTGTTTCACCCATTTCACTGGCAGAGGGGGCCAGAAGGCAGTTGGTGATCTTCACCACCGGTACATCCAGCCATGGCAGCGTAAACCCCATCAGCGGCCCGCCCATAATCACCATCTGGTCGGCGGAAGGGCAGAAACCCGCGTCGCTGAGCAGATGACGAACCGGCGTGCCTAAACGCGCCCAGACGTTGCCCGGACGGCTGACGGCTTCGCCTGTAAGCGTCACAACACGCTCGGTAATAGGTTCTCCGTCAATGACCGCACGTTTAATCGCGTAGGCGGTCCCGACGTTTTGCATCAGCACGCCAATATCTGAGGAGCGTCCGCCATGAGGTACCTGCTTACCGGTCAGAATTTGCGTTAACTGCTTGGCGCCGCCGGACGGGTACTTGGTTGGGATCACGCGTAAGCTGATATCGTGGGAATCGGCCAGCACCGCACGCAGCATGGAAATTGCCTGCGGTTTGTTATCTTCTATTCCCAGCAGGATCTCACGCGGCTGAAGAATGTGCGCGAGGATGCGGATACCCTCGACGACCTGAGCCGCGCAGTCCTGCATCAGACGGTCATCCGCCGTAATGTACGGCTCGCATTCTGCGGCGTTGATGATCAGCGTTTCAATTTTATCGCCGCCGCCCTGTAGCTTAACCCCGGTTGGGAAACCTGCGCCGCCCAGACCGGCGACGCCGTACTGATGAATACGTGCAATAAGCTCTTCCCGACTACGGGAACGGTAATCGGCCCAGCCATCACGCTCAATCCAGCGGTCTTCGCCATCGGCATCAATGATGACGCTTAGCTCGGCTAATGCCGAAGGGTGTGCGGTGGAGTGCGGCGCAATAGCAACAATAGTGCCTGACGTTGGCGCATGTACCGGCAGCATTTTGCCACGCCCGATGGTTAACGCCTGGCCACGCAGGACGGTGTCGCCCACGTTGACACACAGTTCACCTTCCGCGCCAATATGTTGTTTCAGGGGAATAACGAAGCGCGGCGCCAGCGGAACCTGCCGCAGCGGCGTACCGTTTGACTGGGTCTTCATTTCTGGTGGATGAATGCCGCCATCAAAATCCCAGATTTTGTTTTTTCTGAATGCAGAGAATAACTTAAACATGTTGTTCCACAGGAATGATGCGCACAGGGATAGTGTTTAAATCCCATTTCCAGCTATCGGGCGTCTCAGCCACCGGGCGTAATTCGATACATTGCGTTGGACATGGGTCAACGCACAGGTTGCAGCCGGTGCAGAGATCGCTCATCACTGTGTGCATGGCGCGGGTCGCACCCACAATGGCATCGACCGGACAGGCCTGAATGCACTTTGTGCAACCAATACAATTATTTTCATCAATGACCGCCAGCATTCGCACGGGCGTAACATCTTGTTCATCACCATCAATCGGCTGCGGGTCGACGTTCAACAGGGCAGCGATTTTTAACATCACGGCTTCACCACCGGGCGCGCAACGATTGATTTTTTCACCCTGCGAGCCGATCGCTTCAGCATAGGGATGACAGCCTGGATAACCGCACTGTCCACACTGGCTTTGCGGGAGAATTTCATCAATTTTCTCCACGACCGGGTCATCCTCAACGGCAAAGCGTCGCGAGGCGTAACCCAAAATAGCGCCGAACGCCAGACCCAGCAGACTCACTGCGGCAACGGCAATCCAGATAGCATTCATTACAACTTCACCAAACCACTAAAGCCCATAAAGGCCAATGACATTAAACCGGCGGTAATCAGCGCAATCGCATTACCGCGAAACGGAGCAGGGACGTCTGCCACAGCGAGGCGTTCGCGAATGGCGGCAAACAGTACCATTACCAGTGAGAAGCCGACGGCGGCAGAAAAACCGTATAGCGCCGACTGTAAGAAGTTATGGCCGAGGTTAATATTCAGCAACGCCACCCCCAACACCGCACAGTTTGTGGTGATCAGCGGTAAGAAGATCCCCAGCAGGCGGTAAAGCGCAGGGCTGGTTTTACGGACCACCATCTCGGTAAATTGCACGACGACGGCGATGACCAGAATAAAAGCCAGCGTGCGCAGATAGATGAGATTGAGCGGAATGAGGATCCAGGTATCAATCAACCATGCGCAAATAGAGGCCAGCGTCATGACAAACGTCGTGGCCAGGCCCATACCCATTGCGGTTTCCAGTTTTTTGGAAACGCCCATAAACGGACAGAGGCCCAGAAACTTAACCAGTACAAAGTTGTTGACCAGCACAGTTCCGACAAACAGCAGCAGGTAATCAGTCATTTTTCGGCCTGAAATAAAAAAGCCGCCTATTATCTGACAATCTACAACAGGCGACAACAGGTTAACTGTAGGGTTATTACGGGTTCACAAACGTCGACTTAACGCGCTGTGAGCGCTTGAAGTAGGGCACCAGCAGTGCTGCTGCTAACAAAGGGAACAGCAGTTGGCGCACGGCAAAGGCGTCCGGGACGGGTGAAAACGCAAACGCTTTAATCGCCAGTAACACGGAGATCAACAGCCATAAAATATAGTGCTTCGGCACGCAGGTTCTGCGTTTGAAAAACGCAATCGTCAGCCATAACGTGTAATACCACATGGCGATAGCCGTAATAAAAGAGACGCCCCATAACAACAAATTGGTCGTACTTTGCTCACCAAGCGTTTGGAAGGTTTGCGGTGTGGCCAGCGCAGTGACGTAAAGTAACAACGCCAGCGAAGCACTCAACAACGCAACTAACAGCCAGGCCAATGGCCCAAGTAGCCAGCCTCCGATACGTTGTGCCGGTGTGGTAGTCATCTCTTCTCCAGGTTTACGCGCGCGATCAAACATGCCATTCATTTTGGGGCAATTATTATAAAGCTTTTAACGTTGAGCGCTACTTTCTTCTTTATTGCACGTAATGCCAGACTGATTTAGGCACCTGACCGACGTCAAACAGACGACCTCCGGAGATGAGCTCCGCACGACGGTGGTCTGCTGCACGGTACATATTGATAATGTCGTTATCGTCGGTGAGCGTGTAGTTAAGATGATCGAACAGTTTTTCCAGACTTTCGAGTGAACTAATTTTACGGAATTTTAATAAGTAATCCTGAACAGTCATAAAGAGCAATCCATATATAAAATAATACCAACGGAGTAGAAAATATTAAGAAATAAACAACGTGCACAGGTAAAAGCGGATTTGCGCGCAAATGTAAGAAGAGTATGCATACCTGTAAAAAGCAGGCGCTATTTACGCCTGCGGCAAGGTTAGCGCGCTTCGCGATCCCAGGCAATACGCGCGGGAGCGGGATGCGGCATAATTCGCTTTTTTTGACAGAATTGGATCTTTTACAGCCGGACCCAGCAATGCGTAAAGGTGAATTGCGGGTCGAAAAAAGCTGATGACGCTTATTTTTTCTGCACTGCTGCAATTGGCTCCGGTGGCTGGTAATTGTCAATATGATTGGCAATACCCAGCAGGATCACGGAGACCGCAAGAACAATCCAACCTGCTAACTCAATAAGACGATTCATTACTGATGACATTTGCTTTGATTTATCCATAAACACAGGCTGCAAATGTTACTAATCTCTCCATAATACAGCAAGAAGATTGGGAACGATTTCAGCCACTTTTTCGCGGCAAATTCAGCTTAAGAAGCATATGTTTGACTTAAGTTAATAAACAACCTTTGTAGCGCAAAGGTTATTAAACTATTGAGACGTTGCAATGTATGGTGTGAAATAGGTCAGTCTGAATTGAGAGGCAATAACATGAGTGACAACATCCGCGTTGGGCTAATCGGCTATGGTTACGCCAGTAAAACCTTCCATGCCCCCCTGATTGTGGGCACACCAGGCCTGGAACTGGCCGCGGTGTCCAGTAGCGATGAAGCAAAAGTGAAGGCCGACTGGCCTACAGTGACGGTTGTTGCTGAGCCTAAGCACCTTTTTAACGATCCTAATATTGACCTGATTGTGATCCCTACGCCAAATGACACGCACTTCCCGTTAGCGAAGGCCGCACTGGAAGCGGGTAAACATGTGGTTGTTGATAAACCGTTTACCGTGACACTGTCACAAGCTCGTGAGCTGGATGCTCTCGCGCGTAGTCTGGGGCGCGTACTATCCGTTTTCCATAACCGGCGCTGGGACAGTGATTTTCTGACGTTGAAAGCGCTATTGGCGGATGGCGTTTTGGGCGAAGTTGCCTATTTTGAGTCCCACTTCGATCGTTTCCGCCCGCAGGTTCGGGACCGTTGGCGTGAACAGGGCGGTCCGGGCAGCGGTATTTGGTATGATTTAGCGCCACATCTTTTGGATCAAGCGATTAATCTGTTTGGTTTGCCGGTCAGTATGACGGTGGATCTGGCGCAACTGCGTCCGGGCGCGCAATCGACAGATTACTTCCATGCCATTCTGACGTATCCACAGCGTCGTGTGATTCTGCATGGAACCATGCTGGCTGCCGCAGAATCGGCCCGCTATATCGTGCACGGCTCACGCGGTAGCTACGTCAAGTATGGTCTTGACCCACAGGAAGAACGTCTGAAAAATGGCGAGCGCCTGCCTCAGGAAGACTGGGGTTACGACATGCGCGATGGCGTATTGACGCGAGTTGAAGGCGATGAGCGGGTTGAAGAGACCTGGCTGACCGTGCCAGGTAATTACCCGGCGTACTATGCAGGCATCCGTGATGCGCTGAACGGTAATGGTGAAAACCCGGTCCCGGCGAGACAAGCTATCCAGATTATGGAGCTGATTGAGCTTGGCCTTGAGTCCGCAAAACACCGCTCCACGCTTTGCCTTGCCTGATAAGGCACATGCCGGATGGCGGTTGCCCCGGCATTTGCTCCGGCCTACAATGCAACGCCACGTAGGCCGGACAAGCGTCACGCTGCGGCGACTTTCTCGCGCAGCGTACGTTTCTCTTCGTTACTCAGGAATGCCATTTCCAGACCATTGATTTGCGCCTGGCGGATCTGTTCGCGAGTTAAACCTGCGGCAGGAGCGGCAATGGTGTACTCGTGAATAATATCGACACCCTGAACAGCCGGATCGTCCGTATTCAGACTGGCCACAACGCCATGTTCAAGAAATGTTTTCAGCGGATGGGTCGCCAGCGTAGCGACGGTGCTGGTCTGGATGTTCGATGTCAGGCAGGATTCAATGCCGATACGGTGTTCGGCGAGATAATCCATCAATGCGCGATCTTCGACCGCTTTAACACCATGACCAATGCGTTCAGCGCCCAATTCTTTAATGGCCTGCCAGATACTTTCTGGTCCCGCGGCTTCGCCGGCATGGACGGTGATATGCCAGCCTGCATCGCGTGCCAGGTTGAAATGTGACAGGAACAAACTACCCGGGAAGCCCAGTTCGTCACCGGCCAGATCCAGCGCAGTAATATGGTCACGGTGTGCTAACAGCGCATCAAGTTCCTGCAGGCAGGCGGCTTCGCCGAAGGTACGACTCATAATGCCAATTAAACGCGCTTCAACGCCAAAGGCCTTGCAGCCTTCGCGCACGCCTGCAATAACGGCTTCAACCACGCCTGCTACAGGGAGTTGATGGGTCATTGCCATGTAGCCAGGGGAAAAACGTAGCTCAACATAGTGCAGGCCGTTACGTGCGGCATCCTCAATATTTTCAAACGCGACGCGGCGGCAGGCGTCCAGCGAGGCCAGAACCTTTACGCCCAAGTCCAGTTTGGATAAAAAGCTGACCAAATCAGGCTCGGTTGACGTCACTTGCACATGAGGGATCAATGTTTCCAGCGCCTGTGCCGGGAGGGTTAAATTGAACTGGCGACCCAGATCGAGGATCGTTTGGGCACGGATGTTACCATCAAGGTGGCGATGGACGTCGGTTAAGGGGAGAGAAGTATCAATCATGGTCGCACTCGTATTTTTAGGTAAAGTGCAGGGCATTATACAACAGAATCATAATTCTCTAATAACTTTGAATAAAGCGCGCCAACACTTTGTAAAAGGGTCACATTGTGGACATTTATTTCAGATTTTCAATGAGTCAGGCGATCGGCGTGCTATCCTGGTCAATGGTAGCCTTCTCCGTCAGATACTTTGCCGCGAAACACATAGTAGCTCCATGCCGTATACATCAGAATGACCGGAATAATAATAAGTGTGCCAATCAGCATAAACATCTGACTTGCAGGAGGAGCCGCCGCATCCCATAAGGTAATATGCGGCGGAATAATATAGGGCCACAGGCTGATGCCTAAGCCGCTAAAACCCAGAAAGATTAATCCCAGCGTCAGGATAAAAGGTCGTGCATGGCTGGTGTTGTCGCTGCTCAGACGCCAAATCCACAGGCTGAATATCGTCACCAGAATGGGGACCGGCACAAACCAGTAGAAATTAGGTAGCGTGAACCAGCGCTCTGCGATGTATTGCCAGCTAAGGGGGGTCCAGATGCTGACCACGGTAATAACCGCCAGCAGAGCGAGCAAAACATAGCGCGTTAATTTACGCATCCGTTCCTGAAGCGCGCCATCGCTTTTCATTATCAGCCAGGTGGTGCCGAGTAACAGATAGGCGGCAACCAGTCCGAGTCCGCAAAACACATTAAATGGGGTCAACCAATTCAAGGTCGACCCGGCAAAGCGTCGTTCTGCTATATCGAAGCCGTTAATCATGGCGCCAACAACGATACCCTGACTCACGGTCGCCAGCAACGAGCCGCCGGCAAAGGCGTAGTCCCAAAATAGCCGATGCGAAGGCGTGGCTTTAAAGCGAAACTCAAATGCCACGCCGCGAAAAATCAACCCAATTAGCATCATCGTGAGTGGAATTGCCAGTGCGTCAGCAATCACAGCATAAGCCAGAGGGAATGCGCCAAAGAGACCGGCTCCACCGAGCACCAGCCAGGTTTCGTTCCCGTCCCAGACGGGGGCCACGCTGTTCACCATCACATCTCGCTCGCTGGGGGCATGTACAATGCTAAACAACATACCAATGCCCAAATCGAAACCGTCCATTACGATGTACATCAGCGTGGCAAAGACAATGATAATAAACCAGATTACGGTGATATCGATGTCCATCAGATTTTCTCCTCTTCATCCGTTACCGGTTCTGCGGCGGAAAGCGGACGCGCAGGGGTGCCATCGGTTTGTGAGGTCAGTTCACTGACCGGCTGAGGTCCTTTTTTAATCAGCCTGAATATGTAGTGATAACCCACGCCAAAGACGGTGCTATAAACGACGATAAATACCAGCAAACTGATGACCATTTGCGTTGTGCTGTGCAATGAAACGGCATCCCTCGTGCGCAAAAAACCGTATACGACCCAGGGCTGGCGGCCAACTTCCGTGGTCACCCAGCCGGCCAGTAAGGCCAATAGTCCGGCAGGCCCCATCAAAAGCGCAAACCACTGGAATGGGCGGGAATGGTACAGGCGTTTGCGCCAACGTAACCAGACACTGCAGACACCCAGGGCGATCATCAACACGCCCATGCCAACCATGATGCGAAACGACCAAAATACAATTGCGGAGTTGGGGCGATCTTCCTTGGGAAAATCCTTCAGCGCTGGAACCTGCTTGTCCAGGCTATGGGTCAGAATCAGACTGCCCAGCGCAGGGATCGCAAGAGCGTATTTGGTGCGCTCTTCCTCCATGTCAGGCATGCCAAACAGCGTCAACGGCGTTGCCTCTCCGGGGGGATTCTCTCAGTGTCCCTCAATGGCCGCTATTTTCGCAGGCTGATGCTCAAGGGTATTGAGGCCATGCATATCTCCAACAACGGCCTGAATAGGGGCGACAATCAGAGCCATCCACAACGCCATCGAAAACATTTTACGAATGGCAGGGGTATCGTTACCCCGGAGTAAATGCCAGGCGGCAGATGCGCCAACGAACATCGCGCTACTCAGAAAAGCAGCAATCGACATATGCAATAAGCGATACGGAAATGAAGGGTTAAATACGATAGCCAGCCAATCCTGGGGAATGACATGCCCATTTTCGAGGCTAAAACCTTGAGGTGTTTGCATCCAACTGTTGGAAGCCAGGATCCAGAAGGTAGATAGCAACGTGCCCAGCGCCACCATACAGGTGGTGAAGAAATGCAGCGCTGGAGATACTTTATTCCAGCCGAATAACATTACGCCAAGGAAGCCCGCTTCGAGGAAAAAGGCGGTCAGGACTTCATAAAGCAGCAGTGGTCCGGTAATACTGCCGGCAAATTGCGAAAAGCCGCTCCAGTTGGTACCAAACTGATAAGCCATCACCAGGCCGGATACGACGCCCATCCCAAAATTGACGGCGAAGATTTGCAGCCAGAAATTATAGAGCGAGCGCCAGAGATTGTTTCGCGTGCGCAGCCACATCCCCTCCAGCACCACCAGATAGCTGGCCAGTCCAATCGTAATCGCGGGAAAAAGAATATGGAAAGAGACAGTGAAGGCGAACTGAAAACGGGCTAAATAAAAAGCGTCAAGTTCAGGCACGGTACAGACCTCATCCGAGGAAGCTCTGCCTGAAGCAGAGCGTAATGAGATTATTTTTTGGCTACAACGCCGTCAGCGTCAGACCGTAAGAGAAATTGTTCTGTCGTTTGCGGAATATGTTTAATCAGCCAGTCGGCCATCTCACGTTCCTCTGCCAGAATCGTTTCGATAGCGGGGATAGAGGCGGTATCACCGACCTTTTTAGCGGCGGCCAAAAGCGATGTGTAGCAGGCTATTTCAAATTGCTCGAATACATAGCCGCTAATTGCGCCTTTTACAATTTCGTCAGAAGGAAACATGCCGCCAATCGACTGGCCAAAAGCCGCCATTTTACTCATTGAGTCTTTTAATACAGAGCGCGAGATATCGTTTCGATCGAGGATCTCTTCCAGCAGAGTAATTTGCCGTTTTGTTTCATTAATATGTTGCTCAATTCTGGCACGCAAATCAGGATAATTATCGATACGACTCGCCATCGATTCCAGCATTGACTCCGCTTGCTTTTCCATCGCGTGTGCATCGCGTAGCCAGTCATGGTAATGTTCTAAGTGATTCATCGTAATTTCCTCGTGTCAGTATGGTTATCGTTTTTCAGCGTCTTTATTAATGTTACCAACCGCAAGATCGGTTAATTTCAGATCGGTTTGTTTCTCTTCTTCAAGCGTTTCTGCGAGGAGTTTTACGGCTTTTTTATATCCAAGTTGTTCTGCCAGGGTTGCCAGTGTGCCGTAGCTGGCAATTTCATAATGTTCCACTTTCTGTGCGGCTGCGATTAATGCCGCATCGCGTACTTCATTTTTCTCGGTGCTTTCAATAACCTCATTAGCCTCTTCAATTAAGCCTTCCATCGCCACACATTTCATGCGTTTAATCTTAATTCCCGCCTCTTGCTCAACGATTTGGTCAATACGTTCAATTTGCCCCTGAGTTTCTTCCAGGTGGGCATTAAAGGCTTTGCTGAGCTTTTCACTTGATGCGGCTCTGGCGAGTTTAGCCAGTCCGCGCGTTAATTGTTTTTCGGCGCTATAGGTATCTGAAAGTAGGTGAATAAATACGTCTTCAATGCTTTTCATATGCATATTAATATCCTGTAGAGGTTAAAAATAACTGCGAGCCTCATACAGACCCGCAGGACACTCTTTTCATTAAAAGATGAAAATAACGCTAACTATCAGGAGTTGTCAGACTTACGGCCACCACCGTGGCTGCTTTGTCCACCTTTTTTGCCAGCTTCAGATGCGCGTTGCGGATCGTTTTTGAAGTTACCACCGCTATGTTGACCGCCTTTACGGCCCGCTTCTGATGCTTTTTCTCGGTCTTCTGCGAAGTTACCGGAACCACCACGATGCTCTGCCATATATCACCTCATATATCGGTTATGTCAGTCAGATACAAAAAAATAATTTCGTATCCGTCGTTGTTCAAGGCTTAAAGTTAGCGGCTATTTGTATTAAGTCAAATTTAATGTTGATAGGCGAATCAGTCCGTATTGATAATTTTCAATGGATTGCGGTAAATACCGCTTCGCTTATTATGGTTGACGTTTAATTAATAAATTGCTGTAACCGTCTGAGATTTAGAAGGAATAAAGGCATAATTGCCTGATCAGGATTATTCTTGTAAATTTTCTTAAATTATAAATAGATCGCAATAAAACCGAAGCGTTCCGCTCAGTCTTAAAATGACATTATTAAATGTCATGGTATTCATTTTGTTCTACGCTTACTACTCTTTTGGGCAAAAACAATACGGAGCGAAAACATGGTTAACTTAAATAATGAAGGAACCAGCCAAATACGATAATTTTTTACTTTTAAGATGATGACTTAAAGGAGAAAAATGATGAAAGCACTGACTTATCATGGCCCTCATCATGTTAGCGTTGATAATATGCCAGATCCCGGCATAGAAGAGCCGGATGATATCATTCTGCGTGTTACTGCGACAGCTATATGCGGTTCGGACCTGCATCTTTATCGCGGTAAGATCCCTGGAATTCATCATGGCGATATATTTGGTCATGAGTTTATGGGCGAAGTGGTTGAAACGGGATCGCAAGTGACGGCTGTAAGAAAAGGTGATCGCGTGGTGGTACCCTTTGTCATTGCCTGTGGCGAATGTTTTTTCTGTCAACTTCATCAGTATGCCGCGTGTGAAAGCACTAACAGTGGCAACGGCGCAGCGCTGAACCGCAAGAATATCACGCCACCGGCGGCACTGTTTGGCTACAGCGATCTGTACGGCGGTATTCCTGGCGGTCAGGCCGAATATGTTCGGGTGCCAAAAGCGAACACAGGTCCATTCAAAGTGCCGGATACGTTGGCAGATGAAAAGGTTCTTTTTCTGTCTGATATTTTACCGACGGCATGGCAGGCTGTGAAGAATGCCGACATTAAGCCAGGCTCCAGCGTTGCTATCTTTGGCGCTGGACCGGTAGGGTTATTAACAGCTGCCTGTGCTCGTCTCAACGGTGCCGAACAGATATTTATCATTGATCATAACGATTACCGCCTTGAATTTGCACGACAACGCTATGGTGCGATTCCCATTAACTTTGATAAAAACGAGGATCCCGCAAAATGGATTATTGATAACACGGCAGGTCATCGTGGCGTGGATGCGGTGATTGATGCCGTCGGTTTTGAGGCAAAAGGGAGCCTCACTGAAACTGTACTCAGCACATTAAAAATTGAAGGCAGTAGCGGAAAAGCGCTCAGGCAATGCATTGCGGCAGTGCGCCGGGGAGGAATTGTCAGCGTCCCTGGCGTTTACGCCGGTTTTATCCACGGATTCATGTTTGGTGATGCTTTTGATAAGGGATTGACGTTCAAAATGGGGCAGACACATGTGCATGCTTACTTACCTGATCTGCTTAATTTGATAGAGAAGGGATTGCTTACCCCGGAAGAGATTGTGACGCACCATATGCCGCTGGAAGATGCCGCAAGAGGATATGAAATTTTTGAGAAACGGGAAGATGGGTGTCGAAAAGTTATTCTGGTACCGGGAATGAAAGCGGGATTATCCACGGTGAATGATTGACGCTGGCTTAATGGAGGAGGCGTCAGGCTGATAAGGCGCGCAATGAGGTTTTCATTGCGCAAACCTGCTTAACGAATTGTACGGATGGCGTTAATCAATCCCTGAACGCCTTTTTCAAGTTTTGAGCGCGGGCATCCGGCATTCAGGCGCACAAAACCGCGTCCTTCTTTGCCGTAGGTGTATCCTGGCATGATGGCGACTTTCTGCTGGTGGATAAGCGCTTCCTGCAATTCGCGATCATCAATGTTGAGCGGACGCAGGTCAATCCACGCCAGATAGGTAGATTGCGGAACCTGCCAGCTCAGTTCGGGGAATGCGGCATTAAGCTCGCGTGAGACGTAATGCAGGTTGCTGGCAAGGTAATCCCGCAGCGCATCAAGCCAGCTTGCGCCCTGTTGATAGGCGGCAATATGAGCGGTCAGCGCCAGTACCGCCGGCGAGGAAAGACCATCGCGACCTTTTAATGCGCTGAGATAATCGTTACGACTTTGAGCGTCTTCAATCATCCCGTAAGCCCCGGTCAGTGCCGGAATATTAAAACTTTTTGAACCGGAAGTGAGCAGCGCCCAGCTGTCACGTGCGACGTTACTCCAGGGAATATGTGGGTGATCTCCCCATACCATATCCATATGGATCTCATCGGAAATAACTTTTACACCATGGCGCTGACACAGTTCCGCCATGGTTTCCAGCTCATCACGCGTCCACACTTTACCCGTCGGATTTTGTGGGCTACAGAGCAGAAGAATTTTGCTCTCTGGACGAGACAGGGCACTCTCCAGCGCGGCCATGTCGCAGTACCAACCGTCAGTGTGTTTTTCCAGTTCGACAGCGCGCACCACGCGCTGATTACCCTCGATAGCTTTGTAAAACGCGTCGTAAGCCGGAGTGTGGATAACTACCGCATCACCCGCGGAAGACCACTGGCGAATCAGCTCTGACACCATATAGATGACCGAGGGACCATATACCAGCGACTGAGGATCGATTTTGGTATTGTGACGCGTAAGAAACCAGTGCTGAATGGCCGCCAAAAATTCATCATTTTTCCAACGGCTATAACCCAATACGCCATGGGACAGGCGCTGGGTAAGCGCCTCAAGAATGCAGGGGGCAGTGGCAAAATCCATGTCAGAGATGGTGAACGGTAGCAGATCGGCTGAGCCAAAACGGTCGGCGACGTAATCCCATTGGGTACACCAGGTGCCGTGTCTGTCCACAACCTTTGAAAAATCAAACATAGTGTTGTCCTTAAGCCTGTACGGTATTCATCAGAACCGCGATTTCGTCTTTCACTGACTGGACCTGCGGACCAATAACAACCTGGAGGTTATGCTGATTGAGTTGTACTACGCCAATGGCACGATTGTCCTTCAGAGCTTGTACGTTAACAAGCGACATATCTTTTACTGACAAGCGCAAACGAGTAATGCAGTTATCCAGGCTAACAATGTTTTCCGCGCCGCCCAACGCCGCCAGAATAGCTGGCACGTTGTATCCCGATTTACCTGGCGCTCCAGCCATCACTTTTTCGATAGTGCTGGCCATTTCGACTTCGCGACCCGGTGTCTTCAGATTGAAGCGCGTGATGGCGAAGCGGAAGATAACGTAATACACCGCGAACCAGATAGCTGCGACGACAGGGACCAGATACCACTTGGTAGACAATCCATGCAGGATGCCGAACACCACGAAGTCGATCAGGTTACCGTCAGTATTACCGATGGTAACGCCAAGCACCGCCATCACGGTGAAGCCGAGGCCGGTAAGCAAAGCGTGGATCACATACAGAACCGGGGCCACGAACAGGAACAAGAACTCAAGAGGTTCGGTCGTACCACCAATGACACAGGCAATCAGACCGGAAATTAATAACCCTTTAATTTTATGACGATTCTCTGGACGTGCGCAGTGATACATCGCTAACGCTGCACCCGGTAACCCGCCGAGGAACGCTGGCATTTTACCCTGGGACAGGAAGCGGGTTGCGCTTTCAGAGAAGCCTTGGGTTGTCGGGCAGCTCAATTGAGCCTGGAAAATAGTCAGTGCGCCGCTCACGCTATGACCACAGACTTCCTGCGTGCCGCCGGCTTCGGTAAAGCGAATCAATGCCACCAGAATATGATGCAGGCCAAAAGGCAGCAACAGACGTTCGCCGGTGCCAAACAGCATAGGACCAAATTCACCTGCACTGTTGATGATGTGACCGAGTCCGGTAATGCCCATGGCGAAAACCGGCCAAATCAGGGGAATGACCAGACCGACCAGGCCCATCACTACCGAGGAGATGATGGGAACGAAGCGAGTGCCGCCGAAGAAGGCGAGAGCATCCGGCAGACGAATGTTATGGAAGCGTTCATGCAGCATCCAGACGATGATCCCGGCGATGACGGCGCCGAGGATCCCGGTGTCGATCGACTGGATCCCCAGAATATTTTGCACGTTGTTGGCTTTCAGGATCGCCGCATCAGTGGTGGGTAAGATACCTTTTGCGGTTAACCAGAAGTTGACGGCAAGGTTCATTACCGCGTAACCGACAAAACCAGCAAACGCCGCCACACCTTTGTTCTCGCGCGCCAGGCCAAGAGGAATGGCAATACAGAACATCACCGGTAGGAAGCTAAACGCAAATGAGCCAACCTTGCTCATCCAGGTAAAGATGGCCTGTAGCACCGGATTTCCTAACGCCGGGATTAACGTTAAGACATCGTGGCTGCTTAACGAACTGCCGATCCCTAACATGATCCCGCAAAATGAGAGCAGAGCCACGGGCAACATAAAAGTTTTGCCCAACTGCTGGAAAAATTCCCATAACGTTATTTTTGGTGTGGTTCTCGTCGTCATTAAACGACTCCTTGTTAAATCAGGCTGGCTAATGATGGCGAGAAGATAAAACGTTTTACCTAATTATAGTGCGGTATAAATCACATTATCGAACGATAATAGGGGGTATAAATATAAGTGATTGATAAAACGTTTTATCCGTCACGTTATCAGGGAGTTTTCTGTTTTTATGGCTATAGCCAAAAAAATAACGATCCATGATGTTGCGCTGGCTGCGGGTGTTTCGGTCAGTACCGTCTCATTGGTACTCAGTGGCAAAGGACGTATTTCATCAGCAACCGGTGAACGGGTAAATGCTGCCATTGAGCAACTGGGGTTTGTGCGTAATCGACAAGCATCAGCCCTGCGCGGTGGGCAGAGCGGGGTAGTGGGGTTGATCGTGCGCGATCTTTCTACGCCGTTTTACGCCGAGCTAACGGCGGGGCTGACGGAAGCATTAGAAGCCCAGGGGCGCATGGTCTTCTTACTGCATGGCGGTAAAGACGGCGAACAGCTGACACAGCGCTTCACCCTGTTACTTAATCAAGGGGTTGATGGCGTGGTGATCGCCGGGGCCGCAGGCAGCAGTGACGCGCTACAGCAACTGGCCGCTGAGAAAGGGATCCCGGTGGTGTTTGCGTCACGCGCCAGCTATATGGATGACGTTGACACCGTCAGACCTGATAACATGCAGGCCGCGCAACTTCTGGTTGAACAACTGATACGTCATGGGCATCAGCGCATTGCCTGGCTGGGCGGGCAAAGCTCTTCATTAACCCGGGCAGAGCGCGTCGGCGGCTATTGTGCGACATTGTTGAAGTATGGTTTGCCATTTCATAGCGACTGGGTGCTGGAGTGTTCATCCAGCCAAAAGCAGGCCGCGGAAGAGGTGACGGCGCTGTTACGCCGGAATCCCACAATCAGTGCGGTGGTGTGCTACAACGAAACCATTGCCGTAGGCGCCTGGTTTGGCCTGATGAGAGCAGGGCGACAGAGTGGTGAAACAGGCGTAGATCGCTACTTTGAACAGCAAATATCCTTGGCCGGATTTGCCGATGTGGCGGAAAGCGCGCTGGATGATATTCCCATTATTTGGGCCTGCACGCCTGCCCGTGAAATGGGATACACCCTTGCGGAACGCATGCTACAACGCATTGGCCACGATGAAAGCCATTCGCGCAATCTGACGCTTGCCGCCCGACTGGTCGTCGCGAAATAAAAAAAGCCCGATAAGCAAAGTTATCGGGCCTGTCGTAAGGGATATTTACTGTTGCGGGGCAGCAGGCGCGTCCGGCTCAGCAAAGGTAGGCATACCGAACATGCCAACAAACTCATCCAGCGACATTTTCTGTCCGTTCAGTGTTACCTGACCGTTCGCATATTGCAGGCTGGAACCGATAACGTTGTCCTGCAGCGTCGTAATACGGAACATCTGACCCATCGCCGCGAGGCCATTAACCTGCTGCTTCGCCAGACCCGCCGCTTCTTCCTGCTGATATCCTTCCAGTTTGGCAATCTGCGTCATGAATTCAGTCGCCATGTCGACAGGGATCGTCAGCTTAGCGTCCAGTGATTTGACGGAGCGATCCACTTCCTGGGCCAGCGTTTGCGGCTCCACGGTGTTAGCGGTCGGATCTTTCAGCAGTAGAGACAGATTAAAGGCGGTTTCACCTTTCGCATTTTTCCAGCTCAGTGGCGCAATGGTGATAACCGGTTCGCCTTTCATCAGAATCGGCAGGGCATTAAAGAAGGCTTCGGTGACTTTCTGCTGATATAGCTCCGGGTTTTGCACCACATCTACCTGTGACATCAACGCCTTGGTCTGGGCGCTATACTGCTGACTGAACTGGTGCAGGGCTTCACCATCAATCTGACCCACTTTCAGCGTCAGTTTGCCGCTACCCATATCCTGGCCCTGCAGTTTAAGGCTGTTCAGAGTGTAATCCAGCTGGCTGTTAACGGTTTTACCCTCGTTGATCAGATCGGATTTACCATCGATACCCATGCCTTCCAGAACCGCCAACTCTTTACCCTCGACTGAAATTGACAGTTTTTCGAGTGACAACTTCTGGTCGCCAATACGCTCACCAAAGCTGGCGATACTGCTGGAACCTTCAGTTTTCAGGTTATTGAAGGTAATTTGTACCTTCTGGTTGTACTCATTGACCGCATTAACCAGACCACTTTGCGCATCGCCAGTCAGCGAAACCGCATTACCGTCTTTGTCAGCCGTAAACTGGAATTCCCCGCCGCTGAAGGCCACTTTTTCATCGCCATTCTCGTAGTTCAGCGGTTTGAGGGAGAGATCGGAGCGGGTATCGCCGCTGTAACCGATACGGGAGTTAATGATGAATGGCGTTTCACCTTTGGCAATGTCGAACAGTGGTTTGGTGACGTCGTTATTCACCAACGTTGTTTTCACCGAGGCCATAGCGGGAACCAGATTCAGCGACTTCAGCTGTGCCAGTGGGAAAGGGCCGTGATCAACCGTTTCATTAAGGACGATGCTTTGCCCCGGCTTCAGCCAGGAATCTTGCTGCCCGGTGATGGGTTTAACCACCAGTTGCAGTTGGCTATTGAACACGCCGCGCTGATAGTTTTGATAACTCAGTTCAATTCCCGCCTCAGGGGAGTAGCGTTTCAACTGATTGTTTGCCTGTGTCACCATCTCGGCGAGATGCGTTTCGAGTTTTTTACCTGTGTACCAGGCGCCGCCCGTCCAGACGATACCCAGTGCAACCACTACACCCGCAGCTACCAGCGATTTTTTCATTTTGATATCCATAAAATAAAACCAGGCGTTTGAAGACGCCTGGAGGAGTGACTTGTCTTTAACTCACTACAGCTTAGCAAGAGTTGTTAAAAATATCAGTATCTTGCTACAGCTTGTTATAAACCCGAGCTAAACGGCCCTTGCCGCTGACGTTGACCGGCGATTCATTCGCACTAATAAAGGCCGACTCACCCGGCTGCAGTACCAGACGCTGCTCACCTTTGCTCAACACGGCTTCACCCTCAATGCAGAACAGAATTGCGGCGCTTTGCTGGCCGATCTCTGCGCCAGTGGCCGTTAACTCATGTAGAGAAAACGCGAAATCGTCGACCGGAATGGGGAAGTCCAGTTCGCCATCCGTCTTAACCGGTGTGGTCAGCAACTGGTTTGCAGGTTTAGCGACAAATTTAACGTTGGCGACCAGTTCCGGGATATCAATATATTTTGGCGTCAGTCCGGCGCGCAGCACGTTATCTGAGTTCGCCATCACCTCCAGCGCCACACCCTGCAGGTAGGCGTGCGGGGTTTCAGCAAACAAGAACATGGCCTCGCCGGGATTGAGTTTAACCACGTTGAGCAGCAGTGGGGAAAAGAGTCCGCTGTCGTTAGGGTAGAAGTCGGCGATCAGGCGGATGGTTTGCCAGGGTTCACCCTGCTGGCTGTTTAGCGCCGATTTCAGGATCGCCAGAGCATGGGATTTCTCCTCATCCTGCATATTCAGCAAACTGGCGAATAGATAGCTCAGACGCTCTGCACTCGGCTCCTGCAGGAAATGCGCAATAGCCGGATGCGCGGCGGAAACGGGTTGTAACAAGGCAACAATTTCGGAGAACTCACGAAATGCGTTCATTGCCAGGAAAGGCGTCAAAGCAAAAACCAGTTCTGGTTTGTGGTTAGGATCTTTGTAGTTGCGCTCGGCGGCATCCATTGGGATCCCGGCGGCGTTTTCTTTGGCAAACCCGATTTCAGAATTGTGCTTGTTAGGATGAACCTGAATCGAAAGGGGTTGCGCGGCGCAGAGCACTTTAAACAGGAAGGGCAGTTCACCAAAGCGTTTGGCAACGGCATCACCTAATAGCGCGGATTTATCGCGTTCAATAACGTCGCGCAAAGCAACCGTCTGACCATCAGCGCTCTGAACCTGCGAACTGCTTTTTGGGTGCGCCCCCATCCAAAGTTCAGCCATCGGTTGCTGAGTTGGGTTGGCAATCCCATAAAGTTCCGTTAACGCAGTTTTACTTCCCCAGGCGTAGTTCTGCACTGAGTTGATGAGTTTTTGCATTCTCAAGCCCTGTTTGAATGTGGAATTTTCTCTGGCTATTAAACCAAGAAACCCTGAGGGAAGTAACCTGCGCATGTAAAAAGTCGTACTTGTCTCAGTTTTTGTTAAAAAATTGTGTAGGATATGGTGACTCGCTTTTAATACCCTGAGTATTTCCGGTTGCAGAAAGCCTTGCTTTCTCCAACCCGACTTATGGCAGGGCAGCAGGGCAATGGAACATCTGCCCAGAGAATAACCAGACCTAGCAGTAAGTGAGAGCACAATGTCAAACAAACCCTTTCATTATCAGCATCCTTTCCCGCTTAAAAAGGATGATACCGAATACTATCTGCTGACCAGCGACTATGTCTCCGTTGTCGAATTCGAAGGGCAGGAGGTTATTAAAGTCGCGCCGCAAGCGCTAACCCTGCTGGCTCGTCAGGCTTTTCATGATGCGTCGTTTATGCTGCGTCCTGCACATCAGCAGCAGGTTGCTGATATCCTGCGTGACCCTGAGGCCAGCGAAAACGACAAATATGTGGCCCTGCAATTCCTGCGTAACTCCGACATCGCGGCGAAAGGTATTTTGCCGACCTGTCAGGATACCGGCACAGCGATAATCGTGGGTAAAAAAGGTCAGCGTGTCTGGACCGGCGGCGGAGATGAAGCGGCACTGGCACGAGGGGTCTATAACACCTACATCGAAGACAACCTGCGCTATTCGCAAAACGCCGCGCTGGATATGTATACAGAAGTGAACACTGGCACTAACCTGCCGGCGCAGATCGATCTGTATACCGTTGACGGCGATGAATACAAATTCTTGTGTATTGCTAAAGGCGGTGGTTCGGCAAACAAAACCTATCTGTACCAGGAAACCAAAGCGCTGCTCACGCCGGGCAAATTAAAAAATTACCTGGTCGAGAAGATGCGTACGCTGGGAACAGCGGCTTGTCCGCCGTATCATATCGCGTTTGTTATTGGTGGAACGTCGGCGGAAGCGACGCTGAAAACCGTCAAGTTGGCTTCGGCGAAATACTACGACGAACTGCCGACCGAAGGTAACGAGCATGGTCAGGCATTCCGCGATGTGGAGCTGGAAAAAGAACTGTTGATAGAAGCGCAGAATTTGGGGCTGGGCGCGCAGTTTGGTGGGAAGTACTTCGCTCATGATATTCGCGTGATCCGTCTGCCGCGTCACGGCGCGTCGTGTCCGGTTGGTATGGGGGTTTCTTGCTCCGCCGATCGAAATATCAAAGCTAAGATCAACCGTGAAGGCATTTGGATCGAAAAACTGGAGCATAATCCTGGTAAATATATCCCAGAAGAGCTGCGCCAGGCGGGCGAAGGCGAAGCGGTGCGCGTTGACCTCAATCGGCCGATGAAAGAGATCCTGGCCCAGTTGTCGCAGTACCCGGTGTCCACGCGTCTGTCGCTCAACGGAACCATTATTGTTGGACGTGATATTGCGCATGCGAAACTGAAAGAACGTCTGGATAACGGTGAAAGTTTGCCGCAATATGTTAAAGATCACCCGATCTATTACGCCGGTCCGGCAAAAACGCCGGAAGGCTATGCCTCTGGTTCACTTGGCCCAACTACAGCCGGACGTATGGACTCATATGTCGACCAGCTTCAGGCCGCGGGCGGCAGTATGATCATGCTGGCGAAAGGCAACCGCAGCCAGCAGGTGACCGATGCCTGCCATAAGCACGGCGGCTTCTACTTAGGTAGCATTGGCGGCCCCGCAGCGGTGCTTGCCCAGGGCAGTATCAAGAGTCTGGAATGCGTGGAATATCCTGAACTGGGGATGGAAGCCATCTGGAAAATTGAAGTGGAAGATTTCCCGGCGTTTATCCTGGTGGATGACAAAGGTAATGATTTCTTCAAGCAAATTCAGACGTCGCAGTGCGCACGCTGCGTTAAGTAACGTCAGCCGCCCTTAGGGGCGGTTTTTTTTCCGCACGAACCACCAAACGACAGTTTAATCCTCGTTAATACTGATAAGACCAATGCAAGTGGGCAATGTCGAAACATAACCTAATCAATTCTTAATGTAAGGAGCAGGTAATGGTAACGGTACGCCGCGAGAATGATTCAATGGGCGCAATTGATGTTCCTGCCGATAAGCTTTGGGGGGCGCAAACCCAACGTTCGCTGGAGCATTTTCGTATCTCTACGGAGAAAATGCCGGTCTTGCTGATCCATGCGCTGGCGCTGACGAAACGGGCGGCTGCCAAGGTTAATTTAGATCTCGGGCTGCTGGCGGAAGATAAAGCCACCGCGATTATGCAGGCCGCAGATGAAGTATTGGCGGACAAACATCGGGATGAGTTTCCGTTGGCCATTTGGCAGACGGGGTCCGGCACGCAAAGCAATATGAATATGAATGAGGTGCTGGCAAACCGTGCCAGCGAATTGCTGGGCGGCGTGCGGGGAATGGAGCGAAAAGTTCACCCCAACGATGATGTTAATAAAAGCCAAAGCTCGAATGATGTCTTTCCGACAGCGATGCATGTTGCCGCGCTGCTGGCGCTGCGCAAATCACTGATCCCGCAATTAACGGTGTTGACCAAAACGCTCAGTGATAAATCCCACGCGTTTGCCGATATCGTCAAAATTGGCCGGACGCATCTGCAAGATGCTACCCCGCTTACGCTTGGGCAGGAAATTTCCGGCTGGGTGGCGATGCTCGAACATAACCTCAGACACATTGAAAACAGTTTACCCCATGTGGCGGAACTGGCGTTGGGGGGAACGGCGGTGGGAACCGGACTGAACACCCATCCTGAATATGCGCGTCGGGTCGCGGATGAGTTGAAGGTCATTACCTGCGCGCCGTTTGTTACTGCACCGAATAAATTTGAAGCACTGGCGACCTGCGATGCGTTGGTTCACGCCCACGGAGCGCTCAAGGGGCTGGCGGTATCACTGATGAAAATCGCCAACGATGTGCGTTGGCTGGCATCCGGTCCGCGCTGTGGTATTGGTGAAATTTCAATTCCTGAAAACGAACCGGGTAGCTCCATTATGCCGGGTAAGGTCAATCCGACTCAGTGTGAGGCGCTGACCATGCTTTGTTGCCAGGTGATGGGCAATGATGTTGCCATTAATATGGGCGGGGCGTCAGGTAACTTTGAGCTTAACGTTTATCGACCGATGGTCATCCACAACTTTCTGCAATCAGTGCGTTTGCTGGCGGACGGGATGGAAAGCTTTAACGAGCACTGCGCGACGGGTATTGAACCCAATCGTGAGCGAATCGACCAGTTACTCAACGAGTCGCTGATGCTGGTTACCGCACTCAATACCCATATCGGTTACGACAAAGCCGCTGAGATAGCCAAAAAAGCGCACAAGGAAGGGCTGACGTTAAAAGCATCTGCCCTGGCGCTGGGATATTTAACCGAAGCGGAGTTCGACAGTTGGGTACGACCGGAACTGATGGTTGGCAGCATGCGACCGGGCAGTTAATCAGCAACGTACAGGTGCAGTCGGGGAATAATCAATCTCAACGGCTGCGCCTGAGGTTTAAAACGATGCTGAACGTTG
Source organism: Citrobacter sp. wls708 (assembly GCF_005281255.1). Lineage (NCBI taxonomy): Bacteria > Pseudomonadati > Pseudomonadota > Gammaproteobacteria > Enterobacterales > Enterobacteriaceae > Citrobacter > Citrobacter sp. wls708. Next base: position 53,994 of record NZ_SZXE01000039.1, read on the forward strand.
TCGGCATCGTAATTCAGTAACTCGCCGATATCGGGTACGGTCATACCGTTGTTGTTGTTGATTAGCGCAATCAGCGGCGTTGGGCAGGCGTATTGCACCTGTTTTTGCTCTCCTTTGTACCAGACGCGGGCGATGGGCTGCACTTTCACCGGTCTTTTAATCTTCAGTTTTGCCTGCTGTGGCAGGGCTGCGATGTCCTGATATTCCCGCTCCAGCTTCGCCTGCCACTCTTCACGCGTCCATGGGTGTACGCTGCGCGGCGACGTCAGACTCTTTTCCAGTTGCTGCAGGACTTCATCGCGCTTCAGGTTTTTAATGATGTGTTTGTTAGCCCAGCCAAAGCGCAGGGTGGCGGGTTCTTTCACCAGCGTGAGGGTACGATAGGCATTCAACGTAATCAGTCCTGGCAGGTGGCGATGCACCCATTCGAAACGTGCCGCCGGCGCCAGTCCCGATTCCACAGTGACAATGCGCTCAAACGTCGTTTTCAACTGGTTAATACGCTGAATTTGTTCTTCCAGAGCGCGCTGCGCCGCGTTATCCACCTGATAGCACAACACGCCAGGAAGACGGACGGCCGCTTTGCTGCTGCGGTTCTCGGATTGCTGCTGAATAAACAGATGGCGATAGTGACGCAGTGCCAGCGATTCAGCCTCTTTGCCTAAATGTTGTTTTACATCGATGCTCTGCAAAGGGGCATGTTCTGCCTCCTTGACGACTTCTGGTAACGAGAACACGCGCGCAATCAGCAGCGTCTGCTGCAACAAATTTTCGCTCAGCAGCGCCAGCTCCTGTTCCATCTGGCGGAAGGTGCTGTTCAGACGGTCAACGAGATCGTAACGGGCCATGTGTTTTACCCTTTTAGTTACAACATACTTTTTTATAGCACAACATTTGCCGCCTGACCACCGAGCGGCATGGGTCAGGCAGTGGGAAATTCAGGAATGTTATGCCAGACAGGCCAACTGAAAGAAAAACGAGCCCCGCCCAGTTCACTTTCATCGCAGACGACCGTACCGCCCATAGCCAATGCGATCGAATGGACGATGGCTAACCCAAGTCCGCAACCACCGGTCGCCCGGTCACGACTGGGATCGAGGCGTACAAATGGCTCAAAAACTTGTTCACGCGCCGCAGGTGCGATACCCGGACCGTCGTCTTCCACGATCAGTGTCGCCTGGTTGCCGTCCAGCTGCAGACTGGCTTGTACCGTCGACTGGCAATAGCGCAGGGCGTTATTCAGCAGATTATCCAGCACACGCTCCATCAGGCGCATATCCAATGCACCGTAGTCGCCACTCTGAAGATGGCGTAGCCGCACCTCATGGTCAGGATTGACGCTTTGCACATCCTCAAGATGGGTTGTCAGCCAAAGGGGCAGGTCGGGTACGCTGAGCTTCAATTCATTTTGTGGGCGATCCAACCGGGCGTAGGTCAGTAACTCTTCGATCAACGCTTCCAACTGGCCGATATCACGATTCAGTGCCTGAGATTCTTGCTCGGTGAGGTTCTCACTCATCTCCAGTCGGTAACGTAAGCGTACCAGTGGAGTCCGAAGCTCATGGGCAATACCATCAATAAGCTGTTTTTTACTGGCGATCAGCGCATTGATATTATCCGCCATCTGGTTAAACGCCACACCAAGACGCTCAAAACTGGAACCGTTATCAAAATGGAGGCGTTCGCCCAGATGCCCCTCACCAAAACGTTGTGCTGCGGCTTCCAGTCGGAGCATTTCCTGCCAGTGGGGGCGCATCCAGATAAACACCGGGAAGGCCAGCGAAATGGCAATGAACGCCATCAGCGCGATGTCCAGCAAGCGCATTTGATGCAGAAAATAGAGATAGGGTACCGGGCCGACGGCCAGCACGTAATGGCTGCGCGGGATTCGTTGAATAAAAGTGTACTGATCGTCAAGCGCGACAATATCGCCTTCGCGCAGGCGCTGCATGGTTGGGGCATCCAGCGTGTATTTATTCAGCGGTTCAACGCGCAGATCAAAAGAGAGGTTCAAATCCATCTCCTTTAGCGTCTTACCCCAGTCACGTGGTGGGATCTCGCGCAGTTCACTGCGCATCAGGTACAACGAGCTTTTCATTAAATCGTCGAGCGACTGTCTGCCCGCGCGTTCTGCGGTGAATTTGTATACCAGGCCGACCAGCAGGGTCATCACCAGAAAGCAGACAAACAGCAGGAGATAAAACTGTACAAACAGCTTCTTCATATAAAATCACCGAATACGCAATATAATGCGTACTGATACTCTCAAAATTGTTGTGATATAAAAATATGAATTTCAATCGTTGTTGTTATTTGCTACTCATTTTCGCAGCAATAGGCTGTATTTTCACCGCACAACCTGTGGTTATGTGGCTAATAGTTGCCAATATACTGACGATGGCGCTATATGGCCTCGACAAAATGGCCGCTCGTAAGGCCTGGCGCAGGGTGCCTGAGTCTACTTTGCTGATGTTTGGTGTTGTTGGCGGGTGGGGGGGCGCGATAGCGGGTCAACAAATTTTCCGCCATAAAACACAAAAGCAGCCATTCAAAACCTATTTTGTTATTAGCGTGATAGTCAGTCTCTCGCTGATGGGGGCGGTTTATCAGTTCTATCCATTTTCATCTTCCTGAGTGAGGGAGAGAGTAAACGGCCCGATTATCTAAGGCAGGAGATATACTTTTCGCCTGAACGGCGTACGATTTCATCGGCATTGTCCTTAATATCTTTTCCCTCAAATGCGCCGTAGAGTTGTTTAAATTTTACCGTACTCAGGCGGTGAGTGATGTCGCTGACCGTTGCGGCTGGCAGCGGCAGCATATTGGGGTAACTCCACATAAAGGAGACGGCATGCGTCCCTGGTGTGACCTGAACGATGTCGCCGGAAAGCACCAGGCCTTCATTTCGTGCCCAGTGCAAAACACAGCCGCCGGAAAAGTGTCCCCCCAGTCGTATCACACTGACGTCCTGGGCGAGTTCAAGGGTGTCGCCTTGCCAAAATCTAATCCACGGGCTGTTGCGCATCACCCACTCGCTATCACTGGCATGGAGGTAAATCGGGGCGTTAAATTCTGCAGCCCAGTCCTGCATCGTTGTGTAGTAGTGAGGGTGTGATATCGCAATAGCCTTAAGCCCGCCCAGAGACGCTATTAGCATTTTCGTGGCATCATCGAGCGTAGCAATACAGTCCCACAGAATATTGCCCTCGGGAGTACGTAGAATAAATGCCCGCTGATTAATCGCAAAATCAGGAACGGTGCGGATGCTGAGAAGATCGCCGTTGTGTTGTTGCCACTTATTTGTATGTGAAGCACAAAGGGCGGAAAAATCGATCCATTTCTGCCCTGTCGCGGGGACATACTGGCGTTCATCATTACAGATAGCGCAATGTTGTGGATGAGAATCCGTTTTCTCATAGGATGTCCCGCAGGCTTTGCATAAAACAATCATCGCGTTTCCTCATTTAACAACCACAATCAGCATGGCACACGGAGACATAAGAATGTGCCCATTAGTGCTCTGGCCCATAATCTTCTGCGGAATGCTTCAATACCTGATTCTTGATTTCGGAGTTAAAGCCGGTTTTTGTAAGAGGGGGACAACGCGACTATCTACCCCTGTGCGTAGCGGAGTGAGCGATGGCGGAACTCGCATCAGTGGTAATCAACTTTGATCTATGACACTGGGTTGGTAATTCTTAAGAGTTATCATTAGCCTGGTAAACGTTTTATTAATCAATCAGTGAACGGCGGTGTAGTGTGTTGTTTAGCGCAAATTTGACAGGCTGGAAACAATGAACGCATTGTTTTCAATATTAAAAAAACGCCCAAACATTATTTCGTTGATGGTTTTACTCATCGGGGCAAACATTGTTGCGTGGCTGTGGGCTTTCACCGCGTTTAGCAACAACACGTCGTTACTGGCGCTGAGTCTAATCGCGTGGTGCTATGGTTTGCGCCATGCCGTGGATGCCGACCATATTGCTGCTATAGATAGCGCGACGCGCAAACTGATGCAGCAGAAAAAACGCGCCCTGACGACGGGAGCCTGGTTTTCCCTTGGTCACTCCACCATTGTTGTGCTGGCAAGCATTGGCATTGCGCTGACCACCAGCGTTTTTAAGCAGCATATGACCTGGTTTCAGAATGTCGGCGGTCTTATCGGTACCGCGGTCTCTGCCGCATTTCTGCTGATTCTGGCCACTATCAATCTCATTATCTTCTGCCATGTCTGGAAGGCTTTTCGCCATCTTAAACGCACCGGTACTTACGCTGGTAACACGGAAAATATTACGGTTTCAGGTCCTTTGAACTGGATTTTTCGCTCAGCTTTCCGCCTGGTAGGTAAAGACTGGCATATGTATTTTGTCGGTTTTCTGTTTGGTCTGGGTTTTGATACCGCCACTGAAATTTCTCTGCTGGGTATTTCCGCTTCAAGCGCGTCCAGTGGCATGTCGGTCTGGTCAATATTAGTTTTCCCGGCGCTGTTTACCTGCGGGATGGCGCTGATTGATTGCCTTGACAGCATCCTGATGGTTGAGGCCTATGGATGGGCGTTTAATAAGCCGCAGCGCAAGCTTTATTACAATATGACCATCACCGGAACCTCGGTGATTGTTGCGCTATTTATCGGTGGACTGGAGGCGTTGGGACTTCTCTCTGACGCATTTTCACTCCAGGGAGGATTATGGGATACCGTCAGCAATTTGAGTGAGCATATGGGCAATGTCGGCTTTGTGATTATTGGCGTTTTTATCTGCTGCTGGATTATTTCTGCCGTGAATTACCGTTGGAAAAAATACGACGGACTGACATTCAGTTGACACAAAAGAAAGCCTTCCGTTTACAGGAAGGCTTAGTTCTTACTGGAAGGCTGATTAATTCGCGTTCACGCGTTGCGGTTCTTCTGCTCTTTTTTTCAGGAGCCTGTTAGCCAGTACGCCTGACATCATCGAACCATTCACGTTGAGTGCCGTTCTGGCCATATCAACGACAGGCTCGATAGCAATGAAAATCCCCACCAGCGCGACAGGGAAGTTCAGCGTTGAAAGGACGATCAGCGCAGCAAATGTTCCGCCGCCACCAACGCCCGCCACTCCGATGGAACCCAGCGCAATCGCAGGTAGCATGGCGAGCAAAAAATGCACCGATAGCGGATCAATGCCAATAGTTGGCGCAATCATCGCCACCATAATAGCCGGATAGATCCCGGCGCAGCCGTTTTGACCCATGCTGGAGCCGAATGAGGCCGCAATATTGGCAATGGTGTTTTGCACGCCAAACTTTTCCTGCGCGGTAATAGCCAGTGGAATAGATGCCGCACTGCTGCGTGACACAAAGGCAAAGGTTAATACTGGCCAGACGGTTTTAAAATAGTGAACCGGATTATTGCCACTCAGCACCAGTATTAGCGCGTGGACGATAAACATCATCAGAATGGCAAGGTAACAGGCTGCAATAAAGCCTAACAGACTGGCAAATTGTTCAAGTCGATACGCGGAAAATACGCCTGCCATTAATGCCATCACGCCATAAGGGGTGAGGGCAATAACGATACGTACCATCTTCATCACCCAAATCTGGATGGCGTTAATGCCGGCACTTAATTTTTCACCTTCTTGCGGGGCGTCTTGTTTGACCTTTAATAATGCCACGCCGGCAAGTAGCGTGAAGATAACAATGCCTATGACGGAAACACTTCTGGCCCCGGTTAGATCGAGGAAAATGTTCGTGGGGATCAGGGAGGTCATCAGTTTTGGTAGTGAAATGGCGGCAGTTTTACTCACATCATCCGCCGTCAGCGTGGACTGCATATGAACAAATGCGCTGGCGTCCAGACCTAATACATGCGCAGTCAGTAGCCCAATAAACCCGGCAATCATTACCAGGCAGAGCATGCATCCGACGATGGTTAACGACATTTTCCCAATGCCTGCACTATTTTCGAGCTTATTAATGGCTGAGAGAATAGAGATGAAAATCAGCGGAACCGCAACCAGCTTTAGTAAATTCACATAGCCATTGCCGATAACGTTATACCAACCGATCACTGTTTTACTGTCGTCGGCAGCAATGAGATGCAGGGATAAGCCGATAACGGCACCAAGAAAAATAGCGATGAAGACACTTTTTGAAAGAGAGTGACTTTTTTGGTTGATTCTGAAAATTGCCCATGAACAAACCAAAAAGAACGCGATATACGCGAGCGTAACGAACATATTGTAGCCTCTTGCCTCATTCAGCACCTGAAATGCCGGAAAGAGTTTTGTTATTGCGAAATAAACCTGAACCATAAGGTTCAGGACCGCAACGGATTATAGAGAGGGGGGAAGTCAGCAGCCACACAAAAAATGTGGAAACCAGCCGGATGGCGGTTGTATGCCTGTTCTGTAAACAATTTTTCGTGACGGTGTAACGTATTGTGATAAATCCAGCCGATCTGCGAGACCGGCCTGATGGCACTATTTCTGTGGCTCGTCGTCCCAGGCGTGCGGTGCAAACAGGTAACCTTTGTTGCGTACCGTTTTGATTCGATAGGGCTCAGTGGCGTTATCAAGCAGTTTTTTACGTAATCGGGAAATCGCCACATCAACGCTGCGATCCATACCGTCATAGCTTACACCGCGCAGGTTCTTCAGCAGCGCATCGCGGTCCATAATCTGCCCGGCATGAGTCGCCAGCTCCCACAATAATTCAAAATCGGCGGTGGAAAGAGAGACTTGCTCGCCGCCGAGTAACACGGAGCGGTTGGTTGGGTCGATAGCGAGTGTACCAAAGCGTAGCGTTGTGTGCGGCGTGATGGTCGCTGCCTGAATACCTTTAGACTGGGCTGAATGTTCGCTCTGACGCAAATGCAGGCGTAGTCGCGCAAGCAGTACGGCCGGAGGGGTTGTTTTAAGGATGTAGTCGCAGGCCCCCATTTCCAGCGCCAGGATATGGTTCATGTCGCTGTCCAGAGAGGTCAGCAGAACAATCGGACCCTGCCAGCGTCCACGTAAATCGCGGCAGATTGTCATCCCGTCTTTGCCCGGCAGCATGATATCTAACAACACCAGATCGGGTTGAACTTGCAGGATTCTCTCCTCGGCCAAATCACCACGAGGTTCAAGAATAACCTCAATGTCATGCCGGGCCAGATAGGCGGCAATCAGCGAGCCAACTTCAGGATCATCTTCAACAAATACAATGGTGTTCATATCATTCATTTTGAATATAAAACGCCAACATACACCGCCCTCGTTTTTCCTTCCATTAATCTTTTCTAAACAAGATTGCTTCCGTTATGCTAGGGACTGATGTTATTGATGTGTTAAGGCAGGGTAATGGGACTCGTTATCAAAGCGGCGCTGGGTGCGCTGGTGGTGGTGTTGATTGGTTTGCTCGCTAAAACAAAGAATTACTATATTGCTGGATTAATCCCGCTGTTCCCGACATTCGCGTTGATTGCCCATTATATCGTGGCCAGTGAGCGTGGAATCGAGGCGTTGCGTACCACCATTGTATTCAGCATGTGGTCGATTATTCCCTATTTTGTCTACCTCGTTTCGCTGTGGTATTTCACCGGCTTTATGCGCTTACCCGTCGCGCTCGGCGGGTCAGTGGTGTGCTGGAGCCTGAGCGCGTGGTTGCTGATTTTTTGTTGGATTAAACTGCATTAACGCAGATGACGCCCGCCATCAAGGGCAAAACTACGTCCTGTGACAAAGCAACTGGTCAATAGATAGTCAATTAAATCAATGACTTCTTTTTCACCGGGCGCCGTTTTCATCAGTGATTTATTCAGAGCCTGCTGGCGATATTCAGCATCGTCACTCTCGTTGAACAGGATCAGCGAGGGGGCAATCGCATTCACTTTGACTTCCGGCGCCAGTTTGCGGGCGAACGAGCGAGTCATATTGTCCAGCGCCGCTTTACTGGCAGCATAAGCGATGTGCTTGTCGCTGCCACGCTCCACAACATAATCCGTAAAATGGATAATATCGCTGGCCGCATGTCCATGACCGCGTAACAACTCTTCCAGGGCGTGGTTGAGTAAGTAGGGCGTATTGACATGAATCTGCATCATGGCCGACAGCACTTCGGTTAGCGGCGTGCCCGGCTTTTCTGCAACCCAGGCACTGGCATTATGCACAATGGCGCGCAAACCGGTCGTCTGCCTTTTAACCTCATCGGCAAAGGCTAACACGCCTTTATCGGTAGAAAAGTCAGCCTGGATACACAACGCGCCAGCTTCGCATAAGCCATCAATGGCCGGGTAATGTGTCCGATAGCTGACAATAACTGGCTGTCTTTGATTGAGAAAATGCCATGCGACGGCGAGGCCGATGCGACGACCTCCTCCAGTGATAAGTATCGGCAAAGGGGGCTTTTTACCCATCGTAATCTCCAGGTTTCGCGAACGATGGGGATAGCGTTACCCCACCAACATCCAGGTCGCCGGAACTGCTGCAATAAGCAGCAGGCCGATCAGCGCCATCTCCTGACGTTTTAATACATTTTCATGCGCGTGTGTTTTACGGGCATAAAGGAAAACCAGTAGTCCCGGCGCATATAGCACCACAGACAGCAGCAGGTGCATCGGACCTGACGCATACAATAACCATATGCCATAAATGCTCGCACCGACACCGACGGCTTTATGCAACGGACGGGTAGCGATTTTCAGCAAAAATGCACCGACCAGCAAATAGGGCACCAGAATCATCTCTGAGGCAATAGTCAGTAGCGTATTGTAGTCGGAACCTGTGAGCCAGATCAGCACCAGACAGATTTGGACGCAGATGTTGGTCAGCCACAGCGACGCGGATGGCGCACCCTGCGCATTCTGACGCGCGAAAATCCGTGGAAACGCTTTGTGGGTAGCGGCGAGGAATGGCACTTCCGCCGCCATAATCGTCCAGCTTAAATAGGCACCGCAAACGGAGACAATCAGACCCGCGGCAATAATAATTTCGCCCCATGGCCCCATCATTTTTACCATCAGACCGGCCATTGATGGGTTGCGGATTTCTGCCAGTTCTGGACGCGCGACAACACCCAGCGACAGCAGGGTGACCAACAGATAAACGCCCAGCGCGGCAAGCACCGCCAGCAGCGTGGCGCGTCCGACATCGCGTTTGTTTCGTGCGCGGGCGGAAACCACCACTGCGCCTTCCACACCGATGAATACCCAAAGGGTAATGAGCATAGTGTTTTTGACCTGCTCCCAGACGGGGACGCCCAACGCGACGCCGGTAAAATCCAGACTGAAGGTATCGAGCTTAAACAGCATGAACGCCAACACGATAAACAGGCCAAGCGGCAGCAATTTGGCCAGGGTCGCGACCAGGTTTATGCTGGCTGCGGTTTGCACCCCACGCAGTATCAGAAAATGGACGATCCACAGCAGCATTGATGCGCCAACAATAGCCTGCCAGGTATTACCATCGCCAAAAAGGCGTAATTCCGGCGTATCGGTAAAGAAGCTGAGCGCAGAGAAGACGATAACCAGATACGAAACGTTAGCGATAACGGCGCATAGCCAGTATCCCCATGCAGAGCAGAAGCCAATCAGTTCCCCGAAACCTTCGCGCGCGTAGGTAAAAATGCCACCGTCCAGTTCAGGTCGGATACGCGTCAGGATCAGCATGGCAAAGGCGAGTAGCAAAATACCCGCACCGGTAATCGCCCAACCAATCAGTAATGCAGCCGGGCTGGCAACCGCCGCCATATTTTGTGGCAGGCTGAAAACACCAGCGCCGAGCATTGAGCTTAGAACCAGCGCGGTCAGTGCGCTCAGACCCAATTTCTTTTCCATTTGTATCCAGTTACTAAAACGAGAGTGAGAGAATAATTATTTTGGCAAACCGCATAAAAATGGTGAAAGCCACTAAGGCGCGGGATTTTACGGAGAGAAGAGAACGCATGCAATGGGGATAGAGAGATTTGTGACTAATAGTGTGAAAAGTTGTCTTAATATTCGTGTTTTTTGTTCGGGCTGAGGGCTTAACAAGGGAAAATTATCAGGCCTACAAGCGCTGCAGGCCTGATAAAGCATAGGATATTACTTATACAGATCAGCGCTGATGGTCATGTTGTTACCACGTTCTGACCACTGGCGAGTAATGTGATAATACTTCGCGCCTTTCTTCGCTGCGCGCTTGGCAACCTGATAAGAGACTTCGGTCATATTGCCGTAGTTACCGGTGAACTTGATGCTGTCGAACGGAACCATCATGGCAGCAGTCGCTTTGTTCAGCTCTTCAACTTTCGTGCCATCCGGCAGCGTGACGGTGTAACGTCCACCTTTGGTGGATTGCGTTTCGAAGAAGCGGCCAACTTCAGCACTCGGAGATGCGGTAGTCGCAACGCCCGGGATCTCAACTTTCTTCGCGGCTTCACCACCTGCAGCTAATGCGGCGCGACCGGCATCAGAATCAGCCGGGATTGCATCAGGGCTTTGTACTACGCGTTTTTTCGCATCCGCTTTATAGATGAATGCGGTAATACGCTGGTTACCACCCTGGTTGGCATCGACCTGGCGAACGATATAGAAGGAGTAAGCCCCTTTTTCTTTCGCCGCTTTGGTGATGGCATCATTCACTTCAGGCTGGCTGCGGTAGAAGCCCTGTACCGTAACGGTATCGTAAGGTTCTATCAGAACGGCCTGATCTTTAGGTAACTCCATCACACCGTTAATAATACGGTTTTTGGATGCTTCCGCTTTTTCAGCGTCGGCTTTATAGATGTCGGCTACAACGCGCCAGTTACCGCCACTGCCAAAATCTGAGGTATCAACAACATAAAAAGAGGCTGCACCGTCTTTATCTGCACGACGTGATACGGCATCCACCGCGTCACCGATCGCATTAAAACGACCGGTAACCACAATGCGGTCATAGGGTTTCAGGGCAGCAGCTTGCTCCGGCGTCAATTCTGTCGCTGCATTTACAGAAAAAGCAGTCGCAGAAATAAGTGCGGACGCCAGGAGAGTGTTCTTAAGCTTCATAAAAATAATCCTTCGCCTTGCGCAAACCAGGTACTGGTATTGTTATTGACTAGAAACGTCGCTGATTATTGCATTTAAATTGTGTCAGTGTCTGCGTCATTTTTCACTCATCGTGCCACAGGGTGTAACAGTGTCGATAACATTTTGTGATATGTCCAAAAATTCGGCGTTTGGAGGCTAAAACTGATAAAACAGTTGAATTTCATAAGTTAATTTAATGTTAATCAATTGTTCTCTGGTGGCGCTTAATCATGTTTTGCCGCTTCGCTTGAGCGAATTATCAGCCATTGCGGGCTATTTAAAGGGCATTATCCCTGTCTGCTGGCGAATTCATCCCTGTTTTGCGAATTTCATAATAAATACTGTTTTTTGGCGCTAGATCACAGGCTCCATTTTCAGTAGGTTATACAGAGTTTGTTACTGTTTTATTTTATTGAGGTAACACTGACCTCTTTCGAGAGTGCGCGCATGCCTCTTGTAAACATTGATAAACCATCATCAAAAATACAGATGGAAGGGAACATTATGCGAATTGGCATACCAAAAGAACGGTTAACCAATGAAACCCGTGTCGCAGCTACGCCGAAAACGGTTGAGCAGCTGCTAAAGCTGGGTTTTAGCGTCGCGGTTGAAAGCGGCGCAGGTCAACTGGCGAGTTTTGACGATAAGGCGTTTGTGCAGGCAGGCGCAGAAATTGTTGACGGCAATGCTGTCTGGCAGTCAGAGATTATTCTGAAGGTCAATGCACCGGAAGAGGCGGAAATTCCCTTGCTTAATCCGGGCACGACGCTGGTGAGTTTTCTTTGGCCTGCGCAAAACCCGGAACTGCTGCAAAAGCTTGCAGAGCGCAATGTGACAGTGATGGCGATGGACTCCGTCCCGCGTATTTCGCGTGCGCAGTCGCTTGATGCCTTAAGCTCGATGGCGAATATCGCCGGCTATCGCGCCATTGTTGAAGCCGCCCATGAATTTGGCCGCTTCTTTACCGGACAGATCACCGCCGCGGGTAAGGTTCCGCCTGCCAAGGTCATGGTGATTGGTGCGGGTGTGGCAGGGCTTGCGGCGATCGGGGCGGCAAACAGCCTGGGCGCTATCGTCCGTGCTTTTGACACCCGTCCGGAAGTGAAAGAACAAGTTCAGAGTATGGGCGCTGAATTCCTCGAACTGGACTTTAAAGAAGAGGCGGGCAGCGGCGACGGTTACGCTAAGGTGATGTCCGAAGCCTTCATCAAAGCCGAGATGGCGCTTTTCGCCGCTCAGGCAAAAGATGTCGACATTATCGTTACAACGGCATTGATCCCGGGTAAGCCTGCGCCGAAACTGATCACCCGTGAAATGGTTGATTCGATGAAAGCGGGGAGTGTAATTGTCGATCTCGCCGCGCAAAACGGCGGTAACTGTGAATATACCGTGCCTAACCAGGTGACCACCACCGAGAACGGTGTGAAGGTTATCGGTTATACCGATTTGCCTGGTCGTCTGCCGACGCAGTCTTCCCAACTGTACGGTACCAACCTCGTCAACCTGCTCAAACTGTTGTGCAAAGAGAAAGACGGCAACATTACCGTTGATTTTGACGACGTGGTGGTACGTGGCGTGACGGTGGTTCGTGAGGGTGAAATCACCTGGCCTGCGCCGCCGATCCAGGTTTCAGCTCAGCCGCAGGCTGCGCCAAAAGCGGCTCCCGCGCCGAAAGAAGAGAAAAAACCGGTTTCACCATGGCGTAAATATGCGCTGATGGCGCTGGTAGTCATTTTGTTTGGCTGGCTTGCCGACGTCGCCCCGAAAGAGTTCCTCGGTCACTTTACGGTGTTCGCGCTTTCCTGCGTGGTGGGTTACTACGTGGTCTGGAATGTGTCGCACGCGTTGCATACTCCGCTGATGTCTGTGACCAACGCCATCTCCGGGATTATCGTTGTCGGCGCGTTGTTACAAATTGGCCAGGGTGGCTGGGTGAGTTTCCTGAGCTTTATCGCGGTGCTTATTGCCAGCATTAATATTTTCGGTGGCTTCACCGTGACTCAGCGCATGCTGAAAATGTTCCGGAAAAACTAAGGGGTAACATATGTCTGGAGGATTAGTTACAGCTGCATACATTGTTGCCGCGATCCTGTTTATTTTCAGCCTGGCGGGACTTTCGAAACACGAAACCTCCCAGCAGGGTAACAACTACGGTATCGCCGGGATGGCGATTGCGCTGATTGCGACGATTTTTGGCCCGGATACCGGCAATGTTGCCTGGATCCTGGTAGCGATGATCATCGGCGGCGCGATTGGTATCCGCCTGGCGAAAAAAGTCGAGATGACCGAGATGCCGGAGCTGGTGGCGATTCTGCACAGCTTCGTTGGTCTGGCGGCGGTACTGGTGGGCTTTAACAGCTACCTGTATCACGACACGGGCCTGGAACCGATTCTGGTGAACATTCACCTGACAGAAGTGTTCCTCGGTATCTTTATCGGTGCGGTGACCTTTACTGGTTCCGTGGTGGCCTTTGGCAAACTGCGCGGCAAGATCTCCTCTAAACCGCTGATGCTGCCAAACCGTCACAAAATGAACCTCGCGGCGCTGGTAGTTTCCTTCCTGCTGTTGGTGGTGTTTGTTCGTACTGAAAGCGTTGGCCTGCAGGTTCTGGCGCTGCTGGTGATGACCATTATTGCGCTGGCTTTTGGCTGGCATCTGGTGGCGTCCATCGGTGGTGCAGACATGCCGGTAGTCGTTTCAATGCTCAACTCCTACTCCGGATGGGCGGCGGCGGCGGCGGGCTTTATGCTGAGCAACGATCTGCTGATCGTTACCGGTGCGCTGGTAGGTTCGAGCGGTGCGATCCTGTCTTACATTATGTGTAAAGCAATGAACCGTTCGTTCATCAGCGTTATTGCGGGCGGCTTCGGTTCTGATGGCTCATCTACGGGTTCTGATGAAGAAGTGGGTGAACACCGGGAGATTAATGCAGAAGACACAGCAGAAATGCTGAAGAACTCGCATTCCGTGATCATCACTCCGGGCTACGGTATGGCTGTGGCTCAGGCGCAATATCCGGTGGCGGAAATCACTGAGAAGTTGCGTGCCCGCGGCATCAAAGTGCGTTTCGGGATCCACCCGGTAGCAGGGCGTTTGCCGGGTCATATGAACGTGCTGCTGGCGGAAGCCAAAGTGCCATATGACATCGTGCTGGAAATGGATGAAATCAATGATGATTTCGCCGACACCGATACCGTACTGGTTATTGGCGCCAACGATACGGTAAACCCGGCGGCGCAGGATGACCCACGCAGCCCGATCGCCGGTATGCCAGTGCTGGAAGTGTGGAAAGCGCAGAACGTTATCGTGTTTAAACGTTCAATGAACACCGGCTATGCTGGCGTACAAAACCCGCTGTTCTTTAAAGAAAACACCCATATGCTGTTTGGCGATGCCAAGGCCAGCGTGGATGCGATTCTGAAAGCGCTGTAATCGTTAGCTAAAAGTAAGACGGCCTCTGCGGAGGCCGTTTTTTTAAACGTCCAGCTTCCGCTGGGTGATCCATTCCACTCTAGCCGGATCTCGATGCGAGAAAAACGCGCTGCTTCCGCTATCCATGGCGGCAATTTGCGTCATTTCTTCCGGGGTCAAGCTAAAATCCAACACCTGAATATTTTCGGTCATACGCGTTTTACGCACGGTTTTCGCCAGTGAAATAATTCCGCGCTGATAAATCCAGCGCAGCACGATCTGACCGATGCTTTTGCCATATTTTTCCCCAATAGCCGCTAAAACCGGGTTCTGAAACAGGTCATTACGTCCCTCGGCGAACGGTGCCCAGGCTTGTGGTTGAATGTTTCTGCTCTGCATCCAGGCAACCGCATGTGGCTGTTGATGGAATGGGTTTACCTCAATCTGGTTTACGGCAGGAATCACGCGATTGAAGGCCATTAAATCAGCCAGTCGATCCGGATAAAAATTACTCACGCCAATCGCACGGATTTTTCCTTCCTCATATAACTCCTCCATAGCGCGCCAGGCACCATGTACATCTCCATAGGGCTGATGGATTAAATAAAGATCAATATAATCAAGCTGAAGGCGTTGCAGGGACCGCGTAAATTGCGCCTTTGCGCCGGAATAGCTTGCATCTTGTAACCACAGCTTGGTGGTCACGAAAAGCTCATTACGTGGCACACTGCTTTGCCTGAGTGCGTTCCCTACTTGAGTTTCATTCAGATATGAGGCAGCGGTATCAATCAGGCGATAACCTGAATCAATGGCATCCCGTACGGCTTGCTCGCATTCGGCGGCATCGGTCATTTGATAAACGCCAAAACCAAGCAGGGGCATCTCAACACCGTTATTGAGTACTTTTGTATTCATGGGATTCTCCTGAGCATTCATCTTTGTATTGACCGCAGATTAGCAATTTTCTGTGGGTACTATTAGTCTGTGAATCCCGCATGGACCTATGAGTTAAATTCATTTCTGGATAGCAAATACTGGAGTGGGATCGCAGTATCTGCTGCTAACGTTGCCATTATTCATGATTATGGTTCATAAACTTATGCCATTTTAGCCCTCTAATCACCGCAATACGTCGCATATATACTGCGGTCTGTTTCTTCAACATGACAGAGCGCTATGCGTAAAAATGAACTGGCATCGCCGGTGGCTACAGCAAGCCACACCGGCCTTACTTTTATTCTGATCCTCAGTGGCCTGATGGCCTTTACCTCACTTTCTACCGATATTTATCTTCCGGCAATGCCGACAATGGCCACGGATTTACATGGCAATGTAGAACTTACGATCACCGGATTTTTGGTAGGTTTTACTATCGCACAGCTGATTTGGGGACCGATTAGCGATCATCTGGGCAGGCGTAAACCGCTGTTTATTGGCATGGTGCTTTTTATCATCGGGTCTGCAGGATGTGCGATGTCTACAAGCATCACGCAGATTGTTTTCTGGCGGGTATTTCAGGCCCTTGGCGCCTGTACTGGACCTATGCTGGCCCGGGCAATGATCCGCGATCTCTTTGCGCGTACCCGTGCGGCGCAAATGCTCTCGACGCTGGTGCTGATAATGGCGATTGCGCCGATAGCTGGGCCATTGATTGGCGGGCAAATTATTCGCCTGAGCACCTGGCACGCAGTTTTTTGGCTGCTGGTGCTGATTGGCGCGTTAATGTGTGTCTCTTTATGTTGGCTACCAGAAACACTGCCTGAAGCAAAACGGGTAAAAGCTTCTCTGACGGGCGCATTTCGTAATTACCGTTCCCTGTTATCTAATGGGCGTTTTATGCGCTACACCCTGAGCCTGACGTTTTATTACGTCGGCGCGTATGCGTTTATTACCGGATCGCCATTTGTTTATATTAGCTATTACCATGTTGATCCTCAGCATTATGGCTGGCTGTTTGCGCTAAATATTGTCGGCGTCATGGCGATGAGCGTGGTAAACCGTAGGCTGGTGCAACGACATCCCCTGGAGCAACTGCAGAAATATGCGACGATGCTGGCGGCGCTGGCTGCGGTTGCGCTTGCCCTGTTGGTTAAGCTGGAGTCCGGGGGAATTGTGGCCATTATCATTACCATATTCCTGTTGTTCTCGATGAACGGCATTATTGCGGCTACCTCAACGGCCGCAGCGCTGGATGCGGTACCGAACATCGCTGGTTCAGCCTCCGCGCTGATTGGCGCATTACAGTACGGTAGCGGGATTATCTCATCATTACTGCTGGCCGCTTTCAGTGACGGCACGCCATGGACCATGGCGTGGATAATTGCGTTATTTACGCTGTTGAGTGCCACCCTGGCGTTACGAGCTAAACGATAAACGAAAGCCCCGCGCAGGCGGGGCGACAGTTTACGCTTTGTTGAGATCGCTAAGCAGAACGGCAATGCTTTGCCCGCCGTTGGTTTGCTCAAGCGCAATTTTGACGATGATGGTCAGCGGGACAGAAAGCAGCATCCCCACAGGTCCCAGCAACCAGCCCCAGAAGATCAACGACAGAAACACTACCAGCGTGGACAGCCCAAGACCACGTCCCATAATCCGCGGTTCGAGGATATTCCCGAACACCAGGTTAATGATCAGATAACCCGCCAGCACCACCAGGGCGTCGTAAAGACCACTAAATGCCAGCACCTGAGCAATAGGGGGGATGGCTGCCAGCACGGAACCGATATTAGGAATATAGTTGAGGGCGAAGGCCAGCAATCCCCAGACAAAGGCAAAGCGCACGTCGAGGGCGGCGAGCATGCCCCAGGCGACCAGTCCAGTCACAATGCTGATTGCCGTTTTTAGTACCAGATAGTGCGATACGCTGTCGATGGCGCGTTGAATCGCTGCCATTCCCTCAATAGGCCGGCTCATCATTTGTTTCAGTTTGTTGGGCAGTTGCGGGACTTCCAGCAGCATAAAAACCACCGTCAGCAGCAGCAAAAATATCGATGACATGGCATTAGACAGCTGCGCCAGTAAATTAGTGACCAGCGTCATTGCCGCGTTCGGGTCGATGTATTTGACGAGCTCATCCACCGAAACGCCTATCCCTGCGCGCTGTAGCCAAGGCTCGAGATTTTTCAGCGGGATAACCAGTGAAGAACGGTATTGCGGTAGCGTCCGCGCAAGCTCATTTAAGGATGTACCTAAGTAGGCTAATAACAGCACCATTAGCATTACAATAATTACGATCAGCAATGACACTGCGAATACGCGCGGTATGCGAAGTTTCACCATGCGTTGCACCACAGGGTTCAGCACAACGGCAATAAATAATGCCAGAATAAAGGGCACGATGATATCTGCGGCAAAGCGGATGCCGCTCAGTATGATAACCAGCATGCCCAGCATAATGACTATTTTTAGCCCGTTAAGCGTGATGATCGGTTTCGCCATGTGTATTCCTGCGTTTTTACTTTTTGAATCTGAATAATAATGTGATTTACGTCGAGCCGTTATAACAAAAATCAAACGGGGCTGGTAAAGAAGTGAAAAGGCTTTGAGTTCGTAATGAACCTATGATACAAATCATCTGTGTTTAACTACCGAGGACAATTATCATCCGCGATGATGAGAAGCAACACTGCGGATAATTGTAATATTATGGACAATATGTTCAGGATGTTTTTGCTTTTACCTACACTTCTTCGTACCTCTTCCACTTTCCTGCTTGCGGGTGAGCAACACTGGCGCAACGCGCTTTAGTCCCTTCTTCTGCCTGAGCTGGCGCTGTGCGCTGAGCTAACTGATTTTATTTTTTGGTTTACTGCATGCAGTAGGCCCAAAGGACTATATTCTCAAGCAGGAGAAGCATCATGTTTTACTGGATATTATTAGGTCTGGCCATCGCGGCTGAAATTACCGGTACGCTGTCAATGAAATGGGCGAGCGTGGGCCATGGTAATTCAGGCTTTATTTTAATGCTGGTAATGATCGCCTTATCGTATATTTTTCTCAGTTTTGCCGTTAAAAAAATTGCCCTCGGCGTAGCTTATGCCTTATGGGAAGGTATCGGTATTTTATTTATTACGCTGTTCAGCGTGCTGTTATTTGACGAAACCTTGTCCACGATGAAGGTGGCTGGTCTGGTCTCGCTGGTGGTAGGTATTGTGCTGATTAAATCCGGTACACGAAAGCCTGCCAAAGCGGGCAGAGAGGTGACCCATGCAGCAGTTTGAATGGGTTCATGGCGCCTGGCTTGGCATGGCTATCGTTCTGGAAATCGTGGCTAACGTCTTTTTGAAGTTTTCTGATGGTTTTCGCCGCAAGGCTTATGGCGTGCTGTCGCTGGCTGCAGTTTTAGCGGCTTTTAGTGCGCTGTCGCAGGCGGTAAAAGGCATCGATCTCTCCGTCGCCTATGCCTTATGGGGCGGATTCGGGATTGCCGCGACGTTAGCCGCAGGCTGGGTGCTGTTTGGTCAGCGTCTGAACAATAAAGGCTGGATCGGCGTGGCATTGCTGTTGGCCGGAATGATCATGATAAAACTGGCCTGATAAAAGTGCTGCCCGTTAATACGGGCAGTATGCGTTATCCCTTGGCCAGCGCTTCCAGTTTGTCGCGAAACCCGGTCACGGAAATCGCGCGGTTATCTGCCCGCCAGCGATCTTTCGCCGCCGGAGCGGAGCTTTGTACGCCAATCAATTGCCAGCCGGAATCCGTCTTCAGCATCAATGGCGACCCACTGTCGCCCGGGAGCGTATCGCACTGATGTGACAAAACGGTATTTTGCGCCCAGCCGGTCACCACGCAATCCTGATGCGTGTACAAATCGTCAAGATGATCTTCCGGATAGCCCGACTGCGTGACTTTACGATCCGCGGTTTTCAGCGCCGCGGTTAATGCCGCTTTATCACCTTCAAATAATGGCAGCGGTGTGATACCGGAAGGTGGATAACGCAACACCACCAAACCAAAATCCCATGGGGCGGCGGAGGGGGGCACAATCCAGCCATCACCATCGGCTTTTAAACGTTTGCCGAGCGAAGGATCAACCCGGCCTTCAATTCCGTGGATCTCATAACGCCAGATACCCTTTTTCGACACGAAGCGTAACGCCACGGCTTTATCAGGTTTACCTTTTGGCGGCGTAAGTAAGCAGTGTCCGGCAGTCAGAGCCAGATGGGGTGAAATGAGCGTAGCGGTACACAGATTACCGCTGGCGGTTTCCAGTTGTCCGATAGCGTCCCATGGTGATTGCGTTGGGTCAGTCACCTTAATGCGATCGTCATGTCCAAAAAACAGCGTTTTTATATTTTCTGCTTCAGCGCTGGACGTTGCTGGCTGTTCCGCATGCGCAACGACAGGAGTTAAATAAATTGAACCCAGTAACACAGCAATGGTTTTATGCATATCACACTCTGGTGGGGAATTATGATTTTTAACAGCAAACCCTCAGTTAATACTATAGACGGGACGGCGGGAAAGTGGGAGTAAAATCAGATAACTACACTCAGGAAAGATAAAAATGCATGGCGATGAGGGCACAAATAATCAGGGCCGTAAGAATGAACTCAAAGCGGTAATGTGACACCATTTTACCCTCCGAAAGGCGGCGCCAAATCTGAATGATTTAGCGCCGTATGCTACGGCGTGGGGGACGCCATAGTAACTACAGGTGTGTTATGCGGCTGGCTGAGCGGCTGGTTTAGCGGAGTCGTGTTTCACAGGTTTTTTGGTGTGTTTTTTAGCGGCCTGAGCTTTTTGCTCTGGTGCTTTCTGTTCTGCGGCAGGCTTGGTGGCTGCTTTTTTGGTGTGTTTTTTAGCGGCCTGAGCTTTCTGTTCTGGCGCTTTCTGTTCTACCGCCGGTTTAGTGGTGGTTTTTTTGGCGTGTTTTTTGGCAGCCTGTGCTTTCTGCGGTGCAGCTTTGTGCTGTTTTTTATGATGGGTGGTTTTCGCCGGGGCCGCTTTTGTTGTTGCAGCAGTTGGCGCGGTGGTAGCAGTTGTTTCAGCAGCAAATGCAGCAGAAGACAGACCCATAGCAGCGGCAACAACCAGAGCTAATACTTTTTTCATTCTCATACCCTCGATTTGGTTTTTCATTCAACCCCACTGCGGGGCCGTTGAAATAACTATATCGCTGTAATCGCTGGGCTTCCGTGAGTCATTGGTATCGGCGTGTAACGATATGTACAATGACTCACGGCATGAGATTACAAATAACGGGCTTCCAGGTGAGCGCGGAAATAGCGGCTGCTGAGCGGCTCTCCGGTGGCCTGGGTAATGAGTTGTTCAGTGGTAAAACGACTGCCATGCTGCCAGATATTTTGGCGTAGCCAGTCAAAGAGGGCGCTAAACTCTCCCTGCGCAATGGACTGGTTCAGATCGGGCAATGCGCGGTGAGCTGCGCTGAACAATTGCGCCGCATACATAGCGCCTAAAGTGTAAGACGGGAAGTAGCCAAAGCCGCCGTCGGTCCAGTGAATATCCTGCATACAGCCATTGCGATAATCCCCCACCGTTGACAGTCCAAGCCAGGCCTGCATCTTCTCATTCCACAAGGCCGGAATGTCATCCACTTCAATGTCACCGTTAATTAACGCTCGCTCGATTTCATAACGCAGGATCACGTGAGCAGGGTAGCTCACCTCGTCGGCGTCAACGCGGATAAAACCGGGTTTTACCTGCTGGTTCCAGGCAATGAAATTGCTCTCTTCAAACGCTGCCTGGTTGCCAAAATGACGCGTCACAGCCGGAATGAGTCGCGTCAGGAATGCTTTACTGCGTCCCAATTGCATCTCAAAGAACAGACTTTGCGACTCATGAATGGCTGTTGAGCGTGCCAGAGCGATAGGTTGTCCTGACCAGTTACGCGGCAGATTTTGCTCATAGCGGGCGTGACCCGTTTCATGAATCACGCCAAACAACGCGCTGAGGAGTTCATTTTCGTCATAGCGGGTCGTAATGCGAACATCTTCCGGCACGCCGCCACAGAAGGGATGCGCGCTGATATCCAGTCGTCCAGCGGTAAAGTCGAATCCTAACTGCGCCATCGTTTCCAGACCCAGCTCTCGCTGTACAGCAGTCGGGAAGGGGCCAATTGGGGCGATAAGCGTTTGTTGAGACTGTTTTGCCACCGCCTTGCTAAGGAGATCGGGCAGCCAGCTTTTCACATCTGCAAACAGGACATCCAGTTGGGCGCTGGTCATCTCTGGTTCAAAGATGTCCAGTAGCGCGTCATAAGGTGAGCAACCTTTAGCGTCTGCGCGCAGTCGGGCTTCTTCGCGGCTGTATTTCACGACCTCTTTCAGGTTCTCGGAAAAACCCTCCCAGTCATTCGCGGGTCGCTGGCTGCGCCAGGCATGCTCACAGCGGCTGCCTGCCAGCGACTTTGCTTCTACCAGTGATTCAGGCAGCAGGGATGCCTGGTGATGCAGTCGCGACATTTCGCGCAAATTCGCTTGCTCAACATCGTTAAGGTCTTCCTGTTTTGCGGCGGCGATCCACTTGGCTACTTTCGCGTCGGTTAACAACTGATGCTCAAGTACGCTCAGTTCTGCCAACGCTTCGCCGCGGGCTTTGCTGCCGCCCGGCGGCATCATGGTAAACATGTCCCAACTGGCGATGGCCGAGAGGTGAGAGAAGCGAGAGAGCCGCTGGAACGTGCGGGTGAGTTGATGGTAATTATCATTGTTACTCATTTTTTGTTCTCGTTCTGTTTAGGTGTGGTTAAGAAGTTTACCGTGAATCATTCACTTTTCATAAACACACCTTTGTATCCGCTTTTGCGTAACCACTTTTTATAGCGAAATACCAGCAGCACAATAAAACAGGAGGCGTAGATAATAGGGGACGGTGACAACACTTTGACCGACCATAGGTAATGAACCGGGAGTAAAATGGCAGTCAGGTAGACGTAGTTGTGCAACGTTTGCCAGCGTTTGCCCATTTTACGCTGTGCGGCCTGCGTGGAGGTCAGCGTCAGCAGGAGTAAGATAACCCAACCCGTCATGCCCAGCGTGAGCCATGGCCGTGAAACCAGCTCTCGCCCCAACAATCCCAAATTTTGTATACCCAGCTCTAAAAGCGCATAGCTGGTCAGATGCAGTGTGGCCCAGGCAAAGCACCATAATCCTAACAAGCGTCGGGTACGAAACAGCAAAGGCTGCTTTGCATAGCGTGCGAGCGGCGATACCAGCAGGGTAGCAAGCAAGAATTTTAGCGCAGTAATGCCGGTAAAATGCTGAATGTCTTTCCCGGGATCGGCGCCCAGCGCACTCTGTTGCACTGCCCAGAAGAGCCATAGCAGGGGTAAAAAACCGGCGAGATGCAGTAGCACTTTCAGGCCGGTTATCTGCTTTGCCGTTAATCTCACTTAAAAGTTCTCCCGTAGATCCATACCCCGATATAAAGAAGCCACCTCATTGGCGTAACCGTTAAAAAGCAACGTCGGCTGGCGTTGTACATCGAGAATCCCGCCGGAACCGATAAAACGTTCCGTCGCCTGAGACCACCGGGGATGATCGACATGTGGATTAACATTGGCGTAAAAACCGTATTCGTTCGGCGCTGACATATTCCAGGTCGTCGGCGGGCGCTCACGTGTCAGCTTGATACTGACGATCGATTTAATACCCTTGAAGCCATATTTCCAGGGGACCGTCAGGCGTATCGGCGCCCCGTTTTGCGGCGGCAATGCTTTGCCATACACGCCCACGGTCAGAAGTGTAAGAGGGTGCATGGCCTCATCCAAACGCAAACCTTCAACATAGGGGTATTTCAACCCACCACCAATGAAGCGATCTTTCTGACCGGGCATTTCATCGGGGGCGTAGCGTGTTTCAAAGGCAACGTATTTGGCGTCGCTGGTGGGTTCAACCTGCGCCAATAATTTATGTAAGGGAAAGCCAATCCACGGCACAACCATCGACCACGCTTCAACGCAACGCATCCGGTAAATACGTTCTTCTAACGGAAAACGTGTGGTCAGCGCATCATGATCCAACGTTAAGGGTTTGTTCACCTCACCGCTGATGGTTAATGTCCAGGGATCGGTTTTCAGGCTACCGGCATTGGCGGCAGGATCGGCCTTATCCAGACCAAATTCATAGAAATTGTTATAGCCCGTTACCTTGTCTTCCGGCGTCAGGGGTAGTGTGCTTTGCCAGGCATCCGGTTTTATGAACTCGAGCGGTTTCCCCGCCGGTGCAGGCGCGCGATCGTTGCCCTTAAACCAATTCAGTAGATTCGCCTGCGTCGGGGAGGAGAGAGAAGCGGCTGCAGCGCCTATTCCAAGCGCTTTGAGGACCTGTCGTCTTTGCATAAAAAAAACTGATTCGGCGGTAACATCAGCTTCCCGAAGTGGACGTTTTTTCTGCATAACTGTTCCTTTTTATTTTCATGTTAAGGAAAACAAAGCGACGTTTCCCTGTTGATGCCTGACTTTCTGTAACGACATCCTGGATCCAGGCGTATCCCAGGATCCTCACGAAAAGTTAAAAATTTTGTGATAACTTCCGCCCCTTGCCTGAGGTAAGCTTTCAGTACAACGAGAGGGGATGACACTGATGGCCGGCGCAAAAAAGATATTTTTGGTGGAAGATGACAGCGATATTGCCTCACTTTTGCAGCTTAGCCTGAAGGATGAGGGATATGAAATTATCCATGAGGCGGATGGAACGCGCGCGCTTGAACAACTGGAAAAACATGTCTGGGATGCGGTTATCCTCGATTTGATGCTGCCGGGTGTCGATGGTCTGGAAATATGTCGTCGCATTCGTCAAATGAGTTTCTATTTACCCGTCATCATTATTAGCGCCCGCACCAGTGAAACTCACCGCGTTCTGGGGCTGGAGATGGGAGCCGATGATTATTTAGCCAAACCTTTCTCCGTACTGGAACTGATGGCCCGCGTGAAGGCGCTGTTTCGCCGTCAGGAGGCGATGAGTCAGAATCTACGTTTGGAAGCGGGGATCATTAGCGTCCATGGCGTGGAGATTGATCCCTTAGCCCGAGAAGTCCGCCAGCATGGCAAATCAATCGATTTGACGCCCCGTGAGTTCGATCTGCTCTATTTTTTCGCTCGTCATCCCGGCGAGGTTTTTTCGCGTCAGGCGCTGTTAGATCATGTGTGGGGCTACCAGCACGAAGGGTATGAGCATACGGTGAACAGTCATATTAATCGTCTGCGGACCAAGATTGAAAAAGATGCTGCTGAGCCGGAAATTATTCTCACCGTTTGGGGACGAGGTTATAAGCTTGCGGCGAATAACGCGGAGCATCAGTCATGATTTATCGACTGTCTTTAAGCCAGCGGCTGACCCTGGTATTTACCGCGATTATGTTGATTTGCGCGGTAGCCGTCAGCGTTGTCCAGCTACGTAATAGTCAAAAATATGGCGACGCCATGGTGCAAAGGCTGTCGCTGGAACTGGCGAGCAAGATTGTCAAAAGTGAGTCACTGATTGATACCCGCGGGCAGATCAATCGACAGACGTTAAAAGGACTGTTTAATCACCTGATGACGCTCAATCCAAGCGTCGAACTGTATCTGGTTTCACCAGCAGGTGACATACTCGCCGATGCCGCACCGCCCGGGCATATTCAGCGCCAGAAAATTACCGTGCAGCCGATTCAGGATTTTCTAAATTCGGATGCTTTGCCAGTGTATGGCGATGATCCGCGCAGCAATCAGCAGAAGGTCTTTAGTGCGGCGCCAGTGATGCTTAACGGCCAACTGCATGGTTATCTGTACATTATTCTCCAGGGCGAAAATCTGCATATGCTGGCAAATACCGCCTGGCAGAAAACGCTCTGGAACACGGTGGCAGGAACGTTAATTCTGGTTTTATTAGCCGGCGGAATTGCGGGCTTGCTGGTGTGGCGATGGGTGACGCATCCGGTAAAAAGGTTGACCGCGCAGGTGGTCAAAATGGAGCAGGACAGTATTAGCGTCATTAAGCAGTTGGCGCAGAAAAAGCCCGATCCGTCACCGGGGAATGAAATTGCGTTGTTGAACAATGCGTTTATAGAGCTGGCACAGCAAATTGCGCAGCAGTGGGATTTGTTAGCTGACAGCGATCGCCAGCGCAGAGAGTTTATTGCCAATATATCTCACGATTTACGCACACCGCTCACCTCGCTGCTGGGCTATCTGGAAATGTTGTCGCTGAAAGCCGACACGATAACGCCAGAGGAAAACAGGCATTATCTTAGTATCGCGTTGCGCCAGGGGCATAAGGTTCGCCATCTGTCACAACAACTGTTTGAGCTGGCGAGGCTGGAGCACGGCGGCATAAAACCTCAGCGCGAACGTTTTGCTATTGGCGAGTTGATCCAGGATGTGGCGCAGAAGTTTGATCTCCCTGTTGCCACACGCCATTTGCAGTTACACCTTGATGTGATGGGGCCGTTACCGCTGGTAAATGCCGATTTATCGATGATGGAAAGGGTGGTGACGAATTTGCTGGATAATGCTATCCGCCATACGCCTGACGGGGGGGATGTATGGCTAAAAATCTGGCGTGATGAAGACCGACTGGTAGCAGAAGTGCAGGACAGCGGCCCAGGCGTGGAAATGGGGGTACGCGAAGTGTTATTTCAGCGCCCAACCGCGTTAACTCCCCGTGAGCAGCGCGGCGGTCTGGGATTGCTGATTGTGCGAAGAATGCTTGAACTGCATGGCGGCGATATCAATCTGGTTAATTCAACGGCAGGCGCGTGCTTCCGCTTTTGGCTGCCGCTGACGGATTCGCCATACATAGGGTAAATGTTGGTAGGTTGTCAGTGATAATGAGAATTTTTATCATATATCGATAATTCATCATCTTATACTCGACAAGTGCAAGGAGATTGTATGTCACAGGATGTCGACAACCAGTATATCGCCCGGACCAAAGCCGTTGCTGGCTGTTTTTCTATGTTTTTGCTGATGTTTGGCCTCACGTTTACCCCGTTGTTTTTTCCCGCGAGCCAGGAGCTGCTCGCCAAAGGATTACTCTTCCCGCTGTTGTTTATGCTGGAATTTATCGTATTGGTTCCGCTGTATTATTTCTTCTTCAGAAAAAGAGAGGGGCTGGGCAAAGGGATCTTCAATGCCCGCTGGTTTGGCATTTTATTTGCGGCCCTGCTTTTTATTCAGCTTATCTTGCCGTGGTTGATAGGTCTCAGACAAACCGAAGCGTGGGTAACCAGCCAGATATCTTTAAACAACTACGCGCTGTGGTTATCCACTCTGACCCTGATATTTTTTGCGCCAGTTTATGAAGAAATTGTTTTCAGGGGCTGTTTATTCAACGCATTCCAGTATTGGTTCAATAATAAAACCTGGCTGTCGTCAGTCGTGGTATCGATCATTTTTGCCGTGATGCATACCCAGTATGTGGATCTGCGCACGCTGCTGATGCTGTTTCTTGTGTCGCAGGTTTTAATCCTTGCCAGACTGAAAAGCAATGGACTGCTGATGCCGATGACGCTGCATATCGTGATGAACGGGACGGTTATTGTCCTGCAAATGGCAGCGTCTTCATAAGTGATGATGCCCGAAGCCGGGCATCCTTGATTAAACGTGCAGACGATGGTGCAAACGCGCACCGACCAGCAACGCCAGCACCAGCATCAGGGCGATAAATCCGCCCACGCCGTTCCAGCCGTAGCTATGCCAGAACACACCGCCCAGCGTACCGGCAATACTGGAGCCCAGGTAATAGCTGAACAGATACAGGGAAGAGGCCTGGCCTTTAGCGCGTTTCGCCCGTGGCCCAATCCAACTGCTTGCCACGGAGTGCGCGGCAAAGAACCCGGCAGAAAAGAGCAGCATACCGGCGAAGATCAGCCATAGTGAGGTAAACAGGGTCATCAATAGCCCAAAAAGCATCACGCCGGTTGAAACGATCATCACCGGGCCGCGACCATAGCGGGTGGTCATGGAGCCTGCTTTCGGTGAACTCCAGGTCCCGGTCAGATATGCCACGGATAACAGGCCGACAACAGCCTGACTGAGTTCCCACGGAGAGAGCATCAGGCGATAGCCGATGTAATTAAACAGTGTGACAAACGACCCCATCAGCAAAAAACCTTCCGCAAACAGTAGCGGTAACCCCCTGTCGCGCCAGTGCAAACGGAAATTGATGAACAATGATTTAGGTCGCAGCGACGTGGGCCTGAAATGACGGGACTCTGGCAAAATTTTCCAGAACATCAGCGCGGAGGCGAGGGCAAAACAGCCGATCGCCGCCAGCGCGATACGCCAGTTGAAAAAGTCAGTGAATACGCCGCTGATCAAGCGACCACTCATACCGCCAATTGAGTTGCCACTGATATACAAGCCCATTGAGAAAGCCACAAAGCTGGGATGAATTTCCTCACTCAGATAGGTCATCCCCACCGCCGCCACGCCACTCAGCGACAGACCGATCAGCGCGCGCATGATTAAAATCCCGTGCCAGCTGGTCATCATTGTTGAAAGCAGCGTACAGCAGGAGGCGAGTAGCAGTGCCGTAACCATTACCGGCTTACGACCTATCGCATCGGAAAGTGGGCCAGTAAACAGTAAACCGATGGCCAGCATTGCCGTAGAGATGGAAAGCGAAATACTGCTGCTGGCAGGGGAAACCCCAAACTCGTGCGAGAGCACCGGCAGTATGGGCTGCACGCAATAGAGCAGGGCAAATGTCGCCAGCCCGGCAGAAAACAGCGCCAGCGTAACGCGCATAAAAGGGGATGTGCCGCGTTTGATAAAACCATCCGGCAGGGTAACGCTCTCGTCAATATCGCTTGCCGGCGCGGTATCGACCGTTGTTGTACGACTCACTTGGAATCCTTGCTTAATATTTTGCTACTACAGGACCAGCCTTAAGAGTATGAAAATCCCAATATTCTGTCTAATATATTAATAATCTCAAATAATATTTTAAAAATATGAATATCGAACTTCGTCATTTACGCTACTTCGTGGCGGTTGCGGAAGAGTTGCATTTTGGTCGGGCGGCAGCGCGGCTGAATATTTCGCAACCACCGTTAAGCCAGCAGATCCAAATCCTGGAACAACAGATTGGCGCCCGGTTATTGGCGCGAACTAACCGTAGCGTGGCCCTCACTGCCGCCGGAAAACAGTTTCTGGCGGACAGCCGACAGATCCTTAGCCTGGTTAATGAAGCCGCCGCCCGAGCAGAGCGTTTGCATCTCGGAGAAGCAGGGGAATTGCGTATCGGCTTTACGTCATCAGCGCCGTTTATCAAAGCGGTGTCAGATACGCTCTCCCTGTTTCGCCAGCGCTATCCTGTGGTGCATATGCAAACCCGCGAAATGAATACGCGCGAGCAAATTGCCCCACTTAACGAAGGCACTCTGGATCTGGGGCTTATGCGCAACACGCAACTCCCGGAAACGCTGGCGCGAGAGGTTATTCTGCATGAACCGCTGATGGCGATGATCCCACGAGCGCATCCGTTGGCGCAAAAGCCCGTAGTGACGCTGACTGAGCTGGCTAATGAGCCATTTGTCTTTTTTGACCCGCATGTGGGAACGGGGTTGTATGACGACATTTTGGGACTGATGCGTCGCTATGACCTCAAACCGACAATTACTCAGGAGGTAGGCGAGGCGATGACCATCATTGGGTTAGTGGCCGCGGGGTTGGGCGTTTCGATCCTGCCCGCTTCCTTTAAACGGGTGCAACTGTATGAAATGTGCTGGATCCCGATAGCGGAAGAAGATGCCGTCTCCGAAATGTGGTTAGTCTGGCCTAAGCATCATGAGCAAAGTCATGCCGCGCAACGTTTTCGTGAACAACTGCTGGCGGCGGTCCAGGCGATTAATTTAGTTTAAATATGGGTGAAAATGTGCAGTAAATCACAAGGCTAAGTAAAAAGTTGACGGAAGCCATTGAAGTGCTTCACCATAGCCCGCAGATTATTTCGGAGCGCGAAAATAAAGGGAGTAAGTGGTGGTTGCTGATAGTCAGCCTGGGCATATCGATCAAATTAAGCAGACCAATGCGGGCGCGGTCTATCGCCTGATTGATCAGCTGGGACCGGTATCGCGTATTGATCTCTCTCGCCTGGCACAATTGGCGCCTGCCAGTATTACCAAAATTGTCCGCGAAATGCTTGAAGCCCACCTGGTACAAGAGCTGGAAATCAAGGAAGCAGGGAGTCGTGGGCGTCCGGCCGTGGGGCTGGTTGTCGAAACCGAAGCCTGGCATTATCTATCCATTCGCATCAGTCGCGGCGAGATTTTTCTGGCGCTGCGCGATCTGAGCAGCAAGCTGGTGGTTGAGGATTGCCTGGAAATGGCGCTGGTCAGTGAAACACCTCTGCTGGAGCGTATCATTACCCAGGTCGATCAGTTTTTCATCCGCCACCAGCAAAAGCTGGAACGCTTGACCTCCATCGCCATCACGCTACCTGGCATAATCGATACCGAAAACGGCATCGTACATCGCATGCCGTTTTACGATGATGTCAAAGAGATGCCGTTGGGCGAAGCGCTCGAAAACCATACCGGCGTGCCGGTCTATATTCAGCATGATATCAGCGCCTGGACCATGGCGGAGGCGCTTTTTGGCGCGTCACGTGGCGCACGCGATGTCATTCAGGTCGTTATTGACCATAACGTCGGTGCAGGGGTGATAACCGACGGTCATTTACTGCATGCCGGGAGCAGTAGCCTGGTGGAAATTGGTCATACGCAGGTGGATCCTTACGGTAAACGCTGCTATTGCGGTAATCATGGCTGTCTGGAAACTATCGCCAGCGTCGACAGCGTGCTGGAACTGGCGCAGGTGCGGCTGAAGCAGTCAATGAGCTCTTCACTGCATGGACAACCGTTAACGGTAGACGCACTGTGTCTGGCGGCGATGCAGGGTGATTTATTGGCAAAAGATATCATTAGCGGCGTCGGGACCCACGTCGGACGCATCCTTGCCATCATGGTGAATTTGTTCAACCCGCAAAAGATATTGATTGGTTCTCCGCTCAGCAAAGCGGCTGATATTTTGTTTCCCACCATTGCTGACAGCATTCGTCAGCAGGCGCTCCCGGCGTATAGTCAGCATATTGTGGTCGAAAGTACACAGTTTACCAATCAGGGAACCATGGCGGGGGCCGCGCTCGTTAAGGACGCGATGTATAACGGTTCTTTGTTGATACGTCTATTACAGGGTTAACATTTTTTAACTGTTGTACGAAAAATTGCGCTATCTCAAGCTGATTCCGGTCGTCATACCTTAGACTTTCTCCACTGTTTTATTTTCCTGACTTATATTTTCAAAGCATAACGGTGGAGTTAGTGATGCTGAAGCGTTTCTTTATTACAGGTACAGACACTTCTGTTGGGAAGACCGTGGTTTCCCGCGCATTACTACAAGCGTTGGCGTCAGGGGGTAAAAGTGTCGCGGGCTACAAACCGGTAGCCAAAGGAAGTAAGGAGACACCTGAAGGTTTGCGCAACAAAGATGCGC
Organism: Citrobacter sp. wls708; assembly: GCF_005281255.1. Lineage (NCBI taxonomy): Bacteria > Pseudomonadati > Pseudomonadota > Gammaproteobacteria > Enterobacterales > Enterobacteriaceae > Citrobacter > Citrobacter sp. wls708. The sequence goes on from NZ_SZXE01000039.1 coordinate 84,853, forward strand.
TGGTGCTGCAAAGTGTTTCATCTATCGAACTGCCGTATGAGGCGGTCAACCCGATTGCGCTGAGCGAGGATGAAAGCAGCGTAGCGCATAGTGGTCCGGTCAATTACACCTTGCTATCCAACGGTCTCGCAAGCCTGAGCGAAAAAGTCGATCACGTTGTCGTGGAAGGTACCGGCGGCTGGCGGAGTCTGATGAACGATCTGCGCCCGCTATCTGAATGGGTGGTACAGGAACAAATGCCGGTGCTGATGGTGGTGGGTATCCAGGAAGGTTGTATTAATCATGCCATTCTTACCGCACAGGCGATCGCCAGCGATGGATTGCCGCTGCTGGGCTGGGTCGCAAACCGAATCAACCCAGGGCTGGCGCATTATGCGGAAATCATTGACGTGCTGAGCAAAAAATTACCTGCGCCGCTAATCGGCGAACTGCCGTATCTGCCTCGCGCAGAGCAGCGAGAGCTGTCACAGTATATCCGTCTGTCAATGCTTGGCAGCGTGCTGTCGGTAGATAGAGTCCTGGCGTAACGTTCTCGACAGCACTGACGCCACCACGCAGGCGATCAGTAATCCGGGGAGCAAGCGATACTCCCCGGTCATTTCACAAACCATCAATGTAGACATAATTGGCGCATGCGTGGTTGCTGCCAGTAGCGTGGCCATCCCCGTTAATCCCAGCAGAATGGCAATTTCATCCGGACCCGGAAGCCATAATCCCCACGTCCGTCCCAGCAGCATGCCGACAGACAGACCGACAAACAGAGTTGGCGTAAACACCCCGCCCGGCGCACCGGAGCCACTGCTGGCAAGCACCGCCAGTAATTTGCAGATAAAGATCCCGCTAACCACGGTCAATAGCGGTGGCGAGAGCAGATATGACTGCACCACGCTGTAGCCATTTCCCCAAACGGCAGGAGTGAGCAGCGACAACAGGCCAACGATCAACCCGCCAAGCGCCAGTTGCCACGGTGGCGAGAGTTTTAAGCGCAAAAAACCGTTATGGCTGGCGGTCATCAACCACATAAACAACGGACCGCAGACGCCGGCAACCAGACCTGTGCTGACTATCATGGCGTATTCCAGCACATGCAGTTCCCGTGTGAAGTGCACGGCATAGAGCAACGCATTGCTGTCGCTCAGTACATTGGTGGTCAGCAAGGCGACGACGGCGGATACCACCACCGGTCCCAGCGAGGCGAGGATCATCGTGCCAAACAGGACTTCAGCAATAAATAAACTGCCCGCCAGCGGGGCATGATACGCGCCGGCCATACCTGCTGCCGCTCCACAGGCGATCCATAATTTCCATTCGGCGCGCGGTGTGAAACGTTGAGCAAAGCTGGACGCGGTCAGCGCCGCCAGCAAAATCATGGCACCTTCACGCCCGATAGCACTGCCGCTGGCGACAACCAGTAACGATGCCAGTGACTTTACCAGGCTGGCGCTGACGTCGAATTGACCGTCCGTTTGCAGGGCTTCCATGTAATCTGTGGGAGCCTGTGGTCGTAAACGGTTGAATTTTTGCCAACCCCAGAGCAGTAAGCCTGCTGCCAGGCCGCCCAGCGCGGGCGTCAGCATGCGTCTTAACGGAGAAAGATTTGTCGCCGCATTGACCAGACTGCCCGTGTCGTTACTCAGGAACAACCATTCAAGAAGGAACATGGCATGGCGAAAGCCTGCGACGGCCAACGCGGCAAGGATACCAATCAGCGCGGCGATCAGCAGGCGGCGAAACATAGCGCGCAGGTCAGGATAAGCATGTAAATGGTGCATGAGTGGCCAGACAGGGAAATTCAGAGGCTTTATTTTGCGGCTATTTGGCAACAGAAGCAAAAGCTCAGCGTGCGCAACGGTATTATGCAGGCAGGATACTTCCTGCCTGTGGCGACATTAACGAAACAACGGCTTATCGGCTACTGGAATTAATAATTGCGATCGCCACTTTGCCAGTGTCAGGCGCGCCAGTTCAGCCAGAGCCTGGTAGAACGGGTGGTTCGCATGTTCGATAAACACGTCAAGGAAACGCGTTGACCACGGTAGCATATGCCAGGCTAACAACTGTTCGCACTCGGTGTGGCGTCCGTTTTCAGCAAGCCAGGCCGTCAGTAACAGCAGCGCGCCAAAGTGATCTTCCGGTTCATTTTGCTGCACGGCAAACTGGATCCCGTTGTCACGCATCCACTGACGTAATGCCAGCGTGGAATCGCCAAACAAGACATTTTCACGATCCAGCCAGACGGAACCCCAGGGCGGAGAAGGTAGCGCGTAAGGGCCGACAAACAGTCGCTGCCAGGCTTGCGGGAGCGGCTCATCGGCCTCGGTCTGCAGTAGTTCAGCCAGCGCAGAAAGGGCCGTGGGTTCAAGCGGCCACTGCGCCTGCCAGCCATCGGTTTTTAGCGCACTGACCAGCGCAGAAGCTTCTGTACTGTCTGGCGCATAGTAGAACAGCGCACCCAATACGCGCGCCGCGGTAGAGAAGTTGTCACGTTGTGAAAAATGGGTCATGCAAACAATCCTGAAAAGTGCGGGTTGCCCCGCACCCGAGTATTAACCTGCAACAGCCATTCCGACTGTCATATGTAAGCCATAAAACAAACCGCGGCCAATAATTTCACCGGCAAGCACGAAAATTAAACCCAGCGCCAATCCGCCGACAGCCGGTTCTTTGCGACGAATTAGCGGGCATATCCAGCAACCCAGCCCCGCAGCCAGCATCACGATGCGCCAGACCTGTAAGCTTGCGTAGTCGGGAACCAGAGCGCTGGCGTGTTGTACCGAACTGTGAATTTCGCTGAGCGATACGCCCTGCAAAACGATAATGGCCACACTCACCAGTAGGGCAAGTATGCTGATTCCGGCGAATCTGGCGGCGTTAAACGACACGCTTGCAGCGCGTAGCAGCAGGGCGGCAAACAGCGGGCCACTCAGCAACATCGTCATGAAAAACGCCAGCGTAGTATAGCCATTATACCAGGTCGGAACGGTGTCTATCTGGTAGACGTTAGTCATCGCCAGAACAAAAACCAGACCAAGCAACATGCTGAGCAGCAGCCAGATTTTACCTAACAAAGCCGGCATTTTACCGAGAAACGCCACCAGCCACCACAGGCCACCAACAGCGAAAAACAGCGAACCGCTGGCGATTTCGTTACTGAGCGCCGATGCGCCGATTCTGTTCAGCGAGTTAAACGCGCGTAGCGGTGAACCTAAATGCATTATTGAGGCGAGAAAGGCGATGCCCATTACCAGCCACAGAAAAAACATACTGCGCACGATACGTTGTTTTGCCACATCGTCTTTGGTGGTTAACCAGCCATACCCACTCACGATCAGCGCCCCGGCCACACATTGACCCAGCACCGTAAACAGGACCAGCGGCCATTCATGCCATCCATTTCCCATTTTACACCTCCTTCGGATTAGCCAGAAAACCCGTGGTATCCCCGGTCGGGCGGCTATTGGCATTGGGTTTAATCACAATACTCGGCCTGGTAAAATGCGCGCCCGGTAACGGGGCAACCGCCGCCAGCTCACCATGTTTTTTGCGCAGCTCATCAAGCGGACCAAAGTCCAGCGCGCGTAGCGGACAGGACTCGACGCAGACAGGCTTTTTGCCGTCGGCGACGCGATCATGACAGCCATCGCACTTGGTCATATGACCTTTAGCTGCATTGTACTGCGGCGCGCCGTATGGGCAGGCCATGTGGCAGTAGCGGCAGCCGATGCATACGTCTTCATCCACCACGACAAAACCATCTTCGCGTTTATGCATAGCCCCACTAGGACAAACCTTGGTGCAGGCTGGATCCTCGCAGTGGTTACAGGAGATGGAGAGATAGTAGGCAAAAACGTTCTGATGCCAGACGCCGTTATCCTCCTGCCAGTCACCGCCCGCGTATTCATAAATCCGTCGAAAGCTCACCTCAGGCGTGAGATCTTTGTAGTCTTTGCAGGCCAGTTCGCAGGTTTTGCACCCGGTGCAACGACTGGAATCAATAAAAAATCCATACTGAGTTGCCATGGGCTAGTCCTTAAACCTTCTCGATCTCGACCAGGTTAGTGTGCTGTGGGTTGCCTTTTGCCAGCGGTGAAGGGCGCTGGGTTGTCAGCGTATTGACGCAGGCGCCATGGTCAATTTTATCGCCAGCCATATCGGCATCGTGCCATGCGCCCTGACCCATTGCGCTTACGCCGGGCAGGATCCGCGGCGTCACTTTGGCCGGGATACGCACTTCACCACGATCGTTAAAGACCCGCACCACATCGCCGTTTCTGATTCCCCGCTTTTGGGCATCGACGGGGTTGATCCATATTTCCTGGCGGCAGGATGCCTGGAGAACATCAATATTCCCGTAGCTGGAGTGGGTGCGGGATTTGTAGTGGAAACCAAACAACTGCAGCGGGAATGAACTGCGTTTTGGATCGTCCCATCCTTCAAACGTTGAGGCGTAAATGGGAAGTGGGCTTATCACCTCATCCTTTTGCAACTCCCAGGAGTTGGCAATTTTCGCCAGTCGGCTGGAGTAGATTTCAATCTTGCCAGAGGGGGTTTTGAGCGGGTTGGCCTGCGGATCGTCGCGGAATTTTTTGTAGGCGACAAAGTGTCCGTTGGGATCTTTGCGTTTATAGATCCCCATTTTCTTCAGCTCGTCATAAGAAGGGAGCGCGGGGTCTTTAGCCAGCATTTTTGCATACAGATACTGGAGCCACTGTTCCTGGGTACGGCCTTCAGTAAAACGTTGGTAGATATCGTCGCCAAGACGTTTCGCTACTTCGCTCATTATCCAGTAGATCGGTTTACGTTCGAACTTAGGCGACGTCGCGGGTTGAATAAAAATGAGGTACCCCATGTTGCCCGCGTAGTCGTTGGGAATAATATCCTCCTGTTCGACGGTCATTAAATCAGGCAGCAGAATATCTGCATATTTGGCCGAAGATGTCATGAAGTTTTCGATGACCACTATCATTTCGCATTTCGTCTCGTCCTGAAGGATCTCATGCGTTTTATTGATATCTGAGTGCTGGTTGGTGATGGTGTTGCCCGCATAGTTCCAGATAAATTTTATCGGCACGTCGAGCTTATCTTTCCCACGAACGCCATCGCGGGTAGCGGTCATTTCCGGGCCCCGGACGATGGCGTCGGTCCAGCTAAAGCAGGATATCTGAGTCTTGATGGGATTCTCAGGCAGTGGCATGCGCTCAATCGTGATGGTGTAGGTTGATTCTCGTGCGCCGCTATTGCCGCCGTTGATGCCGACGTTGCCGGTCAGAATAGGCAACATGGCGATCGCGCGTGAGGTTAGTTCACCGTTAGCCTGACGTTGAGGACCCCAACCCTGGCAAATATACGCCGGTTTAGTGCTGCCGATTTCCCTTGCCAGTTTGATTATGCGCTCGGCTGGGATCCCGGTGATGTGCGAGGCCCATTGTGGCGTTTTGGCGATACCGTCATCACCGTTGCCAAGAATATAAGCTTTGTAATGCCCGTTAACGGGGGCATCGGCGGGCAGGGTTTTCTCGTCATAACCGACGCAATATTTGTCGAGAAACGCCTGATCGACAAGATCTTCGTTAATCATGACCCAGGCGATTCCCGCTACGAGTGCAGCGTCGGTGCCCGGACGAATAGGGATCCACTCATCCTCTCGACCCGCTGCAGTATCGGTATAGCGGGGGTCAATGACGATCATCCGGGCGTTAGAGCGCTCCCGGGCTTGCTCCAGAAAGTAAGTTATGCCGCCGCCGCTCATGCGCGTTTCGGCAGGGTTATTGCCGAACATCACCACCAGTTTCGTGTTTTCGATGTCTGAGGTACTGTTGCCTTCGTTTGAGCCATAGGTATAAGGCATTGCCGCCGCGATTTGCGCGGTGCTATAGGTACCGTAATGGCTCAGGAATCCGCCATAGCAGTTCATCAGGCGAGCGACCAGTGAGGCATAAGGGGAGGAGCGTGTAATGTTGCCGCCGACAATGCCAGAGGTGTAGTTGATATACACGGCTTCATTACCGTATTTCTGTACGGTATTTTTCAAACTGGCGCTGATAGTATCCAGGGCTTCCTGCCAGGTTATGCGCTCAAATTTACCTTCACCGCGCTTACCCACGCGTTTCATTGGATAGTTGAGGCGATCCGGATGATTAATTCGGCGACGGATAGAACGACCACGCAAACAGGCGCGAACCTGGTGCTGACCATAAATATCATCCCCGGTCGTATCGGATTCTACCCATACGACCTCATCGTCTTTGACATGAAGTTGCAGGGCACAACGGCTTCCGCAGTTCACGGAACAAGCCCCCCAAACGACTTTTTCTTCTGCTGGTTGTAATGCTTGTTGTACCGCAGCCGCTGCGGAGCGCATTCCGAAAGGTAATGAGAGTCCGCCTGCGGCAAGCGCCAGCGAACCAATAGCCGAGGATTTCACTAACGTCCTGCGGCTGATGCCTCCATATTGCTCAGTTTCAGACATAACTCCCTCCATTATAGTTATCGCTATATATTAATTTCTATAACGAAATTAATAGCATGCTAATAATGGAGTGAGTTTACCCACTTATAGGCATGTCGCCTTAATGCATATCAAAGGGGAGCGACCCTCCGCGAGCGGAGGGCACTATTTATTTTATTGCGGCTCGGCAGCATGCCCGTCCTGAGCTGGCGTGCTATTGGCGGGGGCGTTGCCACTGTTGGTCCGGGTATAGAGAATCTTATGCGTATCGTTTGCACAATGCCCCACTACCAGTGAATCAGGTTGATCGGCCTGATCGTTGGGGACGATACTCAGCGTAAAGCTGGATTCCGCTACGCCATTATTTATGATGCGCTGTTCAATATCGCTCTTAACGCGTTCGCAGGACGCTGGCGCCGCCAGAACTTGCGGGGAGGCAGCTGCCAGTAAGATTGCGGCAATTCCTGTTATGTATTTCATCATCAGCTCCTTTTATGATCGACATGAACTAAGAGTAGCATTTCTGGTGTAAATAACTGTATTTGCTAATATGATTGAGAATTATCTTCTTATCCAGGTGAAAAATGTGAAGAAACAGACCCTGTTAGTTTTCCTGTGCGCCGTACTGGTCGGGTGTGATAACGCCAAAGGGCTGGTTTCTTTTACGCCGGAAATGGCCAGTTTTTCCAATGAATTTGATTTCGATCCGCTGCGTGGACCAGTGAAAGATTTCAGTCAGACGCTTCTAAATGATAAAGGTGAAGTTTCCAAGCGCGTTGTCGGTACGCTCTCGCAGGAAGGGTGTTTCGATACGCTTGAACTGCACGATATCGAAAACAATACCGGCATGGCGCTGGTTCTGGATGCCAACTACTATCGCGATGCCGAAACGCTGGAAAAAAAGATCCGCTTGCAGGGTAAATGCCAGCTAGCGGAACTGCCTGCTGCCGGTGTGGTGTGGGATACCGACGATAACGGCTTTGTCGTTTCCGCCACAGGAAAAGAGATGAAAGTCCAGTACCGCTATGACGCAGAAGGCTACCCGCTGGGTAAAACTACTGTCAGTAAAGACAATACCTTACAGGTTGATGCCAAACCGTCGGTTGATCCGCTGAAGAAGCTGGATTACACGGCGGTGAGTATGCTGAACAATCATCCATTGGGTAATGTCAGGCAAACGTGTAAGTACGATAACTACGCCAACCCGGTCAACTGCCAGCTGGTTATCGTCGACGAAAGCGTGAAGCCAGCAGTTGAACATCATTATTCGATTGAAAACACCATCGATTACTACTAGTCGCCTTTACTGAGCGGTAGGTTGTAGCAGGTTAGGACCTGACGTTTTGTGTTCCGCCAAATACTGCTGCTGGAAAATACACATACGGATGGTGTTGCGGTACTGGCCGTTGATAAAGAATTCATGAATCAATTCACCTTCCACCATAAAGCCGAGTTTACGGTAGATGTGGATGGCTTTTTCGTTCTCTTTATCGACGATCAGATACAGCTTATATAAGTTGAGGACGGTAAAACCATAATCCATCGCCAGCTTTGCCGCCCGCGAAGCCAGACCTTTACCCTGATATTCAGGCGAAATAATAATCTGGAATTCAGCCCGGCGGTGGACGTGGTTAATCTCTACCAGCTCCACCAGCCCGGCTTTTTCACCTTCGCATTCCACCACGAAGCGACGTTCGCTTTGGTCGTGAATATGCTTGTCGTACAGGTCTGACAGCTCAACAAACGCTTCGTAAGGCTCTTCGAACCAGTAACGCATAACGCTGGCGTTGTTATCAAGCTGGTGGACAAAACGTAAATCTTCACGCTCCAGCGGGCGCAGCTTAACACTGAGGGCGCTAGTCATATTGTATCCTTGCAATATCCTTTAGGGTGCATAGTCATTATGGTGCAACGGTACGGCCAGTACGACGGTCGAGGCAGCGCAGGGTGTTAGGTTCCCAGTAGGCGTTAATATTGGCGCTCTGTTCGCACTTATCACGGCTATCAAAGGCCGCGTCGGCTTTGTCCCACTCTTTCTCAGTACGCTTGTTCACTTTCTGACGTAACTGGCGCGTATCGTTCCATTGTTCCTTTTCCATGGCGGCCTGTTGACGGCTTTGCGCACTGTCCCCGGATTCAATGACCAGTTTACTGGTTTCAGCAAATGCTGAAGAGGTGTACACAGCCGCCGCAAGCGTCAGCATAGCCGTCAGACACAGACGTTTGGTCAGTGTAATATTCATGGCGAATTCCTTTTATCAGAAAGGGAAAAACGATAAAACAGGGTTAAATTCTACACTATTCCTGCTTCAGGGCATACCCACTGAGCGGATATGGATACGTTGGCGATATTCTGTCGTATCATGGTTAAACCGAAGATAACTGAATAACGTCAATGCTGAAGACTACCTTTCTCTTTTTCGTCACTGCCTTATGCGAAATCATCGGCTGTTTTTTACCCTGGCTGTGGCTTAAACGAGGCGCGACGGCGTGGTTGTTGGTACCCGCCGGAGTGTCTCTGGCCTTATTCGTCTGGCTGTTGACGCTGCATCCGGCCGCGAGTGGGCGAGTTTACGCGGCCTATGGCGGCGTTTATGTTGTCACTGCGCTGCTATGGCTGCGCTTTGTCGATGGCGTAAAACTCAGCCTGTATGACTGGTCTGGTGCGCTGGTGGCCTTGTGCGGGATGCTGATTATTGTGGCTGGATGGGGGCGCGCATAGCGCCTTTTTTGTGATCAACGAGGGCTTTTTCGATCTTTATACTTGTATGGTAGTAGCTCAGTTGAGTAAATTTCCTGCATCACAAGAACAGATGTAAGGAATAAAAAATGAAGATTGTCGGGGCTGAAGTTTTTGTCACCTGCCCGGGGCGTAATTTTGTTACGTTAAAAATAACGACAGAAGACGGGATCACCGGGCTGGGAGATGCCACCTTAAATGGCCGCGAGTTATCCGTGGCGTCCTATCTGAAAGATCATGTCTGTCCGCAACTTATCGGACGCGACGCGCATCGAATCGAAGACATCTGGCAGTTTTTCTATAAAGGTGCGTACTGGCGTCGGGGGCCGGTCACCATTTCGGCGATTTCCGCAGTGGATATGGCATTGTGGGATATCAAAGCGAAAGCGGCGAACATGCCGTTGTATCAGTTGCTCGGCGGCGCATCGCGTGAAGGGGTCATGGTTTACTGCCACACCACAGGGCATACCGTAGATGATGTGCTGGAGGATTACGCGCGACATAAAGAGATGGGCTTTAAAGCGATTCGCGTACAGTGCGGCGTACCGGGCATGAAAACCACTTACGGTATGTCTAAAGGCAAAGGTTTGGCCTACGAACCCGCGACCAAAGGGCAGTGGCCGGAAGAGCAGCTGTGGTCTACAGAGAAATACCTCGATTTCACGCCGAAACTGTTTGCCGCCGTTCGCGATAAATTTGGTTTTAACGAACATCTGCTACATGACATGCACCATCGCCTGACGCCGATTGAAGCCGCCCGGTTTGGCAAAAGCATTGAACAATATCGTCTGTTCTGGATGGAAGATCCCACACCAGCCGAAAACCAGGAGTGTTTCCGCCTGATCCGCCAGCATACGGTCACGCCGATTGCAGTAGGGGAAGTCTTCAATAGCATCTGGGATTGCAAACAACTGATCGAAGAACAGTTGATCGACTATATCCGCACCACCATTACCCATGCGGGCGGTATTACCGGTATGCGCCGTATTGCCGATTTTGCCTCGTTGTATCAGGTACGCACGGGGTCACATGGACCTTCCGATCTGTCACCCGTATGCATGGCCGCAGCACTGCATTTTGATCTGTGGGTGCCGAACTTCGGCGTTCAGGAATATATGGGGTATTCCGAGCAAATGCTGGAAGTGTTCCCGCATAACTGGACTTTTGATAACGGCTACATGCACCCGGGCGATAAGCCAGGCCTTGGTATCGAGTTTGACGAAAAACTGGCCGCGAAATATCCGTATGACCCGGCATATCTGCCTGTCGCTCGCCTGGAAGATGGTACGTTGTGGAACTGGTAAGGAGTGATTTGCTATGAAAAGTGTTGTGATTGAAAAACCAAATACGCTGGTCATTGCCGAACGGCCCGTTCCAGAGCCAGCAGCGGGAGAGGTCAGGGTGAAGGTAAAACTGGCGGGAATTTGTGGTTCCGATAGCCATATTTACCGCGGGCATAATCCATTTGCGCAATATCCTCGCGTTATCGGCCACGAATTTTTTGGCGTGATCGATGAGGTAGGTGAAGGTGTCGATCGTTCGCGACTAGGTGAGCGAGTGTCCGTTGATCCCGTTATCAGTTGCGGGCATTGCTATCCCTGTTCGATAGGTAAACCCAACGTTTGCACATCGCTGGTGGTGCTGGGTGTTCATCGCGATGGTGGTTTTAGCGAGTACGCCGTGGTGCCGGCAAAAAATGCCTGGCCGATCCCCGATGCCGTTCCGGATGAACATGCCGTCATGGTCGAGCCTTTTACCATCGCCGCGAACGTAACCGGGCAAATTAAACCCACAGAAAATGATATTGCGCTGATTTATGGCGCAGGGCCTATGGGGCTGACCACCGTACAGGCGCTTAAACGTGTCTATAAGGTAAAAACGGTGGTGATTGCCGACAGAATCGAAGAACGCCTGAGTATGGCGAAACGGTGCGGTGCTGACTGGGTAATAAATAACGGTCAGCAATCTTTGCACGATTTCCTGGCGGAAAAAGAGCTTAAGCCGACGCTCATCGTAGATGCGGCCTGTCATCCATCCATTTTACAGGAGGCTATTACGCTGGCATCGCCAGCCGCGCGAATTGTTCTGATGGGCTTCTCCAGCGAACCTTGTCAGATTGTTCAGCAGGGTATTACCGGGAAAGAACTTTCAATTTATTCCTCAAGATTAAATGCCAATAAATTCCCGGTTGTTATTGATTGGTTGGTTAACGGACTTATTAACCCTAATCAACTTATTACCCATACTTTTGACTATCACCACGTTACAGACGCAATTGAATTGTTTGAGAAAGATCAGCAGCACTGCTGCAAAGTTTTACTCACATTCACTGAATAATATAAATAACTGCGAGTAAGTGGTACGCATCTTACCTCTAAGAGATAGCCAATATGAATCAAGAAAAACACGAAAGATCCACCACAGATCTGGTCAGAGCCGCCGTATCCGGATGGTTAGGTACTGCGCTCGAATTTATGGATTTTCAGTTATATTCTTTGGGTGCCGCACTGGTATTCCATGAGATATTTTTCCCGGAACAATCTGCGGCGATGGCTCTCATTTTAGCAATGGGAACCTACGGCGCAGGATATATTGCTCGTATCGTCGGGGCATTTATATTTGGCAAGATGGGGGACAGCATCGGGCGTAAAAAGGTGTTGTTTATCACGATTACAATGATGGGGATTTGTACAACATTAATCGGCGTGCTGCCAACGTATGCGCAAATTGGTATCTTTGCGCCCATACTGCTGGTGACGCTGCGTATTGTGCAAGGACTTGGCGCGGGGGCTGAGATCTCCGGGGCGGGTACTATGCTTGCCGAGTATGCGCCGAAAGGAAAACGTGGGATTATTTCCTCACTTGTCGCCATGGGTACCAACTGTGGGACCCTTAGCGCAACGGCCATCTGGGCGGTGATGTTCTTTGCTCTTGACCGTGAAGAATTATTAGCCTGGGGATGGCGCATTCCGTTCCTGGCCAGTGTTGTGGTGATGATCTTTGCCATCTGGTTACGTATGAATCTCAAAGAAAGTCCGGTATTTGAGAAAGTGAATAATGAGGAAAATGCGCCTGCATTAAACAATTCGTCGGAAAATACGCTGGGCGCGATGTTTACCAGTAAATCCTTCTGGCTGGCCACCGGTTTACGTTTTGGACAGGCGGGAAACTCAGGATTAATCCAGACATTCCTCGCCGGTTATTTAGTGCAGACTTTGTTGTTTGATAAATCAATTCCCACTGATGCATTAATGATTAGCTCGGTACTGGGATTTATTACCATACCGCTGCTCGGTTGGTTGTCTGATAAATTTGGCCGTCGATTGCCATATATTATCCTCAATATCTCAGCCATTATTTTGGCTTACCCGATGTTGTCTATTGTAGTGGATAAAACGTATAGCCCTGGCGTTATCATGTCAGCATTGATTGTTATTCATAACTTTGCTGTGTTGGGATTATTTGCTCTCGAAAATATCACCATGGCTGAAATATTTGGTGCTCGCAATCGGTTTACGCGAATGGCGATTTCAAAAGAGGCGGGCGGATTGGTAGCCGTTGGTTTTGGGCCGGTTCTGGCCGGCATTTTCTGCAACATGACCAATTCCTGGTGGCCAATTCTGGCGATGGTTATTGCCTACTCACTGATCGGTCTGGTGTCCGCGTTGTTGATGCCGGAGGTCAAAGACCGCGATCTGAGCGTGCTTGAGGATGCCGCTGAAGTGAGTCAGACGGATAAAGTTCGTTGCTCAGCGACCCAGGTAAGCTAAGACCTGGCTGTAGCATGGACGGGGCGGTCATGCTCCGTTCATGCTATTACACAGCTTTAAATGATGTCATACCAATCATAAAAAGCTTAATGCAAATCAAAACATACAACCCTGCAGGCGTTACTCTGAGACAGTCCTGATTTCATTGATAAGTAGGTCATACCATGCAAAACAAGCTGTTAGCGGCAAAGGCTGCGCTTCCTGACTACGATCGTACTACTCTGATCCCGCGTATTGTTCACCTGGGATTTGGCGCGTTTCATCGCGCACATCAGGGTGTTTATGCTGACATCCTGGCTGCAGAACACGGCAGTGAATGGGGCTATTGCGAAGTGAATCTGATCGGCGGTGAGCAGCAGATTGCCGATCTGAAACAGCAAGATAATTTGTATACCGTTGCGGAGATGTCTGCGGATGCGTGGACTGCCAGAGTCGTTGGTGTGGTGAAAAACGCGCTGCATGCGCAGGTAGATGGTCTGGAAAGCGTACTGGCTGCGATGTGTGAACCGCAGGTGGCGATCGTTTCTCTCACCATCACCGAGAAAGGATATTGCCACTCTCCGGCGACGGGTCAACTGATGTTAGACAACCCCATGATTGCCGCCGATCTGCAAAATCCAAAACAACCAAAAACTGCGCCAGGCGTGGTGGTTGAAGCCCTGGCGCGTCGCAAAGCTGCGGGATTAGCCGCATTTACCGTGATGTCCTGCGACAACATGCCTGAAAACGGCCACGTTATGCGCAATGTCGTCACCGCGTATGCCCGGGCGGTAGATGCTGAACTGGCTGCCTGGATCGAACAGCATGTGACGTTCCCCTCTACAATGGTGGACCGCATTGTTCCTGCGGTTACTCCGGATACGCTGGACAAAATTGAACACATCACCGGGGTACGCGACCCGGCAGGCGTAGCCTGTGAACCGTTCCGTCAGTGGGTAATTGAAGATAACTTTGTCGCCGGTCGTCCGGCATGGGAAAAGGCCGGGGCGGAGCTGGTATCGGATGTGATTCCGTTTGAAGAGATGAAACTGCGTATGCTCAACGGCAGTCACTCTTTCCTTGCCTATCTTGGTTATCTGGCGGGTTATCAGCATATCAACGACTGCATGGAGGATGAAAATTATCGTCTTGCCGCGCGAGCGTTGATGTTGCAGGAACAGGCGCCGACGCTGAAAGTGAAAGGGGTGGATCTGCAACACTATGCCGATCTGCTCATTGAGCGCTACAGCAACCCGGCACTGCGTCACCGTACCTGGCAGATTGCGATGGACGGCAGCCAAAAACTGCCGCAGCGTATGCTCGATTCAATTCGTTGGCACATTGCGCATGGCAACCATTTTGCGCTGCTGGGACTGGGCGTAGCCGCCTGGATGCGCTATGTCGGCGGTGTGGATGAACACGGTCAGGCGATTGAAATCAGCGATCCGCTGTTGCCAGTGATCCAGACTGCGGTCCGCAGTAGTCACGAGGGGGAAGCGCGCGTTCAGGCGTTACTGGCGATTGATGCCATTTTTGGTCGCGAATTACCACAGGTAGAACTGTTCAAAAACCAGGTCACAGAAGCCTATCTTACTCTACTGGCTGAAGGGGCAAAGGCAACGGTTGCGAAGTATGCTGCAAAACTGAAGTAACCAGGGGCATCATTTATGTCGCCATCTGGCTTTAAACGGGCCAGATGGCGCAGTGTTTTCTGGCATTCACACCAATTAGTTCATGCCCAAACGAATCAACTCGAGTGGGGCATATTTGCCTTCACACCCTTCGATTGCCACTGTTTTGCCACGGCGAATTTGCTCAGCGGTCAGGCCATCGGTATCTATCGCTGTAATGCGGCCTGTGAGTCCGGTGTTGCTAATCATGACGCGACTGCCAGTGGTGATTGCGTTACGGTTACGATCGTATGTTTTCATGGTGTTTTCTCCTTTCCAACTCACCGTCAAAGCCCGGGGGCTTTTAGTCCCACGTAACGGGCGCAATATAAATACGCTTCTCGTTAATGATTTTTTTTGTTTTCGATCAAAGTCACAGCTTTTTTTAGGCAGATGTGCAGGAGAGGGGAAAACGTTGAAAAACTCACCCCGCAGAGAGGTGAGCGTAGTATTAATCTTCGCTGAACCAGTCGCTATTTTCCTGGCGAATAAGCTGAACAGACTCACCGATTTCCTGAAGGTGCAGCATCATTGCACGCTCGACGCCGTCACCATCATGTTTTTCAAGTGCGGCAAAGATATCGTGATGCTGGCGCAGCAGCATTTCAGGAGGAGAAATGTGATCCAGGCTCATATAGCGAACGCGGTCAATGGTGGCCTTTATATTCTCGACGGTGTCCCAGGCGAGCTGGCACTCGGCGATTAAAGCCAGTTTCTGATGAAACTCATCGTCAAGCTGGAAGAAATCATTAATTTGTTTTCGGTCAATCGCGATACGCTGCTGATGCAGATTCTGTTCGAGCTGGTAGCACTGTTTATCGGTGATCAGGGTGGCGGCGCGGCGGACCACGGCACATTCAATCGCCTGGCGAACAAAACAGCCGTTTTGCACCTGCGACAGCGAAATTTTGTTCACGTAGCTGCCACGCTGCGGACGGATCTGAATCAGACCGTTCTCTGCCAGTTTGATGAATGCCTCTCGTACTGGCTGGCGTGACACATTAAAGCGTACAGAAACTTCTTTCTCCGACAGCGGCGTACCCGGCGCAATCAGACAGTGCACGATATCACGACGAAGAATACGGTAAATCTGCTGATTTACAGGCTGTGTAGGGTTGAGCTGCGTTTCTACGGTCATTCATTCTTACTTTTTAGAGAGTTAACCCAGATATTTTATCACTTATTTCAGGCTATCTATACCCGGCGCAAGGCCGGGCAGAGAAATTAGCTCCGATGGATACTCAGCCCGGCAAAAGACTGTGTGACAGGCATCATTTCAAGGGTGTTAATGTTGACATGAGCGGGTAACAAAGCCACCCACCATACCGCTTCTGTAACATCTTGTGGGGTCAGCGCGGTGGTATTTTCGTAAGTTTTTTCCGCCTTGGCATCATCGCCTTTGAAACGCACGTTAGAGAATTCCGTACCGCCAACCAGACCCGGCTCAATGTCGGTAACACGAATCGCTGTCCCGTGTAAGTCAGTACGTAAGTTGAGGCTAAACTGACGGACAAACGCTTTGGTCGCGCCATAAACGTTACCGCCGGCGTATGGCCAGCTACCCGCGGTAGAGCCGATATTGATAATATGTCCGCGATTGCGTTCAACCATACCAGGCAGCACGGCACGGGTCATATAAACCAGGCCTTTGTTGTTGGTATCGATCATGTTTTCCCAGTCTTCAATGCTGGCCTTGTGGGCAGGTTCGAGGCCCAGCGCCAGACCTGCGTTGTTGACCAGAACATCAATATCGCGCCATTCAGCAGGTAAGGACGCCAGCATCTCTTCAATCGATGCGCGATTACGTACGTCCAGTTGCGCGGTATAGAGGCGGTCACCCAGCTCATCTTTGAGTTCCTGCAGGCGCTCCTGGCGGCGTCCGGTGGCAATAACTTTATGCCCATTCTCAATAAAACGACGCGTAATGCACTCACCAAAACCTGCGGTTGCTCCGGTTACTAAAACGATCATCTCACTGTTCCTCAACGCTTTTTATGTAGTACTACCATAGCACGTCATTTCCGGTCAGAGCTATTCCTGGTTAACAGGATTGCGGTCGATTCCCGGGAAGTCTACTCTGGTAAACAAATCGTTTTCAGGAGTGAAAGATGTCGTTAACGAATCCTTTTTTACACCACAGTACATTGCCGTATCAGGCACCGCAGTTTGATCAGATTGACGTGCAGCATTATCGTCCGGCGTTTGATGAGGGCGTGCGGCAAAAACGCGAGGAGATCGCGGCAATTGTACAAAACCCACAGGACCCGGATTTTGCTAACACGTTGCTGGCGCTTGAACAAAGCGGCGCGCTGCTCACGCGCGTAACCAGCGTTTTCTTTGCGATGACGGCGGCGCACACTAACGATGAACTACAACGCCTTGACGAAGCGTTCTCAGCAGAGCTGGCGGGACTTGCCAATGATATCTATCTTGATGGCGCGCTTTTCGCCCGCGTCGATGCAGTCTGGCAACGACGTCATACCTTAGGTTTGGATAGCGAATCAGTGCGTCTGGTGGAGGTTGTCCACCAGCGTTTTGTACTGGCAGGCGCGCGCCTCAATGAGGCCGACAAAGCACGCCTCAAAGCGCTCAACACCGAGTCAGCCACGCTGACCAGTCAGTTTAATCAGCGTCTGCTGGCGGCGAACAAGTCCGGTGCTTTGGTGGTGGATGATGTCCGGCGGCTTGACGGACTTAGCGCCGAAGAAATTGCCGTTGCCGCTGAGGCTGCAAAAGAAAAGGGACTTGAATCACGTTGGGTTATTCCGTTATTGAATACCACTCAACAACCGGCGCTTGCCGTGTTACGCGATCGCCAAAGCCGTGAAGACCTGTTTACCCAGGCGTGGACGCGGGCCGAACACGATGACGATAACGATACCCGGGCTATTATTCAGCGTCTGGTCGACATCCGCATTCAACAGGCAAAATTACTCGGTTTTGCCAATTATGCGGCCTGGAAAATCGCCGACCAGATGGCTAAAACGCCTGAGGCGGCACTTTCGTTTATGCGGGCGATCGTTCCGGCCGCGCACCAGCGTGCGTTGGATGAACAGGCTGAAATCCAGAAAGTCATCGATCAAGAGCAGGGGCAGTTTAGCGTCAGGGCCTGGGACTGGGCATTTTATGCTGAGCAGGTCCGCCGCGAGAAATACGCCCTTGATGAGGCACAGCTTAAACCTTACTTTGCTCTGGATACGGTGTTGAACGAGGGCGTTTTCTGGACGGCCAATCAGCTCTTTGGTATCAAATTCGTTGAGCGATTCGACATTCCGGTTTATCACCCGGATGTTCGGGTATGGGAAATTTTCGACCACGATGGCGTAGGACTGGCGTTGTTTTATGGTGATTTCTTCGCCCGTGAATCAAAAAGCGGCGGGGCATGGATGGGCAATTTTGTTGAGCAATCGGAGCTTAACGAAACCCGACCCGTTATTTACAATGTCTGTAATTATCAAAAACCCGTAACGGGTAAGCCGGCGTTACTGCTGTGGGATGATGTCATTACGTTATTTCATGAGTTTGGCCACACGTTACACGGTCTGTTTGCCACTCAGCGTTATGCCACGCTTTCAGGCACTAACACTCCGCGTGATTTTGTCGAGTTTCCTTCGCAGATTAACGAACACTGGGCGAGCCATCCGCAGGTTTTTGCCCGATTTGCCCGTCATGTCGAAACCGGGGAGCCAATGCCGCAGACGTTGCGGGATAAAATGCAGCGGGCCAGCTTGTTTAATAAAGGCTACGATATGACCGAACTGCTCAGTGCCGCATTGTTGGACATGCGTTGGCACAGTCTGGAGACGAAGGCGTCATCTTATTCAGTTGATCAATTCGAGCTGCAGGCGCTGGCGGCAGAAGATCTGGATCTTCAGGCCGTGCCGCCACGTTATCGTAGCAGTTATTTTGCCCATATCTTTGGCGGCGGCTATGCTGCGGGTTATTACGCTTATTTATGGACGCAAATGCTGGCTGATGACGGCTATCAGTGGTTTGTAGATCAGGGTGGATTAACCCGCGAAAACGGGCAGAAATTCCGCGAAGCGATTTTGTCCCGCGGGAACAGCACTGATTTAGCTGAACTTTATCGCCAGTGGAGCGGGCGCGATCCCCGCATGGAGCCGATGCTGGAACATCGTGGTTTGAGCGCGTAAGGCACTGTCAGTAAAAAAAATTGAGCCGGGCGTGATGCCCGGTCTTATCTTACTGTTCATTATTGCACCTGATAAGATTTATTCTCAAATAAAAAATTACATAAATTTTCTTTTTTGTCGTTAAGATGATTGCATCAGAAACGTTCGAACAGGGAGGAAGATCGTGATGATGAGAAATACGATGGAAATAGATGCAATTTTGATCGAGTTGAACAAGTCAATTGATGCCCACTATAAATGGCTGGTGAATATGTTCCGTTGCGCAGTAACCTCGAATGCTACGCAACCAGATATCATGGGTGACAACGCGCATTTTGTTTGCCAATTTGGACAGTGGCTTAATAATCAATCGCTGCGCAATGAAGATGATTGTAGCTATGTGAATAAGATAAATACTGTTCATGAAAAAATGCATTTATCAGGCAAGGATTTGCTATTGGCAATACTGGAGAAACGGAGTTATCCATGGCATTTCACCAAATTCGAGGACGCGTTACTGGCATTTACGTCTGCTGTAATGGACTATAAAATATATTTGCTGAGTATCCGGAGCAATATCGACATATTAACAGGCTTACCGGGCAGAAGAATGCTCGATGAGTCTTTTGACCAACAGTTAATCGATGCCGAACCGCTTAACCTTTATATATTGCTGCTGGATATCGACCGTTTTAAACACGTTAATGATACGTATGGTCATCTTGTGGGGGACGTAGTATTACGCGCTCTGGCAGCAAATTTTCTGGTATGGACGCGATATGATGAACAAGCTTACCGCTACGGTGGCGAAGAGTTCATTATCATCATCCGAACGAAAACTGATGAGCAGGCCCGCCAGGCTGGGTTGCGATTGTGTCAGCTTGTTGGCCAGCAAAAAATCCCTTACGCAGATGGAGAGATCGCTATCACCGTAACGGGCGGTATCACCAGAGCTCAGCGGGATGAGAAATTAGATACCGCTCTTGGGCGGGCTGACAGAGCGATGTATCAGGGAAAACAGAGCGGCAGAAATCGCTGTATGTTTATGGATGAACGCGAGCAGATCACCCTGGTTAACGCCAGTGATGGACTTTCGTTCCACCTCAGCGCGTGAGATTCACCTAAGCTGTTTTGCGTTAGTTACGTTTCGTTTAGCTTTCATTGGGGTTGCCGATGATAGGTTAGCCAGATATCCGCTATCTTCGCAGGGAATTGCCAGATAGCGTATAAAGCAAAACACAAATCTATCCATGCAAGCATTTACCGCTGGTTTATCCGGCGGTTTTTTTTATTGCTGGCCAGGGAAAAGGTGCAGGAAAGGCGATTCAGGTAAAAAAATGGCCCCTTGTGCAGTGACGCTACAAGGGGCCGGTTCGGTGCAGGACTATCGTCGTTCATCAATCATCCCATCTGTGGCTAAAATACGCGGCCAGAAAACCGGAAAATAAAATAATTCCCAGAACAGCCATAAAAATATTCATATTACCCAGCATAGTAAATGCTCCTTTATCTGTGAGTTTCCTCTCTTACCTTAAGTTCACCTCGCTTATGACTATAGTAGCAATTGCAACTTAAACAAAGGCTGAACTGTATGATTATTTCGTCTGAAATGTAAAAAATTGACGCGATTTTGTCGGGAAAAATAAATAATAGTGACAAGGCGCGCTTATCCTGGGGGAATTAATCACGATTTTATACTGAGTGCCAAAGTCATTGTTATACGAACCCCATGCAAATTGTTGCACGGTTATAATGCAACGCTGTCTCATGGTGGTTCAATTTTCCTGGCGATCCGCCTTATTGGCGAAATATTTTCATCCAGCCACTGAACTGTACTACTCTAATGCTTTGATTTTATATGGTGTTTTAATATCTGGCATCGTTTTTGCCTTATCACTTCTGAATCCCCTTAATTTGCACCGTTTTGTCTGCCCGGCTGCACCGGAGCTTTCAGCGAATCTAATTTCAGGAGTGAAACTATGCAGCGTCGTACAATTTTAAAAGCTTTTGCGTTATCGGCCTCCGTTATGGCAATGGGCATGAGTTTTAGCGTCCAGGCGGCTGACACTATTAAAGTGGGCATCATGCATTCGTTATCCGGAACGATGGCGATTTCCGAAACGCCGTTGAAAGATGTGGCGTTGATGACTATTGACGAAATCAATGCGCAGGGCGGCGTGTTGGGCAAAAAGCTGGAGCCGGTGGTGGTTGATCCAGCCTCGAACTGGCCTTTATTTGCTGAAAAAGCTCGACAGTTGCTGAGTCAGGACAAAGTAGCGGCGGTGTTCGGGTGCTGGACATCGGTTTCGCGTAAATCGGTGTTGCCGGTATTCGAGGAATTAAATGGTTTGCTGTTTTATCCGGTGCAGTATGAAGGCGAGGAAATGTCGCCTAACGTCTTTTATACCGGCGCGGCGCCTAATCAGCAGGCGATCCCGGCTGTTGAGTATCTGATGAGTGAGGACGGCGGCAGTGCGAAACGCTTCTTCCTGCTGGGGACTGATTATGTTTATCCGCGCACGACTAATAAAATTCTCCGTGCCTTTTTGCATTCGAAAGGTGTTGCCGATAAAGACATCGAAGAGGTGTATACCCCGTTTGGACACAGTGATTATCAGACCATTGTCGCCAGCATTAAAAAATTCGCCGCAGGGGGAAAAACGGCGGTGGTCTCAACCATCAACGGTGATTCTAATGTTCCATTCTATAAAGAGTTAGCGAACCAGGGGCTGAAAGCCACCGATGTTCCGGTGGTGGCCTTCTCCGTAGGTGAGGAAGAATTGCGCGGTATTGATACGAAACCGTTGGTAGGTAACCTTGCCGCCTGGAATTACTTTGAGTCCGTGGATAATGCGGCTAACAAGAAGTTTGTCGCGGATTACCGGGCGTATGCCAAAGCGCACAAATTACCGAATGCGGATTCGGTTGTGACAAACGACCCAATGGAAGCCACCTGGGTTGGTCTGCATATGTGGGCACAGGCAGTAGAAAAAGCCGGAACTACCGATGTGGATAAAGTCCGTGCTGCAATGGCAGGGCAATCATTCGCCGCGCCATCTGGCTTTACCCTCACGATGGATGCCACCAACCATCATCTGCACAAACCCGTCATGATTGGCGAGATTGAAAGCAATGGTCAGTTTAACGTGGTGTGGCAAACCGATGAGCCGGTCCGCGCCCAGCCGTGGAGCCCGTATATCGCCGGCAATGATAAAAAATCTGAACAACCCGTAAAAACCGCCAGCAACTGATCTTATGCCCTCCTGTGGGAGGGCAACGCTTAGGAGAATGCTCATGAAAGTCATGCGCTTTATTCGTGGTGTGATGTTGCTGACGTGGTTTTTGCCGTGGATAGCGCAGGCATCAGATGCCGATACTTTTACCGCTGCCAACCGTGCGCAGCAAGCCACCTTGCTTGAACAATGGGCGATAAATCCCGACCTTCAGCGTTTACCCGTGCTTAAGGCGCTGCGAGATGAAAACCTGCTGACCGATAATGCGAAACATGCGTTTGTCATGGACGGGGCGCGAGCACAAGCGCTGGGGTCGGCGGCAGCGCCAGACGGCGAGCTAAAAAAAGTCCGTCTGACTAACCGACTGCGCAATCTGGTCGCCGGAACGCTGGCTGCGCATCAACTTTTAAGTGACAGTGTCACGGTTAGGGCTGATGCCGCACGCATATTACAGCGTGAGGCGATGCCTGGCATGCTGCCATTTTTACAGCAACGACTGGCGCAGGAATCGGATGCTGACGTGAAATCTGCACTGGTTATTGCGCTGGCTAACCTGCAACTGACCAGTGCATCACCAGAGGTCAGGCGGCAGGCAATTGAACTGTTGGGGGCGTCAAACGACCCTGAAACCCAGGCGAAATTACAACCTTTCACCCGTGCAGAGCATGAACCTGATGCCCGCGTTCGTGCTGCCGCCGACGAAAGTCTGAATTCCATCGCACACCGCATGAAGGTTGGCGAGCTTCTTGGACAGGCCTTTATGGGACTGTCTCTGGGCTCGATTTTGCTACTGGCGGCACTGGGTCTGGCGATTACTTACGGGTTACTTGGCGTCATCAATATGGCGCATGGCGAGATGTTAATGCTCGGCGCTTACTGTACCTGGATGGTGCAACAGTTGATGGGGCAGTTTCTCCCGCAATGGTTAGCCTGGTATCCGGTCATTGCGCTTCCGGTCGCCTTTTTACTTACCGCGGCAGTAGGAATGTTGCTGGAGCGCGGCGTGATCCGCCATTTATATGGCCGTCCGCTTGAAACACTGCTGGCGACATGGGGGATCAGTCTGATGCTGATCCAGTTGGTGCGAATGACCTTTGGCGCGCAGAACCTCGAAGTCGCCAATCCGACATGGCTTTCCGGGGGAATTCAGGTCTATGCCAATCTGATTTTGCCGTGGAACCGAATTGTGGTGCTTGGCTTTGCCATGCTGGTGCTGTTCTTCACCTGGCTATTGTTGAATAAAACCCGTCTGGGGCTGCGTGTGCGCGCGGTGACGCAAAACCGCAATATGGCGGCCTGCTGCGGCGTACCTACCGGGCGAGTCGATATGCTGGCCTTTGGACTGGGTTCAGGCATTGCCGGGCTGGGTGGCGTGGCGCTGTCGCAGCTGGGTAACGTGGGGCCGGAGCTGGGGCAAAGTTACATTATTGATTCGTTTCTGGTGGTGGTGCTTGGCGGCGTTGGACAACTCGCCGGGAGTGTGGCAGCGGCGTTTGGTCTCGGGATCTTCAATAAAATTCTTGAGCCTCAGGTGGGGGCTGTTCTCGGCAAAATTATGATCCTCGTGCTGATCATTCTGTTTATCCAGAAACGGCCTCAGGGACTTTTCGCATTGAAAGGGAGGGTTATTGACTAATGACTATGCCAATGACATTAACGCTGGCACGAAAAGCGCCGCGCGTGACGCGCATCCTGGGACTGTTTTTGCTGCTGGCGCTCATTATTCTGCCATTTCTGGCGCTACTCCCCGCGGATCATCCGCTGGCAATCTCCGTCTGGACGCTGACGCTGGCCGGGAAAATCCTGTGTTATGCCATTGTGGCGGTGGCACTGGATCTGGTGTGGGGCTATGCCGGAATGCTCTCACTGGGCCATGGCATTTTCTTTGCACTGGGGGGATATGCGATGGGGATGTACCTGATGCGTCAGGCCTCCGGCGAAGGACTACCGGCTTTTATGTCGTTTCTGTCGTGGACCGAACTGCCCTGGTTTTGGTGGGGAACGCAACATTTTATCTGGGCTATGCTGCTGGTTGTGCTGGTGCCCGGCCTGCTGGCGCTGGTGTTTGGCTGGTTTGCTTTTCGCTCAAAAATCAAGGGCGTCTATTTCTCTATCATGACTCAGGCCCTGACTTTCGCAGGCATGTTGCTGTTTTTCCGTAACGAAACCGGGTTTGGTGGAAATAACGGTTTCACCGGATTTACCACTATTCTGGGGTTCCCCGTGACCGCGACCTCAACCCGTATCGCGCTGTTTCTGGCGACGGTGATGCTACTGGTGCTGGCGTTGTGGCTGGGACTGGCGCTGGCGCGCAGTAAGTTTGGTCGTATCCTGACCGCCGTGCGCGATGCCGAGAATCGGCTGATGTTCTGTGGTTATGATCCGAAAGGTTTCAAGCTGCTGGTGTGGACGCTTTCCGCTGTATTGTGCGGGCTGGCTGGTGCGCTATATGTTCCGCAGGTGGGCATCATTAACCCCAGCGAAATGTCACCGACCAACTCGATTGAAGCGGCGATTTGGGTCGCCCTCGGCGGTCGCGGAACCCTGATTGGCCCGGTTTTTGGCGCTGTGTTGGTGAACGGCGCTAAAAGTCTGTTTACGGTGATCATGCCCGAATACTGGCAACTGTTTCTTGGTCTGATTTTTATTGGCGTTACGCTGTTTTTACCCCGTGGCGTGATTGGTCTGTTTCGCAAAGGAGACAAATAATGCAGCCAGATGAAGGTCTTTTTACCCGCCAGTTGCCAGGGGACAGATTTCGCAATCAAACCGACCCGGTGTTACAGCTGGAAAAAATCAACGTGAACTTTGATGGGTTTCAGGCGCTAACGGATCTCACGCTCAATATTGGCGTAGGGGAACTGCGCTGCATTATTGGTCCTAATGGCGCCGGAAAAACGACGTTGATGGATGTCATTACCGGCAAAACCAGGCCGCAAAGCGGTCGTGCGATTTACGATCAGTCTATTGATTTAATGACGTTTGATTCTATTGCCATTGCGCGCCAGGGGATTGGACGAAAATTTCAGAAGCCCACGGTATTTGAAGCGCTAACGGTGGCGGAGAATCTGGAGCTGGCACTGAAAAATGATAAATCAGTTTGGGGTTCTTTACGGGCTCGCCTTTCGGGTGAACAACGGGAACGCATCGATGAAATGCTGGCGCTGTTACGTCTGGGCAACGATCGCGAACGCCGTGCCGGGCTGCTTTCGCATGGACAAAAACAGTTTCTTGAGATCGGCATGCTGCTGGTCCAGGAGCCGCATTTACTACTACTGGATGAGCCGGCGGCAGGGATGACCGATGCTGAGACGGAATACACCGCGGAGCTGTTTCGCCAGCTTGCCGGAAAGCACTCGCTGATGGTTGTTGAGCATGACATGGGATTTGTCGAGACGATTGCTGACCATGTCACGGTGCTGCATCAGGGGCGAGTTCTGGCCGAAGGAAGCCTGCGCGATGTGCAGGCTAATGAGCAGGTTATTGAAGTTTATCTTGGACGGTAAGGAGGGCTGATGCTACAGGTAAATGAACTGAATCAATATTATGGCGGCAGCCATATTCTGCGTGGCGTGAGCTTTGAAGCGCGTATCGGCGAGGTGACGTGTCTGCTGGGGCGTAACGGCGTGGGAAAAACAACGCTACTTAAATGCCTGATGGGACTTATTGCTGCCCGCAGTGGAAGCGTGCTCTGGCAGGAAAAAAATGTCACGCACTGGAAGCCACATCAACGGGTCAGAGCCGGTGTGGCGTACGTACCGCAGGGCCGCGATATTTTTCCGCGTCTGACAGTGGAAGAGAACCTGTTGCTGGGCCTTTCCCGCTTTTCAGCACAGGACGCCCGGCGCGTGCCGGATGATATTTACGCGCTATTTCCAGTGCTACAGGAGATGAAGTATCGACGGGGTGGAGATTTGTCCGGCGGACAGCAGCAGCAACTGGCTATTGGACGGGCGCTGGCCAGTCGCCCGCAGTTGTTGATCCTTGATGAGCCGACCGAGGGGATCCAGCCGTCAGTAATTAAAGAGATTGGTCAGGTTATTTCTCAACTGGCGCACCGGGGCGATATGGCCATTTTGCTGGTGGAACAGTTCTATGATTTTGCGCAGCAGTTGGCTGACAAATACCTGCTTATGTCGCGCGGAAGTATTATTCAAAGCGGTTTCGGCGAGAATATGGAATCCGAGGGAGTACGAGGGCTGGTGGCCATTTGAGATACGCGACAGAACCACTCTGGCTCTGTCGCGATGACAATCAGCAGACTACCGTCTGATCCCAGGGTTTGGCGCGCATACCCTTTATCATTAACGCCCAGGCAAGGATAATTGCCACGATCAGTGCAATAAACAGCGACCACGGCGGTAATGTGGTCAAAATAACACCACTGACCAATGGATTTACCGCGGCGCCAAGCCAGCCCAGCGACTGGGCGGAAAAATAGCTGGCTTTCATTCCTGCCGGGGCGATGTTATCGATCAGCATGTATTCGCCTGGGGCGTAAATGACCTCGCCGATCGTGAAAAGGGCAGCA
Source organism: Citrobacter sp. wls708 (assembly GCF_005281255.1). Taxonomy (NCBI): domain Bacteria; kingdom Pseudomonadati; phylum Pseudomonadota; class Gammaproteobacteria; order Enterobacterales; family Enterobacteriaceae; genus Citrobacter; species Citrobacter sp. wls708. The sequence continues at coordinate 111,357 of NZ_SZXE01000039.1, forward strand.
GAAATACCCCAGAACCACAGGCTGTTGCCGGAAAACATGAAGCCAACCAGACCGAGCACAAAGAAGATTGTGCCTACTGTCATCAGCGGTCGAATGTTAGCGGCAGTGATCCTGCGTCCGAGGGCATATTGCAGCGATACCACAATGGCGGCATTGACGGGCAGAACGACCGCTACCACTTTTTCGGCAAAATCACCGTTGGCGACCACCATCACGTATTGCGAAATACAGGAAGCAAATGCGCCGCCAACAAATGACGCCAGAAATGCCGACAACGTGAACCAACACAATGCTCTGTCGCGCAGGAGCACCGAGGGTGACCAAACCGCGGCGTTTGAACTTTCTGATGCTGCATTGGAACGTTTTACCCACGTCTGGATAAACACCAGTGGTAAAGCCGAGCAGGCGGCCGCCAGCCAGAACGGTAAGTTAATACTTTGCATCACCAGTAGCGTGCCCAGCGGGGGGCCAACGGTCCAGCCGATGTTCAGCACGGTATAGTTAAGCGAGAAAATTTTCGTTTTGTTGGTGGCAGAGAGATTATCGGCAAACCAGGCTTTCAGCACCGTTGCGAAGACGGAGTAGGCGCAGTTGATCAGGGCGAAGAGCAGTACCACCACTACCACGTTATGCACCAGTGGGATCGCAATAAAACCAGAGGCAAAACCGCAGATAGCCAGCAGCATGTAGCGTTTTTTATCGAACTTGTCGGCCAGAATACCAAAGCCAAGGCTGAAAACGACGCCAATAGTCAGGGCGACCGTCATCGCATAACCGATCAGATCGACGCTCAGGTTATACTGCCGACTGAGGTAAATCGTCATAAATGGCAGCGTAGCGCCACGCCCAATGGTTAATAACAAAGATGATGCAAGTAACGCGAGAGTGGACCGTCTCAGAGAGATATTCATTTTCCTGCCCGACAATGCATGTTGTTATGTTTTTTTTAGATATCAGAAACAAATAGCATGGTAAAAGTGTGATGTACACCCAATAAGTTGTCGGAAAATGCCCTCAGCAGCCTACCTGAATTAATGATCTGTTCCGGTACAATGATTTCCGTTACCTTAACTTGTTTACAAAAATTTAATATTTACAAGGGCGGTGGTATGTCACGTAAAGACGGGTTGTTAGCGTTGCTGGTCGTCGTCGTTTGGGGCCTGAACTTTGTCGTCATTAAAGTGGGTCTGCACAATATGCCGCCATTGATGCTGGCAGGATTGCGTTTTTTACTGGTGGCGTTTCCGGCGATATTCTTTATTGCCCGCCCGAAAATCCCGCTTTCGCTGTTACTTGGTTATGGCCTGACTATCAGTTTTGGGCAGTTCGCGTTTCTCTTTAGCGCCATCAAATTCGGTATGCCTGCCGGATTAGCTTCTCTGGTATTACAGGCTCAGGCATTTTTCACCATCATCCTGGGGGCATTCGCTTTTGGCGAGCGTTTGCACGGGAAACAGCTGGTAGGGATTGCGCTGGCCGTGTTTGGCGTACTGGTACTGATTGAAGCCAGTCTGAACGGACAGCATGTCGGCATGCTCGGTTTTATGCTGACGCTGGCGGCAGCGCTAAGCTGGGCCTGCGGCAATATCTTTAACAAAAAAATAATGCAGCATACGGCGCGTCCGGCGGTGATGTCCCTGGTCGTGTGGAGCGCCTTAATTCCCATTATTCCGTTCTTTTTGGCATCCGCACTGCTTGATGGTCCGACACAAATTGTGCAGAGTCTGGTGGCGATAGATATGACCACCATTTTGTCACTGGTTTATCTGGCGTTTGTGGCGACCATTGTGGGTTACGGCATCTGGGGGTCTTTGCTCGGACGTTATGAAACCTGGCGGGTAGCGCCGCTGTCGCTGTTAGTGCCCGTTGTCGGTCTGGCAAGTGCGGTGGTGCTGCTGGATGAAACGCTCACGGGTTTGCAACTGCTGGGTGCGCTGCTGATTATGGCTGGGCTGTATATTAATGTGTTTGGCTTTCGTTTGCGCAAGATAGCGCAGGTGAGAGGGTAATAAAAAGCCCCGCCGTGGCGGGGCAAAAACGAATTACAGGTTGCGCGTATTGTAATAAGGCACACCCAATTCGTCGGACTTATCGCTGCCGGCACCCATATGATTAAAATCGAACGGGGACTGATCGTGCGCAGGGGGCATAATCATCGCGTCACGGCTGTTCTGGGTGGCTGGTTGCGCGGTCTGTTCCGCCATGCTCTGGCCCGAAACAATCAACAGCAGGGCCAGCATCGCATAAGACAGAATTTTCATCGTTTCCTCGGTTACGTCGTTTGGCGATTAGCAATTACACTGATTGAGCGGAAGCAAATAGCGTGACTCGCCGTGCATATTGGTCATACGGTATTTATGCGGCGGAACATCAAAATAGTTTTTGAACGTTCTGGTCAGCGTTTGCTGGGACTCAAAGCCGTAACGCTCCGCCAGGTAAAGAATCGGCTCGTTACTTTCTTTTAATTTTTGCGCTATTTCAGTCATTTTACGGCTGCGGATGTATTGACCCAGTGAATGACCGGTTTCTTTTTTAAACATCCGTTGCAGGTGCCATTTGGAGTAACCTGAACGCTCAGACACTTTTTCCAGCGAGAGCGGCGATTCAAGGTTATTTTCGATCCAGTCCAAAATGCTATGAATAGTGATTGTGTCAGTATTGCGTCTGGACATCGTCATACCTCTTTTCTGTTTACGGCAGAATTCTCTTAAGCAAATGCTCAAGCGTGGCTACTTCATCCGCCGTTAAGTTTTTTGTTAGTTCCTGGTGCAGGTCTTGCCCGACTAATTGGTGACACTGCTCGCAAATTGCTGCGCCATGCTCGGTGAGTTTCACCAGCACGCCACGCTTATCGTGTGGATTCGGAAGCCTTTCTATCCAGCCTTTACAGGCCAGTCTGTCCAGCATCCGCGTCAGGGCGCCAAGATCGACAGACAGCACTTTTTTCAATTCGACAGGGGTGATGCACACCGCGCAACGGATGGAGCAGAGCACTTTGAACTGTGATGCCGTGATATCCAGCGGTGACAGATAGTCGTTTAGCAAACGATCTTTTTTCTGATTAACCATGTAGATCAAACGCCCCAGTGGGATGATTTCGTTAAACAGATCACTGGTGCTTTTCACAATGGTTGCCCTGGCAAGTAGTTAGTCACGGCTGATATTATTGCTTAGGCAAATATAAGTCAAATAAATGGGGCGGAAAATGCCACGTTTTGCTAAATCCGCAGGCTCATCAACAGATGTATATAATTTTAACAGTTTGATAATTATGGCTTATAGGTGCAGGTGAAAAATGAATCCTTACACCGTGAAAATGGCTTATCTCTCGGGTTTCACCTTATACTTGCCGTTGACGATTAACGCACAGGAAAGATGACATTATGATGGACTTGTTTAAAGCAATAGGACTGGGGCTGGTAGTCCTGTTACCGTTGGCAAACCCGTTAACCACCGTGGCGTTGTTCCTTGGCCTTGCTGGTAACATGAATAGCGCGGAGCGTAACCGTCAGTCTCTGATGGCGTCTGTGTATGTGTTTGCCATCATGATGGTGGCGTACTATGCCGGACAACTGGTGATGAATACCTTCGGGATTTCAATCCCCGGATTACGAATTGCGGGTGGGTTAATCGTTGCGTTTATCGGTTTTCGGATGTTGTTTCCACAACAAAAGGCGCATGAGTCTCCTGAGGCGAAAAGCAAGTCAGAGGAGCTGGAAGATGAACCGACTGCCAATATTGCATTTGTACCGCTGGCAATGCCAAGCACCGCCGGTCCGGGTACGATAGCAATGATCATCAGCTCGGCGTCAACCGTCCGTCATGGCTCCGAATTTCCTGATTGGGTTATTATGGTTGCGCCGCCGATAATTTTTGCGGTTGTCGGCGTTATCCTGTGGGGGTGTTTACGCAGTTCTGGTGGGATTATGCGCCTGGTAGGCAAAGGCGGCATAGAAGCTATTTCGCGTCTGATGGGCTTCCTGCTGGTGTGTATGGGCGTGCAGTTTATTATTAACGGCGTGCTGGAAATTATTAAAACTTACGCTTAAAAAAACGGGCCCGGTATTATTTTACCAGGCCCGTTTTTTATGAATGTTGAGGCCGCTCTTCGAGCGATACTGGCCATTTACGAAAGATAATCACCGACCATACCAACGCGACAACGGCAGGCACTGCACCTGTATAACCAATCGTTGACATCGACCAGTGCAAACTCACCTGATTTCCCACCAGCGCGCCAGCGCCAATGCCGATATTAAAGATACCGGAGAACAGCGCCATTGCGACATCGGTGGCATCCGGGGCCAGCGCCAGCACTTTTACCTGCATGCCAAGACCGATCAACATAATCGCAATGCCCCAGAAAATACTCAGGATGGCGAGGTGCATTTCGCTGTCAGCGGCTGGTAGCAGCAGCACCAGACACACCGTCAGCAGGGCAATGGCGCTACTGATAAGCATGGACGCATGAAGGTTACCCAGTTTGCCAAATATCACACTACCAATAATACCCGCGCCGCCCAGAATCAGTAGCAGCACGGTAGCAAAGTTGGCACTCAGTCCGGCGACGGTCTGTACAAACGGTTCAATGTAGCTATAAGCCGTGTAGTGGGCGGTGACCACAATCACCGTCAGCACATACAGACTCATCAATGCCGGACGGTGGAATAACACCGGCAAACTTTTAAGTGAACCGGAGTGTTCGCTGGGCAATTTAGGCAGTAACTTAATCAGGCAGAGCAGGGTGACTAACGCCCCCATGCCGATGGCAAAGAACGTGGTGCGCCAGCCAAAATACTGACCGACGATACGCCCGATAGGCAGACCCAGCACCATTGCCAGCGCGGTGCCGGTAGCAATCAGGCTAAGCGCCTGCGCGCGTTTTCCTGCCGGGGCCAGACGAATTGCCAGCGATGCGGTAATGGACCAGAAAATAGCGTGCGCAAAGGCGATACCAATGCGGCTAATCACCAGCACGGTGAAATTCCAGGCCAGGAAAGAGAGTACATGGCTGGCGATGAACACGACAAACAGACAGATCAGGAGCTTGCGTCGTTCCACCTGGCTGGTGAGCAGCATGAAGGGAAGCGACATTAAGGCAACAACCCAGGCGTAGATCGTCAGCATGATCCCGACCTGAGCGGTCTGCATATTAAAACTTTGTGCAATGTCGGACAGCAAACCGACAGGGACAAACTCTGTGGTATTGAAAATAAAACCGGCAATGGCGAGCGTAACTACACGTAGCCACGCCACTTTGCGGGAAACAGTGTCTGTTGTCATAGTGAATCAGTGGATTAGCTGCGAAAAGGTAAGATCGCGATCTTAAAACGTTTGCTGGTGAAAATACAATCATTTCGTGATGCGGATCTCATTTTTACAGCTGCGGGTTCAATACCTCAATAAAGGCTTCCAGTTGCCTCGTCATCGCCCCCCTTCGCCAGACCAGCCACGTATTCAGCCAGCGCCAGTTTTCGCTCAATGGCCAGGCGTTGACCTGATGGTGTCCGGGCATACTCTCCAGCATCGAACGTGGAATCAGCGCGATACCCGCACCGGCAATAACGCAGGCCAGCATCCCATGGTATGACTCCATTTCATGAATGGTACCCGGCATGGCGCGATCGGCCTGAAACCAGCTTTCAAAATGTCGGCGGTAGGAACAGTTGGCGCGAAACGCGTAAATACTGCAGCCGTTGACGTCGCTGGCCCGCTGGATGGGAGGGTGACCGTGTGGGGTGACAATCATCATCTCTTCACGATAGACCGGAATACCCTCAAGTCCGGGGTGGGTAATAGGGCCATCGGCAAAGGCAGCGTTCAGCGTGCCGTCGAGCACGCCGTCCAGCATGGTGCCAGAGGGACCTGTCGCCAGTGCAAACTGAATTTTCGGGTACCGTTGGTTATATTCAGCCAGCGTTGCAGGAATACGCACCGCGGCGGTGCTTTCCAGCGATCCGAGCGAAAACAAGCCCTGCGGTTCATCCCCGGCGACCACCATTCTCGCTTCCTCAACCAGCGCCAGGATCCGCTGACTGTAGCGTAAAAAGTTGTGCCCGGAGGGGGAAAGCCGCAGGCGCTGGTTTTCACGAATAAACAGATCGACGCCAAGATCGGCCTCAAGTTGGCGTATACGGGTAGTGAGATTGGACGGCACGCGGTGCACCTTCGCTGCGGCCTGCGTAATGCTGCCGGTCTCCGCGACGGCATTGAACATTTCCAGTTGCGTCAGATCCATAATATTCTCTAATCGTGAATGGTATGGTTAATATTATTCATTTTTCAGAAAGAGTAAATATGCTCATGATATAACCATACCCTGCGATAAAGAGAGGCATCTATGACTATCACAGCAGCAACACATGCTATTTCGGTTGATCCTACCAGCGGTGAAAGACTGACGGCGATGCCGTGGGCCAGCACTGAAGAGATTGCTCAGGCACTGAGTCTTGCAGCAAGTGGCTACAGTGAATGGAAACAGACTACCGTCGCGCACCGCGCGCATACGCTGCGTCATATCGGCCAGGCCCTGCGTAATCGCGCGGAAGAGATGGCGCAGTGTATTTCACGTGAAATGGGCAAACCCATTAAACAGGCTCGTGGTGAAGTCGCCAAGTCAGCCGCGTTGTGTGACTGGTACGCTGAACATGGACCTGCGATGCTGAACCCGGAACCGACGCTGGTAGAAAATAACCAGGCGGTGATTGAGTATCGCCCGCTTGGAACTATTCTGGCGATCATGCCGTGGAATTTTCCGCTGTGGCAGGTACTGCGTGGCGCCATTCCGATTCTGCTGGCCGGAAATGGCTATTTGTTAAAGCATGCGCCTAACGTAACCGGCTGTGCTGCGATTATCGCACAGGTTTTTGCTGATGCAGGCGTACCAGCCGGTGTTTACGGTTGGATCAATGCCGATAACGCCGGCGTCAGTCAGATGATTAACGACCCGCGCATCGCGGCAGTCACGGTAACGGGGAGCGTACGCGCCGGTGCGGCGATTGGTGCACAGGCGGGTGCGGCGCTGAAAAAATGCGTACTTGAATTGGGTGGTTCCGATCCGTTTATTGTCCTCAATGATGCCGATCTCGATCTGGCCGTTAAAGCGGCAGTCGCCGGACGTTATCAGAATACCGGGCAGGTTTGTGCGGCAGCGAAGCGCTTTATTATCGAAGAAGGGATTGCAGAAGAATTTACTGCGCGTTTTGTGGCGGCCGCGAGCGCGCTTAAAATGGGCGATCCGTTAAACGAAGAAAACGACCTTGGACCGATGGCGCGATTTGATCTGCGTGATGAGTTGCATCAGCAGGTTGAAGCATCCCTGGCCGAAGGGGCGAAGTTACTTCTTGGCGGTGAAAAAATAGCAGGTCAGGGCAATTACTATGCCGTGACGGTACTGGGCGGCGTAACGCCAGAAATGACGGCTTTCCGTCAGGAGCTGTTTGGTCCGGTTGCGGCGATCACCGTTGCCAGGAATGCGGAACATGCTCTGGCGCTGGCGAATGACAGTGATTTTGGATTATCCGCCACGGTGTTCACTGCGGATGACGCGCTGGCCCAGAAGATGGCCTCTCGTCTGGAGTGTGGAGGCGTATTCATCAATGGTTACAGCGCCAGCGATGCCCGTGTAGCGTTTGGCGGCGTGAAGAAAAGTGGTTTTGGTCGCGAGCTTTCGCATTTTGGCCTGCATGAGTTTTGTAATGTGCAGACCGTCTGGAAAAACCGCCTCTGAAGGTGAGGGTGCCTCCGTCGGGGGCACCTGTCTGGTCTCGGCATATTTTTGTCATTGACTCTTCGTCCGCTGACACCTAATGGTCTGACGCAGCGTATTGAGCTCTGTTATACTCGCAGGCCTTTCATACCTGCGAGCAAGGAGCATGTTGTGGCCAGGGCCATGGACAATTCAATTTTAGAGACCATTGTACAGCAGGTTCGTCCGCTGATTGGTCAGGGTAAAGTCGCTGATTATATTCCTGCGTTAGCCTCTGTCGACGGATCAAAACTGGGCATCGCCATCTGTACCGTCGATGGGCAGCACTATCAGGCAGGGGATGCACAAGAACGCTTTTCTATTCAGTCGATTTCGAAGGTATTAAGTCTGGTCGTGGCGATGCGTCACTATCAGGAAGAGGAGATCTGGCAACGCGTTGGCAAAGATCCGTCCGGTCATCCTTTTAATTCCCTGGTGCAGTTGGAACTGGAGCAGGGTATCCCGCGTAATCCCTTTATTAACGCCGGGGCGCTGGTGGTTTGCGACATGCTGCAAGGGCGTCTGAGCGCACCACGTCAACGGATGCTGGAAGTGGTTCGGGCATTAAGCGGCGTCCCGGATATCGCCTACGATGCGACGGTGGCGCGATCAGAGTTTGAGCATTCCGCACGTAACGCGGCTATTGCCTGGTTGATGAAATCGTTCGGCAATTTTAACCATGACGTGACCACTGTGTTGCAAAACTATTTTCACTACTGCGCATTGAAAATGAGCTGTGTGGAACTGGCGCGAACCTTCGTATTTTTGGCGAATCAGGGCCATGCCTTCCATCTTGAGGAGCCCGTAGTGACGCCGATGCAGGCCCGACAAATCAACGCGCTGATGGCGACCAGTGGGATGTATCAGAACGCAGGGGAATTTGCCTGGCGGGTTGGGTTGCCGGCAAAATCTGGTGTGGGTGGCGGTATCGTGGCCATCGTTCCGCACGAGATGGCGATTGCTGTCTGGAGTCCGGAACTGGACCCAGCGGGAAATTCACTGGCGGGTATCGCCGCGCTGGAGCAACTAACGCAACAAATGGGGCGTTCGGTTTACTGATGAATACGCTCGATCCTCTTTTTGCCCGGCTGGCGAAATCGACGTTTCGCTCGCGGTTTCGCCTCGGCCAGAAAGAAAGGCAGTATTGTCTGGATAAAGGCGCGCCGGTTATTGAACAACATGCAGCCGATTTTATTGCCAAACGGCTGGCTCCCGCTTTTCCCGCTAATGATGGGAAACAGACGCCAATGCGTGGTCACCCGGTATTCATCGCGCAGCACGCGACGGCGACCTGCTGTCGGGGGTGCCTGGCAAAATGGCATGACATTCCTCAGGGTGTGGCACTAAACGAACAACAGCAACGTTACGTTGTCACGGTTATATATCACTGGTTAGTGATTCAAATGAACAAGCCATAGATAACATTATCCTATGATACAACCCCTTGTGTTATGTAATTGTTAAAAGCATGCTGAGGGGGTCAATCTAAGGAGAAAAAATGGCTTCCTGCAAACCCTGCTTCGTGCTGAATGCGGCCCAGATTCTGTCGAGAATCGACGAGCTCAGCGATGTCCTTGAACAGTGCGTCAATGATGGCGCCTCCGTCAGCTTTATGCTGCCTTTTAATCGTGAGAAATCACGGCCTTTCTGGATGAACGTCGCGCAAAGCGTTGCCCGTGGGGAAAGACTCGTTCTTGGCGCCCAGAATGCCCAGGGAACGCTTGTCGGTACCGTCCAGCTCATTATCGATCAACCTGAAAACCAACCTCATCGCGCCGATGTCGCTAAGCTGCTGGTTCATACTTCTGCGCGGCGGAGCGGGATTGCCCGGAAACTGATGAACGAGCTGGAAAGTTGTGCGCGTCAAAGGGGCAAAACGTTGCTGGTGCTCGATACGGCGACGGGCAGTGGCGCGGAGTTGTTCTACCACAAGTGTGGGTGGCAAAAAGCAGGAGTGATACCTGACTATGCCAAAATGCCTGACGGGACGCTGACCGGGACCACACTTTTTTATAAAACTCTCTAATTTGTCGCTGGGGATTGATCAAAACAGGGTTTCAATGTATTAAAGTTTGCTAACCTATTGGACCAATTCAATCAGGTTGTATGACTAATTAAAAAGGGAACCCATTGTGCAAACTTTAAATCGTCGCGATTTCCCCGGTGCTCAGTATCCTGAACGCATTATTCAGTTTGGTGAAGGAAACTTCCTGCGCGCCTTCGTTGACTGGCAAGTCGATCTGCTGAATGAGCATACCGATCTTAACTCTGGTGTGGTCATTGTCCGACCTATCGAAAGTACTTTCCCTCCATCACTGAGTACACAGGACGGCCTTTATACCACCATCATTCGTGGTTTGAATGAGAAGGGCGAGGCCGTGAGCGACGCCCGTTTAATTCGTTCGGTTAACCGCGAGATCAGCGTCTATAGTGAGTACGATGAGTTCCTGAAGCTGGCGCATAACCCTGATATGCGTTTTGTTTTCTCCAATACCACCGAAGCCGGCATCAGCTATCATGCTGGTGATAAGTTTGAGGATGAGCCAGCGGTGAGTTATCCGGCCAAACTGACCCGACTGCTGTTCGAGCGCTTCAGCCATTTTAATGGCGCGTCGGATAAAGGCTGGATAATCATTCCTTGTGAACTGATTGATTACAATGGTGATGCGCTGCGTGAACTGGTTCTGCGCTATGCCCAGGAGTGGGCATTGCCGGAAGCATTTATCCAATGGCTGGATCAGGCCAACGCCTTTTGCTCCACGCTGGTGGACCGTATTGTCACCGGCTATCCACGTGATGAAGTCGCGAAGCTTGAAGCGGAACTGGGTTATCACGATGCGTTTCTGGACACCGCAGAACACTTCTATCTGTTTGTTATCCAGGGGCCGAAGTCATTAGCCGCTGAGTTGCGTCTGGATAAATATCCGCTGAATGTCCTGATTGTTGATGACATCAAACCGTATAAAGAACGGAAAGTGGCCATTCTCAACGGCGCACATACCGCATTGGTTCCCGTTGCCTGGCAGGCTGGGTTGGATACCGTGGGGGAGGCCATGAATGACGCGGAGATTCGCGCCTTCGTGGAAAAAGCGATCTATGAAGAAATTATTCCAGTGCTGGATTTACCACGCGATGAGCTGGCGTCTTTTGCCAGCGCGGTGACAGGTCGATTCTGCAACCCGTATATCAAACATCAGTTGTTGTCGATTGCCCTGAACGGCATGACTAAATTCCGCACTCGCATCTTGCCGCAACTGCTGGCGGGGCAACAGGCCAGCGGTAAACTGCCTGCGCGTCTGACATTTGCGCTTGCCGCGTTGATTGCGTTCTACCGTGGTGAGCGTAACGGTGAGTCTTACCCGGTTCAGGATGATGCGCACTGGATGACGCGTTTTCAACAGCTATGGTCCCAGCATCATGACCGCCAGATAAGCACCGAAGAGCTGGTTAAAGCTGTGCTGGCCGTTACAGAACACTGGGAACAGGATCTGACGGAAGTTTCCGGACTGGTAGAACAGGTTACTGCCGATCTGGATAGCATTCTGCTAAGAGGCATGCGCGAAGCCGTTAAACCACTGTGCTAATACGCAGACCCGGCTCAGGCCGGGTTTTTTACAGATTTTACTTAGTTACAACATACTATAGTTTTCTACTTTTATGGTGACAGTCTGCCACTTCAGCGCATTGTCCGTTCAGCAGGAGGAAAGATGTTTAGATAGTGTTGCGATTAGCTTGCAACATTGATCATGTTCGCGTCTAATGTGACGGATTTCACATTTTTCCGAAGATAACCATGATCGTTCGCCCCCAACAACACTGGCTACGCCTGATATTCGTCTGGCATGGGTCGGTATTATCTAAAATTTTTTCACGTCTGCTGCTGAACTTCCTGCTCTCCATCGCCGTTATTATCATGCTGCCGTGGTATACGATGCTGGGCATCAAATTTACCCTGGCGCCGTTCAGCATTCTCGGCGTGGCGATTGCTATCTTTTTAGGTTTTCGTAATAACGCCTGTTATTCACGTTATGTTGAGGCTCGACACCTGTGGGGGCAGTTGATGATTGCTTCCCGGTCGCTGCTACGTGAAGTAAAAACTACCTTGCCGGACGACAGCGAACTGGGACAGTTTGTTCGTCTGCAAATCGCCTTTGCCCACTGTTTACGCATGACTTTACGCCGTCAGCCACAGGCTGAACCATTGGCGAAATACCTTAGTGAGGAGGATCTGCGAATAGTATTTGCCTCACAATCACCGGCAAATCGCATTCTGTTGCTGATGGGGGAATGGTTAGCTGTACGTCGGCGCAATGGTCAACTGTCAGACATATTATTCCATAGTTTAAACAATAGGTTAAATGATATGTCTGCGGTGCTGGCAGGATGTGAACGGATCGCGAATACCCCCGTCCCGTTTGCTTATACCTTAATCCTTCATCGCACGGTCTATCTGTTTTGCATCATGTTGCCATTCGCGTTGGTGGTAGATTTACATTACATGACGCCGTTTATCTCAGTGCTGATTTCCTATACTTTTATTTCGCTCGATACGCTTGCAGAAGAGCTGGAAGATCCGTTTGGTACAGAGAACAACGACCTCCCGTTGGATGCGATTTGCAATGCCATTGAAATCGATTTGTTACAGATGAATGATGAAACAAACGTGCCAGCAAAACACATTCCGGATAAGCATTACCAACTCACTTAGTTACATTCTTTTGCCACCATGTAGGCTGCATATCTGAAAAAGAATGAAATTCCGGCGCCAGGTCTTCATCGTCAGGATCGTCAAAAGCGCCAGCTAACAGCGCAATAACCGGGGCGTCATCAATGGCGCCTACGGAACTGCCACACTGAGGGCAAAAAGCCCGACTTGACGTCTCAGAAGAGCGCCAGGTTGTCGGTTTTCCGGCTTTACCCGTCCACGTTACATTTTCTGCATTAAACTCAATCCAGACGACGGTTGGTGCGCCCGTATGTTTCCGACATATATCGCAGGAGCAGGTATGGGAATTATTAGGACTGCTGGCCGCGAAGCGAATCGAACCACACAGACAGCCACCAATGTAGACTTTAGACATGACAACTCCTGTCAGAAACACGTTGCCAGACACTAGCAGATGACAGGCTTTGCCACTAGATCCTCATGATAAAAAGGCGAGGGCGCGCATGGCAGATAGTCAGCTCCTGTGATGCACTTATAATAAACGCTTAATCATTACGTCTGGCTACGATAAATAACCGCGGAAAGGCCAGCAAAATTTTACCGTTTTCCTGCAGAGGATATTGTTCCTGAAGTAGCTCATGATAACGCGCGAGGTAAAGATGTTGCTCATTTTCGCTCAAATCACGCAACCAGGGCCGCAGGCCCGTTGAGCTTACCCAGTCGATAATCGATTGATGTGAATCCATAACGTGATAATACGTTGTGCGCCAGATATCCACCTCACAGCCCGCTTCAGTCAAAATATCATAGTAGGCGTGAACGCCAGGAAGCGGCGAGCGGCCCCGGTCAGGGTAGCCTTGTTCATAAGCCACTTCACGCATCAAAACATGCGTTGGCTCTAGCCAGTTATCCGGCATTTGTACCGCCAGCACGCCATTGCGAGCCAGTAGCGATACCAGATGCGGGAACAATTCATAGTGTTCGGGAACCCACTGCAATGAGGCATTGGCATACAGCAGGTCCAGAGGCTGCTCTGTCTGGAATGAACGAATGTCCGCTTCAATAAAACGGCATGTCGGTAATGCATTGCGCGCCTCATTGAGCATGGCGGGTGAGGTATCAACCCCGGTAATTACAGCCGAGGGCCAGCGCTGATGCAGTAATGCCGTACTGTTTCCCGGACCACAGCCAAGATCGACCACTGAATGGACATTCTCTAACGCCACTCTGCTGAGTAATTCCGCAGCGGGTCTTGATCGTTCAGTTTCATATTGCAGATAAAGCGCAGGATTCCAGTCGGCCATGAATGAATCTCCAGTATGAGAGAAGAAGGCGAAAAGGGGCACATAAGTCCTTGCCGATGAGCCATTTCTTTTAGAAGATTATATGAAAATACAGGAGAAGGGCAGAAATATGCTGGAAACATCAAGACTGATTTTACGCCCGTGGGAAGACAAAGACAAAGCCCCGTTTGCCGCATTAAATGCCGATCCGGACGTGATGCGTTTTTTTCCGGCTCCGCTGCAACGAACGGAAAGCGACAACCTGGCTGCCAGATTCCAGGAAGGCATTACAGAGCGCGGCTGGGGATTCTGGGCCGTTGAACTTAAAGAAACACAGCAGTTTGTGGGGTGTGTAGGTTTACATCCACAACCTGATAAATTTCACTTTTCACCCTGTACCGAAATAGGCTGGCGTCTTGCTAAATCCTTCTGGCACCAGGGGCTGGCATTGGAGGCCGCCGAGGCGTGCCTGACGTTTGCTTTCGAGGACCTGGCGTTAAGTGAGGTGGTTTCATTTACGTCGGTGCTGAATAAACCGTCAGAGCGTCTGATGATACGGTTGGGCATGAATAAAACTGAAGAGTTCGTGCATCCCGCGTTGCCCTCTGATCACCGGTTAGCACAACACATCCTGTATCGGAGGGGGGCAATTTGATTACCGTTTTTCGGAAAGTAAGCGATGTCTCATGGAGCAGTATATAACGATTATCTACTTGTCAAAGCCCACCAGAATTGTCTAATCACTGGCTCGTAGAAATGTCCAAATGTTGAAAAGTCTGCTTAGTGCTGTGAGTTCAATGAGTCGATGCAACGCCATCCTTAATCAGGGGGGCGTTCATATGAACGGGCATATCCGGTCATCTTCCCCCAGTACATTACGGTTATTTTGATGTCAGCAATTCATATTTTTATGCCCAGGCTTTTGCTATTTCAGATGAGCTGGTAACAAAAGCATGTTGAGGTAGAAT
>NZ_SZXE01000005.1:0-2443 GCF_005281255.1 Citrobacter sp. wls708
CTCACTTGCACTAAACGCTGCTAGTAGGATGGATGTTTCGCGCAAACCCCGGCAGGTCAAGGAGCTATCGCTGTGCCCCTGAATAATTCCTTCCAAATTCCACTCTGTTTCTGCGTGTCGAACAAGTATCAATTTCATCGTTAGCGGGCCATGCTCGTTGTTGATCAAAATGCCCAAACTGCGCGATGTCAAACACACACAGTTGAAGCAGCGGAAGGCTTTCCTGTTTTGGAAATAATGAACAAGTGTAGCTTATTGCCGTTATGCAGCGGCTCTGGGTGTGAGGCGCTGAATTTTATCCGTAGTTAACTTCCGCTTTTGGCACAAAGCCGCCCCTATCCCCTGTTATCGTTTCTCGTATCAACCGCAGCGTCCTGAAAAACTACGCAACAGCGCGATGTCAAACACACACCGTTGAAGCAGCGGAAGGCTTTCCTGTTTTGGAAATAATGAACAAGTGTAGCTTATTGCCGTTATGCAGCGGCTCTGGGTGTGAGGCGCTGAATTTTATCCGTAGTTAACTTCCGCTTTTGGCACAGGGCTGCTGTTGCAGCCCTGACAACCTTAGACTTCAATCGATTCAGAGATCTCTAACGCATCATCGACTTCGATGCCTAGATAACGGACTGTGATTTCCAGTTTCTTATGGCCCAACAGAAGTTGGATCACCCGGAGATTCTTGGTTTTCTTGTATATCAGGTAAGGTTTTATTCTTCTCATGGAATGTGTGCTGTAAAGCGAAGCTTCGAGAACAGGCTTTTCTACCCACCCATGAAAAATTCGGCTGTATTGTCGGGTTGATATGTGCCGGTTAGTTCCGATCCGAGACCGAAACAAGAAGTCTTTACTGTGCAAATTGCCAAGCTTTATCAATGCAGCAACAGCTTCTCTTGTCCCTTTGGTTATCTCAAATTGCACAGGGCTACCGGTTTTCTGTTGCAGCACCGTTGCTCTGCTTGAAACCGAGCTACCATATGCAACATCAGATACTTTGAGGTTCACCAGATCGCAGCCTCGTAGCTTACTGTCTAAGGCCATATTGAACAGAGCTAAATCACGCGTTTTACCTTCCAGTTCAAGCCGGATTCGGATCCCCCAGATATGAGATATCTAAAGTGGTCTTTTTTGGCCTATGATACGGTCTTTATTCGTTCATACTCAAATCTCCTGCAATGTGGGAGATTTGAGTATGGTTGTCCCTTATGAGCGAAAAGTCGACCTTTGTTATTCTGTTGTGTAACTCGCCACATGATCAGGATATAACAATACCTCTCGCCCTCAGGCTACGTCTGCTTGAATTGATAGCGTCGAGAAGGCGGAGTCGGCTTTCCCTGAGATGAGCGACGAGTAACTCTGCCGCTTTCTCGATGTCCTGCGAGCGAAGTGCAGCAAATATTTCGCGATGATCTTCCCAAGCGGGGTTCGACGGCGATTTATCTAGCCATCTTGCCCGTGAAAGCCGACGCAGTGCATCACTTATCCCATCGATGATAAACGCATTCTGACAAAGACGGGCCAGATGCAGATGGAATCGTGTTCCGGCATCATCCATTATCCCTTCAGACACATCAGCAGTCTTCTCTTTAAGCAGGGTTTCCAGACCATTGAGTTGTTCTTCCGTCATTCGGCTGGCTGACAGTTTTAATGCCGCCACTTCAAGTACTTCCCGGTAAATACACAGCTGTTCAACTTCAGCAACATCGATCGGTGCCACCAACCAGCGTAACCCGTCACGACATACCAGCCCTTCAGACTCCAGCTTTTGTAATGCGGCTCGGACAGGCGTCCGGGAGGCGTTAAACGTTGCTTCAGCCCAGCGCTCGGTCAGTCGTTCTCTCGGACCCAGTTCCATGCTGAGTATCAATTTTCCTAATTGGTTTTCAACTTCTGATGCCTGACTCATGACGGCAATGATCTCCCGCAAATTGACAGTAAAATGCATAATCGATATGGTATACCAATTTGGTATACCAAGAAAGAGTATTTCTATGACCCAATTTTATAACAGCTTCTGGCGGCGAAACCTTCTCGTTTGCTTCATTGGCTCGTTCTCAACCGTCTTCGCAATGACCCTTATGCTGCCGTTCCTGCCTTTGTATGTCGAAGAGCTTGGTGTTCATGGGCATGCTTCGGTTGTTCAATGGTCTGGCGTGGCATTCAGCGCAACGTTTATCACTGCCGGGTTGATCGCCCCTGTCTGGGGGAAACTCGGTGACAGATATGGACGCAAGTCGATGCTCGTGAGAGCCAGCCTTGGCATGGCGGTTACTGTTTCGCTTATGGGGCTGGTGACAAATATATGGCAACTTGTCGGACTAAGATTGTTAGTTGGCCTGGCGGGAGGTTACTCATCCGGCGCGACAATTCTTATCGCAGTCCAGGCTCCCAGAGAACGTGCAGCCTGGGCGCTGGGAATTGTTTCATCCGGTGTAATGGCTGGCAA
>NZ_SZXE01000006.1:0-31353 GCF_005281255.1 Citrobacter sp. wls708
CGTGCTCTACCAACTGAGCTATTCCCGCAAATCTGTACTGCTTTTGTTGCTGCCGTAACGCGTAATTCTCTGTCGTTACGGGAGGCGCATTATACGAGAAATCCGTTTAGCTGCAACCCCCCTAAAAGCGATTTTCTTGTTTTTTCGTTTAAGTGCTGAATTTATCGGCAAGTCGTTTAATTTAGCGACAATCCTGACTTAGTGCAAGCTCGCAGGAACGATTTTCGTAGGCCGGGTAAGGCGCAGCCGCCACCCGGCAATCCACAAAATCAAAGCTTAATAAAATGTTCGCGGTAGTAAGCCAGCTCAGCAACCGACTCACGAATATCATCCATCGCCTGATGCGTTCCCTGCTTGGTGAAGCCAGCAAGGATTTCCGGCTTCCAACGACGCGCCAGTTCCTTCAGCGTGCTGACGTCGAGATAGCGATAATGGAAATACGCTTCCAGCTCCGGCATGTATTTAAACAGGAAACGACGATCCTGACCGATGCTGTTGCCGCAGATAGGTGATTTTCCTGCCGGAACCCATTCTTGCAAAAAGGCCAGCGTGGCCAGTTCTGCTTCGCGATCGCCCATGGTGCTCGCCTTTACCCGTTCCACCAGCCCACTACCGGTATGCGTACGTACGTTCCAGTCATCCATTAATGCCAGTTGTTCGTCAGACTGGTGTACCGCAATCGTCGGTCCTTCAGCCAGAATATTTAAGTTGGCATCCGTCACCAGTGTGGCGATTTCAATAATGCGATCGCGCTCGGGATCCAGACCAGTCATCTCCAGATCGATCCAAATCAGGTTGTTTTCATTGGCACTCATGCTATTTTCCACCCTTCAGCGTCACATTCAGTGTGACTATATTCATCTAAAATTGCGTGTATCATAAATGTTTTGCCCATCATGGGCGACCAGGAGCCAGTCCGATTGAGTAAGAATAAACTCTCCAAAGGCCAACAGCGCCGTGTGAACGCCAATCACCAGCGTCGTCTGAAAACGTCCGCGGAGAAGCCAGACTACGACGACAACCTGTTTGGCGAAACCGCTGAAGGCATCGTTATCAGCCGTTTTGGCATGCATGCCGACGTGGAGTCTGCTGACGGTGATATTCACCGCTGCAACATCCGCCGCACAATTCGTTCGCTGGTTACCGGCGATCGCGTAGTCTGGCGTCCAGGTAAAGCGGCAGCAGAAGGGGTAAATGTCAAAGGCATCGTTGAGGCGGTTCACGAACGTACCTCGGTGCTCACACGTCCTGACTTTTACGATGGGGTAAAACCCATTGCCGCCAATATCGATCAGATCGTTATTGTCTCAGCCATCTTACCCGAGCTGTCGCTTAATATTATCGACCGCTATCTGGTTGCCTGCGAAACGCTACACGTCGAACCGATTATCGTACTGAATAAGATCGATCTGCTGGATGCCGAAGGCATGGCCTTTGTTAACGAACAGATGGATATCTATCGCAACATTGGCTATCGCGTATTGATGGTATCAAGCCGCACGAAAGACGGTCTGAAACCGCTTGAAGAAGCGTTAACCGGTCGTATCAGTATTTTTGCCGGCCAGTCGGGTGTAGGTAAATCCAGCCTGCTCAATAATCTTCTCGGCCTGCAGGAAGCGATCCTGACCAACGATGTCTCCGACAACTCCGGTCTTGGGCAGCACACCACCACCGCTTCTCGCCTGTATCACTTCCCGCACGGCGGCGACGTTATCGACTCCCCTGGCGTACGCGAGTTCGGACTGTGGCATCTGGAACCGGAACAAATCACCCATGGCTTTGTCGAATTCCATGACTACCTGGGTCATTGCAAATATCGCGACTGCAAGCATGATGCCGATCCAGGCTGCGCTATCCGTGAGGCTGTAGAAAAAGGG
The DNA here is from genome assembly GCF_005281255.1 of Citrobacter sp. wls708. Classification (NCBI taxonomy): domain Bacteria; kingdom Pseudomonadati; phylum Pseudomonadota; class Gammaproteobacteria; order Enterobacterales; family Enterobacteriaceae; genus Citrobacter; species Citrobacter sp. wls708. The sequence goes on from NZ_SZXE01000006.1 coordinate 1,878, forward strand.
GAAATAGCCGAAACTCGGTTTGAAAATTATCACCGCATCCTGGAAAGCATGGCGCAGGTAAAAACGCGTAAAAACTTTTCTGATACTGACAACTGACAACTAAGCTAAGCATCGCTAGAATCGTCCCCCTTTTTCAGGATCCGGCCCATATGCCGGATCGGGAACAAATTATGGCCTGGAGGCTACCTTGTTAAACTCATTTAAGCTTTCGCTACAATACATTCTGCCGAAACTATGGCTCACTCGCCTGGCGGGCTGGGGTGCGAGCAAACGAGCGGGATGGCTGACCAAACTGGTAATCGATCTGTTCGTGAAATATTACAAGGTCGATATGAAAGAGGCGCAAAAGCCGGATACCGCCAGCTATCGCACCTTTAACGACTTCTTTGTTCGTCCCCTGCGCGACGAGGCTCGTCCAGTCAATACCGATCCGAATGTACTGGTCATGCCTGCCGACGGCGTGATCAACCAGTTAGGTAACATCGAAGAAGACAAGCTGTTACAGGCCAAAGGGCACAGCTATACGCTTGAAGCGCTGCTGGCCGGCAACTACCAGATGGCGGACAAATTCCGCAACGGTACGTTTGTGACCACTTACTTATCACCACGCGATTACCACCGGGTACATATGCCATGTAACGGTATCCTGCGCGAAATGATGTACGTGCCAGGCGACCTCTTCTCTGTAAACATCCTGACCGCGCAAAACGTACCGAATCTGTTTGCCCGTAACGAACGCGTTATTTGCCTGTTTGATACCGAGTTTGGCCCAATGGTGCAAATTCTGGTCGGGGCGACTATCGTTGGCAGCATTGAAACCGTATGGGCTGGCACCATTACCCCACCGCGTGAAGGCGTAATTAAACGCTGGACCTGGCCTGAAGGCGAAAGCGAAGGGTCGGTGGCACTGCTGAAAGGTCAGGAAATGGGCCGCTTTAAGCTCGGTTCCACCGTCATCAACCTGTTCGCACCGGGCAAAGTTAACCTGGTTGAGCAATTGCAGGACCTTTCAGTCACGAAAATCGGTCAGCCAATGGCCATCTCAACCGAGACTTTCGTGACGCCAGAGGCAGAACCTGCCCCGCTGCCGAAAGAAGAGATCGAAGCAGAACACGACGCCAGCCCGCTGGTTGACGACAAAAAAGACGAAACTTAAACATAGGAATCGCTGCTGTGCGCCTGATTATCACTTTTCTGATGGCCTGGTGCCTCAGCCTGGGGGCGTACGCTGCGACGGCCCCCGACGCCAAACAACTCACCCAGGAACTGGAGCAGGCCAAGGCGGCGAAACCCGCTCAGCCAGAAACCGTCGAGGCGCTCCAGTCCGCGCTGAATGCCCTTGAGGAGCGGAAAGGCTCTCTCGAGCGCGCCGCGCAATACCAGCAGGTTATTGATAACTTCCCCAAGCTCTCCGCAACGCTACGCGCACAGCTTAGCAATCTGCGTGACGAACCGCGCAACGTACCAACCGGACTGACAACTGATGCGTTAAACCAGGAGATCCTCCAGGTCAGCAGTCAGTTGCTGGAAAAGAGTCGTCAGGCCCAGCAGGAGCAGGATCGCGCCCGGGAAATCGCCGACTCGTTAAGTCAGCTTCCTCAACAGCAAACCGATGCCCGCCGCCAACTAAATGAGCTTGAGCGGCGTATTGGTACCGCCAACGCCAATCCCGCGCAGAATCAGGCGATGCAGGCTGAGTCCGCCAAACTCAAAGCCCTGGTCGATGAACTGGAGCTGGCGCAGCTTTCCGCCAACAACCGTCAGGAACTGGCACGTATGCGCTCAGAACTGGCGGAAAAACAGAGCCAACAGCTCGACGCCTATCTGCAGGCATTACGTAATCAACTCAACAGTCAGCGGCAGCGTGAAGCTGAGCGAGCGCTGGAGAGTACCGAACTGCTGGCGGAAAACAGCGCGGGGCTGCCCGAAGGCATTGTTGACCAGTTCAAGGTAAACCGCGAACTGTCCCAGGCCTTAAACCAGCAGGCGCAGCGTATGGATCTGGTCGCGTCGCAACAGCGTCAGGCCACCAGCCAAACGCTGCAGGTGCGGCAGGCGTTGAATACGCTGCGCGAACAGTCCCAGTGGCTTGGGGTCTCGAATATGCTGGGGGAAGCGCTACGCGCGCAGGTATCTCGTCTGCCCGAAATGCCCAAACCTCAGCAGTTAGATACCGAAATGGCGCAGCTACGTGTGCATCGTATGCGCTATGAAGATCTCCTCAATAAACAGCCGCAACTACGCCAGATCCATCAGGCCGATGGGCAACCGCTGACCGCGGAACAGAGCAGCATCCTCAACGCCCAGTTGCGCACTCAGCGTGAATTGCTGAACTCTCTGTTACAGGGTGGCGATACGCTGATCCTTGAGCTGACCAAGCTAAAAGTCTCCAATAGCCAACTGGAAGATGCGCTAAAAGAGGTCAACGAAGCGACGCACCGCTATCTGTTCTGGACGTCTGACGTCAGCCCTATCTCCCTCTCATGGCCTGTCGACATTGTTCAGGATCTGCGGCGTCTGATCTCATTAGATACCTTTAATCAGTTAGGTAAAGCCAGCATCATGATGCTGACCAGCAAAGAAACGCTACTACCGCTGTTCGGTGCGTTGGTACTGGTTGGATTTAGCCTCTATTCTCGCAAACACTTTACCCGTTTTCTTGAACGCTCGTCCGCGCGGGTGGGTAAGGTGACCCAGGACCACTTCTGGCTGACGATACGCACGGTATTCTGGTCAATACTCGTCGCCTCGCCGCTACCGGTACTGTGGGCCACCCTGGGTTACGGTTTGCAGGAAGCCTGGCCTTATCCGTTGGCCGTCGCTATCGGCGATGGCGTAACCGCCACGGTGCCCATGCTATGGGCGGTGATGATTTGCGCCACCTTTGCACGCCCTAACGGTCTGTTCATTGCCCACTTTGGCTGGCCGCGTAATCGCGTCGCGAAGGCTATGCACTATTACCTGATGAGCATCGGACTGATTGTCCCGCTGATCATGGCAGTAATTATGTTTGATAACCTCAATGACCGGGAATTCTCCGCCTCATTGGGACGCTTGTGCTTCATCCTGATTTGCGGCGCACTGGCGGTCGTGACTCTGAGCCTGAAGCGCGCCGGAATACCGCTGTATCTCGATAAAGAGGGCAACAGCGATAACATGGTCAACAGCATGCTATGGAATATGCTGATGGGCGCGCCGCTGATTGCCATCCTCGCGGCCGCAGTGGGCTATCTCGCCACATCGCAAGCTTTACTGGCGCGTCTGGAAACGTCCGTGGCTATCTGGTTCTTGTTACTGGTGGTATATCACGTCATCCGCCGTTGGATGCTGATCCAGCGCCGCCGCCTGGCGTTCGACCGCGCCAAGCATCGACGCGCCGAAATGCTGGCGCAGCGCGCGCGGGGTGAAGAAGAACCGCCGCACTCCACCAGTCTTGAAGGCGCGATTGACGTTGATGAAAGCGAAGTGGATCTGGACGCGATCAGCGCGCAATCGCTGCGTCTGGTGCGCTCTATTCTGATGCTTATCGCCCTGCTTTCAGTCATTGTGCTGTGGTCGGAAATTCATTCCGCATTTGGCTTCCTGGAAAACATCTCGTTGTGGGATGTCACCTCTACGGTGCAAGGCGTGGAAAGCTTAGAGCCGATCACGCTGGGCGCGGTGCTCATCGCGATACTGGTATTTATCATCACCACCCAGTTAGTGCGCAACCTCCCCGCGTTGCTGGAGCTGGCGCTGCTGCAACATTTGGATTTAACCCCCGGCACCGGTTACGCCATTACCACCATTACCAAGTATTTGCTGATGCTGATTGGCGGTCTGGTTGGCTTCTCGATGATCGGCATTGAGTGGTCCAAACTGCAATGGCTGGTGGCTGCTCTCGGTGTTGGTCTGGGCTTTGGTTTGCAGGAAATCTTCGCCAACTTTATTTCCGGCCTGATTATCCTGTTTGAGAAACCGATTCGCATTGGCGACACGGTGACCATTCGCGATCTTACCGGTAGCGTGACGAAGATTAACACTCGCGCCACCACCATCAGCGACTGGGACCGCAAAGAGATCATCGTGCCCAATAAGGCCTTTATCACCGAGCAGTTTATCAACTGGTCGTTGTCAGATTCGGTCACCCGTGTGGTGTTAACTATCCCGGCGCCGTCAGAGGCTAACAGCGAGGAGGTCACGCAGATTTTGCTGACTGCCGCGCAGCGCTGTTCGCTGGTTATCGATAACCCGGCACCAGAAGTCTTTCTGGTAGATCTGCAGCAGGGGATTCAAATCTTCGAACTGCGTATTTATGCCGCAGAGATGGGACACCGTATGCCGCTGCGTCATGAGATCCACCAGCTGATTCTGGCAGGCTTCCGCGAACACGGTATTGATATGCCATTCCCGCCGTTCCAGATGCGTCTGGAGAGCCTTGGCGGTAAACAAACGGGAAGAACGTTAAGTTCTGCGGGCAGAGCCAGCCGCCCGGCGGGAAGTTTGTAGCGCATGATTCAGGCAAGACATGCCGGATGGCGACCCGTTGGGTCTTATCCGGCCTACGAAAATGCTTCTTTGTAGGCCGGATACGCCAGGACGGTTACTCCACCGCCCACTCAGGTTCGTTGGCCATGCGACGGCTATAGTTCTGATAAATCGCCATCGCCAGCAGCGAGAAGAAGATCGGGCCGCCGGTCATCCACAATGCGCTGTTCCAGTCCCCGGCTTCAATCACCGGTTGGATGATGGTGAACACGTTGGCAAACGTCACCACCAATACCACCACGCCTGTTGTCAGTAACGTCGCCGCCCGCGTTTTAAAAATCACAAACGGCCTTTCCAGGTCCGTACGCGCTTTAAAGAATGGGAAAGCCAGCGCAAGGAACAGATACGGCAGCGTCATTGAGACGTTCGCCATCAGGGTCAGTTTGTTATAAAACGCTGAGGCCGTGTCGCCGCCAAACGAAACCAGCAGGATAAACAGGCTCACCAGTAAACACTGCAACCACATTGCCGTCGTCGGCATCCCCACCGCATTCAGCCTGGTCATCGGCGCGGGCCACAATGCCTTCGGCGTTCCCTGAATAATCGCTTTCAGCGGCGAGTAGCTGAGCGTGAAAAAAGCGCCCGTATAGGCGAGGAACATAGAAAGACCGGTGATACGCGCGAACCATACGCCCAACGCCATCGCGCTTTCCGGGGAAAGGTGCAGTGCATTACCCAACGTCATCCCGAGGCTTTTCATCAGGATATAGGTAATGTTGCCGAGGTTGACCGAGCCATCACTTAATACCTGTTGCCAGTTGGTGCTAACGCCCCATAAAAATATCGCCAGTGAATAACCGACAGAAATGACAATAGCGGCAAAGACAATCCCTTTCGCGAAGTTCTTTTCTGGCTTTTCTGTTTTATCTACCAGTCCCCCCACGGCCTCAATTCCGCCGTAAGCAAAAATAGCAAACACAACAAATGACAACATTGCCAGACCGGACTGATATCCCGGATTAGGCGAGGAGATAAAATTAATATCCTGCGCAAAGTGGCCACCCGTTAATAACAAAATAGCGACACTCACTAACAACAAAACTAAATTAAGACACATTACGGCAATTCCACCTACAGCCGTAATACGGGCAATCTTATTAATCCCTCGTGAGGCCACGCAGGTCACCAGAATCATCCAGCCGACAGCGAGCAGCCCGACAACCTGCGTAGGCTCAAGCCCCGCAAAACGCCAGTGCTGCGTCATGTCTGCGCCAAATAAGAAGGTCGAAAAAGGTACCCAGACCTTTGCCGCCGTGCTGACCATCCATATCACATAGGAAGAAAACCACATAAACGTGCCGATAAACGCATAACGTGGCCCAACGCTATTATTCATCCACGAATAGATTCCACCCTCTTCTTTCCGATAGGCGGAACCCATTTCCGCCATCATTAAAGCAAATGGAATAAAAAATAATAATGCGGAAAATATATACCATGGAATCGCGCTGTACCCCATTAAATAGAACGCGGAGGGGCTGTTAGCAAAACCAAAAACAGACGTAAATATCATAAGGATGAGACCAATCAGGCTCATCTTTTTTATTGTTTGGGTCATTAAACCATCCCTTACTCTGGCAAGCGTTTCACAAACGCCGCTCACCGATTGGCACTGCTCTCATTGCGGAGTTCAGCGATAAAAAATTAACACAGAATTGATACCTGAAAGATATCAAACATCCAGATGTAAATTGTGGCTATTAGAGGGTAAATGAAAAAATATGCTACAAAGTGGCTGCTTATCCGCCACTTTGTATGGAGAGAGCGTAAATTACGCGCGATCGACGGTAAATGCGATAACCTCAGCCAGGCTTTCCGCGCCCAGAGCCAGCATCACCAGACGGTCAACGCCGAGCGCCACGCCAGAGCAATCCGGCATGCCCACTTTTAACGCTTCAAGCAGGTTGGTATCGATAGGTTGCTGTGGCAGGCCACGCGCGGCACGTTTGCGGTTATCCTGTTCAAACCGTTGCTGCTGCTCGCGCGCGTCGGTCAACTCATGGAAACCATTCGCCAGCTCAATACCTTTGTAATACACCTCGAAACGCTCAGCCACGCGGTGATCTTCGGTACTGATTTGCGCCAATGATGCCTGGCTGGCGGGGAAATGATACACAAACGTCGGTTTGTCTTTGCCGATATGCGGCTCAACGCCCATCGTGAACAGCAGTTGCAGCAACGTATCCCGATCTTCTTCAGTATCGGCGATATTGCTGAGATCCAGCTTAGCCGCTACTTCCCGCAGTTGGGTTTTGTCTGCTGATAGTGGATCTATCTCCAGATGGCGCTGAAAGGCCTGCTGATAAGAAAGGCTTTCCGCCGGAGAGCAGTCCAGCACTTGCTGGAGCAAATCATCCACTTCATTCATCAGGCGATACATATCGTAGTGGGGACGATACCACTCGAGCATGGTGAACTCAGGGTTATGATGACGTCCCATCTCTTCATTGCGAAAGCTGCGGCACAGTTGATATACCGGGCCACATCCTGCCACCAGCAGGCGCTTCATGTGATATTCCGGACTGGTCATTAAATAGAGATTCATTCCCTGGGAATGTCCAGGGCCGACGAAACGTGTTTCGAACGGGAACAGATGGATGTCCGTTACCGTTGCCTGACTCATACAAGGGGTCTCAACCTCAAGCACGCCACGATCGGCAAAAAAGCGGCGAATCTCCGCTATAATTGCTGCACGTTTTAACAGATTGGGGATGGACGCGCTCGGCTGCCAGGTTGCCGTTTCGCTCATGGTTGTTTCTCCGATTTAAGACAAGGGCACGAAGTCTACTCGTATCGCGCTAACGAGACAAATTTCCCGCGGTAGTAATCAGCACTGGCAATCGGGTAAAAAAAGCGACATTGGGTGGTTTAGTAATTAAATTAATCAAATTCAATGATAATTCCCCCCTTTGACACGCTAAAAAAATCGAACACGTCAAATTTCCCGCACATCCCTAAGACTATACTATTGTACCTATAAAGGAGCAGTGGAAACGCGTTCATAACCTGTTTGAAGCCGATGAAGCATCTGAGTTCAGGCGGGGATGAAATAACAACAATCTGGAGGAATGTCGTGCAAACCTTTCAAGCCGATCTTGCCATTATAGGCGCCGGTGGCGCGGGATTACGTGCTGCAATTGCTGCCGCACAAGCAAATCCCAACGCTAAAATCGCACTGATCTCAAAAGTGTACCCAATGCGCAGCCATACCGTTGCTGCCGAAGGCGGCTCTGCTGCTGTCGCGCAGGATCATGACAGCTTTGACTACCATTTTCACGATACGGTAGCAGGCGGAGACTGGCTATGTGAGCAGGATGTCGTGGATTACTTTGTCCACCACTGCCCAACTGAAATGACGCAACTCGAACAATGGGGCTGCCCATGGAGCCGTCGTGAAGACGGTAGCGTCAACGTACGTCGCTTCGGCGGCATGAAAATCGAGCGTACCTGGTTTGCCGCGGATAAAACCGGCTTCCACATGCTGCATACGCTGTTCCAAACGTCTTTGCAGTTCCCACAGATTCAGCGCTTTGACGAACACTTCGTTCTCGATATTCTGGTTGACGATGGCCATGCTCGCGGCGTCGTCGCGATGAACATGATGGAAGGCACGCTGGTGCAGATCCGTGCTAACGCAGTAGTAATGGCAACGGGCGGCGCAGGTCGCGTTTACCGTTACAACACCAACGGCGGCATCGTAACCGGCGACGGTATGGGCATGGCGCTGAGCCACGGCGTTCCGCTGCGTGATATGGAATTCGTTCAGTATCACCCGACGGGTCTGCCTGGCTCCGGTATCCTGATGACTGAAGGCTGCCGTGGTGAAGGCGGTATTCTGGTCAACAAAAATGGCTACCGTTATCTGCAAGACTACGGCATGGGTCCGGAAACCCCACTGGGCGAGCCGAAAAACAAATATATGGAACTCGGTCCGCGCGACAAAGTTTCTCAGGCTTTCTGGCACGAATGGCGCAAAGGCAACACCATTTCCACTCCGCGTGGCGATGTGGTTCACCTCGACCTGCGTCACCTCGGCGAGAAAAAACTGCTCGAACGTTTACCGTTCATCTGCGAACTGGCGAAAGCCTACGTGGGTGTCGATCCGGTTAAAGAGCCGATCCCGGTACGTCCGACCGCGCACTACACCATGGGCGGTATCGAAACCGATCAGCACTGTGAAACCCGCATTAAAGGTCTGTTCGCTGTCGGCGAATGTTCCTCTGTTGGTCTGCATGGCGCTAACCGTCTGGGCTCTAACTCCCTGGCGGAACTGGTGGTCTTCGGTCGTATGGCTGGCGAACAGGCTGCGGAACGTGCTGCAACGGCTGGCGCTGCAAACAGTGCCGCGCTTGATGCACAGGTTGCCGGTATTGAAAAACGTCTGAAAGATCTGGTTAACCAGGAAGGTAACGAAAACTGGTCTAAGATCCGTGACGAAATGGGGATCTCCATGGAAGAAGGTTGCGGTATCTACCGTACGCCGGAACTCATGCAGAAAACCGTTGATAAGCTGGCTGAGCTGCAGGAGCGCTTCAAGCGCGTGCGTATCACTGATACCTCCAGCGTCTTCAACACCGACCTGCTGTACACCATCGAACTGGGTCACGGTCTGAACGTTGCTGAATGTATGGCGCACTCCGCTCTGGCGCGTAAAGAATCCCGCGGCGCGCATCAGCGTCTGGATGAAGGCTGCACCGAGCGTGACGACGTGAACTTCCTCAAACACACCCTCGCCTTCCGCGATGCTGACGGCACGACTCGCCTGGAATACAGCGACGTGAAAATCACCACTCTGCCACCGGCTAAACGTGTTTACGGTGGCGAAGCGGAAGCAGCCGATAAGAAGGAGAAGGCGAATGGCTGAGATGAAAAACCTGAAAGTTGAGGTGGTGCGCTATAACCCGGAAACCGATACCGCGCCGCACAGTGCTTTCTACGAAGTTCCTTACGATGAAACCACGTCTCTGCTCGATGCGTTGGGCTACATCAAGGATAACCTGGCGCCGGACCTGAGCTATCGCTGGTCCTGCCGTATGGCAATCTGCGGCTCCTGCGGCATGATGGTCAACAACGTGCCGAAGCTGGCGTGCAAAACCTTCCTGCGTGATTACACCAACGGTATGAAGGTTGAAGCGCTGGGCAACTTCCCGATTGAGCGCGATCTGGTCGTCGATATGACGCACTTTATCGAAAGCCTGGAAGCGATCAAACCGTACATCATCGGTAACCCGCGTACACCGGATCAGGGTCCAAACACCCAGACTCCGGCGCAGATGGCGAAGTATCATCAGTTCTCCGGTTGCATCAACTGTGGTCTGTGCTACGCCGCGTGCCCGCAGTTCGGCCTGAACCCTGAGTTCATTGGACCGGCTGCGATTACGCTGGCGCATCGTTACAACGAAGATAGCCGCGACCACGGTAAGAAAGAGCGTATGGCTCAATTGAATAGCCCGAACGGCGTCTGGAGTTGTACTTTCGTGGGCTACTGCTCCGAAGTCTGCCCGAAACACGTCGATCCGGCTGCGGCCATTCAGCAGGGTAAAGTTGAAAGTTCAAAAGACTTTCTTATCGCAACCCTGAAACCACGCTAAGGAGTGCAACATGACGACTAAACGCAACGCCTATGTGCGGCCAATGACGTCCACCTGGTGGAAGAAATTGCCGTTTTATCGCTTTTACATGCTGCGTGAAGGCACAGCCGTTCCGGCTGTCTGGTTCAGTATTGAACTGATCTTCGGCCTGTTTGCGCTTAAGCACGGTGTGGAATCCTGGGCTGGCTTTGTCGGGTTCCTGCAGAACCCGGTGGTGGTGATCCTTAACATCATCGCCCTGGCAGCCGCGCTGCTGCATACCAAGACCTGGTTTGAGCTGGCGCCGAAAGCGGCCAACATCATCGTAAAAGACGAAAAAATGGGGCCAGAGCCAATCATCAAAGGGCTTTGGGCGGTTACTGTGGTTGCGACAGTAGTAATACTGTTTGTTGCCCTGTTCTGGTAAGGAGTCCGGAATGATTAATCCAAATCCAAAACGCTCTGACGAACCCGTATTCTGGGGCCTGTTTGGTGCAGGCGGTATGTGGAGCGCAATCATTGCGCCGGTAATGATTCTGCTGGTAGGCATTATGCTGCCGCTGGGCTTTGTTCCTGATGCCTTCAGCTATGAACGCGTCCTGGCATTCGCTCAGAGCTTTATCGGTCGCGCATTCCTGTTCCTGATGATCGTCCTGCCGCTGTGGTGCGGTTTACACCGTATGCATCACGCGATGCATGACCTGAAAATCCACGTGCCTGCTGGCAAATGGGTATTCTACGGACTGGCAGCTATCCTGACCGTTGTAACGGCCATTGGTATCCTGACCATCTAATTGCATGCGTTAACTATCAGGCCCGCCATTGGCGGGCAACCAACGGGAAAACTCACGCATTGCAGATGTCTCCGGTCGGGATTGCAAACGCGTTATCCAATAGCTCCCCAGATCAATCTGCGTTAGAAACGGTTGAACGATACGTTCACTACCAAGCAGATGAGTGAACATTCTTACCGGGGCAATCGCCACCCCGATCCCCGCCTGCGCGGCCTCCAGCATTGTGACGGACGAATCAAACACCACCACGTTGTGCGTCGGTGACGGAGGCGCTTCTCCGGCGGCCTGCATCCAAAGCGTCCACTCATCTCGCCGATAAGAGCGTAATAACGGGAATTTCAGGAGGTCTGCAGGTACCTTGATCTGTGCGGCTAATTCTGGCGAGCAAAGCGGGGACATCAGCGCGCTACACAAATATTGTGCATCGGTATCGTGCCAGGCACCTCCTCCGTAGCGAATGGTATAGTCCAGTCCCTCGGCGGCGGGATCCACGCGGTTATTGTGGGTGGAAATATGCAAATCAATATGCGGATAACTACGCTTAAAGTCGCTGAGCAGAGGAAAAAGACAACCGACCGCAAAGGTCCCCACCACTCCGATTTTAAGTTTTTCCTGGGTTTTTTTAGTAGCAAAACGATCCAGCATCCCCGCCATACGATCGAAAGAATCATTAAGTACAGGTAACAGACTTTCCCCTTCTGTCGTCAGCATTAACCCACGGGAGCCGCGCACAAACAGCTGACAATTTAGCTGCTGTTCCAGCGCTTTGACATGCTGGCTGATGGCAGAATGCGTCACGTTGAGCTCAATCGCAGCGCGGGTAAAGCTAAGGTGTCTGGCCGCGGCTTCAAAAGCTCGCAGTGAGTTAAGAGGAATATAGCTACGCGTCATCATCCGGCCTGTTAGAAAAACTTATATCTGCTGCTAAATTTAACCGTTTGTCAACACACTGCAAATCAAACAAACTGATTGCGTCTGACGGGCCCGGACACCCTTTCGCTTTTTATTACGGAACTGATTTCATGATGAAAAAATCGTTATGCTGCGCGTTGCTGCTGACAGCCTCTTTCTCCACGTTTGCCGCCGTAAAAACAGAACAACAGATTGCCGATATCGTAAACCGTACCATCACACCGCTGATGCAAGAACAGGCTATTCCGGGTATGGCCGTGGCAATTATCTACCAGGGAAAACCCTATTACTTTACCTGGGGGAAAGCCGATATCGCCAATGACCGCCCCGTCACCCGGCAAACGCTGTTTGAGCTTGGATCGGTAAGTAAGACGTTTAACGGTGTGCTGGGCGGCGATGCTATCGCCCGTGGTGAAATTAAGCTCAGCGATCCGGTCACCCAATACTGGCCCGAATTAACTGGCAAACAATGGCAGGGTATCAGCCTTCTGCATCTGGCCACCTATACGGCGGGTGGTCTGCCGCTTCAGGTACCTGACGACGTTACAGATAAAGCGGCATTACTGCGCTTTTATCAAAACTGGCAGCCGCAATGGGCCCCGGGTGCTAAACGCCTGTATGCTAACTCCAGTATTGGTCTGTTTGGCGCACTGGCGGTGAAACCTTCAGGAATGGGCTATGAAGAGGCGATGACCAAACGCGTCCTGCAACCATTAAAACTGGCGCATACCTGGATTACGGTTCCACAGAGCGAACAAAAGGATTATGCCTGGGGTTATCGCGAAGGGAAGCCCGTGCACGTATCTCCGGGTCAGCTTGATGCCGAAGCCTACGGGGTGAAATCCAGCCTTGTCGATATGACTCGTTGGGTTCAGGCCAACATGGACGCCAGCCAGGTGCAGGCGAAAACGCTCCGACAGGGAATTGAAATTGCGCAGGCTCGTTACTGGCATATTGGCGACATGTACCAGGGATTAGGTTGGGAGATGCTGAACTGGCCGGTGAATGCCGACTCGATAATCAACGGTAGCGACAGTAAAGTCGCGTTAGCGGCGCTTCCCGCCGTTGAGGTCAATCCGCCCGCTCCTGCAGTGAAAGCCTCATGGGTGCACAAAACCGGCTCCACTGGCGGATTTGGCAGCTACGTTGCGTTCGTTCCGGAAAAAAATCTCGGCATCGTGATGCTGGCAAACAAAAGCTACCCAAACCCTGCTCGCGTCGAGGCCGCCAGGCGCATTCTTGAAAAATTGCAGTAACTGACGATGAGGTCCGCTATAGCGGACCTCGTTTCTTCCTCTTCTTTTCCTGCTGTCATCTACACTTAACAAAAAAACAGTAAGGAAAATCTTATGCGCATTCTGCCCGTCGTTGCTGCAGTTACCGCTGCATTTCTGGTTGTCGCCTGCAGTTCCCCTACACCGCCAAAAGGCGTTACCGTTGTGAATAACTTTGACGCTAAACGCTATCTTGGTACCTGGTATGAAATTGCACGTTTAGACCATCGCTTCGAACGTGGACTGGAAAAAGTGACCGCAACGTATGGCTTGCGCGACGACGGCGGTATCAACGTGATCAATAAGGGCTATAACCCGGACAGAGGGATGTGGCAAAAAACGGAGGGTAAAGCCTATTTCACCGGCGACCCAAATCGGGCGGCGCTCAAGGTGTCATTCTTCGGCCCCTTCTATGGTGGGTATAACGTGATTGCGCTCGACCGGGAATATCGCCACGCGCTGGTGTGTGGTCCGGATCGCGATTACCTGTGGATCCTTTCACGGACCCCCACCATTTCAGATGAAATGAAGCAGCAAATGTTGGCTATCGCGACCCGGGAAGGGTTTGACGTCAATAAACTGATTTGGGTGAAACAGCCTGGTGCTTAGTGAGTGCTCAGCTTCAGACCAATAATGCCAGCCACAATCAGCCCCAGACTCAACAAACGCGCCGGGCTGGCAGATTCACCCAACAGCAGAATCCCGGTAATGGCCGCCCCGACGGCGCCAATACCGGTCCAGACGGCATAGGCGGTCCCAACTGGCAAGGTGCGCATCGCCCAGGAGAGCATGGCGATACTGACGATCATCGCGACAATGGTGATAATGCTTGGCGTCAGACGAGTGAAGCCGTGGGTGTATTTCAGGCCAATCGCCCAAACAACTTCGAGCAAACCGGCAATTAATAAAATGATCCAGGACATATCAGGCTCCAGAACAATGGGGCCGTCCCCGGTGAAAGAAGCGTTTGCAGGTCGTCCTGCAAAGCTGGTGTGTGAAATGGCATTTTTGCCCGACAGAAAATGAATTTCAACCTTTTTATTCACCGTCTGTTAAAAGCAAGAATTAAGCATAATTAGCGGCGTAGTTCCCGCATTTGGCACTCATCGGAGTTCTCTATGATGAAGGGCTTTCTGAAATCAGAAAGTCGATTGCCCCTCTTCTGAATGCGAAAAGTTTATGCTTAAAATTTTAGTGATTGACCGATGCCACTTTACCCGCACAGGGATTGAGGCCTTGCTTAATCATTCTGGCAGGTTCAGCTCCTCATTTCTGGTATCAGGAATTAATAATCTTCTGTTGGCAAAAGAGCATATTTTGCAGTGGAAACCACATCTGGTCATTGCGGATTTATACAGTTTTATTAGCGAGGCGCATTCCACTCCGCCAGTTAAGCCCTTTTTCATGAGCTGTGGCGTCATCCCGTTGATTTTACTGCAATCAGCGGACAGACAGCACACATCCATCCCGACTTCTCAAGCCATCGCTCATTCGGTATTAACCAAACACACCTCGCTAAACACACTCACACACACGATTCAGGAAGCGCTACAAGATCGCCCCACATTAGCATTAGCCGAAAACCCGACGCCACTGCTGACGCCGCAGGAGGAGAAAGTATTGTCAATGTGGATGGATGGCGTGAGCAACAGTGCGATAGCCGCCACGCTCAGCATTCATGGCAAAACGGTGTATACCTATAAACGAAATATTCGTATGAAGCTTCATCTGGGGAACCGCTTCTCACCGTTTCTCTCGCTCCCGCATAAGGAGAGTTAACGGTACGACCCGGCGTCGTACCGTTGAGCATTATTGCTGAGCTTTTGTCGCTGCACCAGAAATAGCGTTACCACCGTCAGAAATATCCTCCCCTACGCCTCGCGTGGTATTACACGCGGTTAATACGGAAGAAAGTACCAACACAGAAAAGATCGCAGCAATTGTCTTCTTAATCATAACGTCTTCCTTTTCTAGCCAATATTGTTTGTGTATAGCTACTTAATAATAGACAAGATCCGGAAGTGTGATGGATAAACAATCGTTTTTCAGATTATGTGAGAAGTTTAACTGGCGGCGTGAGAGATTGAATTGCCGAGGTGTTTGATGTCTTCACCGAAGCCGCGCGCGGTATTACAGCCCGCCAGTAGGGTGCTGGTGAAAAGGATTAGCATTACAAGACTGAGAAGACGTTTCATCATTCCTGCCCTGGCAAAAGTATGGCGCAGCAACCTGCGCCACAAGATCAAATAAGTGTTTTATTTTACGCGGGAAACGTATTCGCCTGAGCGAGTATCCACTTTGATCACTTCGCCGATCTGTACGAACAGCGGAACTTTAACGACTGCGCCGGTAGACAGAGTAGCCGGTTTGCCGCCAGTACCAGCGGTATCGCCTTTCAGACCTGGGTCGGTTTCAATGACTTCCAGCTCAACGAAGTTCGGCGGGGTCACGGAGATCGGCTGACCGTTCCACAGGGTCACGATGCATTCAGCCTGGTCCAGCAGCCATTTAGCGTTATCGCCTACCGCTTTCTCATCTGCAGCCAGTTGTTCGAAAGTGGTGTTGTTCATGAAGTGCCAGAATTCACCGTCGCTATACAAGAAGGTCAGGTTCATGTCGGCTACATCTGCGCCTTCGGCAGAGTCGGTAGACTTGAAGGTTTTCTCTACGCGAGTACCGGTCAGCAGGCGACGCAGCTTAACGCGCGCAAACGCCTGGCCTTTACCTGGTTTAACGAATTCGCTGGCTTCAACCGCATACGGTTCGCCGTCCAACATGATTTTAAGACCAGCACGAAAATCGTTGCTATAGTACGTTGCCATAAGGCCCTCTGAAAATTGTTAACTGGTAGCTAAGCCACAAAATGGCGCATATTGTAACCCTAAATACCCCATCCAGAGAAGATTGGTTATCGCAACTTGCCGATGTTGTGACCGATCCCGATGAACTTCTGCATCTTTTGAATATAGACGCAGATGAAAAACTGTTGGCCGGACGCGACGCGAGACGACTTTTCGCCCTGCGCGTACCACGCGCGTTTATTGCGCGCATGGAGAAAGGCAATCCGAACGATCCGCTTCTGCGTCAGGTACTTACCGCCGAGGAAGAGTTTGTTGCGGCGCCAGGCTACTCGACCGATCCACTTGAGGAACAGCACAGTGTGGTTCCCGGCCTGCTGCATAAATATCGCAACCGGGCGCTGCTGCTGGTCAAAGGCGGCTGCGCGGTAAATTGTCGTTATTGCTTCCGCCGACACTTCCCGTACGCCGAAAATCAGGGCAACAAGCGCAACTGGCAGGTCGCTCTGGACTACATTACTGCCCATCCTGAGTTAGATGAGGTAATCTTCTCCGGCGGCGATCCGTTGATGGCCAAGGATCACGAACTGGACTGGCTGCTCACGCAACTGGAAACCATTCCACACATTAAGCGTCTGCGCATTCACAGCCGTTTACCGATTGTGATCCCTGCGCGCATTACCGAAGGGCTGACCGAGCGTTTTGCTCACTCTTCATTGCAAATTCTGCTGGTCAATCATATTAACCATGCCAATGAAGTTGATGAGACGTTTCGCCAGGCGATGCTCAGACTGCGCAAAGCAGGCGTCACGCTACTCAATCAAAGCGTATTGCTACGGGGTGTTAACGATAACGCCCAAACCCTGGCCGACCTTAGTAACGCACTGTTTGATGCGGGTGTTATGCCCTATTACCTGCACGTACTGGATAAAGTGCAGGGTGCCGCCCACTTTATGGTCAGCGACGACGAAGCACGTCAGATTGTGCGTGAACTGCTGACGCTGGTTTCCGGTTATATGGTCCCTAAACTGGCGCGAGAAATTGGCGGAGAACCCAGTAAAACGCCGTTGGATCTGCAATTACGCCAGCAATAATGCTTATTGAGTGTCCGATTATGGACACTCACTACCAATCCCGAGTATTTAATATCCGTGCAGGTGGAGTCGCACTTTTAATATGTGCTATTTTAACTGGTACTGTGCAACAACTCATTTGCAAAATTTATAAATTAATACAAATATAAATTCCCAATAAATATATGGTTAGGGAGAACCCTGGATGGCTATTAGTATTAAGGGTATTAATACCGGTGTTATTCGTCAGAAGAATGAATTTATTGCTCTGGCACTCAAGATCAAAGAACCAAGAAATAAAGAGTCACTGTTTTTCCTCTCACCGCTGGGGCTAAGAGATCTGCTTATCGCTCTGGAGAGCAGACTCCATGCGAAGCACCAGCTTAGCGAAGAAGCGCGTTTGCGATATGAAAAAGAACGCGACAAAGCCAGTAAAAAGATGCACGAGAATATCCCTTTAATTCAGGAAGATGAGTTAAAAAATGCGGATATAAACCGTCGCATCAATTCTCTGGTGTTAGTGGATGATAAAGGAGAAAGCTTAGCATTTTCTCTGACACTGCATAACGGACAAATCCACGAATTACTGATTAATGAACTGCAGATCCAGGTATTAGCCTATGCAATCATTCATGCAATAAAAAATGCTGGCATGCAGGAATTAGCGCTAAGAATGACATCGCTGCTGGATTTCCTGCCGCTGTACGATGTTGACTGCCAGCAAAACGATAATCTTGAATATGATTCATATACACAACCAGAATGGAAACATAACCTGTTTAACCATTACCTGGCGATTATCTACCGCTATAAGGATGAAAAGGGTAAAGCTCAATTCTGTGGCTCAGTAGTGAAAACTCGCGCCCTTTCCGGCAGTAAAGAAGCTGAGGCCATTACCCGACGCCTTCTGGACTTCAGCCCACGACTGAAAAAACTTGCCGGTGTCCCGTGCCAGGTGTTTGTCAAAACGTTGACGGGAGATAAAACCCAAAAGCTCAATCAGGAGCAGTGTTTGCGCGCGCTACATCATTTACGCGTTCAGTCTGCGCATAAAGCTCAGAATGCCTGATGGCGCTGCGCTTATCAGGCCTACGATCATTTATACCGTAGGCCGGATAAGACGCTTTAGCGTCGCCATCCGGCATCAACAGCTTTTATCAGTTTGGGCACTTATAAACCTGACCATTCATCTCACTGGCGGTAGGAACAAAACTCGACAGCATTCCCTGTGATGGGCTGCTGACGCCATAAATTACGTTACCCCCCATTGCTGCGGCCTGGTTACGCAGATCGTTCGCTGCGCCACGCATAGACCCACCCTCTTCGCCATGCTGACCAGAAAGCCAGTTGCTCTGCGTACCGGTTGCAGTGCCAATCAGCTGGCACTCTGCGCCTGGCTTGTCTTCGACAAAGCGTACGTTTTGTCCGGCTGAACTCAGTTCGTTGCTGGAGCTACAACCCGCCATCAGTAGCGCGGCACCAACGATCCCTGCTAAATATTTCACGTGCATGTCATTCCCCATAATCAATTAGTTGGACGTTATGTCCGTAGCTGAATCATATACTAAAAAGATGACCAAAAGAAAAACCCCCAGACATTTCTGCCCGGGGGTTTCTCATTTTTCGCGAGAGGCGTATTTAATCAAATAATTCAAGTTGCAGGCAGGCGGCAAGTTCATGAACCCCAGGAGCTTACATAAGTAAGTGACTGGGGTGAACGAACGCAGCCAACGAACCTGCGGCTTGAAGTATGAAGATTAAATTACATCATGCCGCCCATTCCACCCATGCCGCCCATACCACCAGCAGCACCTAAGTCAGGCGCATCGCCTTTCGGCAGATCGGTAACCATGCACTCGGTGGTGATCATCAGACCCGCAACAGAAGCTGCGTACTGCAGAGCAGAACGCGTTACTTTGGTTGGATCCAGGATACCCATGTCGATCATGTTGCCGTATTCTTCAGTTGCAGCGTTGTACCCGTAGTTACCGTCACCCGCTTTCACGGTGTTAGCCACTACAGACGGCTCTTCGCCGCAGTTCAGAACGATTTGACGCAGCGGAGCTTCCATTGCGCGCAGCGCAACTTTGATACCGACGTTCTGGTCTTCGTTCTGACCTTTCAGGCCGGCAATTTTGGACGCTACGCGAATCAGCGCAACACCACCACCAGCAACCACGCCTTCTTCTACCGCAGCACGGGTTGCGTGCAGGGCATCTTCAACGCGGGCTTTCTTCTCTTTCATTTCAACTTCAGTCGCAGCACCAACTTTGATTACCGCAACGCCGCCTGCCAGTTTCGCTACGCGCTCCTGCAGTTTTTCACGGTCGTAGTCTGAAGTAGCTTCTTCGATCTGCTGACGAATCTGAGTCACACGACCCTGGATTGCCGCTTCATCGCCCACGCCATCAATGATGGTGGTGGTGTCTTTATTGATAACAACGCGTTTTGCCTGACCCAGATCTTCCAGAGTGGCTTTTTCCAGTTCCATACCGATCTCTTCAGAGATAACGGTACCACCGGTCAGGGTAGCGATATCCTGCAGCATCGCTTTACGACGATCGCCGAAGCCAGGTGCTTTAACAGCAGCCACTTTCACGATACCGCGCATGGTGTTAACAACCAGAGTTGCCAGCGCTTCGCCTTCAACATCTTCTGCGATGATCAGCAGTGGTTTGCCCGCTTTCGCGACAGCTTCCAGAACCGGCAGCATTTCGCGGATGTTGGAGATTTTCTTATCAGCCAGCAGGATGAACGGGCTTTCCAGTTCAACAGCGCCAGTTTCCGGCTTGTTGATGAAGTAAGGAGACAGGTAGCCACGGTCGAACTGCATACCTTCAACCACGTCCAGTTCGTCCTGCAGACCGGTACCGTCTTCAACGGTGATCACGCCTTCTTTACCGACTTTGTCCATCGCTTCTGCGATCAGTTTACCTACGGTTTCGTCGGAGTTAGCGGAGATGGTACCAACCTGAGCGATTGCTTTAGAGTCAGAGCACGGTACGGACAGCGCTTTCAGTTCTTCAACGGCAGCAGCGACAGCTTTGTCGATACCACGTTTCAGATCCATTGGGTTCATACCCGCAGCAACAGCTTTCAGACCTTCAGTAATGATGGACTGAGCCAGTACGGTTGCGGTGGTGGTACCGTCGCCTGCAGCGTCATTCGCTTTAGAGGCAACTTCTTTCACCATCTGCGCACCCATGTTTTCGAACTTGTCTTCCAGTTCGATTTCACGTGCTACGGAAACACCATCTTTAGTGATGGTCGGTGCACCGAAAGATTTATCCAGAACTACGTTACGGCCTTTTGGACCGAGGGTAACTTTCACTGCATCTGCCAGTACGTTTACGCCGCGCAGCATTTTCACACGAGCGTCGTTACCGAATTTTACGTCTTTAGCTGCCATTTTCTCTTTCCCTTAAATTCGTATGTTCAGTGTCGTTCGCGGATTAGGCTTCAACAATTGCCAGGATGTCACTTTCAGACATGATCAACACTTCTTCATTGTCGATCTTCTCAGATTTAACACCGTAGCCATCGTTGAAAATAACGATATCGCCGACTTTCACGTCCAGCGGCTGTACGGTACCGTTGTCCAGGATGCGACCCTTACCGACAGCGATGATTTCGCCACGAGTTGATTTACCTGCTGCAGAACCGGTCAGTACGATGCCGCCAGCAGATTTGGATTCAACTTCTTTACGTTTGACGATCACACGATCATGTAACGGACGAATACTCATTGATAGCTCTCCTTTGAGAAAGTCTTTATCAGTTATGGGTGACGCCGGCCCGTAAACGGTTTCCCGGCTAGTGACCAGAGAGATGGGGATGGGCTTTTGTGCCTTCAAGGGGGCAAGCGAAAAAAATTTTTTATCAGCAGAAAATCCCGTCAAAACACCGACACGCCTCACATTTCATAACGATTTCAGTCACGTCGTCATAAGCAAATCCGATTGTGATACCATCAAAATCTGCGCTGTAGCCCGGTCAATGGGCATAACCGGATAACAACTTATGAGCGGACTGAAACAAGAGCTGGGACTGGCTCAGGGCGTTGGCCTGTTGTCGACATCATTATTAGGTACAGGCGTTTTTGCCGTCCCCGCGCTGGCTGCGCTGGTCGCTGGCAACAACAGTCTTTGGGCCTGGCCGGTGCTGATTGTTTTAGTCTTTCCCGTGGCGATTGTCTTTGCCGTGCTCGGCCGCCATTTCCCCAGCGCGGGTGGCGTGGCGCATTTTGTCGGTATGGCCTTTGGCTCGCGCCTGGAGCGCGTCACCGGATGGTTGTTTTTGTCAGTAATCCCGGTTGGCTTGCCTGCGGCATTACATATTGCCGCAGGATTCGGCCAGGCGATGTTTGGCTGGCATGACGAGCAGCTTCTGCTGGCAGAACTCGGTACACTGGCGTTGGTCTGGTACATAGGCTCCCGCGGCGCCAGCTCCAGCGCTAACCTACAAACGGTCATTGCCGGGCTGATCGTGGCCCTGATTGTCGCCATCTGGTGGGCGGGCGATCTAAAACCCAGTGAAATCCCCTTCCCTGCAATTAGCGAAATTGAGCTTCCCGGACTGTTCGCTGCCCTGTCAGTGATGTTCTGGTGCTTTGTCGGTCTTGAAGCATTTGCCCACCTGGCCTCTGAATTTAAAAATCCGGAGCGAGACTTCCCGCGCGCGCTAATGATCGGTCTACTGCTGGCAGGTTCTGTCTACTGGGCATGCACCGTCGTCGTCCTCCATTTTGGCGCTTATGGCGAGAAAATGGCGGCGGCGGCATCACTGCCAGAAATTGTTGTACAGCTGTTTGGCGTACAGGCACTGTGGGTCGCCTGCATTATTGGTTATCTGGCCTGCTTTGCCAGTCTCAACATTTATATTCAAAGTTTCGCCCGGCTGGTCTGGTCGCAAGCACAATACAAGCCGGGGAGTTATCTGGCGCGTCTTTCCCCTCGTCACCTTCCGCGCAATGCGCTGAACGCCGTGCTAGGTTGCTGCGTGGTCAGTACCTTGTGCATCTATATGCTGCAAATCAATCTCGATGCGTTAATCGTCTACGCTAACGGCATCTTTATTATGATTTATCTGCTGTGCATGCTGGCAGGTTGTCGATTACTGAAAGGACACTATCGCGCATTGGCGATCGTTGGCGGTTTGCTATGTCTGCTATTGCTGGCGATGGTGGGTTGGAAGAGCCTGTATGCGCTGATTATGCTGGCTGCGCTGTGGTTATTTTTACCCGGCAGGCCGGATAAGTCGACGCTGACGCCATCATCCGGCATATGAACACGTGCCGGATGGCGCTAACGCTTATCCGGCCTACATACTGATGCTTAATCCCGACGATCGTCTTTATGTTCGATACTGTCACGATGCTCGTCTTTGCGCTGGAACTCACCGTCAAAGGTCTCGCCCCCACCCGTTCCGGCGCTAAAACCACCGCCGGGCATACGAGAAAAACGCAAATGTGGCAGCAGTTTCATCGTCAGATGCTTCTGCACCGGGGGTAATAAAAGAAGAAGACCAAGGAAATCGGTGAAAAAACCCGGCAGCACTAATAGCAGACCGGCAATAATCAGCGAAACGCTCTTGATCATTTCTGCAGCCGGGCTTTCACCTGCCGCCATTTTTTGTTGCATCAGTAAAAAGTTCTTAAATCCCTGATTACGAACCAGAGACATCCCGATAACCGACGTAAAAATAACCAAAATCAGGGTCATCAGAACACCCAACACATGGGCAACCTGAATAAAAATAGATATCTCTATGTAAACATAGAGAAAAATGGCAAGTAATGGTATCCAGCGCAAAGGGATCTCCTGTCAATAACAGTCGTTTTTTTCAACGCCTGTTCAAAAATTATGTGACTCGCATCAGTCTGATATTGAGGTGGTTAGCAAAATTTCAAGTCGCTTGTACACTAATATTTAGTGTTAATCCTAAAGGGGTGATCTATTTCACAGAATAATAAATAAGGGGTAAATTCCACGCTTTAAGTGATCCAGATTACGGTAGAAATCCTGAACCAGCATATGATCTCGGGTATCAGACCGATGCAGGGGATAATCGTCGGTCGAGAAACAATCGAAATCACATATATCCTGTGTGTTTAGTCAAATCATTGGCAGCTTGAAAAAGAAGGTTCACATGTTAAACAACATTCGTATCGAAGAAGACTTGTTGGGTACCAGGGAAGTTCCAGCGGACGCTTACTATGGTGTTCACACTCTGAGAGCGATTGAAAACTTCTACATTAGCAACAACAAAATCAGCGACATTCCTGAATTTGTTCGCGGCATGGTAATGGTGAAAAAGGCAGCGGCGATGGCCAACAAAGAGCTGCAAACCATTCCTAAAAGTGTGGCAAATGCCATCATCGCGGCGTGTGATGAAGTCCTGAATAACGGAAAATGCATGGATCAGTTCCCGGTAGACGTTTACCAGGGTGGTGCGGGTACCTCCGTCAACATGAACACCAACGAAGTGCTGGCCAATATCGGTCTGGAACTGATGGGTCACCAGAAAGGTGAATATCAGTACCTGAACCCGAACGACCACGTTAACAAATGTCAGTCTACCAACGACGCATACCCAACCGGTTTCCGTATCGCGGTATACGCATCCATCATCAAACTGATTGATGCCCTGAACCAGCTGCGTGAAGGCTTCGAGAAAAAAGCCGATGAATTCCAGGACATCCTGAAAATGGGTCGTACCCAGTTGCAGGATGCTGTACCGATGACCCTCGGTCAGGAATTCCGTGCTTTCAGCATCCTGCTGAAAGAAGAAGTGAAAAACATTGGGCGTACTGCAGAGCTGCTGCTGGAAGTTAACCTCGGCGCAACGGCAATCGGTACGGGTCTGAACACACCGAAAGAATACTCTCCGCTGGCAGTGAAAAAACTGGCTGAAGTTACCGGTTTTGCCTGTGTTCCTGCAGAAGACCTGATTGAAGCAACTTCTGACTGCGGCGCATACGTTATGGTGCATGGCGCACTGAAACGTCTGGCTGTGAAGATGTCCAAAATCTGTAACGACCTGCGTTTGCTCTCCTCTGGTCCACGTGCCGGCCTGAACGAGATCAACCTGCCGGAACTGCAGGCTGGCTCTTCCATCATGCCAGCTAAAGTGAACCCGGTTGTTCCGGAAGTCGTAAACCAGGTGTGCTTTAAAGTCATCGGTAACGACATCACTGTCACCATGGCGTCTGAAGCAGGTCAGCTGCAGCTGAACGTTATGGAGCCAGTAATCGGCCAGGCAATGTTCGAATCCATTCACATTCTGAGCAACGCTTGCTACAACCTGTTGGAAAAATGCGTTAGCGGCATTACTGCTAACAAAGAAGTGTGCGAAGCATTCGTATACAACTCTATCGGTATCGTTACTTACCTCAACCCGTTCATCGGCCACCACAACGGCGACATCGTTGGTAAAATTTGTGCCGAAACCGGTAAGAGCGTACGTGAAGTTGTCCTCGAGCGCGGCCTGTTGACCGAAGCCGAACTGGACGATATCTTCTCAGTACAGAACCTGATGCACCCGGCTTATAAAGCAAAACGTTATACTGATGAAAGCGAACAGTAATCGTGTAGGGTAGTACCAGAGAAGGCACGTCAGATGACGTGCCTTTTTTCTTGCACGAAGTTACTTAAAAACAACAATTTAATATCAACTTGTTAAACAACAAGGAAGGCTAATATGATAGTTTTAGAACTTATCATCGTTTTGCTGGCAATCTTTTTAGGTGCCAGACTTGGGGGTATCGGTATTGGATTTGCAGGTGGGCTGGGTGTCCTGGTTCTCGCCGCTATCGGCGTAAAACCCGGTAATATCCCGTTCGATGTCATTTCCATTATCATGGCGGTTATCGCTGCCATCTCAGCTATGCAGATTGCAGGTGGTCTGGACTATCTGGTTCATCAAACTGAAAAACTGCTGCGTAAGAACCCGAAATACATCACGATCCTGGCACCCATCGTGACCTATTTCCTGACCATCTTTGCGGGTACGGGTAACATCTCTCTGGCAACTCTGCCGGTTATCGCTGAAGTTGCGAAGGAACAAGGGATCAAACCTTGCCGTCCGCTCTCAACTGCGGTGGTTTCTGCTCAGATTGCGATCACAGCATCACCAATCTCTGCAGCCGTGGTTTACATGTCTTCCGTAATGGAAGGTCATGGCATCAGCTATATTCACCTGCTGTCCGTGGTTATTCCGTCCACCCTGCTGGCCGTTCTGGTAATGTCCTTCCTGGTGACTATGCTGTTCAACTCTAAACTGTCTGACGATCCGATTTATCGTAAACGTCTGGAAGAAGGTTTGGTTGAACTGCGCGGTGAAAGACAAGTTGAAATCAAAGCAGGCGCAAAAACTTCCGTTTGGCTGTTCCTGCTGGGCGTAATTTGCGTTGTTGTCTATGCGATCGTTAACAGCCCAAGCCTTGGTCTGGTCGCTAAACCGCTGATGAATACCACCAACGCTATCCTGATCATCATGCTGAGCATCGCGACGCTGACTACCATCATCTGCCGCGTTGAAACTGACTCCATTCTGAATTCCAGCACCTTCAAAGCCGGTATGAGCGCCTGTATTTGTATCCTGGGCGTTGCGTGGTTGGGTGATACCTTCGTATCTCACAACATTGACTGGATCAAAGATACTGCAGGTAGCGTAATTCAGGGTCATCCGTGGCTGCTGGCCGTCATCTTCTTCTTTGCTTCTGCACTGCTGTACTCTCAGGCAGCAACCGCTAAAGCACTGATGCCGATGGCTCTGGCGCTGAACGTTTCCCCGCTGACCGCTGTTGCCTCTTTCGCAGCTGTTTCCGGCCTGTTCATTCTGCCAACCTACCCAACGCTGGTTGCGGCAGTTCAGATGGATGACACTGGTACAACCCGCATCGGTAAATTCGTCTTTAACCATCCGTTCTTCATCCCGGGTACTCTGGGTGTAGTTCTGGCTGTCTGCTTCGGCTTCTTGCTGGGTAGCTTCATGCTGTAAGTTTTTTCTGCAGGGTGCCCGTGCGCCCTGCAGTTCCTCCTCCTCACCCCGCTTTAGCTAACATCCTTCCCTCGTCCGTTGTATAGTGACCACTCTTTAGCTGGTTACTCTGTTCTTTCGAGGTGTTTATGCTTGATGTAAAGAGTCAGGATATTTCCATCCCCGATACCGTTGTGGTGCTCTGTACTGCTCCGGATGAAGCAACCGCCCAGGATCTGGCTGCAAAAGTGCTGGCGGAAAAGCTGGCAGCCTGCGTGACACTTCTGCCCGGTGCAACCTCCCTCTATTATTGGGAAGGTAAACTGGAGCAGGAATATGAAGTCCAGATGATTTTAAAAACCACCGTCACGCACCAGCAAGCCCTTCTCGATTGCCTGAAGTCACATCACCCGTATCAAACACCTGAACTTCTGGTTTTACCCGTCACTCACGGAGACTTTGATTACCGCTCATGGCTCAACGCATCCTTACGCTGATCCTGCTGCTGTGCAGCACATCTACCTTTGCCGGATTATTTGACGCGCCCGGCCGCTCGCAGTTTGTTCCTGCCGATCGGGCGTTTGTTTTTGATTTTCAGCAAAACCAACACGATCTGAACCTCTCATGGCAGGTCAAAGATGGCTACTATCTCTATCGCAAACAGATAAGCATTACGCCATCTCAGGCCGATATTGCCGAGATAAAACTGCCGCCTGGCGTCTGGCATGAAGATGAGTTTTACGGCAAAAGTGAGATTTACCGTAAACAGTTGAATATCCCGGTCACGGTTAATCAGGCCGCAACTGGCGCAACATTAACGGTCACGTACCAGGGCTGTGCCGACGCCGGTTTTTGCTATCCGCCGGAAACTAAAACTGTCCCCTTAAGTGAAGTGTCAGCCGCTGTCGGGGGGGCTCCGGCTACCGCACCTGTCACTGAGGCCCCGGAAGAGAAACCACAGCCCGCAGCCCAGCTCCCCTTTTCCGCGCTGTGGGCATTGCTAATCGGCATTGGCATCGCTTTCACGCCCTGCGTACTGCCGATGTATCCGCTGATTTCCGGCATCGTGCTGGGCGGCAAGCAACGGTTATCAACCGGTAGGGCGCTGCTGCTGACGTTTATCTACGTCCAGGGAATGGCGCTCACCTATACTGCGCTGGGTCTGGTTGTTGCCGCCGCCGGATTACAGTTTCAGGCGGCATTACAGCATCCTTATGTTCTGATCGGTCTTGCCATCATCTTTACGCTGCTGGCTCTGTCTATGTTCGGCCTGTTCACGCTGCAACTCCCTTCCTCATTGCAAACGCGCCTCACGTTGCTGAGTAACCGCCAGCAAGGCGGCTCTCCCGGTAGCGTCTTTGCGATGGGGGCGATTGCGGGTCTCATCTGTTCTCCTTGCACAACCGCGCCGCTAAGCGCGATTTTGCTGTATATCGCTCAGAGCGGAAATATGTGGCTGGGAGGCGGTACGCTGTATCTGTACGCGCTGGGGATGGGCTTGCCGCTGATGTTGATTACCGTCTTTGGCAACCGCCTGCTGCCTAAAAGCGGTCCATGGATGGAACATGTTAAAACCGCTTTCGGCTTCGTCATCCTGGCGCTTCCCGTCTTCTTGCTTGAACGCATCATTGGCGACGAATGGGGCGTGCGCCTGTGGTCACTGTTGGGCGTCGCGTTCTTTAGCTGGGCATTCATTACCAGCCTGCAGGCAAAGCACGCCTGGATGCGTATCGTGCAGATTGTCCTGTTAGCCGCAGCGCTTGTCAGTGTACGTCCATTGCAGGACTGGGCGTTTGGCATGCCGCATGCTCAAACCCAGACACACCTTAACTTTACGCCGGTGGCCTCGGTAGAGGCGTTAAATCAGGCGCTGGCGCAAGCCAAAGGCAGGCCCGTCATGTTGGATTTGTATGCCGACTGGTGCGTGGCTTGTAAGGAGTTTGAGAAGTACACCTTCAGCGATCCGCAGGTTCAGCAAGCACTAGGCGACACGGTGCTTTTACAGGCGGATGTAACTGCAAACAATGCCAAGGATGTCGCTCTCCTGAAACATCTACAGGTTTTAGGTTTGCCAACTATCCTGTTTTTTGATGCCGAGGGTAAAGAGCATCCGGAGGCTCGGGTAACGGGATTTATGGATGCAGCGACCTTCAGCGCACATTTGCGCGATCGTCAACCGTGAGCGACACTTGCAAAAGGAAATACGGAGGAGAATACCGTGCAACGTGAAGATGTCCTGGGAGAAGCCCTGAAATTACTTGAGGTTCAAGGGATAGCCAATACCACGCTGGAAATGGTGGCCGAACGTATCGATTATCCGCTTGATGAACTACAGCGCTTTTGGCCAGATAAAGAGGCCATCCTGTATGATGCGTTACGTTACCTCAGCCAGCGGGTGGATATCTGGCGGCGTCAGCTTTTGCTGGATGAGACCCTGAGCGCGGAACAGAAATTACTGGCACGCTACAGCGCGCTGTCCGAATGCGTGAGCAATAATCGCTATCCCGGCTGCCTGTTCATTGCCGCCTGCACGTTTTATCCCGACCCTGGACATCCAATCCACCAGTTAGCCGACCAACAAAAAAAAGCAGCGCATGACTTCACTCATGAGCTACTGACTACGCTGGAAGTTGACGACCCGGCTATGGTCGCCAAACAGATGGAGCTGGTGCTGGAGGGATGTCTGAGCCGCATGCTGGTGAATCGTAGCCATGCTGATGTCGAAACGGCACACCGTCTGGCGGAAGATATTCTGCGCTTTGCCCAGTGCCGTATGGGCGGCGCGCTAACCTAAGCGAACAAGCCCATCCTGGCCGGTGTGAGTAAGCATAACGCCATCAGTCGTTGAAAACGTGCCATCGCCACGGTGGTGCGAATTAATCGGTTAACCGCCCTGGTCAGCGTGTGATTAAAATTCAGCGAATCACTCTTTTGCCATACTGTCCTTCTTGCACTTTGCATGACCTGTCGGCATCGTGGCGATCTGGAAGATTTGTGCAAACTTCAGGCACAAACGCACAGATTGCCGTAATATTAAGCGGTTGAACCGCTTTTCCTGAAATTTGATTGACTGGCAGGCGCGAATACGGTTTAATGCGCCCCGTTGCCCGGATAGCTCAGTCGGTAGAGCAGGGGATTGAAAATCCCCGTGTCCTTGGTTCGATTCCGAGTCCGGGCACCACTATTTAAAGAACCCGCCCTTGAGGCGGGTTTTTGCTTTTATAGTTTCTGATAGCTTCCAGCCGATCGTTTTACCCTATTTCTGACCCGCCACCTCTCACAAACACCACACGTAAACTCAATCTCGCCGTTAACAGCCAATTTCAGTAAGCAGACGCCAGGGATCTATATAAAAATGGGATTCATCGTAACGGGACGTACAGCGGTGGACGATCTTGGGCGCCCCTACCCGTTGCTCAATCTCGTGCGTGGGTAGCAGGGTGCGGGATTGCCTGATGCGCTGCGCTTATCAGGCCTACAAAATACGTTCAGTACAACGTAGGCCGGATAAGGCGGTGTGCCGCATCCGGCAGGTTTCATTTCACACAG
>NZ_SZXE01000007.1:0-4195 GCF_005281255.1 Citrobacter sp. wls708
GCACCGCCGTAGGTTTTAGCCAGTACGGTAGTGATTGCAGCGGTCAGCGTTGTTTTACCATGGTCAACGTGGCCGATAGTACCGACGTTAACGTGCGGTTTAGTACGTTCAAATTTTTCTTTAGACATCGATTGTCCCTCTAAGACACGGATAAATCGGTGATATCACCACATCAACCAGGCAATATACCTGAGCTGTTGAATGCTTTTAAAAGTAAACAGAGAGAAACGGGAAGGAGAAGTGAAGTGGTGCTGATACCCAGAGTCGAACTGGGGACCTCACCCTTACCAAGGGTGCGCTCTACCAACTGAGCCATATCAGCACGTCTGGAGCGGGCAGCGGGAATCGAACCCGCATCATCAGCTTGGAAGGCTGAGGTAATAGCCATTATACGATGCCCGCATCCTGAAACTCGGCTACCCAGTTCTTTCTGTAACAAAAAAGAGATTTCTCTCTTTTATGTTCGAGCTGATTAATTTTTTAACCAACTCAGGCGGCGATAACGCTGCCAGAAAGTGGTGGTGGGGGAAGGATTCGAACCTTCGAAGTCTGTGACGGCAGATTTACAGTCTGCTCCCTTTGGCCGCTCGGGAACCCCACCGGACTTGATGGTGCCGACTACCGGAATCGAACTGGTGACCTACTGATTACAAGTCAGTTGCTCTACCTACTGAGCTAAGTCGGCATCAAGTAGCGCGCATTTTATGGAGACCTGCGCACTCATGCAACTAAAAAATTGCATAAAATGTTCTATCGCTCACATTTTGCACTATACGTCCGATAAATAATCTATTTCTTCGTATGATTGGACAAATTTCCAACGGCGCGCGCCCTTCCAAAGGCAAGTTTTGCGCCGCCATGCGCTCATCCATAGAGAGAAAGTACCTCTTTATACATCTGGAATAGCCGTCACATTGCTTTTCAGGGGATGATTTTTTCTTATTATTCCCCCTCATCTGGTGTTACCCTCCTGCCCATTGTCCAAATTAACTGAAATGTGCGTGCCATTGCGTGCCGGGGATGATTTCGTTTTTTTACCGCAGACCTGATATAGCAATGACAGCCAGACCATGCGTATGAGTATAAAAGAGCAAGCGTTAACGTCGCCTTACCTACAGTTTGATCGCAACCAGTGGGCTGCGCTTCGTGATTCCGTGCCAATGACCCTGACCGAGGAAGAGATTGCTCGTCTGAAAGGCATTAACGAAGACTTGTCGCTGGAAGAAGTTGCCGAAATTTATTTGCCTCTATCGCGTTTGCTAAATTTTTACATCAGTTCGAACCTGCGACGTCAGGCAGTACTGGAGCAATTTTTAGGCACTAACGGCGAGCGTATTCCTTATATTATTAGCATTGCTGGCAGCGTCGCCGTTGGCAAAAGCACCACAGCACGTGTTTTACAGGCACTGTTGAGTCGCTGGCCTGAGCATCGTAAGGTTGAATTGATTACGACCGACGGTTTTCTTCATCCCAATCAGGTGTTGAAAGATCGTGGACTCATGAAGAAGAAAGGCTTCCCTCAGTCCTATGATATGCACCGCCTGGTTAAATTCGTTTCCGATTTGAAGTCAGGCGTACCCAACGTCACGGCACCGGTATACTCCCATCTTATCTATGATGTGATCCCTGATGGCGACAAAACTGTTGCCCAACCCGACATATTAATACTTGAAGGGCTTAATGTATTACAGAGCGGGATGGATTATCCTCACGATCCACATCATGTATTTGTTTCTGATTTTGTCGACTTTTCTATTTATGTTGATGCACCAGAGGAATTACTCCAGACGTGGTATATCAACCGCTTCCTGAAATTCCGCGAAGGGGCATTTACCAACCCAGACTCTTATTTCCATAATTATGCGAAATTGTCGGAAGACGAGGCAATCAACACGGCCACCTCATTATGGAAAGAGATTAACTGGCTGAATTTAAAACAAAATATTTTACCAACGCGTGAGCGTGCCAGCTTAATCATGACCAAAAGCGCCAATCATGCTGTTGAAGAGGTCAGGCTACGCAAATAAATAAACAAGGGGAGCCGCAGCTCCCCTTGTTATTATTCAGCACTTCTGAGCGATATTTCTCCGCCCATCCAGGGTTTTATCACGCCATTTTGTTCGAGCAATAATGCACCTTGTGCATCTATTCCACGAGATATCCCAAATATTTCTTTATCGCCAATAATGAGTTTTACCGGACGGTCGATAAAGTTGTCCAGCGTCTTCCAGCGGGACAAATACGGCGCTAAGCCCTCATGCTCAAACAATACCAACGCAGCGCGCAGCTCGCGGATTAGTCGGGCAGCAAGGGTATTGCGGTCAATGTTAATTCCCGCTTCCTGGAGATTAATCCAGCCCTGATTAACGACATTCTCTTCTACCCGGCGCATGGACATATTAATACCCGCACCGATAACAATTTGCGCGGCATCGCCCGTCTTACCGGTGAGTTCAACCAGAATTCCGGCCAGTTTACGATCGAGCAGATAGAGATCGTTCGGCCATTTCACGCGAACTTTATCCGCCCCCAGATCGCGTAAAACCCCCGCCATGACAATACCAATCACCAGACTCAGACCAATTGCGGCTGCCGGTCCTTGCTCCAGTCGCCAGAACATTGAGAGATACAGATTGGCGCCAAACGGTGAGAACCACTTACGTCCGCGACGACCACGACCGGCCTGCTGATACTCAGCGACGCAGGCATCCCCTGACTCCAGTTGACCAATACGGTCCATCAGGTACTGGTTGGTTGAGTCGATAACCGGCAGAACCGTGATATTCCCTCCATCCAACTGAGAATGAATCAGTGATGAGTCTAATAACTGGATAGGCTCAGGTAAGCTGTATCCTTTACCGGGAACAGTAAAGACATCAACGCCCCAGTCGCGTAGCGTCTGAACATGCTTATTGATTGCCGCACGGCTCATTCCCAGCTGTTCACCAAGCTGCTCACCAGAATGAAATTCGCCGTCGGCTAACAAGGAAATAAGCGTCAGGGGGACGGTATTATCTTTCATGCGATGATCTCCACAGCATTCACTTCACCCTGTGGGCCAATAAATCTGACCTCGGGTTCGAGCCAGACATTGAATTTCTCACCGACTTTTTGGCGTACATGATGCGCTAGTTGCACCACATCCTGACTGGTCGCACGGTCTGCATTGATCAGTACCAGTGCTTGCTGCTGATGTACCGCAGCACCACCAATACGCATGCCTTTTAGCTGGCATTGATCGATAAGCCAGCCGGCAGCCAGTTTTACTGAACCATCTACCTGCGGGTAATGAGGCGTAGTCGGGAATTTGGCCAACAGTTCCTGCGCAACGTGCGCTGTAACAACCGGGTTTTTAAAGAAGCTACCCGCATTACCGTTAACTTTCGGGTCAGGCAGCTTTGTTGTGCGCATATGACAGACAGAATCAAAAACCTGCTGAGGCGTCACGGTTGTAGGATCCAGACGCGTCAAGTCACCGTAAGTGAGAACGGGCTGCCACTGTTTAGGCAAGCGCAAACCAACGGCAACAATTGCGAAACGATCCTGATATTCATGCTTGAAGATGCTGTCACGGTAACCAAAACGGCATTCCGCGGCGCTGACGCGCAGATGTTTGCCGGTTGACAGTTCAACGCAGTCCACATATTCACAGACACGCTGCAGCTCCACACCATAAGCACCAATATTCTGAATGGGCGATGAACCGACACATCCGGGAATGAGTGCCAGATTTTCCAGTCCAGGCATACCTTCTTGCAGCGTGTGCTGTACCAGATGATGCCAGTTCTCACCGGCACCGACGTGCAGGTGCCACGCCTCAGGTTGTTCTGTGATCTCAATGCCCTTGATTCGATTGACGATCACCGTTCCATGGAAGGTATCGAGAAACAGGACGTTACTCCCCTCGCCCAGGATCAGTACTGGATGATGTGATGCATTCGCTGATTGCCAGGCATTCAGCAGTTGTTGCTCATTTTCGGCGCAGACAAGCTCATTAGCTTGTTGATCGATACCGAAGGTGTTCCAGGCTTTAAGGGAGTGATTCATAGACGCTTTCCTGATGCAAAATCGCGCTTAGTTTACCGCATATGCCGCAGGATGGCTTGTCTTATGGAGGCAAGGGGGTTGCCTGATGCGCTTTGGCAGGCCGGATAAGGCGGGATGCTGCATCCGGCAGGTTTCATTTCACACAGAC
>NZ_SZXE01000008.1:0-340033 GCF_005281255.1 Citrobacter sp. wls708
GAGAGTAGGGAACTGCCAGGCATCAAATTTAGTGTGCTGATATGGCTCAGTTGGTAGAGCGCACCCTTGGTAAGGGTGAGGTCCCCAGTTCGACTCTGGGTATCAGCACCAGTTTTTCGGTTAAAGTTCGGCACTTAGAAAAGAATTTGTCTGGCGGCTGTAGCGCGGTGGTCCCACCTGACCCCATGCCGAACTCAGAAGTGAAACGCCGTAGCGCCGATGGTAGTGTGGGGTCTCCCCATGCGAGAGTAGGGAACTGCCAGACATCAAATAAGTGAAAAGGCCATCCGAAAGGATGGCCTTTTTGCGTTATGTTTCTTGCTAACCCGTAGGCCCGGTAAGCGCAGGCCACCGGGCAAAACAGAAGATTAATGAATCACCTGCGACAGGAATGCCCGCGTACGTTCTGACCTGGGATTGGCAAAAAACTCATCCGGTGGTGCCTGCTCCACAATCTCGCCAAGATCCATAAAGATCACCCGGTCAGCCACTGTGCGGGCAAAGCCCATTTCATGGGTAACGCACAGCATAGTCATACCCGATTGCGCCAGACCGATCATGGTATCAAGCACCTCTTTCACCATTTCAGGATCCAGCGCTGATGTGGGTTCATCAAACAACATAATTTTAGGTTTCATACATAAAGAACGTGCAATGGCCACACGCTGCTGTTGCCCGCCAGAGATTTGCCCTGGATATTTATGCGCATGTTCAGCAATGCGAACTCGCTCAAGGTAGTGCATTGCCAACACTTCAGCCTCTTTTTTCGGCATCTTTTGCACCCAGACTGGCGCCAGCGTACAGTTTTGCAGGACCGTCAAATGAGGAAAGAGATTGAAGTGTTGAAAGACCATGCCAACTTCCTGCCTGACGCGCTCAATATTGCGAATGTCCTCATTGAGTTCAATCCCATCCACCACAATACGTCCTTGCTGATGCTCTTCCAGATGGTTAATACAACGGATAGTTGTCGATTTACCCGAGCCGGAAGGACCGCATAAGACGATACGCTCTCCTTGTTTTACCTGCAGATTGATGTTTTTCAAAACGTGGAACTGTCCGTACCATTTGTTGACGTTTTCCAGCGTAATCATCGCGTCGGTAGACGGCCTTAATAATTGGTTCATAAATTCCTCAGTGCGGTGTACGCCCGGTATTAAAACGTTTTTCCAGATGTTGGCTGTAACGCGACATACTGAAACAAAAGATCCAGTAAATCAGTGCGGCAAAAACATATCCTTCCGTCGACATACCCAGCCATGCAGGATCCACGGTTGCTTGCTGCACGCTGCTGAAGAGATCAAACAGGCCGATGATGATGACCAGACTGGTATCCTTGAACAGGGCAATAATCGTATTAACCAAACCAGGAATAACCAGCTTGAGGGCTTGGGGAAGAATGACCAATCCTTGGGTTTTCCAGTACCCCAGAGCCAGTGATTCAGCCGCTTCATACTGACCTTTTGGCAAGGCCTGTAATCCCCCACGAACCACCTCTGCAACATAGGCTGACTGGAAAAGAATGACACCGACCAGTGCCCGGATAAGCTTGTCGATACTGGTCCCCTCAGACATAAACAGAGGCAGCATGACAGAGGACATAAACAGGACGGTGATCAACGGTACGCCGCGCCAGAACTCAATAAAAATCACGGATAAAATCCGCACGACGGGCATATGAGAACGACGCCCCAATGCCAGTAGAATCCCCCACGGGAGCGCACCCGCAATACCGACGGATGCGATGATAAGCGTCAGCGTTAACCCGCCCCACTGCCGGGTTTCTACTCGCTCAAGCCCGAAAAAACCACCGTACATCAACCACCAGACCACCAAAGGATAAACGACTGCCCAAACGGCGATATAACGACCACGGTGGGGAATGGTTTTCCAGAACATGGGAACGATTGAGACCAGGCCAATCAGCAGGGCCAGATTAATGCGCCAGCGCTGATCGTGTGGGTAAAGTCCATACATGAATTGTCCGAAGCGTTCATGAATGAACACCCAGCAGGCCCCCGCTTTGGTACAGTCAGCTCGGGTAGAGCCTACCCAGTTGGCCTGAAAAAATACCCAGTTCAACAGCGGTGGAAGGAAGGACCAAATTAGCCACACGCATAGCAGCGTGAGCAGGCTATTTGACCAACTGGAGAACAGGTTTTTGCGAACCCAGAACAGACAGCGGCTTGCCGGGTTACTGCTCTGGCGCGAGGGGTGAGACAGTAGTGCTTTTGTCATCATGGCTCCTTAGCGCTCGATCAGTGCGATACGACGGTTATAAATATTCATCAGTAGAGAAATGCTCAGGCTGATGATCAGATACACCGACATCGTGATGGCAATAGTTTCAATGGCTTGTCCCGTTTGATTGAGTACCGTGCCGGCAAACAGGGAAACCATATCCGGGTAGCCAATGGCGGCAGCGAGCGATGAATTTTTAACGATATTCAGGTACTGACTGGTTAGTGGAGGAATGATGACGCGCAGCGCCTGCGGGATGATGACCTGGCGGAGCGTCACCGGATTTGGCAAACCCAGAGAGCGTGCTGCCTCATGTTGGCCATAAGGAACAGCCTGAATTCCTGCCCGAATTATTTCTGCAATAAACGCTGAGGTATACACTGAAAGCGCCAGCGTCAGAGCCGCCAGTTCAGGTATAAGCACCATGCCGCCACGAAAGTTAAAACCGCGTAGTTCGGGGATATCCCAGTGAAGTGCCGCGCCAAAAAACCACTGTGAAATCATTGGTAAGAACACGATCAACGCCAGAGCTGTGGGCCAGGTACGGCGTAACTGACCGGTTTTGATCTGGTGCATTCTGTTGAAACGGAATAGCCCGAAGGTGACAACGACGGCAATAAGGACCGCGGTACAAAAGGCAAAAAGACCTTCTCCCATTTGCGGCGCCGGAATATACAGCCCCCGGTTGCTCAGAAACATTAAATCCAGCGCGTTAACCGCCTGACGTGGGCCGGGCAGGTTACGTAATACGGCAAAATACCAAAAGAAGATCTGCAATAGCGGTGGGATATTGCGGAACGTTTCGATATAGACCGTGGAGAGCTTTCGCAATAACCAGTTATCTGACAGGCGTGCCAGCCCGAGAAAGAAACCGAGAAATGAAGCGAAGACGATACATAGTGCGGAAACTAACAGCGTATTAAGCAGACCGACCAGGAACACGCGGCCATAGGTATCGCCTTGCTCGTAATCAATCAGATGCTGGACGATACCAAATCCGGCGCTGCGATCGAGAAAAGAAAATCCCGAGGTAATACCGCGACTGCTCAGGTTATTAATCGTGTTATGAATGAGATAGACCGCAATGCTAATGACCGCAATGACGGCGAGTATTTGGAATAACCAGGCGCGGACCGCAGGGTTAGAAAAGGATAGCGATCCTTTTACGGTTGAGCGGCGATGAAGCATAAGAAAACCTCGGTAACAATGACTCTGGGCTGAGCGCCGCAGCTGCGGCGCCCGTTACATCACTTTGTATTAGCGCACTGGTGGCGCATATTGAATGCCACCGTTGTTCCAGAGGTTGTTCTGTCCACGTTTGATCTTCAATGGACTTTCCGATCCAACGTTACGTTCAAAGATCTCCGAGTAGTTACCTACTTGCTTAATAATGTTATAAGCCCATTTGTTATCAAGCTTCAGATCCTTACCATAATCCCCTTCTTTACCTAACAGATGCGCCATATCCGGCGTTGCAGGATTAGCCGCTTTTTCGTCAACGTTTTTCGAGTTAACACCCATCTCTTCCGCATTCAGCATGGCGAACAGCGTCCAGCGAACAATGGAGAACCATTCATCGTCGCCACGACGTACAACCGGGCCTAAGGGTTCTTTAGAAATCACTTCTGGCAGGACAATCCATTCTGCAGGATTGCTCAGCTTGATTCGCAGGGCGTACAACTGCGACTGGTCGGAGGCCAGCGTATCGCAACGTCCTGATTCCAGTGCCTTAGCCGATTCATCCGAGCGGTCAAAAGTGACAGGGGTGTACTTCATATTGTTGGCTTTAAAGTAGTCAGCCACGTTCAGTTCGGTATCGGTTCCTGCCTGAATACACACCGTTGCGCCATCCAGTTCTTTGGCGCTCTTCAGGCCGGCTTTATTGTGGGTAAGAAAACCAATGCCATCGTAATAGGTTACGCCAGTGAAAGACATGCCCATACCTGCATCACGAGAGGAGGTCCATGTGGTATTACGCGAGAGCATGTCGACTTCGCCCGACTGTAACGCGGTAAAACGTTCCTTGGCGGTAAGTGGGGTATATTTTACTTTGGTATCATCACCAAATACGGCGGAGGCAACGCCTCGGCATACGTCGACATCAATACCTGAAAACTTACCGTTCGCATCGGCGTAAGAGAAGCCAGGCAACCCGTCACTGATCCCGCATTGCACAAACCCTTTTTTCTTTACGGCATCAAGTGTTGCGCCGGCATGCGCCTGATTTGCAATCGCAAGGAGCACGCCGGCCGCAGCCAGGCTGGCTATTATCATCTTTTTCATAGAGCATCCTGTGTGGAGGAATTATTGTTATGAAAACGTTCTGAAAACGTCTTTTACCGGTCTGTGGCTTTGGCCATACTCTTTTAAGCAAAGGTAGTGCCAGGTTTTTGCGCACGATTATTCGGCGCAATATGCAGAGTGTAGACAGGAAAAAATAAATGCAGCGCCCTGAAGTGGTGCAAAATTGAAACGTAAGCCACATTTCAGCGCAAAAATTTTAAAATCAGACAGGACGCGTGATAACGATTTCGGACGTTAATATTGATCGCGTGAGAATAATGAAAAGAAAACGCGGTGTAACAAAAAACAGGAAAAATGCTAATTTCAAGTCGTGGATATGTGAGGGATATCTATAATAATTTTATTATTCAGTAAGAGCTATAAACCAACGTTTTGTCTTATATGTGAGTTTTATTTTATTGCTAAAAGCGCGGTAACCACCGCGCTTTAAAACCTTTAAGAAGAGTTATTTGGTCAGGGCAACTATCCCAAGCGTCAATCCGGCAACGGCGGCTGCGCCACCGGCGATGGCACCGGCTGTTTCCCAGTTATCCTGCGTGGTGCCTTTCATACAGGTATTGGTATGAACCAGGCGTCCCTGATCGTCGTATACAGGTACGCAGGGAGAATCGTGTGCACAACCGGCAAGAAACGCGGTAAGCAATGCAACGGATATTAATCTTTTCATGATGTTACCTCAAAAATAAGCGTTTCGCTAATTGAGCAAAGACAAACGCTAAGCCATCTGCGAACTCGGTCATTATTTTACCACTTCTTAAAAAAAGACTGACAGGAGGAATAATCTCAATTCATGTGGATTGTAAAAATAATGGATAAAAAGAAAGGTTGCGGGTGGGTTTGAAGGAACGACTTAAATGAAATAAATGGCTATCTTATTAATAAACAAAGAGAGAGTGTACTGATGAAAAAGGCGTCCGTAGACGCCTTTATTTTACAAATTAATCAGTGTGCCGACTAAAACGCCGTCTGACGACAACAAAGAAGACGGGAACAAAGAAGATCGCCAACAATGTTGCGGTTAGCATTCCCCCCATTACACCTGTACCGACCGCATTCTGCGCACCGCTACCCGCCCCGTGGCTGATAACCAGAGGCATAACCCCCAGAATGAAGGCCAGAGAGGTCATCAGGATAGGGCGAAGACGCATGCGGGATGCCTCCAACGTCGCTTCGATCAGTCCTTTGCCCTCTTTATCCATCAGGTCTTTGGCAAACTCGACGATCAAGATGGCGTTTTTAGCCGAGAGACCGATAGTGGTTAGCAACCCAACCTGGAAATACACGTCGTTATTCATACCACGTAGCGATGCTGCTAACAGTGCGCCAACCACGCCAAGCGGTACAACCAGCATCACCGAGAACGGAATTGACCAACTCTCATACAAAGCGGCAAGGCAAAGGAAGACAACGATGAGCGAGATGGCATACAGCGCAGGCGCCTGGTTCCCCGAGAGTCGTTCCTGATAGGACATACCCGTCCAGTCATGGCCGATACCGTTAGGCAGTTTCTCAGCCAGACTTTCCATCAGCGCCATCGCTTCACCGGTGCTTCGGCCTGGGGCCGCTTCCCCTAACAGTTCCATAGAAGGCATGCCGTTGTAACGTTCCAGACGTGGTGACCCGTAGATCCAATGTGCGGAACTGAACGTGGAGAACGGTACCATTTCGCCATTGGCGCTACGAACATACAGATTATTGATGTCTTCCGGCAACATACGGAATTTGGCATCGGCCTGTACGTACACTTTTTTCACGCGGCCACGGTCTATGAAGTCATTGACGTAATAGCCACCCAGCGCAGCGGAGATGGTTTCATTAATATCGGACAGCGAGACACCAAGGGCCTGGGCTTTTTCCTGATCAACATCCAGTTTGAACTGCGCGGTATCCTCGAGACCATTTGGACGCACGCGAACCAACAGGTCAGGATGTTTAGCAACCATGCCCAAAAGTTGGTTACGTGCTTGCGTTAACGCGGTATGTCCCAGCCCGCCCTGGTCAATCAGTTCGAAGTCGAAGCCGGTTGCGGTACCCAGTTCAACAATGGCTGGCATGTTGAAAGGGAACACTAAGCCATCACGAATCTGGCTAAACGCGCGGGTTGCTCTGGCGATAATCGATTCAACGTTATTCTCGTCGCCACTGCGTTCTTCCCAGGGCTTGAGGCTGACAAACGCCATCCCTGAGTTTTGCCCCTGTCCGCTGAAGCTAAAGCCGTTAACCGTAAAGACGCTTTCGACGTTGGCTTTCTCGTTATTCAGGTAGTAGTGGGTAACCTGATCCAGCACTTTCTGGGTTCGCTCTTGCGTTGCGCCGGCCGGAAGCTGAATCATCGTCAGGAATACGCCCTGATCTTCTTCTGGCAAGAAGGAGGTTGGAAGGCGCATAAACAACACCGCCATCCCAATCACGATAACCAGGTAGACGACCAGGTAACGCCCGGTTTTACGCACAATACCGCTGACGCTATTGGTGTAATGATTGACGCTGTGATCGAATTTGGCATTAAACCAGCCAAAGAAACCGCTTTTATTCTCGTGATGTTCCGCCGATACCGGCTTCAACAGCGTTGCACAAAGCGCGGGAGTCAGGATCAGCGCTACCAGCACTGAAAGCGCCATTGCAGAAACGATGGTGATAGAGAACTGCCGATAGATAGCCCCGGTTGAGCCGCCAAAGAAGGCCATCGGGATAAATACCGCAGACAGCACCATGGCGATACCGACCAGCGCGCCCTGAATTTGTGACATGGATTTTTCTGTCGCCTCTTTGGGCGGCAGATTATCTTCCATCATCACACGTTCCACGTTTTCCACCACCACTATCGCATCATCAACCA
Source organism: Citrobacter sp. wls708 (assembly GCF_005281255.1). Classification (NCBI taxonomy): domain Bacteria; kingdom Pseudomonadati; phylum Pseudomonadota; class Gammaproteobacteria; order Enterobacterales; family Enterobacteriaceae; genus Citrobacter; species Citrobacter sp. wls708. The sequence continues at coordinate 7,385 of NZ_SZXE01000008.1, forward strand.
ATAGGCCGATGGCGAGTACCATGCCGAACATCGTCAGGGTGTTTATGGAGTAGCCAAACGCGGCAAGCACGGCAAATGTGCCCAACAATACAACAGGCACGGCAATGGTTGGAATGAGCGTAGCCCGGATGTTTTGCAGGAACAAATACATCACGAGGAATACCAGTATGATTGCTTCAAACAGCGTTTTCACGACCTCATGAATGGAGATAGTGACGAACGGCGTGGTGTCATACGGGTAGACCACCTTCATTCCCTGCGGGAAGAACGGTTGCAGTTCAACCAGCTTGGCTTTGATAGCGTTAGCGGTATCCAGCGCGTTTGCGCCGGTTGCCAGTTTGATCCCGAGACCGGAGGCTGGTTTACCGTTAATACGCGCGACCACGTTGTAGTTCTCACCACCCAACTCAATACGCGCGACATCCTTCAGGTGAACAACCGAACCATCGCTGTTGACGCGTAACGTGACCTTCCCGAATTCTTCAGGATCTTTCAGGCGTGTCTGCGCGATGATTGAGGCGTTAAGCTGCTGATTAGGCAACGCAGGCGTACCGCCCAACTGACCGGCGGCAATCTGATCGTTCTGCACCTGCAACTGATTGATCACATCAACCGGTGTGAGCTGGTACTTATTCAACAAGTTTGCATCCAGCCAGATGCGCATAGCGTACTGCGCACCAAACAGCTGCACGTCACCCACACCATTCAGACGGCTGATTGAGTCTTTAACGTTCGAGGCGACGTAGTCGGAAATATCATCCTGCGTGGTTTGCGGGTTGTCAGAAACGAAACCCGCGACCATCAAAAAGCTGCTACTTGATTTCTCGACGCTGATCCCCTGCTGCTGAACTTCTTGCGGCAGTAAGGGGGTGGCGAGCTGCAGCTTGTTTTGCACCTGAACTTGCGCGATATCGGGGTCGGTACCGGACTGGAAGGTCAGCGTGATGGTCACACTCCCGGCAGAATCGCTGGTGGAGGACATATACATCAGGTTATCGATACCGTTCATATTCTGTTCGATAACCTGCGTGACGGTATCCTGCACCGTCTGCGCATCCGCACCTGGATAGGTGGCGGAAATCGATACGGCAGGGGGCGCGATGGTCGGGTACTGCGCCACGGGCAGTTGCATGATTGCCAGAGCGCCCGCCATCATCAGAATGATGGCCAGTACCCAAGCAAAGATAGGACGCCTGATAAAAAAGTTAGCCATATCCGGTTACCTTATTGGGCTTTCGTCGCAGGGGTTTCGGTATCGGCGGTTGCTTTAACCTGAACGCCAGGGCGTGCTTTCTGTAAGCCGCTCACGATAACTTTGTCACCGGGTTGCAGACCTTCGCTGATGAGCCATTTGTCGCCAATGGCTTGAGCGGCGACAACTGTCCGCGCTTCAACCTGGCTCTTGTCGTTAACGACCATCACGGTGGCATCGCCGCGTGGCGTGCGCGTTACACCCTGCTGCGGAACAAGAATGGCATTCGGTTGGACGCCTTCATCAATGCGCGCGCGCACAAACATGCCTGGCAGCAGCGTGTGCTGTGGGTTAGGGAATACGGCTCTGAGAGTGATTGATCCGGTGCTTTCATCAACCGTCACATCAGAAAATTGCAATGAGCCTTTCAGCGGATATGCCTGACCATTTTCCATCACCAGTTCGACGGTACTGCTGGCGCTGTCTTTATGCAGACTACCTTGTTCAATAGACTGCTTGAGGCGCATAAAGTCGTTACTGGACTGCGTGACGTCGACATAGATAGGATCGAGCTGTTGCACGGTAGCAAGCTCAGTTGCCTGACCATTCGTGACCAATGCGCCTTCGGTGACGTTAGATTTACCGATACGTCCGCTAATGGGCGATGTCACTTTGGTGTAGGCCAGGTTGATACGTGCGCTTTCGACCGCCGCTTTTGCCGCGATTACGGAGGCATCAGCCTGGCGGGCATCAGCAATTGCTTGATCGTACTCTTGCTGGCTGATGTACTTAGTGCCAACCAGCGGCACATAACGTTTTACCGTTAAATGCGCGATAGCGGCGGCCGCTTCGCTCTTTGCCAGTTCGCCTTTGGCGCTGTCATAGTCAGCCTGGTAAGTCGCTGGATCGATCTGATAAAGCGATTGACCGGCTTCAACATCGCTCCCCTCGGTGAAATTCCGTTTAAGTACAATTCCGCTAACCTGAGGACGGACTTCTGCAATACGGAATGCTGTGGTGCGCCCGGGTAATTCGGTCGTCACGGCTAAAGGGGCCTTTTCGACGACATGGACAGTCACCTGCGGCTCTGCGGGATGTGCTTGTGTTTCTCCCTGATCGTTACAACCGGCGAGTAATGCAGCGGAGATGATGATGAATGAGGGCAGGAGTGAAAACCTGGCATTTTTCGTCATTTCTATTCCTTAAAAAACCGAACGCTCGTTATTAACCGGGTAACAGCGGAGGTGATAACGCGCACAAGAAAAATAATAGTTGGCTATCCTACAAATTATTAGCTTGCGATGTAAGCAATACTTATTTATGGGCGGGGTTCACGGCACATAAAAGCAAAAAAAGATTAATCAGCTACCGTTTCATTGTGATATTTATAGCAACACTATGATGCTGATAAATACATCTTGAAATGATCATCTGATTGGTGAATATATTGGTTTCTGTTATTTGTTTTATCTATTCGTGTGTAATGTCCGTAATTAAATACTTTAGCCCTCGTCTAAATAAACGCTAAGTGATACATTTGTTCCAGATAGAAAATATTAGATAAGAAAGTTAATCATTCTCTACTCCAATCCAGATAGTCGGAATCATGGCCAGAAAAACGAAAGCGGATGCCCTCAAAACGCGACAGCACCTGATGGAAACGGCGATTGTACAGTTTGCCGCACGTGGCGTAAGTAATACGACGCTAAACGACATAGCGGATGCCGCCAATGTGACGCGGGGTGCACTTTATTGGCATTTCGAAAATAAAACTCAATTGTTTAATGAGCTATGGTTACAACAACCTCCCTTACGCGATCTTATTCAGGACAGGCTTATTGGTCGTTGGGGGGATAACCCTTTACAGCGGTTGCGTGAAAAATTTGTGGTGGGATTACAATATATTGCTGAGAACCCTCGCCAGCAGGCATTAATGCAGATTTTATATCATAAATGCGAATTCCATAAAGATATGATATCAGAGCAGGCCATTCGTGATAAAATAGGTCTCAGCCACCAAAGCATTCGCGATTCTCTCCAACGGTGCGTAGATGAAAATTTGATTGCCACCAGTCTGGATTTAGACGTCATCATAATTATTTTGCATGGTAGCTTTAGCGGAATAATAAAAAACTGGCTAATGAATCCAGAGAGTTATGATCTTTATGGGCAAGCACCAGCATTAGTTGATAATGTATTAAAAATGTTAAGTCCGGATGGCTGTGTAATGCAATTAATACAGAGTGAAAACCAGGTTGGGTAGTTTAGCCGCCAGGGCCTGACGGCTGTCGACGGTGCTAGTCGAGATCGGCGCAGTTGACCAGCTTTAGAGGATTCACTGAGTTCATATTCCGGCACTTGTCGTGCTCTGTCGTCATCAGTTCTATCCACTGGATGAGCAGCGCATCAAAAAGAAAAACGAAGACCGCAAAAACAACCAGCCACCAATACTTGCGAATCATTGCTAAATCCTGTGTATTCATGCCCAAGCGTGCAGGGAATATACACGAAATCAGTAAGCTGAAAAGCAGACTTACAATGCTTTTACTTTGCCGAAAGAGCGCCATTGTTTGCCGTTAATCGGCTCTTTTTGGACAGGTTTTTTGTCTTACGTTTTTTCACTTTTGCAAGTTCAGTCTCTGAAAAATGAGAACCAATACTCAGTCTTCTGAGCCCCATTTTTACGTATTCATCATTGATTTCAATACCGACAAATTTGCGACCTAATTCGACTGCGGTGGCGCCGGTTGTAAAGCTGCCGGCGAACGGATCGAGCACTTTGTCATCCGGGTTGGAGGAAGCCAGAATGATCCGTTCCAGGAGGGCTTTGGGTTTTTGAGTGGGGTGATTTTCGTATTCATCCATCAGATAGCGAACGCGGGGAAAATCCCAGACATTTCCAGGTACTTTTTTCTGATTGTAAGGCTGGGGCGGATTCTTTCTGTAGTCTATTAGCGCACGTTTAGCGCCCGTTTTGGCTTCAACCAGAATATCATCACGGTTAAATGTGTAGTTTTTCTGATCTTTTACCATCATCAGGATAGGTTCATACATCGAACCAAAGTAGTTTTTAGCCTGTACCCCTGAGCTATCATATGACCACACGATACGGCTTTTGATGGTAAAAAGCTGGCGACATTTGAGGTCGATGTACGGCATGTTCTCCGTACTGTTCATGATGTACATGCTACCGTGTGGTTTGAGAATACGATGGCACTCGTCGATACACTCAAACAGCCACGCCAGAAAGGTCTCTTCGTCCCAGGATTCCACCATCCCGTCAAAGTCTTTGCCGATGTTATAAGGTGGGTCGGCAAAAATGAGATCGATGCTTTCAGCGGGTAGCTTTTTTAGCTCGGTCAGCGCATCACCCAGGATTATCTTTTTAGATTCATCGCCAAAATAGACAGGTTCACCTCTTGCGTTCATCGCCAAAGCCTCCCGTGTGACATTAATAAAAAAGGCGCTTCCCCATGCCGAGTAGCGCCTTTTAAAACAAACATTTAACTGATTAGTATCAGTTCATGCCGTATTTTTTCAGTTTTTTACGCAGCGTACCACGGTTGATGCCCATCATCAGGGCAGCACGGGTCTGGTTGCCGCGGGTGTATTGCATCACCATGTCCAACAGGGGCTGTTCTACTTCAGCCAGTACCAGCTCATAGAGATCATTAACGTCTTGACCGTTCAATTGAGCAAAATAGTTCTTCAGTGCCTGTTTAACCGAGTCACGCAGGGGCTTTTGAGTTACCTGGTCCTGAGAGTTAACGGTAGAAACGGTCAGTACGTCAGAATTTACGCGTTGTTCGAACATAGTTCTGTCAGCTCTTTATTTCTGTTTACGCAAAATTTTCGAAGTATGCCTCCAACGCCGCCAGCTGTTCGCTGGAATCTTCAATGGCGTTGAATGTGCGCCGAAACTGGTCATCCGGAGCGTGTTCCTGGAGATACCAGGATACGTGTTTACGCGCAATTCGGTACCCTTTTGCATGACCATAAAAGTCGTGCAGTTCCCGAACATGCGCACAAAGCAAGCGCTTCACCTCTGCCAGTGGCAGCGGGGGCAGCAGCTCCCCAGTGTCCAGATAATGCTGGATTTCCCGAAAGATCCAGGGTCTTCCCTGAGCAGCACGGCCTATCATCAGGGCATCCGCCCCCGTATAGTCGAGTACAGCTCTGGCTTTAAGCGGGTCAGTAATGTCGCCATTCGCGATAATCGGAATGGAAACTTTCTGCTTAACTGCCCGAATACTGTCGTACTCAGCATCTCCATTGAACAAACAGGCGCGGGTGCGTCCATGAATGGTCAGAGCCTGAATGCCACAGTCTTCAGCCAGTTGGGCAATCTCTACGCAGTTACGGTGTTCCGGAGCCCAGCCGGTGCGAATCTTGAGTGTGACAGGAACGTCCACTGCATTGACGACCTCGGTTAGTATTGATTTCACTAAATCCGGGTACTGCAAGAGGGCTGAACCTGCGAGCTTGCGATTCACTTTTTTAGCCGGACACCCCATATTGATATCAATAATCTGGGCGCCGCTTTCCACGTTAATACGTGCGGCATCGGCCATCTCAACAGGATCGCTACCGGCAATTTGCACCGTGCGAATTCCTGGTTCGTCAACGTGCACCATCCGTAAACGAGACTTGTCGCTTTCCCAAACCTGCGGGTTAGAAGACATCATCTCGGATACCGTCAATCCGGCTCCCATCTCATAGCACAGCGTCCTGAATGGTCTGTCAGTGATGCCAGCCATAGGTGCTGCGATCAGGCGATTTCTGAGCTGGTGTTGTCCGATGCGCATGAGTTAAGAAATGACCATACTGTGACTGCAAGGCGGCGTATATTACGCATTTTTCGCACGAGATGAAAGGCCAAACTTTGACCAATCCACTGAGGTGGATCAATGAATTGCCGTAAATATGAACTCATGAAAATATTTAATCATATAAATCATGATGTTACAAAAATGTGTCGATTTTATATACGCATATAATTTTGCGTAACTTCTCATTTTTTCTTCAGTTACAGAAGGTACTGACAAGATATTCTGCTGAATTAATCAGCAAATTACCTCGCTATTGTGTGATCGTTACCTCATTTTAGTACAGGATCTCGGTGCCACCTGAATTGCTGTCCGTAATCGTGCGTTCATTCAGCGGCTGCGGTGGACGATTGTTCGCTGGCCCAACAATGTAGTGAAATTTATCTAACTGTTCGGCGGAAAGGGCCACAGGCTTTTTCAGGACAACCCAGGTGACGCCTTCAGTACAGGGAGGCGTTGTTATCGAGCCACTGTAGAGCCAGTAGGTCTTGTTGTCGGGTAGAAGCTGGTTGATATCGACGGGCGAAAAAATGGGCATGCTGTTGCCCTCCATGGTGGGAAAGGACTCCCACAGGTTTTGAATCGCCTGGTTAGGCTCACCAATGTCAAACATGACCGCCACAATGGCGATATCACCATGTTGGTTTTCGTGGGTCAACTGCAGCTCCAGTGGATAGATTTTACCGTTGAGGGTATGTTCGCCTGGAGCGTGAAAATCAAAATGTTTTAAATAATAGAGCTTTTCTTCAATTTCAATGAAATTAGGGGGTTAGGAGCTCATTGTTGCCTGCAGCGTATGGTTAATGCTGCGAAATCTTGTCGGGCCATCAATGTATTGTAAATTGAGCGCGGGCAGGCCGAGTTTGCTGGTTGTCGTGGTCTGGATATCAACGGGTGACTGGTTGATACCCGTCTGACACGTTGCATACTCTTTGCTTATTTTGCCCCACTGCGCAGGGCTGGTTTCTCCGGTATAGCCCCATGGCACGGCCAGCGTCTTCAGGGGCATTAAGCATGCTGCCAGTAAAATTGTTGTAAAACGATTGAAGTGCATACGTTTACTTAACAAAAAATATAAAAATCAATTAGTTATTATATCGTTGGGTAAAGTATCAGTATGCTGGTCTGTTGTCTGAAAATGGCGTGGTCGGATAACCACGCCGGAAGGGATTATTTTTTCTGTCCGGTAATGCGACACCACTCTTCTTTCTCGATAACCGGATCGAGCGTAAAGAGGTCGGCATAGGCTTCACAGACGCTTTCCGCCTGGCTGGCAAGAATACCAGAAAGCCCCAGCAAACCGCCCTCAACGGGCAGCACGCTGATTAAAGGTGCGAGTTCACGTAATGGGCCAGCAAGGATGTTGGCGACCACCACATCGGCTTTCATCGACTCTGGCTGGTCTTTAGGCAGATAAAGTTCCAGACGCTCAGAAACGCCATTACGTTGGGCGTTATCACGGCTGGCCTGAATCGCTTGCGGATCGATATCTATACCAATCGCTTTCGCTGCACCCAGCTTCAGTGCCGCAATGGCAAGGATGCCGGATCCGCAGCCAAAGTCGATAACCGTTTTACCGTTAAGATCGAGACCGTCCAGCCATTGCAGGCACAGAGAGGTGGTTGGGTGAGTACCGGTACCAAACGCCAGACCCGGGTCGAGCATCACGTTGACGGCGTTCTCATCCGGGACATCGCGCCAGCTTGGGCAAATCCACAGACGTTCGCCAAAGCGCATCGGGTGGAAGTTATCCATCCATTCGCGTTCCCAGTCTTTGTCTTCAAGCTGTTCGATTTTATGCGCGAAGCCTGTACCCAGTAGTGGGTGCTGCTCCAGAATCGCAACGACTTCTTTCATGTCGGTTTCTGCATCGAACAAGCCGATAACGTCGGTATCGCCCCACAGGCGAGTCTCGCCCGGCAGAGGTTCAAATACCGGCGTATCATGCGTATCCTGGAAAGTAATGGAAACGGAGCCCGCTTCCATCAGCGCATCGCTCAACTCTTCAGCGTTTGCACCGGTCGTGTTCAGTTTCAGTTGAATCCATGGCATGGCAAAACTCTTTATTTATCAGTAGTCAATATGGCGACTTGCGGAACGGCGGAACCGAAACGGTTGCCGATCAGGAAAGCCAGCAAACTTATCAGTAACGAGGGCACAATCGGATGAAAGCCCAGGTACTGAATGTTAAAAGTAGCGAGTACGGCATAAAGTACGCCGCCGACAATCATTGCGCTCAGTGCGCCTGCCGCGTTTGCCCGCTCCCAGTAAAGGCCCAGCACCAGCGGCCATAGGAAGACGGCTTCCAACCCACCAAACGCCAGCAGGTTAAGCCAGATAATCATCTCTGGCGGCTTCCAGGCGGCCAGCAGCAGTAACGCGCCCAGCAGCAGAGTGATCACTGCCGACATGCGTTTCAGCCGTGTTTCATTTTGCAGTTGTTCCGGGCGAAGGTTCAGATAGAGATCTTTAATGATCGTAGCGGAACTTTGCAGCAATTGGGCATTGATCGTCGACATGATCGCGGCCATGGGCGCGGCGAGGAAGATCCCGGCTGCTACCGGCGGCAAGACTTTTACCATTAGCGTGGGAATAACCAGATCCGGTACCGTCAGGTCAGGGATCACCGCCCGGCCCAACGCGCCGGCCAGATGCATACCAAACATCAGGACAGCCACCACGATGGTGCCAATGATAATTCCACGGTGTACCGCTTTGCTGTCCTTATAGGAGATGCAGCGCACCGCCGTATGCGGCAGGCCAATCACGCCAAAGCACACCAGTACCCAGAATGAAGTCATAAACGTGGGGGACAGAATGTCATCAGCGCCCTGCGGCGAGACCAGTTTAGGATCGATGGTTTGCAGAGTGACTACCGCATTGCTGAGACCACCAGCGGCATGGACGACACCGACCAGCAGTACGATAGTCCCAATCAGCATCACCATGCCCTGCATCGTGTCGTTCAACACGCTGGCGCGAAATCCGCCGAACGCTGTGTATAACGCGATACTGACGCCAAAAATCAGCAGGCCGGTTTCGTAAGGGATACCCGCTGCCGTTTCCAGCAAACGCGCGCCGCCAATAAACTGTACGGTCATTGCACCGACAAACGCGACCAGCAGGCTGAGGCTCGCCAGCCACACCAGCAGGCGGCTTTGGTAGCGGGCAAACAGCATATCGTTGAGGGTAACCGCATTATAACGGCGTGCCAGAATGGCGAATTTTTTGCCGAGAATACCCAATGACAGCCAGACGGCGGGCAGTTGGATCATTGCTAACAAAACCCATCCCAGTCCGTATTTATAAGCGGCACCTGGGCCGCCGATAAACGAGCTGGCGCTAATGTAGGTTGCCGTTAGCGTCATGGCTAACACGACCCCGCCCATAGAGCGGCTGCCGAGGAAATATTCATTCAGGAAGGTGCCGGTCGACCTTTTGCGCATGGCGTAAACAGAGAGACCGAAAACCACCAGAAGATAGGCGACCAGCGGCAAAATAACTTCAAGCTGCATCATCATCCTCCAGTGGAATGTCGCGATAGATAAACTTCACCATCGCCCAGCACAGTACGATGAAAACCAATGGCGTCAGCAGACAGGCCATTTCGAACCAATGCGGGAGGCCGGTAAAACCCAGAGAGGAGTCTGGTAAGTAAGCGGCCACTAACCATGCGGCAAGATATAAAAGGGTCAGCCACAGCGCCCAGCGCGCCTCTTTATGGGCCTGAACAAAACGAGCGTCCATTTTTTGTCCCTTGTGAATAAAGAAAGCGGGGATTGTACCTTATGGCACCTGTGGGAGGGGAGAAAAACAAAAGGCCGGAATTTCCGGCCTTTTCGGTTAACGCTTGCTTACTTTTCCTGAAGTCCGAGTTTTTTCTCCAGGTAGTGGATATTGGTTCCACCATGCTGGAAGTGCTCGTCATTCATGATACGGATCTGCAGATCAACGTTGGTTTTGATGCCGTCGATGATCAGTTCCTGCAAGGCGTTTTTCATGCGTGCGATAGCGACGTCGCGGTTTTCGCCATAGCAAATCAGCTTACCGATCATTGAGTCATAGTACGGAGGTACTGTGTAACCTGCGTAAATATGAGACTCCCAGCGCACACCAAAGCCACCCGGCGCGTGGAAACGCGTGATTTTACCCGGGCTCGGCAGGAAGGTGTTCGGGTCTTCGGCGTTGATACGGCACTCTACCGCATGGCCTTTAACCACAACTTCGTCCTGCTTGATAGACAGCGGCTGACCCGCTGCGATGCGCAGTTGTTCTTTGATCAGGTCAACACCGGTGATCATTTCGGTTACCGGGTGTTCAACCTGAATACGGGTGTTCATTTCAATGAAGTAGAACTCACCGTTTTCGAACAGGAACTCGAAAGTACCCGCGCCGCGATAGCCGATATCCACGCACGCTTTGGCGCAACGCTCGCCGATGTAGCGACGCAGTTCCGGAGTAATGCCCGGCGCTGGTGCTTCTTCGACAACTTTCTGGTGACGACGCTGCATGGAGCAGTCACGCTCTGCCAGATAAATCGCGTTACCCTGACCGTCTGCCAGCACCTGAATTTCGATGTGGCGTGGGTTTTCCAGGTATTTCTCCATGTAGACCATGTCGTTATTGAAAGCCGCTTTCGCTTCCGCTTTGGTCATGGAGATGGATTGCGCCAGTTCGGCATCGCTGCGCACGACGCGCATACCGCGACCGCCGCCGCCGCCGGAGGCTTTGATGATAACCGGGTAGCCGATGCGTTTAGCATGAGCGCGGTTAGCGTCCATGTCATCGCCCAACGGGCCGTCAGAGCCTGGGACAGTCGGTACGCCAGCTTTCTTCATCGCGGTAATCGCGGACACTTTGTCGCCCATCAGGCGGATGGTGTCGGCTTTCGGGCCGATGAAGATAAAGCCGGAACGTTCTACCTGCTCAGCAAAGTTGGCGTTCTCAGAGAGGAAGCCATAACCCGGGTGAATTGCCACCGCGCCGGTGATTTCAGCGGCGCTGATGATAGCCGGGATGTTCAGATAGCTTTTTACGGACGGAGCCGGGCCAATACAGACCGTCTCATCCGCCAGCAATACGTGTTTTAAATCGCGATCCGCGCTTGAATGCACTGCGACAGTCTTGATACCCAGTTCTTTACAGGCACGAAGAATACGCAAGGCAATCTCGCCGCGGTTAGCGATGACAATTTTATCCAACATGTTCGCCTCGTTATTCGATGACGACCAGCGGCTCGTCAAATTCTACCGGTTGACCGCTTTCTACCAGAATCGCTTTAACGACGCCGGATTTGTCGGCTTCGATCTGGTTCATCATTTTCATGGCTTCAACGATGCACAGGGTATCGCCCGCATTCACTTTCTGGCCGATTTCGATGAACGCTTTCGCATCCGGGCTCGGGGTGCGGTAGAACGTACCAACCATTGGGGAGCGTACGATGTGACCACTGATTTCCGCTGCTGCCGGAGCTTCCATACTTGGAGAGGCAGTTTGTGCGACAGCGTTAGACAGAGCTGGCTGCTGCATCACTGGTGCAGCATAAGCCTGTTGCATCATTGGAAAACTTGCAGCTGGCGCCGCACGGCTGATGCGTACAGACTCTTCGCCTTCAGAAATTTCCAGTTCGGAGATGCCTGATTCTTCAACCAGCTCGATCAGTTTTTTAATCTTACGAATATCCATGAGTGGGTTCCGTACTCTTTGTTTAGTGAGATTGTGACAGGCGTTTTACCGCCGTCTGTATAGCATTTTTATAACAGTGAGTGACAAGATGCCACGCATCTCAGGCGTTGCACTGGGTGCTGATGCCATTACATGAGATTGCCAGACTTGTTAGTCATTGTGCGGCTATCTTCTGTCATTTTCGGGTAAAAGACAAAATATACCTTCAATATGCGATTGTCACCCTTTCCGCGCCGTAAAAACGCTACCGGGGATAGCAAAGGCGCACATTATAACTATTTCGTAGCAATTGGCAGCTAAATACTGGTCTTATCAGGGAAGATAATCAACCGTTAACATGTAAAGAAAATCGGATCGTCCGTGTTTTGCAACGTACTGCACATATCGTGAAACTACCGCCACCACTGGCGAAACTTCCTGTAGCGGCAGGCTAACAGCACCGCAGCAAGTGCGGCATAAATAATCGGTTGAGGGGAGATGATTTTAACCGACCACAGATAATGTATGGGTGCCAGGATCGCCACAAGATAGACGAAGTTGTGCAAAAATTGCCAATACTTACCCAGCTTTCGCTGTGCAGATTGCGTGGACGTTAAGGTGAGAGCAAATAATATGACCCAACAGACAATACCCAACATCAAATACGGTCGCGAAATGAATTCCCGCCCCAACAGCACCAGATTATGAATACCCAGTTCCAGTAACGCGTAGCTGGTTAAATGCAGCGTCGCCCAGGCGAAACACCATAGCCCTAACAGGCGACGAGTGCGTATCAATAATGGCTGTTTAGCGTAGCGCGCGAGTGGAGAGACCAGCAAGGTCGCCAGTAAGAATTTCAGAGCTGTCCTACCGGTAAAGTGCTGGATATCTTTGACCGGATCGGCGCTCAAACCGCCATGATTTACCGCCCAAAAGAGCCAAATTAACGGCAAAAATCCGCCAAGATGCAGGCAAACTTTCAGCCCGATAATGTGCTTTGCAGTCAGACGCACTTAAAAATTCTCCTGTAGATTAAGACCACGATACAGGGAAGCAACCTCTTCGGCATAACCGTTAAACAACAGCGTGGATTGACGCTGTACGTCCAGAATACCGCCAGCGCCAATAAAACGTTCGGTGGCCTGGGACCAGCGGGGGTGATCGACATGTGGATTCACGTTGGCATAAAACCCATATTCATTAGGCGCGGCCAGGTTCCAGGTTGTTGGGGGGCGTTCGCGCGTAAGTTTGATACTCACGATCGACTTTATGCCCTTAAATCCGTATTTCCACGGCACAATTAAGCGGATGGGGGCGCCATTTTGCGGCGGAAGGGCCTTACCATAAACCCCTACGGTAAGCAGGGTTAGTGGATGCATCGCTTCATCCAGGCGTAACCCTTCAACATAGGGATATTTCAGCCCGCCGCCAATAAAGCGATCTTTCTGACCAGGCATTTCATCCGGGGCGTAGCGCGTTTCGAAAGCGACATATTTTGCGTTGCTGGTGGGTTCAACCTGCGCCAGCAGTTTATGTAATGGAAAGCCAATCCACGGCACCACCATTGACCAGGCTTCCACGCAGCGCATCCGATAAATCCGCTCTTCCAATGGGAAACGGGTGGTCAGCGCATCATGATCGAGAGTGAGGGGTTTTGCGACTTCGCCAGTGATTTTCAAGGTCCACGGATCGGTTTTCAGGCTGCCTGCGTTGGCCGCTGGATCCGCTTTGTCGAGACCAAATTCATAGAAGTTGTTGTAGCCAGAAACTTTATCTGCTGGCGTTAAAGGAAGCGAATTTTGCCAGGCGGTGGGCTTGCTGAAATTAAGCGGCTTACCCGCAGGCGCCGGAGGGCGGTCATTACCCTTAAACCAGCTCAGAAGGTCGGCCTGCGCAGCGTGAGGCAAAGACAACGCGGCAGCGCTGATCCCTAATGCTTTCAGTACCTGGCGGCGCTGCATAAAAAAAGCCGACTCGGCGGTGACGTCGGCTTCTGTAAATGGACGTAATTTCTTCATAACAGACTCCCGGCTTACGCGTCATGACAGACAAGGGATGCGTAGTTAATATGGCAGGGAGTCTCTATATATGCCGCGAAATTTTGTTAGTTAAGTGTAAATTTCTGCGCCGATGCCTGTTATTTCACCTTCACCAGGGTACGACCTTGCACCTGGTTATTGATGATGGCATCGGCGAACTTCGGCGCATCCGCTAGCGTAATCTCCGTGGCGGCCTGAGCATAGAACGATTCCGGCAGATCCTTAACCAAACGCGCCCAGGCTTCTGCGCGACGTGCCGGTGGGGTCATCACCGAGTCCACCCCTTGCAAACGTACATTACGCAGAATGAATGGCATGACGGTGGTCGGCAGCGCGAAGCCGCCCGCCAGGCCGCAGGCGGCCACGCAGCCACCGTAGTTCATCTGTGCCAGGACTTTCGCCAGCACTTTATCGCCAACGGTATCAATTGCACCGGCCCACAGTTGTTTTTCCAACGGGCGAGATTCAGCAAACTCATCGCGGCTGAGAATACGATTCGCGCCCAGGCTCTTCAGATAGTCGTGGGTGCTTTCGCGTCCTGATACTGCCACAACCTGATAGCCCAGCTTATGCAGTAATGCCACGGCAGTGCTGCCCACGCCGCCGCTGGCGCCGGTGACGACAATCTCGCCGTCTTGCGGGTGAATTCCTGCATCCTCAAGCGCCATGACGCACAGCATGGCGGTAAAACCGGCGGTGCCGATGACCATCGCTTTACGCCCGTCCAGCCCTTGCGGCAGCGCTACCAGCCAGTCGCCTTTGACGCGCGCACGTTCAGCCAGTCCGCCCCAATGGTTTTCACCCACACCCCAGCCGGTCAGTAAGACTTCCTGACCCGCATGAAAACGGGGATCTTCGCTTGCACGCACGGTACCGGCGAAATCAATGCCAGGAATCATCGGAAAGTTGCGGATGATTTTACCCTTGCCAGTGATAGCCAGGGCGTCTTTATAGTTCAGGCTCGACCAGTGGACTTCCACCGTTACATCGCCTTCCGGGAGCTGGTTTTCGTCGAGGGGTTGAACGGATGCGAGGGTTTTTCCGTCCTGCTGTTCTAAGATCAAAGCCTGCATAACCTGTCCTCAATTCGTATAGTGGATTGGAAAATTGTTAATGAAGACTATACTCGCTAATCAAAACATGATGCCGATTCTGCGCAATAAATTGCCAGATATACCTGATTTGGTAGTATGCCCCCACAGTTTGCATAAATTGGCGGATTTTGCGTTCAGTTTTGCATTTTCGAGTCGCTTTATCTCTTTCACACCTGTTTCATAACTGTCGGAGTTAACACAAGGATGCGATTAACGACGAAATTCTCAGCTTTTGTCACGCTGCTTACTGGGTTAACGATCTTTGTGACTCTGATTGGCTGCTCGCTGAGTTTCTACAACGCTATTCAATATAAGTTCACTACGCGAGTGCAGGCGGTGGCGACGGCGATTGATACACATCTTGTCTCCCGCGATTTCGTTTCGCTGACGCCGCAAATCGATGAACTGATGGTTTCTGTTGATATCGTGCGTATCGAGTTGCTGCAAGGGGAGCATATAGTGTATGACCACTCCCGAACCAGCAGCTACCGCCCGGCAGGAACGAACAACCTCTACCGCGACATCACCGTACCGTTGGTCAAGCATCCGGGCATGTCAGTTCGCCTGGTTTATCAGGATCCGATGGGCAACTATTTCCATTCGCTACTGACTACCGCGCCGCTCACGCTGGCCATTGCGTTTATTATTCTGATGCTTTTTTTGTCGGTACGCTGGCTTCAGCGTCAGCTTTCAGGCCAGGAGTTACTGGAGATTCGTTCCACGCGTATTCTGAACGGTGAACGCGGGCCGAATGTACGAGGAACGGTCTATGAATGGCCAGCGCGCACCAGCAGTGCGCTCGATATGTTGCTGACTGAAATTCAAAATGCCCGCGAGCAACGCAGCCGATTGGACACCCTGATTCGCTCCTATGTTGCGCAGGATACAAAAACCGGGCTGAGTAACCGTCTGTTTTTTGATAACCAGTTGGCCACGCTGCTGGAAGATCAAGAAAAGGTGGGAGCGCATGGCGTCGTGATGATGGTGCGTCTGCCGGACTTTACTCTGCTGCGAGATAGCTGGGGAATCACCCTGGCGGAAGAACAAATTTCAACGCTAATCAATTTGTTGTCGACGTTTATGACGCGTTATCCCGGGGCATTGCTGGCGCGCTACCACCGTAGCGATTTTGCCATCCTGTTGCCACATCGCACGCTGAAAGAAGCCGAAAGCATCGCCGGGCAATTATTAAAAGCGGTCGATGCGCTTCCGACTAATAAAATGATCGATCGTGCCGATATGGTTCATATTGGCATTTGCGTTTGCCGCAGTGGTCAGTCGACGGAACAGGTGATGGATCATGCTGAGGCCGCCACCCGGAATTCGGTCCTGCAGGGTGGGAACAGCTGGTCGGTCTATGATGACTCCCTGCCGGAAAAAGGCCGGGGCAACGTGCGCTGGCGGACGCTGATTGAACAGATGCTCAGCCGGGGCGGGCCGAGAATATATCAAAAACCTGCGGTAACGCGTGAAGGACGGGTACACCACCGGGAACTGATGTGCCGTATTTTTGATGGCAGCGAAGAGGTTATTTCGGCGGAATATATGCCGATGGTGCTGCAATTTGGCCTGGCTGAAGAGTATGACCGTTTACAGTTAAGTCGTCTGATCCTGCTTTTGGGCTACTGGCCGCAGGAAAGCCTGGCGATGCAGATAACGGTTGAATCGCTAATTCGCCCACGTTTTCAGCGCTGGCTGCGTGATACGTTGATGCAGTGCGAAAAATCACTACGCAAACGCATAATTATTGAACTTGCTGAGGCAGATGTTTGTCAACATATCAGCCGATTACAGCCCGTCATTCGATTGATGGATGCGCTAGGGGTACGGATCGCCGTTACGCAGGCCGGTTTAACGCTGGTGAGCACCAGTTGGATTAAAGAGCTTAACGTTGAGTTATTGAAGCTGCATCCAAGCCTGGTGAGGAATATTGATAAGCGAACCGAAAACCAACTGTTGGTTCAAAGCCTGGCGGAGGCCTGTTCAGGCACGCCAACGCAGGTTTATGCCACGGGAGTTCGTTCGCGTAGCGAGTGGCATACGCTGACGGAACGCGGAGTTGCTGGTGGGCAAGGGGATTTTTTTGCCGCATCACAGCCACTTGACACTAACGTGAAAAAATATTCGCAAAGATATTCGGTTTAACCTGCCGTTTAATTCGTTTTCACGTAGAATAACGCGCGCTGTGCCTTCTGGGGGTGTGCTTGTCTGCTCGCCAGGTTGTAACAGCAAACATGCAGGTGAATGACCTTTGACAGGTTGCAAACAAAAGCGAGGAATGCTGCTGATTTTTTCAGCCCTGATGGACTCAGGCCGGTTTTGTAACAAAGGAAACGAACTGCACTAATTTTCACCGTAGCAGATGATTTTTGCGCCTTGTCGCTGCTGCGTGTGGTTGGTAAAGTAAGCGGATTTTGTTTTCCGCCCCAGCTTTCAGGATTATCCCTTAGTATGTTGAAAAAATTTCGTGGCATGTTTTCCAATGACCTGTCCATTGACCTGGGTACCGCGAATACCCTTATTTATGTAAAAGGACAAGGCATCGTATTGAATGAGCCTTCTGTTGTGGCCATTCGTCAGGATCGTGCCGGTTCGCCGAAAAGCGTGGCTGCAGTAGGTCATGATGCGAAGCAGATGCTGGGTCGTACGCCGGGCAATATCGCTGCAATTCGCCCAATGAAAGACGGCGTTATCGCTGACTTCTTCGTGACTGAAAAAATGCTCCAGCACTTTATCAAACAAGTGCACAGCAATAGCTTCATGCGCCCAAGCCCGCGCGTACTGGTGTGTGTACCGGTTGGCGCAACCCAGGTTGAACGCCGTGCGATCCGTGAATCCGCTCAGGGCGCAGGCGCCCGTGAAGTCTTTCTGATCGAAGAGCCGATGGCGGCCGCGATTGGTGCGGGTCTGCCAGTTTCTGAAGCAACCGGCTCAATGGTTGTGGATATCGGTGGTGGTACCACTGAAGTTGCCGTTATCTCCCTGAACGGCGTGGTTTACTCTTCTTCCGTACGTATTGGTGGTGACCGCTTCGACGAAGCCATCATTAATTACGTTCGTCGTAACTACGGTTCTCTGATCGGTGAAGCCACCGCAGAACGTATTAAACACGAAATCGGTTCCGCTTATCCGGGCGATGAAGTCCGCGAGATCGAAGTACGCGGCCGTAACCTGGCAGAAGGTGTTCCACGCGGCTTTACCCTGAACTCCAACGAGATTCTGGAAGCGCTGCAGGAACCGCTGACCGGTATCGTGAGCGCGGTAATGGTTGCTCTGGAACAGTGTCCGCCAGAGCTGGCGTCAGACATCTCCGAGCGCGGTATGGTGCTGACCGGTGGCGGTGCGCTGCTGCGTAACCTTGATCGTCTGTTAATGGAAGAAACCGGTATTCCAGTTGTTGTTGCTGAAGATCCGCTGACCTGCGTGGCGCGCGGTGGCGGCAAAGCACTGGAAATGATCGATATGCACGGCGGCGACCTGTTCAGCGAAGAGTAATCGGACGCAGGTAGGGTGGCCCGCGGGTTGCCCTTCCGCTCTGATACGAGAATACGCATAGACTATGAAGCCAATTTTTAGCCGTGGCCCGTCGCTACAGATTCGCCTTATTCTGGCGGTGCTGGTGGCGCTCGGCGTTATTATTGCCGACAGCCGCCTGGGTACGTTTAGTCAAATCCGAACGTACATGGATACCGCCGTCAGTCCTTTCTACTTTATCTCTAATGGTCCTCGTGAATTACTCGACGGCGTGTCGCAAACGCTGGCTTCGCGTGACCAACTCGAACTTGAAAACCGGGCGCTGCGTCAGGAACTGCTGCTGAAAAATAGCGAGCTGCTGATGCTGGGGCAATATAAACAGGAGAACGCGCGTTTGCGCGAGCTGCTGGGATCGCCATTGCGTCAGGACGAACAAAAGATGGTGACGCAGGTCATCTCAACGGTTAATGACCCATACAGCGATCAGGTCGTGATCGACAAAGGGAGCGTTAACGGCGTCTACGAAGGTCAGCCAGTTATCAGCGACAAAGGTGTAGTGGGTCAGGTCGTTGCTGTAGCAAAACTGACCAGCCGCGTACTGCTGATTTGCGATGCGACGCATGCTCTGCCAATCCAGGTTCTGCGTAACGATATTCGCGTCATTGCTGCGGGCAACGGTTGTACGGACGATCTTCAGCTTGAACATCTGCCGGCGAACACCGACATTCGCGTTGGCGATGTGCTGGTGACTTCCGGTTTGGGTGGACGCTTCCCGGAAGGTTATCCGGTTGCTGTTGTTTCTTCCGTTAAGCTGGACACTCAGCGTGCTTATACCGTCATTCAGGCTCGTCCGACCGCGGGTTTGCAGCGTTTGCGCTATCTGCTGCTGTTGTGGGGAGCCGATCGTAATGGCGCCAATCCGATGACGCCGGAAGAAGTACACCGTGTTGCCAATGAACGTTTGATGCAAATGATGCCGCAAGTTCTGCCTGCGCCAGATGCCATGGGGCCGCCTGCGCCAGTACCGGCACCTGCTACAGGCGTCACTACAGCGCCTACGGACACCACGTCGCCACAACCTGCTCCGCGTAAGCCGGGAGGACAGTAAGTGGCAAGCTATCGTAGCCAGGGGCGTTGGGTTATTTGGCTTTCGTTCCTT
Source organism: Citrobacter sp. wls708 (assembly GCF_005281255.1). Taxonomy (NCBI): domain Bacteria; kingdom Pseudomonadati; phylum Pseudomonadota; class Gammaproteobacteria; order Enterobacterales; family Enterobacteriaceae; genus Citrobacter; species Citrobacter sp. wls708. The sequence goes on from NZ_SZXE01000008.1 coordinate 26,833, forward strand.
ATTGCACTGTTGCTGCAAGTTATGCCCTGGCCGGATGACATTCTTGTTTTCCGGCCAAACTGGGTGCTGCTCATCTTGTTGTATTGGATTCTGGCGCTACCGCATCGCGTAAATGTGGGCACAGGGTTCGTGGTGGGTGCCATACTGGATCTCATTAGCGGTTCCACGCTTGGCGTGCGGGCCTTGTCGATGAGTATCATTGCCTATCTGGTCGCGCTGAAATTCCAACTATTCCGCAACCTCGCGCTCTGGCAACAGGCGCTGGTGGTCGTGTTGTTATCACTGGTCGTGGATATTATTGTTTTCTGGGCCGAGTTTTTAGTGATCAATGTCTCTTTCAGACCTGAAGTGTTCTGGAGTAGTGTAGTGAATGGTGTGCTCTGGCCATGGCTATTCTTACTGATGCGTAAAATCCGTCAGCAGTTTGCGGTGCAATAAAGGTTGATATGAATACTCTGTATCTTGCTTCAGGTTCTCCACGTCGTCAGGAACTGCTCGCTCAACTTGGTATCACGTTTGAACGGCTGGTTCCTGGGATTGAAGAACAGCGGCACCCGCAGGAAAGCGCGCAGCAGTACGTTTCTCGTCTGGCGCGCGAAAAAGCGCAGGCTGGCGTTGCGTTGGCGCAGCGCGATTTGCCGGTATTGGGTGCGGATACCATTGTTATTCTTAACGGTGAAGTGCTGGAAAAACCGCACGACGCCGCCCATGCCGCCGCAATGCTGCGTAAGCTGTCGGGCAACACGCATCAGGTCATGACTGCCGTGGCATTGGCCGATCGCCAGCACAGTCTGGACTGTCTGGTGGTGACGGAAGTGACATTCAGAGCACTCACCGATGAGGACATCGCGGGTTATGTTGCCAGCGGTGAACCAATGGATAAAGCAGGTGCATACGGTATTCAAGGGTTGGGTGGCTGTTTTGTCAGGAAGATAAATGGCAGCTATCACGCCGTAGTCGGCTTACCGCTGGTAGAAACGTATGAGTTGCTGACCAATTTTAACGCACTGCGTGAGCAAAGGGATAAACATGACGGCTGAATTGTTGGTAAACGTAACGCCATCGGAAACACGGGTGGCTTACATTGATGGCGGTATTCTGCAGGAAATTCATATTGAACGTGAGGCGCGACGTGGAATCGTAGGCAATATCTACAAAGGTCGTGTAAGTCGTGTACTTCCGGGTATGCAGGCGGCTTTTGTAGATATTGGACTGGATAAAGCCGCATTTCTTCACGCTTCAGACATCATGCCACACACCGAATGCGTGGCCGGTGAAGAACAAAAACAGTTCACCGTGCGCGACATTTCTGAACTGGTTCGCCAGGGCCAGGATTTGATGGTGCAGGTGGTAAAAGATCCGCTGGGTACTAAGGGCGCTCGTCTGACGACGGACATTACGCTGCCTTCCCGTTATCTTGTTTTTATGCCGGGCGCGTCGCACGTTGGCGTTTCCCAACGTATCGAAAGCGAAAGCGAACGCGAACGTCTGAAAAAAGTGGTAGCCGATTACTGTGATGAGCAGGGCGGATTTATTATTCGTACAGCGGCGGAAGGCGTATGCGAAGAGGATCTGGCCTCGGATGCTGCCTACCTGAAGCGCGTCTGGACGAAAGTCATGGAGCGCAAAAAACGTCCGCAAACGCGCTACCAGATGTATGGCGAACTTGCGCTGGCGCAGCGCGTTTTGCGTGATTTTGCCGATGCCCAGCTTGATCGGATCCGCGTCGACTCTCGCCTGACCTATGAGGCGTTGCTGGAATTTACGGCGGAGTACATTCCCGAGATGACCAGCAAGCTGGAGCATTACAGCGGACGTCAGCCTATTTTCGATCTCTTTGACGTTGAGAATGAAATCCAGCGCGCGCTGGAACGCAAGGTTGAGCTGAAATCCGGCGGCTATTTGATCATCGATCAAACCGAAGCGATGACCACCGTGGATATCAATACCGGCGCGTTTGTTGGACATCGTAATCTCGACGACACTATTTTTAATACTAATATTGAAGCAACGCAGGCCATTGCGCGTCAGCTGCGTCTGCGTAACCTGGGCGGCATTATCATTATCGATTTTATCGACATGAATAATGAAGATCATCGGCGCCGGGTGTTGCACTCTCTGGAGCAGGCTCTGAGCAAGGACCGCGTAAAAACCAGCATTAACGGTTTTTCACAGCTGGGCCTGGTGGAGATGACGCGTAAGCGCACGCGTGAAAGCGTGGAGCATGTGCTGTGCAATGAGTGCCCTACCTGTCATGGACGCGGTACCGTGAAAACGGTGGAAACCGTATGCTATGAAATCATGCGCGAAATTGTCCGCGTACACCATGCATACGACTCCGATCGCTTCCTGGTTTATGCATCTCCGGCAGTGGCAGAAACCCTGAAAGGCGAAGAGTCGCATGCGCTGGCGGAAGTCGAAATCTTTGTGGGTAAACAGGTCAAAGTCCAGGTTGAACCGCTCTATAACCAGGAGCAGTTCGACGTCGTAATGATGTAATTGAGTAGTAGCACCAGCGCATGTAGGCCGGATAAGGCGCAAGCGCCGCCATCCGGCAATATACACTCAAGGGGTGTGAGTCACATTTTTTTGCAGACAAGGAGAGGCGCGTGAGGCGATTGCCGGGGATATTACTGCTCACTGGAGCCGCATTCGTTGTCATTGCAGCGCTGATGGTCAGTGGACTGCGCCTTGCGCTACCTCATCTTGATAGCTGGCGTCCGGCCATTCTCGGTAAGATTGAATCCGCGACTGGCCTGCCCGTTACCGCCAGCCAGCTATCCGCCAACTGGCAAAATTTCGGCCCTACGCTTGAAGCGCGTGATATCCACGCTCAGCTCAAAGACGGCGGTGAGTTTTCGGTAAAACGCGTCACGTTAGCGCTGGATGTCTGGCAAAGTTTACTGCACATGCGCTGGCAGTTTCGCGATCTCACCTTCTGGCAATTGCAGTTGCGCACCAATACCCCTATCCAGAGTAGTGAAAGCGGTGATGGAATTGAAGCGGGTCACCTCAGCGATCTCTTCCTGCGTCAGTTCGATCATTTCGATCTCCGCGACAGTCAAATCAGCTTTTTAACCCTCTCAGGCCAGCGCGCTGAACTGGCGATCCCACAGCTTACCTGGCTGAACGGTAAAAACCGGCATCGCGCTGAGGGGCAGGTCAGTCTCTCCAGTCTGACCGGTCAACATGGCGTTATGCAGGTGCGCATGGATCTGCGCGACGACAATGGGCTGTTGAATAATGGTCGGGTCTGGCTGCAGGCAGACGACATTGACGTCAAACCGTGGCTGGGCAAATGGATGCAGGATAATGTCGCGTTGCAAACCGCGCGTTTTAGCCTGGAAGCATGGATGACGATCAATAAAGGCGTCGTTTCCGGAGGCGATGTCTGGCTGAAGAAAGGCGGCGCCAGCTGGCTGGGTAACAACCGCACGCATACGCTCTCCGTGGATAACCTGACGGCGCACATTAGCCGCGAACAGCCGGGCTGGCAATTCTCTATTCCCGATACCCGTATCACCATGGATGATAAACCCTGGCCAAGCGGGGCGTTAACGCTGGCCTGGATCCCTGAGCAGGAAGTCGGTGGTGAGAATAACAAGCGCAGTGACGAGCTACGCATTCGCGCCAGCAATCTGGAGCTGGCTGGATTAGAAGGGCTGCGCCCGATGGCGGCTAAGTTATCGCCAGCGCTGGGGGATATTTGGCGCGCCACGCAGCCAAGCGGCAAAATTGATGTGCTGGCGCTGGATATCCCATTACAGGCAACAGAAAAGACCCGTTTCCAGTCCTCGTGGACCAATCTGGCCTGGAAACAGTGGAAGTTGTTACCGGGGGCGGAGCATTTCTCCGGTACGCTTTCGGGCAGCGTGGAAAATGGTGCGCTTACCGCCTCCATCAAGCAAGCCCGCATGCCGTATGAGAGCGTCTTCCGCGCACCATTGGAAATAGAAAACGGCGTGGCGACGCTAAGCTGGCTGAAGAATGATAAAGGTTTTCAGTTAGATGGGCGCAATATTGATGTCAAAGCGAAAGCGGTACATGCGCGCGGTGGTTTTCGCTATCTGCAACCGACCGGTGACGAGCCATGGTTAGGCATTCTGGCGGGGATCAGTACTGATGACGGCTCTCAGGCCTGGCGCTACTTCCCTGAAAATCTGATGGGCAAAGAGCTGGTTGACTACCTCAGCGGCGCGATTCAGGGCGGCGAAGCGGATAATGCCACGTTGGTGTATGGCGGTAACCCGCATTTGTTCCCATATCTGCATAATGAAGGGCAGTTTCAGGTCCTGGTGCCGTTACGCAATGCTAAATTCGCCTTTCAGCCCGACTGGCCTGCGTTGACTGACCTCAATATTGAACTGAACTTCATTAACGACGGTCTGTGGATGAAAACGGATGGCGTTAATTTAGGCGGCGTAAAAGCCAGCAATCTGACGGCCAATATTCCCGACTATGCAAAAGAAAAACTGCTGATTGATGCCGACATCAACGGGCCGGGCAAAGCGGTTGGACCTTATTTTGATGATACGCCGCTAAAAGATTCTCTTGGCGCCACGCTTGAGCAGTTGCAGATTGATGGCGATGTGAATGCTCGCTTACATCTCGATATCCCGTTGGATGGCTCGCTGGTTACGGCCAAAGGTGATGTCAATCTGCGTAATAACAGTCTGTTTATTAAACCGCTCGACAGCACGTTGAAGAATTTGACCGGTAAATTCAGCTTTGTGAACGGCGATCTGCAGAGTGAGCCGATGACGGCAAACTGGTTTAATCAGCCGCTGAACGTCGATTTTTCCACTACCGAAGGGGCCAAAGCCTATCAGGTGGCGGTGAATCTGCAAGGCGACTGGCAGCCAAACCGTATGGGGATTTTGCCGACGCAGGTGAACGATGCGTTAAGCGGCAGTATGGCGTGGAATGGCAAGGTGGATATCAATCTTCCGTATCATGCCGGGGCGACCTACGACATTGCGTTAAAGAGTGACCTGAAGAATGTAAGTAGTCACTTACCTGCTCCACTGAATAAGGCGGCCGGTGAGGCGCTGCCGGTAAACGTGAAGGCCAACGGCAATCTGCGCAGCTTTGATCTCACCGGCAACGCAGGGAGCAAGAATCACTTCAACAGCCACTGGCTGCTGAATCAGAAGCTGACCCTTGACCGCGCTATCTGGACGTCGGAAAGCCGCACCGTGCCCGCGTTACCCGATCAGCAAGGCATTGAGCTCAATCTTCCCCCTATGGACGGCGCGCAATGGCTGGCCTTGTTCCAGAAAGGCGCTGCGGATAACGTTGGCTCGAACGCCAACTTCCCGCAACGCATCACGGTACGTACGCCATCGTTATCCCTGGGGGGGCAGCAGTGGAACAATTTAAGTATTGTGTCTGAGCCTTCGGGCAACGGTTCCAGCGTGCAGGCGCAGGGGCGTGAGATCAACGCCACGCTGGCTATGCGCAATAACGCCCCGTGGCTGGCGAACATTAAATACCTCTATTACAACCCGAGCGCCGCAAAGCCTTCTCCCGGCACAGCGCCAGCGTCGCCTTTCTCTACCATCAATAACGTCAGCTTCCGTGGCTGGCCGGATGTTCAACTCCGCTGTGCAGAGTGTTGGCTGTGGGGACAGAAATATGGACGTATTGATGCCGATGTGGCGATCAAAGGCGATACGCTCTCGTTGAGCAACGGTCTGTTGGATACCGGCTTTGCCAGACTGACTGCCGATGGTGAATGGGTGAATGTGCCGGGTAAAGAGCGTACGTCACTGAAGGGAAAACTGAACGGCAAAAAAATTGACTCTGCCGCCGGTTTCTTTGGCGTATCGACGCCGATTCGTAACTCTTCGTTCAATGTGGAGTACGACCTGCACTGGCGTAATCCACCGTGGGATCCGGATGAAGCGTCGCTGAATGGGATTTTGCGCACCCGGTTGGGCAAAGGTGAGCTTACCGAACTCAGTACCGGACATGCGGGGCAACTGTTACGCCTGTTAAGCTTTGACGCGTTGCTACGTAAACTGCGCTTTGATTTTAGCGATACCTTCAGTGAAGGCTTCTATTTCGACTCCATTCGCAGCACGGCGTGGATTAAGGATGGTGTGATGCATACCGACGACACGCTGGTGGACGGTCTGGAAGCTGACATCGCGATGAAAGGCTCGGTGAATCTGGTACGCCGCGAACTGGATATGGAAGCGGTTGTCGCGCCTGAAATTTCTGCCACCGTTGGGGTTGCCGCCGCGTTCGCCGTCAACCCGATTGTCGGCGCGGCGGTGTTTGCCGCCAGTAAGGTTCTGGGGCCGCTGTGGAGTAAAGTTTCGATTCTGCGTTACCGTATCACCGGTCCGGTTGATAAGCCGCAGATTAACGAAGTTCTGCGTCAGCCGCGCAAAGAAAGCCAGCAATGATTTGACGGGGGCAAGTAATTGCCCCAATCTCAGTACATAGTATTGCCGGATGGAGCAGCGCTTATCCGGCCTACAGTAGCCTAACAACGTAGGCCGGATAAGGCGTTTTTGCCGCCATCCGGCAGAATTAAATGAGTAACAAAACGATGAGTCTGAACCTGGTAAGTGAACAATTGCTAGCGGCGAATGGCCTGAAACATCAGGATCTGTTTGCCATTCTGGGCCAACTGGCCGAACGCCGTCTCGATTACGGCGATCTCTATTTTCAGTCGAGCTATCACGAATCCTGGGTTTTAGAAGATCGCATCATTAAAGATGGTTCTTACAATATCGATCAGGGTGTTGGCGTACGCGCCATCAGCGGCGAAAAAACGGGGTTTGCTTATGCAGACCAGATTAGCCTGTTGGCGCTGGAGCAAAGTGCGCATGCTGCCCGGACTATTGTGCGCGACAGTGGTGACGGCAAAGTAAAAACGCTGGGTGCGGTAGAGCATCAGGCGCTTTACACTTCGGTCGATCCGTTACAAAGCATGAGCCGCGAAGAGAAACTGGATATTCTGCGTCGCGTTGACCGCGTTGCGCGTGCTGCTGACAAGCGCGTTCAGGAAGTGACCGCCAGCTTGACCGGTGTTTATGAGCTGATTCTGGTGGCGGCGACCGACGGTACGCTGGCCGCGGATGTCCGTCCACTGGTGCGTTTGTCCGTCAGCGTACAGGTCGAAGAAGACGGTAAACGTGAGCGCGGCGCGAGCGGTGGCGGCGGTCGCTTTGGCTATGACTATTTCCTTGGCGATCTCGATGGTGACGTTCGTGCCGACGCGTGGGCGAAAGAGGCTGTGCGCATGGCGCTGGTCAATCTGTCCGCAGTAGCCGCGCCGGCAGGTACGTTACCGGTGGTACTCGGCGCTGGCTGGCCTGGCGTTCTGCTGCACGAAGCGGTCGGTCATGGTCTGGAAGGCGACTTTAACCGCCGTGGTACCTCGGTATTTAGCGGTCATATGGGTGAACTGGTCGCGTCAGAACTGTGTACCGTAGTGGATGATGGCACAATGGCGGACCGTCGTGGATCCGTGGCTATTGATGACGAAGGTACACCGGGCCAGTACAACGTGCTGATCGAAAACGGTATTCTGAAAGGCTACATGCAGGACAAACTGAATGCGCGCCTGATGGGTGTGGCGCCAACGGGTAACGGACGCCGTGAATCTTACGCGCACCTGCCGATGCCGCGGATGACCAACACCTATATGCTGCCGGGCAAATCAACGCCGCAGGAAATCATTGAATCCGTCGAATACGGCATTTATGCGCCGAACTTCGGCGGTGGTCAGGTGGATATCACCTCCGGGAAATTTGTGTTCTCAACGTCCGAAGCGTATCTGATTGAAAACGGTAAAGTGACCAAACCCGTGAAAGGCGCGACGCTGATTGGCTCCGGTATCGAAGCGATGCAGCAAATTTCGATGGTAGGTAACGATCTGAAACTGGATAACGGCGTAGGCGTTTGCGGTAAAGAAGGGCAAAGCCTGCCGGTGGGCGTGGGCCAGCCGACGCTGAAGGTCGATAATTTGACGGTCGGCGGCACCGCATAGCATCATGATCCAGGCCCGATAAGCGTCAGTGCCATCGGGCATCTTGCCGGATGCGGCGTCAACGCCTTATCCGGCCTGGACTCTTTTATTTCTCTTTCCCTCGACCATACATTCCCTGAAACAGCTGCGCCACATCGACAAAATAATCCGTCAGATAGTTAATCACTACCTGAACCTTAAGCGGCAGTTTGTCTTTTTCGGTGTACAGCGCATAGACCGGACGCGGATCCGACTGGTAGCGGGGAAGCAGGATCTCCACTTCGCCGCGATTGATCTCATTGATCACCCACATCAATGGTACATAGGCAATACCCGCGCCTGCGGCCAGCCAGCGCACCAGCGTCATCGGATCGTTAGTGACGAAGCGCCCTTCTGGAATCAGGCGGGTAGAGATCCCCTCCGGGGCGATAAGCTCGAATTCGTTATCCGGGCGCACGCTATATTCCAGCCATGAGTGATTGCTGAGATCGGCAGGTTTTTCCGGAACGCCAAACTGGGCGAGATAACTTTTAGCGGCGCAGACCACCATCGGCATGGCTCCCAGACGACGTGAAAACAGGCTGGAGTCTTGTAACGCGCCGACGCGGATGACCACGTCCAGGCCATCAGCAATTAAATCCGGTGCCGGGATGCCGGTGACCAGATTTACCGTCAGGCCGGGGTACTCTTTCAGCATTTTCGCCGTCAGCCCGGCGAGGACATTTTGTGCCATGGTTGAAGAACAGCCAATACGCAATGTGCCGATAGGAGTGTTATTAAAGGCATACAGCTGCTCATGCACATCCTGCGCTTCGTGCAGCATTCGACGGCAGCCCTGATAATAAATTTTACCGGCTTCGGTTAGCCCAATGCTGCGCGTACTGCGGTTTAGCAGCTTGACCTGTAGTTCATCTTCCAGTTTAGAGACCGTCTGGCTTATCGATGAAACGCTCATTTGCAGCTGTCTTGCGGCGGCGGTGAAGGAGCCCAGTTCGACAACTTTGGCGAACACCGACATACGTTTTAATCGTTCCATTATTCACTCTGGCTTAAAAGTGATTTAGATCACATAATATAGATAACAGCATAACAGTTACGTTAATATATTATTATTCAAATAACGGCTATGTCGCTCTCGCCTGGCTCTTCCTTGCCCTTCTCTGCGGTGACATACGCTAGAAAATCTATCACCTGCACTCTCTTAAGCTACCAAGGTCAACATGAGTCTGTTTCCCGTTATCGTGGTGTTTGGTCTGTCCTTCCCACCGATTTTTTTCGAATTGCTTTTGTCACTGGCGATTTTCTGGCTGGTGCGCCGGGTGCTGGTTCCAACTGGCATCTATGATTTTGTCTGGCATCCGGCTCTGTTTAACACCGCGCTGTATTGCTGCCTGTTCTATTTAATAACGCGCCTGTTCGTTTGAGGTTGAAGTGAAAACACTAACAAAAAAACTCTCCCGTACGGCCATGACTCTCGTACTGGTCATTCTGGCCTTCATTGCTATTTTTCGCGCATGGGTGTTCTACACCGAGTCGCCGTGGACGCGTGATGCGCGTTTCAGCGCTGATGTCGTCGCCATTGCGCCGGACGTTGCGGGTCTTATTTCCAACGTTAACGTCCATGATAACCAACTGGTGAAAAAGGATCAGGTGCTGTTTACCATCGACCAGCCGCGCTATAAAAAAGCCCTCGAACAGGCTGAAGCCGACGTCTCTTATTACCAGGTTCTGGCGCAGGAAAAACGTCAGGAAGCCGGTCGTCGTAACCGTCTGGGCGTGCAGGCCATGTCTCGTGAAGAGATTGATCAGTCTAACAACGTACTGCAAACCGTATTACACCAGTTGGCGAAGGCGCAAGCGACCCGCGATTTGGCAAAATTGGATCTTGAACGTACCGTTATTCGTGCGCCAGCGGATGGTTGGGTGACTAACCTGAATGTTTACAGCGGCGAATTTATTACCCGAGGCTCCACGGCGGTAGCGCTGGTAAAACAGCACTCGTTCTATGTCCTGGCGTATATGGAAGAAACCAAGCTGGAAGGCGTACGCCCTGGATATCGCGCTGAAATTACCCCGCTTGGTAGCAATAATGTGTTGAAGGGTACCGTTGATAGCGTGGCGGCTGGCGTAACGAATGCCAGCAGCACGCGAGACGCAAAAGGTATGGCGACCATTGATTCCAATCTTGAATGGGTCCGTCTGGCACAGCGTGTACCGGTGCGCATTCGTCTTGATGAGCAGCAGGGAACCCTGTGGCCAGCCGGGACGACGGCTACCGTTGTTATCACCGGCAAGCAGGATCGCGATGCCAGTCAGGAATCCTTCTTCCGTAAAATGGCGCACCGCCTGCGCGAGTTCGGATAATTGCGATGGGTATTTTTTCCATTGCTAACCAGCATATCCGCTTCGCGGTAAAACTGGCGTGCGCAATTGTCCTGGCGCTGTTCGTTGGTTTTCACTTTCAGCTTGAGACTCCGCGTTGGGCGGTGTTGACCGCGGCAATTGTGGCAGCAGGCCCGGCTTTTGCCGCCGGTGGGGAACCCTATTCAGGCGCCATCCGCTACCGCGGGATGCTGCGTATCGTCGGCACATTTATTGGCTGTATTGCCGCCCTGATCATTATTATCAGCATGATCCGCGCTCCGTTGTTGATGATCCTGGTGTGTTGTATCTGGGCCGGTTTTTGTACCTGGATCTCGTCGCTGGTGAAGATCGAGAATTCCTATGCCTGGGGACTTTCGGGTTATACGGCGCTGATCATCGTCATTACTATCCAGGCTGAACCGTTGTTGACGCCGCAATTTGCACTTGAGCGTTGCAGCGAGATTGTGATGGGGATTGTCTGCGCCATTGTTGCCGATCTGCTCTTTTCGCCCCGCTCGGTGAAACAGGAAATTGATGTCGAACTGGACAGCCTGCTGGTGGCGCAGTATCAGCTTATGCAGTTGTGTATAAAGCATGGCGACAGTGAAGAAGTGGACAAAGCCTGGGGCGATTTAGTCCGTCGAACGGCGGCGCTGGAGGGCATGCGCAGCAACCTCAATATGGAGTCTTCACGTTGGGTGCGTGCTAATCGCAGACTCAAAGCATTAAACACGCTGTCGCTCACGCTCATTACTCAGTCCTGTGAAACTTACCTTATTCAAAATACCCGCCCGGAACTTATCACCGACACCTTCCGCGAGTTGTTCGATACGCCGGTTGAAACGGTGCAGGATGTCCATAAACAGTTGAAGCGGATGCGTCGGGTTATTGTCTGGACTGGCGAACGTGAAACACCGGTAACGATTTATAGCTGGGCAGGTGCGGCGACGCGCTACTTGCTACTGAAACGCGGTGTGGTGAGTAATACAAAAATTAGCGCGACGGAAGAAGAGATCCTGCAAGGCGAGCCGGTAGTGAAAGTGGAGTCCGCCGAGCGTCACCATGCGATGGTCAACTTCTGGCGTACCACGCTCTCCTGTGTGCTGGGCACCTTATTCTGGCTGTGGACCGGCTGGACATCCGGCAGCGGCGCGATGGTGATGATTGCGGTTGTCACCTCGCTGGCAATGCGCCTGCCTAACCCTCGGATGGTGGCGATAGATTTTATCTACGGTACGTTGGCGGCATTACCACTCGGGGCGCTCTATTTTCTGGTGATTATCCCCAATACGCAGCAAAGTATGCTGTTGTTGTGTCTGAGCCTGGCCGTGCTGGGATTCTTTCTGGGAATCGAGGTGCAGAAACGACGGCTGGGATCGATGGGCGCGCTGGCCAGCACCATTAATATCATCGTGCTGGATAACCCGATGACCTTCCACTTTAGCCAGTTTCTTGACAGTGCGCTGGGGCAGATTGTTGGTTGTGTGCTGGCGTTTATCGTCATTCTGCTGGTGCGCGATAACTCGCGGGACAGAACTGGTCGCGTGTTACTCAACCAGTTTGTCTCCGCGGCGGTTTCTGCAATGACTACCAACGTGGTTCGTCGTAAAGAAAACCACCTTCCGGCGCTTTATCAGCAGTTGTTTTTACTGATGAACAAATTCCCCGGCGACCTGGCGAAGTTTCGCCTGGCGCTGACGATGATTATCGCGCATCAGCGTCTGCGCGATGCGCCGGTACCGGTAAATGAGGATTTATCTGCCTTCCATCGCCAGCTGCGTCGCACCGCCGATCATGTGATTTCAGCAGGAAATGACGATAAACGCCGCCGCTACTTTAGCCAGTTGCTGGAAGAGCTTGAGATCTATCAGGAGAAGTTAATCATCTGGCAAGCCCCTCCACAGGTGACCGAGCCGGTAAAACGACTCAGTGGGATGCTACACAAATACCAGCACGCGCTGACCAGCAATTAAGCACAAAAAACCGATGCCAGAAGCGTCGGTTTTTTTATGGCTATACTTACCTGAAATGCGGGAGGCCCTGCATATTGGTGGTCCGTAGAGTGACTGGCGTCGGGATGGTGGCTATAGATGAACATCTATACGTTTGATTTTGACGAGATAGAAGACCAGGGTGATTTCTACCGCGAGTTCACGCGCGCATTTGGTCTGACCCGGGAAAAAGTGGTCGATTTAGATTCTCTGTGGGAGGTCGTTACCGGAGATGTCTTGCCGCTGCCGGTGGAGATTGAATTTGTCCATTTGCCGGACAAACTACGCAGGCGATATGGCGCATTAATATTACTGTTCGATGAAGCGGAAGAAGAGCTGGAAGGGCAGTTGCGTTTTAATGTTCGTCACTCAATGTAAGGTACAAAAAAGCCCCCGGCAGGCGGGGGCAAGTCGTCGGTTTAGACGACGAGGGTTTATTTGTACAGTTCTGCAGTCGCGTGCCAGTGAGCACCTTCACGGAGTTCAGTGACGCGATAGCTGCTGGCACCCGCTTTTTCAGCTTTAGCGGCGATAGCCTGACGCATATCCATTGGTGAACTACCGATCTGAGATACAGAGATGCTACCCATGGATTGCAGGTTCTGTGCTTCTTGTGAGTTCACCTGAGTAACCGCGGCGCTTGCACCGAAAGAGAGAACAGAAAGAAGACTTAAAGTTGCAACAGTAGTTTTGATTTTCATGATATTTACCTCGTCGAATTCTTTTATTGTGGGTCTTGTTTCGTGACCCTCATCACAAAATCAAGTATACACTAATAACGCGATAAATTAATACCACGCTAATTGTTTCTATGGTTATTAGGTTTTAAGGAGATTGTTTTTTATAACCTAAAGGAATTAAAACTGGCGTTTTTAACATTCATATAGAATTAAATTAAGTAAAATCAATTAGATACTGTATTTTGCAAAATGTGCGTTTTTCAGCCTTCATATTCACTATGTGAACGAATTTTAGCGGTTAAACGCACCATTTGTTAAATGAATGGCAGTGGAAAATAGAACCAAGAGGGGGAAGCAGAGGTTTTTCCCCGCCGGGAGACGACGGGGAAGGAGGTATTACAGTTCTTGTTCGAACAGCTCCAGAATGGCTTCGTACAGATCTTTTACCGTAAAACCCTTAGCTGGCGTGGTGAAGATGGTATCGTCACCGGCAATCGTTCCCAAAATACCTTCCGCTTTACCCAACGAATCCAACAGACGGGCAATCAACTGAGCGGCGCCGGGGCTGGTGTGAATAACCACGACTGCATCGTTGTAGTCGATATCCAGTACCAAATTTTTCAGCGGGCTGGAGGTTGTCGGCACCCCCAACTCTGCCGGCAGGCAGTACACCATTTCCATTTTCGCATTGCGTGTACGCACGGCGCCAAACTTGGTCAGCATGCGTGAAACCTTGGACTGATTGATATTATCAAAGCCCTGATCCTGCAAGGCGAGGACGATTTCGCCCTGAGAGCTGAACTTTTCTTCTTTAAGTAGCGCTTTAAACGCCTTCACTAATTCTTCTTGTTTTGCCGAGCTTCGCATAAGTCACCCGTAATATGGCGGTAGAATCAACATTATTGTGCATACAGATGAATTTTTATGCAAACGGTCTGCCCTGGTAAAGGCTGAAATAATGTTATGAAAGAGCGGAATTTTATCAAATTTCGTTATCAAGAAACATGCCTGTGTCACGGCTCGCAAATAAGGTTAAAAGTAAATTAATTGTTATCAAATTGATGTTGTTTTGAGAGGTGGGTAGGGTATATTGTCAGCACCTGTTGGAAAGTTGCTCTACTGTGCGGGTGGTTTTGAATTACGTAACTTAGGTTTTATTTTACGTAAGTTAAATGCATAAAAGCCAAATTTGCGTGACTACGCATTCTTGACGCGTGGTTGTTGTATTCGTTGGATTTGTGAATTAAGGTCGCCGCCGCGGAGCAATAGACACTTTGCTTATCAATATAATAAGGAGTTTAGGATGAAAGTTGCAGTCCTCGGCGCTGCTGGTGGTATCGGTCAGGCGCTAGCATTACTGTTAAAAACCCAACTGCCTTCAGGTTCAGAACTCTCCCTGTATGACATCGCTCCAGTAACGCCTGGTGTGGCCGTTGATTTGAGCCATATCCCTACTGCTGTGAAAATCAAAGGCTTCAGCGGCGAAGACGCTACCCCTGCACTGGAAGGTGCTGATGTGGTACTGATCTCTGCGGGCGTCGCGCGTAAACCGGGTATGGATCGTTCCGACCTGTTCAACGTCAACGCCGGTATCGTGAAGAACCTGGTGCAGCAGGTTGCTAAAACCTGTCCGAAAGCATGTATCGGTATCATCACCAACCCGGTAAACACGACCGTTGCTATCGCTGCAGAAGTGCTGAAAAAAGCAGGCGTATACGATAAGAACAAACTGTTTGGCGTGACCACGCTGGACATTATCCGCTCCAATACCTTTGTTGCGGAACTGAAAGGCAAACAGCCTGGCGACGTTGAAGTCCCGGTTATTGGCGGCCACTCTGGCGTGACCATTCTGCCATTGCTGTCACAAATTCCTGGTGTGAGCTTCACCGAGCAAGAAGTGGCTGACCTGACCAAACGTATCCAGAACGCGGGTACTGAAGTTGTGGAAGCTAAAGCCGGTGGCGGATCTGCTACCCTGTCTATGGGTCAGGCCGCAGCACGTTTCGGCCTGTCACTGGTTCGCGCACTGAGCGGCGAAAAAGGCGTGGTTGAATGTGCTTACGTTGAAGGCGACGGCCAGTATGCTCGCTTCTTCTCTCAGCCGTTGCTGCTGGGCAAAAACGGCGTAGAAGAGCGTCAGTCGATCGGTAAGCTGAGCGCGTTTGAGCAAAGCGCGCTGGAAGGCATGCTGGACACGCTGAAGAAAGATATCACTCTGGGCGAAGAATTCGTTAAGTAACGCGAAGAGAGGCCAGCGTGTATTTGTAGGCCTGAAAGCTGCGCGCTATCAGGCATTACGTGCTAACTCTCGACGATATCGCCTAATAAAAACCGGAGCCAATGTGCTCCGGTTTTTCATGGTAAGTAGGCAGCCAGGACGTGACGTTAGTTGGTGGCCGGGTATTCCTGAATCGTCACCTGCAGCGTCAGCTGTTTGTCATCGCGCATCACGACCACGGAGATGACCGAACCTGGGCGAATTTCGGCCACCTGATCCATGGTCTCAAGAGCGGATACTGCCGGTTTATTATTGACTGAAATGATCAGATCGTTGACCTGAATACCTGCCTGGGCTGCCGGACCGTCCGGAGCCACTTCGTTAACCACTATCCCCTGAATTTGATCCATCCCGCTGCCTTGCGCGTGCAGTGGCGCAATTTCACGACCGCTGATGCCGATATAGCCGCGAATCACGCGCCCGTCACGAATCAGCTTATCCATAATTTTGGTTGCCAACTGAAACGGAATGGCAAAGCCAATACCTTCCGGGGTTTCGCCGTCGTTACTCTTATCAAATGACAGCGTATTAATGCCCATCAGTTCACCCAATGAGTTGACCAGCGCACCGCCGGAGTTACCGTGGTTGATGGAGGCATCCGTTTGCAGGAAGTTTTGGCGTCCTGTCGGGTTTAGCCCAATACGGCCGGTGGCGCTAATGATCCCCTGGGTAATGGTTTGCCCAAGGTTGTACGGGTTACCGATGGCGAGCACCACATCGCCAATGTGCGGCACGCGCTTGTTATTAATGGGGATTGTCGGCAGTCCGCCAGTCGCATTGATTTTCAGCACCGCAAGGTCGGTTAACGTATCAGAGCCCACGAGCAGCGCTTCAAATACACGTCCATCCTGTAATGCGACGATGATTTGGTCAGCATCATTAATGACGTGCTTATTGGTAATGATATAGCCGCGCTGATCCATGATAACGCCTGAGCCGAGCGTACGGATCTCAAGCTGGTTATGCGCAGTGCTGTTCATACTGCGGTTATAAACGTTAACGACGGCAGGTGCAGCACGGCGAACCGCGGGGTTATAGCTGGCGGGCGTTTCATCTGCACTGTCGAACTGCGGTGTGGAAAGAGTATTAATTTTGCGCAGAGAGGGCATCGCCGCCAGCAGAATGGCGCCGACGATTAAACCAATCGCGACCGAACGTAAAAGCTTCACAAACATGATGGCGGCGTCATTAAAAAAGGGAACGGCAGCAGCATATCACGAGTTTACCGGACATCACACGGGGAGGGGATGTCCGGTTTAATGCGTTAACGCAGGAGCAGGTAAATACTCTCGTTACCGCGAACCACTTGCAGAGCAATGATCGACGGCTTCGTTTCCAGCACCTTACGCATTTCGGCAATCGAGTTTACGCGATCGCGGTTAACGCCAATGATAACGTCATCTTTATGCAGACCGGCCTGCGCGGCTGGGCTACTTTTTTCAACGTTATCAATTTTGATGCCTTTGGTGCCATCTTTTAACTGACCATCGCTGAGCGTAGCGCCTTGCAACGCAGGGGCGATCATTTCTGCGCTGGCGGACGATGACGTGCTGGTATCAAGGGTGACTTCAACCTCCAGCGGTTTACCGTTACGCAGTAGCCCCAGTTTGACCTTGGTTCCTGGTTCAGTTGTCGCAATGCGTGAACGCAGTTCGGCAAAGCTGCTGAGTGGTTTATCGTTGAGACTGGTAATGACGTCACCGGATTTCACCCCCGCCTTGGCAGAACCTGAGTTAGGCAGAACCTCGCTGACAAACGCGCCGCGTTGCACATTCAGATTGAACGCTTTGGCGATGTCGGCGGTCATTTCGGTACCTTTAATCCCTAACAGACCGCGTTTGATTTCGCCAAACTGCATCAACTGTTGCGCCAGCGTGCGCGCCATGTTGCTCGGAATCGCAAAGCCAATGCCGATGCTGCCGCCGCCGGGCGCCAGAATCGCGGTGTTAATGCCAATCAACTCACCGTTGAGGTTAAGTAACGCGCCGCCGGAGTTTCCCCGGTTGATAGAGGCGTCGGTCTGAATAAAGTTTTCCAGACCCTCCAGGTTCAGACCGCTGCGACCCAACGCCGATACAATGCCGGAAGTGGCGGTTTGCCCGAGACCGAACGGGTTACCCACGGCTACCGCGAAATCACCCACGCGGAGTTTGTCGGAGTCGGCAATGGCGATTTGCGTCAGGTTACTGGGGTGTTGAATTTGCAGCAGGGCGATATCGCTCTGATCGTCACTGCCGATCAGCTTCGCCTCGAACTCTCGGCCATCGTTAAGCTGAACGCTGATTTTTTGCGCCTGATTAATGACGTGGTTATTGGTCAGGACGTAGCCTTTTGCGGCATCAATAATGACCCCTGAGCCCAGCCCTTCAAAAGGTTGTGAAGGTTGGTCGGGAAGCTCATCACCAAAAAACTTTTTAAACTCTTCCGGGACTTTCTGTCCTTGGACTGCGGTGCCTTCGACCCTAACGCTCACCACGGCAGGCAACACTTTTTCCAGCATCGGGGCGAGGCTGGGAAGCGCAGCCTGACCGGGAACCTGGCCGGGAATCGACGCAACGGCCGGGAATGGCGCCGAGAGAGTTAACCCGACACTTAACGCTAATGCACTCAACAGCTGGGTTTGTTTTTTCATGGATCCTGCTCTCGTACCTTGAGTAAACGGAAGATGATTCAAAACAGTTTGATGTTATTGAATTTTCGGTTTGGTCACAATGAGGCTAACGACTAAATAATAGCTGGGACGGGAAGAGAAGCGGAGGGCGCAATTACTGCGCCCAATAAATTTCTTAATGATGTGCGTTTAGTCGCGCTTTGCGCCACTACGCAGCAGGCCGGAGGCCCCTTCAGAATAGTCACGCGGCATCTGAACCGGCGCCTGATCGTTGCCAGCTTCGGACTCTGCCAGACGATTACGGAACGGGTTGTTTTCCGGCGACATACCTGGCAGCAGGTTGCTCGAGCTTTTCGCCATATGCTGGTAGATCTGACGATAATCGTCCGCCATGTTATCCAGCAATTCAGCGCTGCGGGCAAAGTGGCTCACCAGCTCTTCGCGGTACTCTTCCAGCTCAGCTTTATTTTTTTCCAGTTCGTACTGCAATGCCTGCTGTTGGCGTAATTTACGATTACCAAAACGCATGGCTACAGCACCAATAATGATACCGACGACTAACCCAATTAGCGCATATTCCCAGGTCATGAACATCTCCCGTTGTCTTGTGTTTCCGTAGGGTGTTGGCTTTAGGCTCCATGCCTGCGCCTGATTATGCCACTATAACCGCTAATCCCGTAGAAGTGGAATCCCGTGTTTATATCACGTAATGTAGAACGGCCTTTTTTTCGTCAACCGTGAGCGACGGCACATCGATTCTCAAGGAATAACAATAACATCATGCAAAGCCTTTCCCCGACATCGCGTTACCAGCAAGCCCTTAAAGAGGGCACTCATCAGCCCGACAGCGTACAACAAGAAGCCGTGAATCGACTGGAAACCATTTTCCAGGCGCTAACGACGCCAGCTCGACCTGCGCCGCAGGAGATTGGTCTGATGGCGCGGTTTGGCAAATTGCTGGGCAAGCGTGAGTCGCCGACCAACCCGCCGGTGCGTGGTTTGTATATGTGGGGCGGAGTCGGACGTGGAAAGACCTGGCTGATGGATCTGTTCTACCATAGTCTGCCGGGGGGGCGTAAACAGCGTTTGCACTTTCACCGTTTTATGCTGCGCGTCCATGAAGAGCTTACCGCCCTGCAGGGGCATAGCGATCCGCTGGAAATCATTGCCGACCGCTTTAAGGCCGAAACGGACGTGCTGTGCTTTGACGAATTTTTTGTTTCTGATATCACCGACGCCATGCTGCTTGGCGGCTTAATGAAGGCGCTGTTTGCCCGAGGCATCACGCTGGTGGCGACCTCCAATATTCCGCCTGACGAACTGTATCGTAACGGTTTGCAACGCACGCGTTTTCTTCCTGCCATTGATGCCATCAAGCAGCATTGTGACATTATGAATGTCGATGCCGGCGTCGATTATCGTCTGCGCACCTTAACGCAGGCGCATTTGTGGTTGTCGCCACTGAATGATGAAACCCGCCAGCAGATGGATAAGTTGTGGCTGGCATTAGCGGGAACCAAAGGTGAACATGCGCCGATGCTGGAGATTAACCATCGTCCGATGCAGACGCTGGCTGTCGAAAACCAAACGCTGGCGGTGTCATTCACCACGCTCTGCGTCGATGCTCGCAGTCAGCATGACTATATTGCGCTGTCGCGTCTGTTCCACACGGTGCTGTTGTTTGATGTGCCGGTCATGACGATGCTGATGGAAAGCGAAGCGCGGCGCTTTATCGCGCTGGTGGATGAGTTCTACGAACGCCACGTCAAGCTGGTGGTGAGTGCGGCATCTCCCTTATATGAGATCTACCAGGGCGAGCGTCTGAAGTTTGAATTTCAGCGTTGTTTGTCGCGTTTGCAGGAGATGCAAAGCGAGGAGTACCTGAAGCGGGAACATTTAGCCGGTTAAACCTGCCGCAAATCACATAAAGGGGTCGATCTTTGACCCTGACTTCTCTATAATCTTGCGACCCCACGTTACAAGAGAGTTTTTTCCCAAAACTTTCTCGCCGGCATAGGCTATTCGAAGGGGTAGGTTTGCCGGACTTTGTCGTGTGAACCTCAACTGACTAAAACGTTTGGGTGAACACCTACGTGTAACTTATTTATTTGGGTAAGCTTTTAATGAAAACTTTTACAGCTAAACCAGAAACCGTAAAACGCGACTGGTATGTTGTTGACGCGACCGGTAAGACTCTGGGTCGTCTGGCTTCCGAACTGGCTCTGCGCCTGCGCGGTAAGCACAAAGCGGAATACACTCCGCACGTAGATACCGGTGATTACATCATCGTTCTGAACGCTGACAAAGTTGCTGTAACTGGCAACAAGCGTACTGACAAAGTGTACTATCACCACACCGGCCACATCGGTGGTATCAAGCAAGCGACCTTTGAAGAGATGATCGCTCGTCGTCCTGAGCGTGTGCTTGAAATCGCGGTTAAAGGCATGCTGCCAAAAGGCCCTCTGGGTCGTGCTATGTTCCGTAAACTGAAAGTTTACGCTGGCAACGAGCACAACCACGCGGCACAGCAACCGCAAGTTCTTGACATCTAATCGGGATTATAGGCAATGGCTGAAAATCAATACTACGGCACTGGTCGCCGCAAAAGTTCCGCAGCTCGCGTTTTCATCAAACCGGGCAACGGTAAAATCGTAATCAACCAACGTTCTCTGGAACAGTACTTCGGTCGTGAAACTGCCCGCATGGTAGTTCGTCAGCCGCTGGAACTGGTCGACATGGTTGAGAAACTGGATCTGTACATCACTGTTAAAGGTGGTGGTATCTCTGGTCAGGCTGGTGCGATCCGTCACGGTATCACCCGCGCTCTGATGGAGTACGACGAATCCCTGCGTGGCGAACTGCGTAAAGCTGGCTTCGTTACCCGTGATGCTCGTCAGGTTGAACGTAAGAAAGTCGGTCTGCGTAAAGCACGTCGTCGTCCGCAGTTCTCCAAACGTTAATTGCTTTCTGCTTTGGCAGACAACAATTTGCGAAAAAACCCGCTTCGGCGGGTTTTTTATCACTATTTCTCTCCCTTGAACCACGGTAATCCGCTGATTGCCACCTCTTTTTTCCCATTTCAAGAATCGACTCACCACAAAGGTCACAAAATCTGGTAAACTATCATCCAATTTTCTGCCCAAATGTCAGGTATCGCTCATTTTTTGTTTGTATTTTAAACAGTAATGGCTTTCCTGAGTCTGGGTGACATCACTTCTGGCTGGTCACTGAGTGGCTGGTAGCAGTAAAAATTCTGAATATACCTGGAGGTTTTCATGGCTGTCGCTGCCAACAAACGTTCGGTAATGACGCTGTTTTCTGGTCCTACTGACATCTATAGCCATCAGGTCCGCATCGTGCTGGCTGAAAAAGGTGTTAGTTTCGAGATTGAGCACGTGGAGAAGGACAATCCACCTCAGGATCTGATCGACCTCAACCCGAATCAGAGCGTACCGACACTGGTGGATCGTGAGCTGACCCTGTGGGAATCTCGCATCATTATGGAATACCTGGATGAGCGCTTCCCGCATCCGCCGCTGATGCCGGTTTACCCGGTTGCGCGTGGTGAAAGCCGCCTGTACATGCAGCGTATCGAAAAAGACTGGTACACGCTGATGAACGTCATCGTGAACGGTTCCGCTTCTGAAGCCGAGGTCGCGCGTAAGCGCCTGCGCGAAGAGCTGCTGGCAATTGCGCCAGTATTCGGTCAGAAACCTTACTTCCTGAGCGATGAGTTCAGCCTGGTAGACTGCTACCTGGCGCCGCTGCTGTGGCGTTTACCGCAGTTGGGTATTGAATTCAACGGTGCCGGTTCGAAAGAACTGAAAGGTTATATGACTCGCGTCTTTGAACGTGATTCTTTCCTGGCTTCTCTGACTGAGCCTGAACGTGAAATGCGTCTGGGCCGGGGTTAACCTGTATGGATTTGCCACAGCTAACACCACGCCGTCCGTATCTGCTGCGCGCATTCTATGAGTGGTTGTTAGACAACCAGCTCACGCCGCATCTGGTGGTGGATGTGACGCTCCAGGACGTGCAGGTTCCGATGGAATACGCACGTGACGGGCAAATAGTTCTGAATATTGCACCGCGCGCGGTGGGGAACCTGGAACTGGCAAACGACGAAGTACGCTTTAACGCGCGCTTCGGTGGTGTGCCGCGTCAGGTTTCCGTCCCGCTGGCTGCGGTTCTGGCTATTTATGCTCGTGAAAACGGCGCCGGTACGATGTTTGAACCGGAAGCCGCCTACGACGAAGATGTCGCCAGCTTAAATGATGACGACAACGAAGCGTCTGGTTTTGAGAGTGAAACGGTTATGTCGGTCATTGATGGCGATAAGCCTGACAACAGCGACGACAACGATCCGGATGACACTCCGCCGCCGCCTCGCGGCGGGCGCCCAGCGCTACGCGTAGTGAAGTAAATAGTGAAATAAAAAACAGGCCCTTTCGGGCCTGTTCTGTTTTCTGGCTCCGCAATCAATAAAACAGCGCGATGGTGACTATCATATTCACCACAAATCCTACTGCCATCGGAATAGCGGTGCGCTTTACCACCTCAAAGGGCGACACGCCGGCAATCCCTGAAGTTACGACAATCACCGCGGTAATGGGTGATACCGCGCGCGCCAGCGTAGTGGCAAAATGCATCGGCATAATCATCACCACTGCCGGAATATGCAGCCCGGCGGCAATATCCGGGATCAGGCTGGCAAAAGACATAAACGGTGCGTTGCCTGATCCCATGACGATCGCGCAGGCGGCGATGACCACGGCCATGATGATCATCACGCCGATGCCGCCCAGGCCGGAGTGTTCCGCGCCTTTAATCACGGCGTCCACTGTGCCGATAGTCGTCAACCCTTTGGCAAAGATCTCACCGGCGACCACCAGTGTGACAACGTTGGCAAACTGCGTCCCCATGCCGTCAAAAAAAGCCTGCACATCATCCATTGTTTCGCGCAGATTATGTTTATGCAGGAATTCGACAAACATGGTCAGCGTCATGCTCATGAGCATCACCACCACCAGATTCAGCTCTGCCTGCATTAATCCCATATGTGCCAGCAACAGTGAACCCAGCATCAGGATCAGCGGCATCACCGGTAAAATGGCGTAATACAGCGGGGGCACATCTTCCAGCGTCTTTTGCTCAGCGAACCCATTGTTTTCCGGTAACGTTTTTTTATCGAATCGGCGCTGTACGAAAAAATGCGCAATGGCGACAGCGACAATAACGCATGAGGCGACGGGGAGCTGATAATGGAAGAAGTAGGTGGCGATTTTCATGCCCGCGACCTGCGCGGCAAAAATAGAGTTGGTTTCCAGAATGCCCCATTCAATCGACATCGAGGTAGCAATGACCGCAACCGCGGATAATCGACTCACGCCAAGACTGACCAGCGTTGGGAAAAGCGTCACCATCAGCAGCATGCCTAACCCGGAAGCGCTGGTAATGAATTGCGCCATGATCTGACCAATCACATAGGTGGCGGCCAGCACGACATAGGGGGAACGGATTAGCTTCAG
Organism: Citrobacter sp. wls708; assembly: GCF_005281255.1. Taxonomy (NCBI): domain Bacteria; kingdom Pseudomonadati; phylum Pseudomonadota; class Gammaproteobacteria; order Enterobacterales; family Enterobacteriaceae; genus Citrobacter; species Citrobacter sp. wls708. The sequence goes on from NZ_SZXE01000008.1 coordinate 50,266, forward strand.
CGGTCGGCTTAACAGGCTAACCATCGCTCTGCTGGCCCCCATCCTGTCCATATAACGGGCATAACCGCCCACCGCCATGATGGATAACCCCAGCCCTGCCGCCCGATTTGAGAGCATACGCAGAATTTCGTTGTAAATATCGACCAGGAGATAGCCGCTACTTTTATCGTCAGCGACCAGCATGCCGTAACCCAGCCAGACGCCGCAGATCATCAGGAAGATCCCGGCTGCGGCCAGCACGACCTGGGGTTTGTAGTTTTTGAGGATCAAGTAACCCATCGTTAATAAAACGATGACAGAGATAATAATGCCGAACATTGTTTCACTCCATGCCAGGGAAGATGATAAATCCGGTAATAATGCTGTTGTCAAAATGGATGTTATATTTTTCTGGGCACTTTTTATGGAGTGGATATCTTATTTTTAATGCAATGGTTAATTTATTTTTTGTTATAAAATAGTGGGTTATGATAAATTATCACGTTCATATTCATAAATTTCACGAAGCTGGTATGGTCTTGTTTAATTAAAGATAATCAGCATGTTTAAGCGAAATATAATATTAATATTAAATATATTATTCATAAGCCAGACTGTCTGGATGACCATCATTTCACCCTGCTTTCGATCCTGTGTTAGGATTAACCCGCTGTTGTTTGTCACCACGACTTAGCTGAATGGACCCTATGAACGCATTTGATTCGCAAGCTGAAGACTCTCCATCCACCATTGGCCGTAGCTTACGCAATCGCCCGCTGGCGCGTAAAAAACTGTCTGAGATGGTTGAAGAAGAACTGGAGCAGATGATCCGTCGTCGGGAATTTGGCGAGGGGGAACAACTGCCGTCTGAGCGGGAGCTGATGGCCTTCTTTAACGTGGGCCGTCCTTCTGTACGAGAAGCGCTGGCAGCGTTAAAACGCAAAGGCCTGGTACAAATCAACAACGGCGAGCGCGCCCGCGTTTCGCGTCCTTCGGCTGATACCATTATCAGCGAGCTCTCCGGTATGGCCAAAGATTTCCTCGCGCATCCCGGCGGCATAGCCCACTTCGAGCAGTTGCGACTGTTCTTTGAATCCAGCCTGGTACGATATGCCGCAGAACATGCTACTGACGAGCAAATCGACAGACTGGCGAAAGCACTGGAGATCAACAGCCAGTCTCTGGATGACAATACGCTGTTCATTCGCTCGGACGTTGATTTTCACCGCGTACTGGCGGAGATCCCGGGGAATCCCATCTTTATGGCGATCCATGTTGCGCTGTTAGACTGGCTGATTGCTGCCCGCCCGACCGTTGCCGATCAAGAATTGTATGAGCACAACAACGTGAGTTATCAGCAGCATATCGCCATTGTCGACGCAATTCGCCAGCGCGATCCTGAAGAAGCTGACCGCGCACTGCAAGAACACCTCAACAGCGTTTCCGCAACCTGGCACGCCTTCAGCAAAAATAAAAACTTGCGTAAGTGATCGCGATCCTGACGATCTTTTAGTGAAGCAGATCGCACTATAAGCGTTCTGTATTGTATTGCTGCTTATTTGATCTGGTATAACAGGTATAAAGGTATGCAGTCAGATAACACTAATCATCGACAGAGGTAGTTATGGCAAGAGATCTAAAAGGCGTAATGCCAGCGTTGTTAACCCCATTCGATAACCAACAGCGGCTGGATGTTGAGAGCCTGCGCCGGCTGGTGCGTTTCAACATTGGCCAGGGTATTGATGGGCTCTATGTCGGTGGCTCTACGGGCGAGGCCTTTGTCCAAAATCGCGTTGAAAGAGAGCAGGTGCTGGAAATTGTTGCCGAAGAAGCGAAAGGCAAGGTGACGCTTATCGCCCACGTTGGCACCGTGAGCACCGAAGAGAGCCAGCAGCTGGCGAGCGCCGCGTATCGCTACGGCTTTGATGCGGTTTCAGCCGTCACGCCGTTTTACTATCCGTTCAGCTTCGAAGAGCACTGCGATCATTACCGCGCAATTATTGATTCAGCGAATGGATTGCCGATGGTGGTCTATAACATCCCGGCGCTGAGCGGCGTAAAACTGACGCTGGATCAGATCAACACGCTGGTGACGCTACCTGGCGTTGGCGCGCTGAAGCAAACTTCCGGCGATCTCTATCAGATGGAACAGATCCGCCGCGCTCATCCCGATCTGGTGCTTTATAACGGTTATGACGAGATTTTCGCTTCTGGTTTGCTGGCGGGCGCAGATGGCGGTATCGGTAGCACTTACAACATCATGGGATGGCGTTATCAGGGAATTGTGAAAGCGCTCAAAGAAGGCGATATCCGGACGGCACAAAAGCTGCAAACTGAGTGCAATAAGGTTATCGATCTGCTCATTAAGGTTGGCGTGTTCCGTGGCCTGAAAACGGTACTGCACTATATGGACGTGGTTTCTGTTCCGCTGTGTCGTAAGCCGTTTGCCCCGGTAGATGAACGCTATCTGCCGGAACTGAAAGCGCTGGCTAACCAACTGCTGGCGGAAAAGGCGTAATCGCGGGTCGCCGGGGGCGCTTCGCTCGCCCGGCCTGGATTTTCGACCGTAGGCCGGATAAGGCAAAGCCGCTATCCGGCACAACAACAAAAATCGTCGGGAGAGTAAAATGAGTACTTCTACCCAGAGCATCCCGTGGTATCGCCATCTCAATCGGGCGCAATGGCGGGCATTTTCCGCCGCCTGGCTGGGATATTTACTTGATGGTTTTGATTTTGTGTTAATCGCCCTTGTGCTGACGGAAGTACAAGGCGAATTCGGTCTGACGACGGTGCAGGCTGCCAGTTTGATCTCAGCCGCCTTTATCTCCCGCTGGTTTGGCGGGTTAATGTTGGGGGCCATGGGCGACCGTTACGGACGCCGCCTGGCGATGGTTACCAGCATCATACTGTTCTCTGTGGGGACGCTGGCTTGCGGCTTCGCGCCGGGTTACACCACCATGTTTATCGCCCGCCTGGTTATTGGGATGGGGATGGCCGGCGAGTACGGTTCCAGCGCCACCTATGTCATTGAAAGCTGGCCTAAACACCTGCGTAACAAAGCCAGTGGTTTCCTGATCTCCGGCTTCTCCGTTGGTGCCGTGGTCGCCGCCCAGGTTTACAGCCTGGTGGTCCCGGTCTGGGGATGGCGCGCGCTGTTTTTTATCGGCATTCTGCCGATTATCTTCGCCCTCTGGCTGCGTAAAAATATTCCGGAAGCGGAAGACTGGAAAGAGAAACACGAAGGCAAAGCGCCGGTGCGGACGATGGTGGACATTCTCTACCGGGGCGAACATCGGGTTATCAATATTCTGATGACTCTCGCCGCCGCAACCGCGCTGTGGTTCTGCTTTGCGGGCAATCTGCAAAATGCGGCTATCGTGGCGATTCTCGGACTGATATGCGCATTTATCTTCATTAGCTTTATGGTGCAAAGCAGTGGTAAGCGTTGGCCCACGGGCGTCATGCTGATGGTCGTCGTGCTGTTCGCTTTCCTTTACTCGTGGCCGATTCAGGCGCTGCTGCCCACGTATCTGAAAACCGAACTCATGTATGACCCCTCAACGGTTGCCAGAGTGCTCTTCTTTAGCGGCTTTGGCGCGGCGGTCGGTTGCTGCGTCGGTGGGTTTCTTGGCGACTGGCTGGGTACCCGTAAAGCCTATGTCTGCAGTCTTTTGGCCTCGCAGTTGCTGATTATTCCGGTGTTTGCGATCGGTGGTTCTAACGTCTGGGTACTCGGTTTGCTGCTGTTTTTCCAGCAAATGCTCGGTCAGGGGATCTCCGGGATCTTACCGAAATTAATCGGCGGCTATTTCGATACCGACCAGCGTGCTGCGGGTCTGGGCTTCACCTACAACGTTGGGGCGCTGGGCGGGGCACTGGCGCCGATCATCGGCGCGTTGATTGCACAACGTCTGGATCTGGGTACTGCGCTGGGATCGCTCTCCTTCGGCCTGACATTTGTGGTGATCCTGCTGATTGGTCTCGATATGCCGTCCCGCGTACAGCGCTGGCTGCGCCCTGAGGCGTTACGCACGCATGATGCCATCGATGGTCGGCCATTTAGCGGGGCCGTGCCGTTCGGCGGTGACAAAAGCACCATGGTGAAATCCAAAAGTTAATCGGGTTGCCCGGCGCTAAACCGGGCAACTAGCGAAAGGGAAGAACGATGTCGTTATTTGAGCTGTGGGATAAAAAGCTTATCACCGCGATGCAGAAGGCTGCGTCATGACTACGCTGGCGATTGATATTGGCGGCACCAAACTGGCTGCCGCGCTGGTGGACAGCAGTCTGCAAATCCGCGAACGGCGTGAATTGCCAACGCCTGCCAGCAAAACGCCGGATGCGCTGCGCGCCGCGTTACAGGCACTGATTGCGCCACTACAAGAGCAGGCGAAGCGGGTGGCGATCGCCTCGACGGGGATTATCCGTGAGGGTTCTCTGCTGGCGCTGAATCCGCATAACCTCGGCGGGTTGCTGCATTTTCCGCTGCGGCAAACGCTAAAAGATCTCACCGGTTTGCCGACGCTGGCGGTCAATGATGCGCAGGCCGCGGCGTGGGCTGAGTATCATGCGCTTGGCGGCGAGTATCGCGATATGGTGTTTATTACTGTTTCCACCGGCGTGGGCGGCGGGGTAGTGAGTGCTGGGAAACTGCTGACCGGAGTCGGCGGTCTGGCCGGGCATCTGGGACATACGCTGGCCGATCCGCATGGACCCGTGTGTGGCTGCGGGCGTGTGGGCTGCGTTGAAGCGATCGCATCTGGTCGTGGGATCGCGGCGGCTGCTGAAGGCGCGCTTGCCGGATGCGACGCCAAAACTATTTTTAGCCGTGCCGGGCAGGGTGATGAGCAGGCAAGCCAGTTGATCCATCGCTCAGCGCGAACATTGGCAAGGCTTGTCGCTGATGTGAAGGCCATGACCGATTGCCAGTGCATGGTCATTGGCGGCAGCGTTGGGCTGGCTGAAGGGTATCTGGCGCTGGTGGAACATTATCTGGCACAAGAGCCAGCGGCCTATCACGTGGAATTACTGGCAGCGCATTACCGTCATGACGCTGGATTATTGGGGGCTGCGCTGTTGGCCCGGGGAGAATAATGATGATGACCGATGAGCTGCGTTCACTGCCTTCTTCCGGATTACATCCGGTATTGCAGGAAGCGCTAACGCTGGCCGTTGCGGCAAGGCCGCAGGAGAAAGTACCAGGATGCTATGAGCTGCAGGGCGATAATATTTTTATGAACGTCATGCAGTTCGTCACGCAGAGCCCAGAGCAAAAGAAAGCGGAGCTGCATCAGCAGTACATTGATATTCAGGTGCTGTTGTCCGGTGAAGAACGCATTCTGTTCGGGATGACCGATTCTGCTCGCCAGTGCGAAGAGATACATGCTGAGGACGATTATCAACTGTGCAATCACATTGCCGATGAGCAGGCGCTCACCTTAAAGCCGGGAAGATTCGCAATTTTTATGCCGGGTGAACCGCATAAACCGGGTTGTGCAGTGGGGGACCCAGGGGAAATCAAAAAAGTCGTGATTAAGGTGCGCGCCAGCTTGTTACACGCCTGACGATGAGAGAGACGGTGTCGGATGACAAGGTTGGCGCCATCCGACACGGGATATAACAATTTAGCGCTTAAACGTCACCGCTTCCGGCTGCGTCAAGTGCAGCGTGGTTTGGCTGGGGACTGTCTCGGCTATGACTCGCCCATGACGAATAGAATACCGCGCAGACGTCTGGCGACGAACCGCGTCAAATCCATTTTCAGCCGGTAAAATCACCAGATTCGCGGTGTTCCCCACGCTCAGGCCATAGTCCTGCAGGTGCAGGGTTTTCGCGCTGTGGGTAGTGATCAGATTCAGTCCATCATTTATCTGTCCGTATCCCATTAGCTGGCACACGTGTAACCCCATATGCAGCACCTGTAACATATTTGCCGTGCCTAATGGATACCACGGATCGAAGACGTCATCATGACCGAAGCAGACGTTGATCTCCGATTCCAGCATCTCTTTGACGCGCGTGACGCCGCGGCGTTTAGGATAAGTGTCAAAGCGTCCTTGCAGGTGAATATTCACCAGTGGATTGGCGACAAAGTTAATGCCGGACATTTTCAACAGGCGGAAAAGACGGGAAGCATATGCGCCGTTATAGGAGTGCATTGCCGTGGTATGACTGGCAGTCACGCGCTCGCCCATATTGTAGCGATGCGCCAGCGCCGCGACGGTTTCAACAAAGCGTGATTGCTCATCGTCAATTTCGTCGCAGTGCACATCGATAAGTCGGTCGTATTTTTGCGCCAGGGCGAAGATTTTGTGCAGCGACTCCACGCCATATTCACGCGTAAATTCAAAGTGGGGAATCGCGCCGATGACATCGGCCCCCAAACGCACGGCTTCCTCTAACAGCGCTTCACCGTTGGGATAAGACAGAATACCTTCTTGCGGGAATGCGACAATTTGCAGCTCTACCCACGGCGCGACCTCTTGCTTCACTTCCAGCATGGCTTTCAAAGCCGTTAGCGTAGGATCGGAAACGTCAACGTGGGTACGGACATACTGGATGCCATTAGCCATCTGCCATTTCAGGGTTTGCATCGCGCGCGCTTTTACGTCTTCGTGAGTCAGCATTGCCTTACGCTCGGCCCAGCGTTCAATACCCTCAAACAACGTACCAGACTGGTTCCAGCTCGGCTCACCCGCGGTTTGCGTGGTATCCAGATGGATATGTGGCTCAACGAACGGTGGGATTGCCAGACCACCCTCGGCATCAAGTACTTCGCCCTGCGGCAATGGAGCTGCGTCCTGAGGCTCAATCCGGCTGAAGCGCCCGTTTTCAATCGTGAGCTGCCATAATCCTTCGCGTCCCTGTAAACGCGCCTGACGGATGGTGATGTTATTGTTCTGCATGGCTGACCTCTGGTGATTTAGCAAGGCTGCGATTGAAAAGTGGATTCAGCAGGATATAGCTGAATACGCCGCCGAGTACGGCGTTGACTGGCACAATACCGGGAATATAGTGACCGGCGGCGATGCCCAGCGCAACGGACAAAATAGCTATCCAGTTGACGGTCATAAATCGTGCTTTGCTGAAATCGGCATATCGGCGATGGTTCAGCAGATAGTCGGCGATAATCACCCCGCCAATCGGCGGAATCGCTGCCGACAGAAATGTTAGCCAGCCAACAAAGTTATTGTAAAGCCACAGCGCGCACAGTGTGCCGATAATGCCGTTAGCCACCGACAGCGTACGGCTGGAAAGGCCGGTAATATTGGCAAATCCCAGACCCGATGCGTACAGCGCATTGTCATTAGTGGTCCAGATATTCAGGCCGAGCACCACAATTGCTGGCAGCAGCAGGCCCTGGGCTATCATCACGTCAGAAATATCTGCTTGTCCGACTGCAGCAGCGCCCGCCGCACCGAAGATAAACATCAACGAGTTGCCAAGGAAAAAAGCGACCATGGCAATCAGCACCGCGCCTTTGGCATTGCGGCCAAAGCGAACGAAGTCAGCAGTTAACGTCCCGGCGCTGACAAACGAGCCTACCACCAGCGCCAGAGCGGTGGAGAAATTAAGCGGCGTTTGCGGCGCAATCGCTTTTAAATGGTCTAAACCGCCGACATCGCTCACCGCAAGCCAGACGGAGTAGCTGCCAAGAATGACGATGGCGGGCACGGCGATGATAGATAAAATGGTCAGTGCCGAGATGCCAAAAAAGATAGTCATCGTCATCAGCAGGCCGGAAACCGCAATCAGGATATTGACGTCAATCCCCGTCGCTTTGCCAACCGGGATGGCAAACATGGCCACACCCACGCCAAACCAGCCTACCTGGGTGCCGCCTAATAGCAGTGAAGGAAGCCAGGAACCCTTCACGCCAAATGAGTAACGAGCAAGGAGGTGGGTGGAGAGTCCGGTTTTTGCGCCGATGAAACCGAGAAATGCAGTGTAAATACCGAGGAGAAGATTACCGAAGAGAACTGCGAGGAAAAAATCATTATAAGAAAGACCGGTACCGAGTGTGCCACCGGTCCACATACTGGCGGAAAAAAATGTGAGCCCCAACATAACAAACGTTAGTGGTATCACGCCTTTTCGCGCCGCCAGAGGGACGGGGCCCTGGCTATAATTGTTGTCCTGCGACACAACGCCTCCATGAATTTTGCCCAAAAAATCCGCCGCATAATATACAGTTCTCAGAATAAAGCAAACGTTTTCGTGTGATGTTTTCTTGATGATTATTCATGGGGTTAATGGTTTCGCTAATTTTTCTCCGTCGTCAGTGAACCACCGTGTGTGAGTTGAGTTTCCAGCATGGTTTGCGAACGAATAAGTTCGTCTGTGAGTAATACCAGTAAGCTGACCATGTAAGCGGAAAAATATTAGCTCCCCATCCATCAGCGTCAGGCTGTGGTAGGGGAGCCCGAAGAGTTACACTTCCAGATAATTCAGAATCCCGTCAGCCGCTTTACGACCTTCGGCAATCGCGGTGACCACCAGATCAGAACCGCGCACGATATCGCCACCGGCGAAGATTTTCGGGTTGCTGGTCTGAAAGGCGATGTCACTGCGCTCAGGGGCGATAATCCGGCCCTGAGAATCCAGTTCGACGCTGTGTTTTGCCAGCCATTCCATACTGTGCGGACGGAAACCAAACGCCAGTACCACCGCATCCGCCGGTACAACGTGCTCGGAACCGGCGACGATCTCCGCGCGGCGACGACCCTTCGCATCCGGTTCGCCCATTTCGGTACGCGCCATTTTCACGCCGCATACTTTACCGTTGGCATTCACTTCCACGCCTAACGGCTGGACGTTGAACTGGAATTCCACGCCTTCTTCACGCGCGTTTTTCACTTCGCGCTTGGAACCCGGCATGTTCTCTTCGTCGCGGCGATAGGCGCAGATTACGTGTGCTGCGTTCTGGCGAACCGAAGTGCGCACGCAGTCCATTGCCGTATCGCCACCGCCGAGAACGACGACGCGTTTGCCTTCCATGCTGATGTACGGCTCGTCGCTGCTTTCGCCAAAGCCCATCAACTGTTTAGTATTGGCGATCAGGAATGGCAGGGCGTCGAATACGCCGGAAGCGTCTTCGTTCTCCAGTCCGCCGCGCATCGACTGATAAGTACCTACGCCAAGGAATACCGCGTCGTAATCCTTCAGCAGGTCGTCGAGCTGGACGTCACGGCCCACTTCCACGTTGAGTTTGAACTCAATACCCATGCCGGTGAAGATTTCACGGCGGCGGGTCATGACCTCTTTCTCCAGCTTGAAAGCCGGAATGCCGAAGGTCAGCAGACCACCGATCTCCGGATGACGATCAAACACCACTGCCTTCACGCCGTTGCGGGTTAGCACATCAGCGCAGGCCAGGCCCGCCGGCCCCGCACCGATAATCGCCACGCGTTTGTCCGTCTGGCGCACACCGGTCATATCCGGGCGCCAGCCCATTTCGAACGCTTTATCGTTGATATAGCGCTCGATGTTACCGATGGTCACCGCGCCGAACTCGTCATTCAGGGTACAGGATCCTTCACACAGACGATCCTGCGGGCAGACGCGGCCGCAAACTTCCGGCAGGGTGTTCGTCTGGTGTGACAGCTCAGCCGCTTCAAAAATACGCCCCTCGTTGGCCAGCTTCAGCCAGTTTGGGATGTAGTTATGCACCGGGCACTTCCACTCGCAGTACGGGTTGCCGCAGGACAGGCAGCGATCCGCCTGCGCTTTCGCCTGGCCTTCAGAAAAAGGCTCGTAGATCTCGATAAACTCGATCTTACGGATCTTCAGCGGTTTCTTCGGCGGATCAACGCGCTGCAGGTCGATAAATTGGTATACGTTCTGACTCATTGCTGCTACCCCTTACTGCGCCTGCACACGCAGCTCTGCTGCGCTACGACTACGGTGACCCAACAGTGCTTTCACATCACTGGATTTTGGTTTTACCAGCGCGAATTTCGCTGAGAATGCTGGCCAGTTAGCCAGGATCTCTTCGCCGCGTGAAGAGCCGGTATGTTGTACGTGCTCGGTAATCAGACCGCGCAGGTGTTCCTCGTGAATGGCAAGAGAATCAACGTCCAGCACTTCCACCAGTTCCGGGTTCACGCGCTTGCGGAAATCGCCATCTTCATCCAGTACGTAGGCGAATCCGCCCGTCATACCTGCCCCGAAGTTAACGCCCGTTTTGCCGAGAATACAGACGATGCCGCCGGTCATGTATTCGCAGCCGTTGTCGCCGATACCTTCCACCACGGTGATTGCGCCGGAGTTACGCACCGCAAAGCGCTCGCCCGCACGACCTGCCGCAAACAGACGACCGCCGGTGGCGCCGTACAGGCAGGTATTACCGATGATGCTCGCTTTATGACTGAGGAATGCGGAACCTATTGGCGGACGAATCGCGATAAGGCCGCCCGCCATACCTTTGCCGACATAGTCGTTGGCATCGCCGGTCAGATACAGCTCGACGCCGCCCGCGTTCCACACGCCAAAGCTCTGGCCTGCAGTACCGTTGAAGTGCGCTTTAATTGGGTCAGATGCCAGGCCCTGATCGCCGTGGGTTTGGGCAATATAGCCAGACAGCGACGCGCCGACGGAACGGTCGGTGTTGCGGATATCGAACCAGAAGGTTTTGCTCTGGCGCTCGTCGACATACGGTTTTGCCTGTTGCAGTAGCTGTGCGTTCAGCACGCCGTTATCAAACGGCGGGTTGTTCTCGGTGCAGAATAACGCCTTACCAGGATGCGGCTCGGCGGTTTCCAGCAGACGCGACAGCTCCAGCTTCTGCTGTTTGGCGGTAAACCCTTCCAGCTCTTTGAGCAGGTCGGTACGACCAATCAGATCCACCAGACGTTTCACGCCCAGCTCGGCCATCAGCTCGCGTACTTCGCGGGCGATAAATTCAAAGTAGTTGGTCACTTTGAACGGCAGACCGTGATAGTGGTTCTTACGCAGTTTGTCGTCCTGAGTTGCCACGCCGGTTGCGCAGTTATTCAGATGGCAAATACGCAGGTATTTACAGCCCAGCGCGACCATTGGGCCGGTGCCGAAACCAAAGCTTTCCGCGCCAAGAATCGCCGCTTTAATGATATCCACGCCGGTTTTCAGACCGCCATCGACCTGCAGACGAATCTTATGACGCAGACCGTTGGCGACCAACGCCTGCTGGGTTTCCACCAGACCCAGCTCCCATGGGCAGCCCGCATATTTCACAGAGGAGAGCGGGCTTGCGCCGGTGCCGCCGTCGTAGCCGGCGATGGTGATCAGATCCGCATAGGCCTTCGCCACGCCGGTGGCGATGGTGCCGACACCCGGTTCGGACACCAGCTTCACCGAGATCATCGCTTTCGGGTTAACCTGTTTAAGGTCGAAAATCAGCTGCGCTAAGTCCTCGATAGAGTAGATATCGTGGTGCGGCGGCGGGGAGATCAGCGTCACCCCCGGCACCGAATAGCGCAGTTTGGCGATGTACGGGGTAACTTTATCACCCGGCAACTGACCGCCTTCGCCCGGCTTCGCGCCCTGAGCGACTTTAATCTGAATGACGTCGGCGTTGACCAGGTACGCCGGGGTTACGCCAAAGCGACCGGAAGCCACCTGCTTAATACGCGATACCTTGTTGGTGCCATAACGCGCAGGATCTTCGCCGCCTTCGCCGGAGTTAGAGTTACCGCCGATGCTGTTCATCGCTTCCGCCAGCGCCTCATGTGCTTCCGGGCTTAATGCGCCGATAGACATGGCTGCGGTATCAAAGCGTTTAAATAATTCGCTCGCGGGCTCTACCTCGTCAATGCTCACGGCTTCATCGCCAGGCGTAATCGCCAGCAGATCGCGCAGCGTGGCCGCCGGACGCTCATTGACCAGCTTGGCATATTCCTGATAGTCGCTGTATTCGCCGCTTTGTACAGCCTGTTGCAGCGTGCGTACCACGTCCGGGTTGTAAGCGTGGTATTCGCCGCCGTGGACGTACTTCAGCAAACCGCCCTGGCTAATCGGTTTCCGCGCCAGCCAGGCATGTTTCGAGAGGTTTAGCAGATCCTGCTGGAAGTCGGTAAAAGCTGCGCCGCTGATGCGGCTGACTACGCCCTGGAAGCACAGCGCCACGACATCATCGTGCAGACCAACGGCTTCAAACAGCTTCGAGCAGCGGTAAGAGGCGATGGTTGAGATGCCCATTTTGGACATGATCTTGTACAGACCTTTGTTGATGCCGTTACGGTAGTTCAGCATCACGGTCCGGTAATTTTTGGCAATCGCCTGAGTGTCGATCAGACGCCCCAGCGTTTCATACGCCAGATACGGATAAATGGCCGTCGCACCGAAGCCGAGCAGCACCGCGAAGTGGTGCGGGTCACGCGCGCTCGCCGTTTCGACGATGATGTTGGCGTCGCAACGCAGGCTTTGTTCTACCAGACGCGTTTGCACTGCGCCCACGGCCATCGGTGCCGGAACCGGCAAGCGGTTTTTCGCGATGTTACGGTCAGAGAGCACCAGCAGTACCGTGCCATTACGTACCATCTGTTCCGCCTTATCGCACAGGGCTTTGACGGTCTCTTCAAGCGTGGTTTCGGTCACGTCAAAGGTGATATCCAGCCGGTCAGCGCGATAATGCTCCTCTTTCATGGTAGTGAGCTGGGTGAAATCGGAGTACAGCAGGATCGGCGATTTAAAGCTCAGACGGTGTGCCTGACCTTCGGCTTCGCAGAAGACGTTCATTTCGCGACCGATGCTGGTGGCCAGCGACATAACGTGCGCTTCACGCAGCGGGTCGATCGGCGGGTTAGTCACCTGCGCGAACTGCTGGCGGAAGTAGTCATAAATGATGCGCGGCTGGCTGGACAGCACGGCAAACGGGGTATCGTCACCCATTGAGCCGACCGCTTCCTGGCCGTTTTCACCGAGCACGCGAATGACGGAATCCAGCTCTTCGGCGCTGTAGTTAAACTGTTTCTGGTAGCTGGCGAGGGTATCATCGTCCAGCTCGCGGCTGCCGACCTGATCGTCAGCCAGCTCTTCGAACGGCACCAGGCGACGAACGTTTTTCTCCATCCACTCTTTGTAGGGGTGGCGGCTTTTCAGGTCATTATCGGTTTCCGCTGAGTGCAGAATGCGGCCGCTGCGGGTGTCGATAACCATCAGCTCGCCAGGGCCGACGCGGCCTTTTTCCACCACTTCATCCGGCTGATAATCCCAGATCCCGACTTCAGAGGCGCAGGTAATCAGCTTGTCTTTGGTGATGACGTAGCGCGCCGGGCGCAGGCCGTTACGATCGAGGTTACAGGCGGCAAAGCGACCATCGGACATGACGATGCCCGCCGGGCCGTCCCACGGTTCCATGTGCATAGAGTTGAAGTCAAAGAACGCGCGCAGCTCCGGATCCATATCCGGGTTGTTCTGCCAGGCCGGCGGCACCAGTAAGCGCATGGCGCGGATGATGTCCATCCCGCCCGCCAGCAGCAGCTCCAGCATGTTATCCATGGAGCTGGAGTCGGAGCCGGTTTCGTTGACGAACGGCGCCGCGTCATGCAGGTCAGGGATCAGTGGCGTCTGGAATTTATAGGTACGGGCGCGCGCCCACTGGCGGTTACCTGTGATGGTGTTGATTTCGCCATTGTGCGCCAGGTAGCGGAACGGCTGCGCCAGCGGCCAGCGCGGCACGGTGTTGGTGGAGAAGCGCTGGTGGAACAGGCAGATGGCCGATTCCAGACGCAGGTCCGCGAGGTCCAGGTAAAAGCGCGGCAGATCCGCCGGCATACACAGACCTTTATAAATGTTCACCAGATTCGACAGGCTACAGACGTAGAAGTCTTTATCTTGCAGGAGGCGTTTTTCAATACGACGGCGGGCGATGAACAGGCGGCGTTCCATATCACGTGGGCGCCAACCCGCAGGGGCGTTAACGAAAATTTGCTCAATACGAGGCAGGGAGGATAGAGCGATTTCACCGAGAACACCTTCGTTGGTCGGCACGTCGCGCCAGCCGACAATCGACAGGGTCTCCTGCTGTAATTCTTCTTCGACTATGCGACGAGAGGCTGCCGCCAGTTCAGCGTCTTTATTTAAAAAGATCATGCCGACGGCGTAATTTTTGGCTAAACGCCAGCCGCGCTCTTGCGCCACGATGCGGAAAAAGCGATCCGGTTTTTGTAACAGCAGGCCACAACCATCGCCGGTTTTTCCATCGGCAAGAATTGCGCCACGGTGCTGCATGCGGGCCAGTGCGTGTATGGCGGTACGCACTACCTTGTGGCTAGGTTCGCCTTCTATGTGGGCGATCAGGCCGAAACCACAGTTATCCCTCTCAAGAGATTTATCGTACAACATATGAGTGAACCTCCCCAGGCTCTGCGGGATTCCCATCTGAACCGTTGCGCACGGGCACACCAAGAGCATGGCGACGGGGTTTGCGTGCATACGCTTACCTCGCATTCGCCCTCTTTATCCTTTTCGCACAGGTCAAACAAGTTTGAGGACTTGCTTCAGAGGGAATCTCAATTACTGCATAAATATGATGAGCAGGCTGCTCATCCAGAAAGCTTCCAGCGGATTTCCACGTTATCGGGAATCCACACACAGGTCAAATGGCAATCTTATTTATGCAAAAATGTGCTATGGGGCAATTAACTTTATGAAATTGCTGAAATAAAAGGGTTTTTTACATAGGTTTAACGTAGGGGGAACGGTCAGGGAAGTGTGATCTGTCTCACTGTCAGAACGGCTGTATATCCCTCGTCCTGCCTTTGTTTATCAAGATGCTTGGCATTTTATGCTGGTTTTTAAAGTTTTGGCGTCTTAAAGATACTGTTTTTATGCAAAGAGTATAAGAAGATAAAAAAAAGAGTCGAATATAAGGAAAAGTAATTACCTTTTTAGTGAATGAAATTTCGATTATTTTGATTTGTTATGCAATAAATAAAGGCTCGCCAGGGCGATTGATCCAGGTCATCGCCGACTGGGGCAAAAAATGGCAGGCTTTGGCCTCTTTTCAAGGCGCGGTCTACCAGATTATGCAGTTACAGAAATTAGTCAATATGTTTGGTGGGGATCTTTCTCGCCGTTATGGACAAAAGGTTCATAAACTCACGCTGCACGGCGGCTTTAGCTGTCCAAATCGCGATGGCACCATCGGGCGCGGCGGATGTACTTTCTGTAATGTCGCCTCGTTTGCCGATGAAGCGCAGCAGCACCATTCCATTGCCGAGCAGCTTGAACATCAGGCGCACCTGGTCAATCGTGCGAAACGCTATCTGGCCTATTTCCAGGCCTACACCAGCACCTTTGCTGAAGTACAGGTGCTGCGTTCGATGTATCAACAGGCGGTCAGCCAGGCCAGTATCGTTGGGTTATGCGTTGGGACACGCCCCGACTGTGTGCCGGAAGCGGTGCTTGATCTGCTTTGCGAGTATAAAGACCTGGGCTATGAAGTGTGGCTGGAGCTCGGTCTGCAAACCGCGCATGACAAAACCTTGCACCGAATTAACCGCGGCCATGATTTCGCCTGCTACCAAAACACCACGCGGCTGGCGCGCGAGCGCGGGCTGAAAGTGTGCTCGCATCTGATCGTCGGTCTGCCGGGAGAAGGGCAGGCAGAATGTCTGCAAACCATGGAACGCGTGGTGGAGACGGGCGTTGACGGTATTAAGCTGCATCCGCTGCATATTGTGAAAGGCAGTACGATGGCAAAAGCCTGGGAAGCCGGGCGGCTGAACGGGATTGAACTGGACGACTACACGATTACCGCAGGTGAGATGATCCGCCATACGCCGCCGGAGGTGATTTATCATCGTATTTCCGCCAGCGCGCGTCGCCCAACGCTGTTGGCGCCGCTATGGTGTGAAAATCGCTGGACGGGGATGGTCGAACTGGATAAGTACCTTAACGAGCACGGCGTGCAAGGCTCGGCGCTGGGTACGCCGTGGATTCAGCCGGAGAGCTAACCATCTGTAGTCATGTAGGCCGGATGGCGACTTTGCCTTATCCGGCCTACGATGAACCACTCCTCGGTCATTTCACCGATAACCGCCGCATTTCTTGCACAATCTTCAACGTCACGCTGAGAATTGAGTATTATTGTGCCAAGTTGTCGTGAAGGAACCCTCTATGAAGCAAATTCGTATGCTGGCGCAATATTATGTCGACCTGATGATGAAGTTAGGTCTGGTGCGCTTTTCGCTGCTATTAGCGCTGGCTTTGGTCGTGTTGGCAATTGTGGTGCAAATGGCTGTCACCATGGTGCTGCATGGCCAGGTAGAAAGCATTGATGTCATCCGCTCTATCTTTTTTGGTCTGTTAATTACCCCCTGGGCCGTCTATTTTTTGTCAGTGGTGGTGGAGCAACTGGAGGAATCCCGGCAGCGTCTGTCACGGCTGGTGCAAAAGCTGGAAGAGATGCGCGAGCGCGATCTCAAGCTCAATGTGCAGTTGAAAGATAATATCGCCCAGCTCAATCAGGAAATTGTTGAGCGCGAAAAAGCTGAAGCGGAGCGCCAGGAAACGTTTGAGCAGCTGAAGGTCGAAATCAAAGAGCGCGAAGAAGCGCAGATTCAGCTTGAGCAACAGTCTTCATTTTTACGCTCTTTCCTTGATGCCTCGCCGGACCTGGTCTTTTATCGTAATGAAGATAAAGAATTTTCCGGCTGTAACCGCGCCATGGAGTTGCTGACCGGCAAGAGCGAAAAGCAACTGGTGAATTTGAAACCGGCTGACGTTTACTCCCCTGAGGCGGCTGAAAAAGTTATTGAGACCGACGAGAAGGTGTTTCGTCATAACGTCTCGCTCACCTATGAACAGTGGCTGGACTATCCGGATGGACGCAAAGCCTGCTTTGAAATTCGTAAAGTGCCTTACTACGACCGCGTTGGTAAACGTCATGGCCTGATGGGCTTTGGTCGCGATATTACCGAACGTAAGCGTTATCAGGACGCACTTGAACGCGCCAGCCGCGATAAGACCACGTTTATTTCTACCATCAGTCACGAGCTGCGTACGCCGCTGAACGGCATCGTTGGCTTAAGCCGGATCCTGCTGGATACGGATCTGACCGCCGAGCAGGAAAAATACCTGAAAACTATCCATGTCTCTGCCGTGACGTTGGGCAATATTTTCAACGATATTATCGATATGGATAAGATGGAGCGGCGTAAAGTCCAGCTCGATAACCAGCCGATCGATTTCACCAGCTTTATGGCGGATCTGGAAAACCTCTCTGGCCTGCAGGCACAGCAAAAAGGGCTGCGTTTTGTGCTTGAGCCAACGCTACCGTTGCCGCATAAAGTGATTACCGACGGCACGCGTTTGCGCCAGATTCTGTGGAATCTGATCAGCAACGCCGTGAAGTTTACCCAGCAGGGGCTGGTGACCGTGCGGGCGCGCTATGACCAGGGGAATATGCTGCATTTCGAGGTAGAAGATTCCGGGATCGGCATTCCGCAGGATGAACAGGATAAAATCTTCGCCATGTATTATCAGGTGAAGGACAGTAACGGCGGCAAACCGGCAACAGGAACCGGGATTGGTCTGGCCGTATCAAAGCGTCTGGCGAAAAATATGGGCGGCGATATTACGGTCTCCAGCCAGGCTGGTAAAGGCTCTGTCTTTACGCTGACTGTGCATGCGCCTGCGGTAGCGGAAGAGATTGAAGACGCTTTTGAAGACGATGACATGCCGCTGCCCGCCCTGAATGTCCTGCTGGTGGAAGACATTGAACTGAACGTCATTGTCGCGCGCTCAGTGCTGGAAAAACTGGGTAATAGCGTGGATGTCGCCATGACCGGGAAAGCCGCGCTGGAAATGTTCACGCCGGGTGAATATGACCTGGTATTGCTGGATATTCAGCTACCGGATATGACCGGGCTGGATATCTCCCGCGAGCTTACGCAAAAATACGCGCGTGAAGATCTGCCGCCGCTGGTGGCCCTTACCGCCAACGTTCTGAAAGATAAAAAAGAGTATCTGGATGCGGGAATGGACGACGTGCTGAGTAAGCCGCTGTCAGTCCCGGCTTTAACCGCCATGATCAAAAAATACTGGGATACCCGAAACAAAGAGGAGAGCACTGTGACATCTGAAGAGAGCAGTAAATCGCAAGCGCTGTTAGATATTCCTATGTTGGAACAATACCTCGAGCTGGTGGGACCGAAGTTAATTACCGACGGGCTGGCGGTGTTTGAGAAGATGATGCCGGGATATTTGAGCGTGCTGGAATCCAATCTGACTGCACGTGATAAAAAAGGCGTGGTTGAGGAAGGTCATAAAATTAAAGGTGCGGCAGGTTCGGTGGGGCTGCGCCATCTGCAACAGTTAGGTCAGCAAATCCAGTCGCCAGATCTTCCAGCCTGGGAAGATAACGTTGCTGAATGGATTGAAGAGATGAAGCAGGAGTGGCAGCACGACGTGGCGGTACTAAAAGCCTGGGTGGCGAGTGTGGAAAAAAAATGACCCCGGCTTGACCGGGGTGCGCGAATACTGCGCCAACACCAGGGAAATCGTGGCTGCGCCGTAACTTATTGTCATTGTTTACAAAGGCACAGCCCTATTTTTCAGGCCGCACGCAGTTAAGATAGCAAATCTTAAATAATTTGTTACATGAATCAGTTAAATGTGTGAAGCGTAGCATTTAAATCATAATAACTAATATGTTTCAGCCAGTTGAGAAAGGAGTATCACGATGAAAAAAGTGGGAGTCGTGCTCAGCGGATGCGGTGTGTATGACGGTGCAGAGATCCATGAAACCGTACTCACGCTGCTGGCCATTGCCCGCAATGGCGCGCAGGCCGTCTGCTTCGCACCGGATAAACAACAAGCTGATGTGATTAATCATCTGACCGGTGAGCCGATGTCGGAAACACGCAATGTCCTGATTGAAGCCGCTCGCCTCACACGCGGCGAGATTCGCCCGCTTGCTCAGGCGGTTTCAACGGAACTGGATGCGTTGATCGTGCCGGGTGGGTTTGGCGCCGCCAAAAATCTGAGTAATTTTGCCAGCCAGGGCAGCGAATGCCGGGTTGACAGTGATTTAGCCGCGCTGGCAGTTGCCATGCATCAGATGGGGAAACCGTTGGGATTTATGTGTATTGCGCCCGCCATGTTACCCAAAATTTTTGATTTTCCGCTGCGTCTGACCATTGGCACGGATATCGATACGGCAGAGGTACTGGAGGAGATGGGCGCTGAACATGTGCCTTGTCCGGTTGATGACATTGTCGTTGATGAAGACAACAAAATTGTCACCACGCCCGCCTATATGCTGGCGCAGGATATCGCTCAGGCCGCGAGTGGCATCGATAAACTGGTCTCGCGTGTGCTGGTGTTGGTTGAATGAGAACAGGCGTTACCGCTTTTCTGCGGCGTATCTTTCTACGGGCGGTTATCGTCCTCGCCGTATTCTGGGGCGGGGGCATCGCCCTTTTCAGCGTGATGCCGGTGCCGTTCTCAGCGGTGATGGTCGAACGGCAACTGGGCGCATGGTTATCCGGTGATTTCGGGTATGTGGCGCACTCGGACTGGGTGAGTATGGATGAGATCTCACCGTGGATGGGGCTGGCGGTGATTGCCGCCGAGGACCAGAAGTTCCCTGACCATTGGGGATTCGATGTCTCTGCCATCGAGAAAGCTCTGGCGCATAATGAACGTAATGAAAACCGTATTCGCGGGGCGTCAACGTTATCGCAACAGACGGCAAAAAACCTCTTTCTGTGGGATGGACGTAGCTGGGTGCGTAAGGGCCTTGAAGCCGGGCTCACGCTGGGGATGGAAACGGTCTGGAGCAAGAAACGTATTCTGACCGTCTATCTGAACGTTGCGGAGTTTGGCGACGGCATTTTTGGCGTGGAGGCGGCGGCGCAGCGGTATTTTCATAAGCCTGCCAGTCGCTTGAGTATGTCTGAAGCGGCCTTGCTGGCGGCGGTCCTACCTAATCCTTTACGTTTTAAAGCGAATGCGCCTTCGGGTTATGTGCGTAGCCGTCAGGCGTGGATTATGCGCCAAATGCGCCAGTTAGGCGGTGAGTCGTTTATGCGGGAAAATAAGCTGTATTAGCGGAGTTATTGCCGGATGCGGCGTAAACGCCTTATCCGGCCTACTGGCTACGTTCTGTGTACTCGATTAATCTTCGTCAAACCCTGAATTAAACAGGGCAACCACCGCGGCCAGAGCTTCAACTTCCTGCGGGCCTGTGGCTTCAACTTCTATCTGCCGCCCCTTCGCAGAATCCAGCATCAGCAGCGCGATAACGCTGTTTGCCTCGGCTTCCGTTCCTTCATCATTACGCAGCAAAACTTCTGCTTCGAAACCCTGCATCAATTCAAAAAGTTTCATTGCTGGCCGGGCATGCATGCCCAGCTTATTAGTGATTTCAACGGTTTGCTTCACGGTCATGATTTACGTTTTTCCAGCGTACGATGGCGTGACTGCACGTTTTTACCGCGTGAGCGGAAGTAGTCTGCCAACTGCTCTGCAATATACACCGAACGGTGTTTCCCGCCGGTACAGCCGATGGCTACAGTGAGGTAGCTGCGGTTGTTGGTCTCCAGCATGGGTAACCATAGCTCAAGATAGCTGCGGGTCTGGTAGATAAAATTGTGTACTTCTGTGTGCCTGTCGAGGAAGGCGGCGACAGGGCGGTCAAGACCGGTCATCGGGCGCAGCTTCGGATCCCAGTGTGGGTTGGGCAGGAAGCGCACGTCAAAGACGTAGTCCGCGTCAATCGGGATACCGTGTTTGAAACCAAAGGATTCGAATACCATCGTCAATTCACGTTCACGTTTGCCCAGCAGTCGGGTACGCAGCATTTCCGCCAGTTCGTGTACGGACATTTCGGAGGTATCAACAATCAGGTCTGCGCGGGAACGCAGCGGCTCCAGCAAATCGCTTTCTTTATCGATAGCGCTTTCCAGCGACAAGTTTTTGCTGGAGAGGGGGTGTAAACGACGCGTGTCGCTGTAGCGGCGAATCAGCGTGTTACGGTCAGCATCAAGGAACAGCAACTGCGGTGAGAAGCCTTCAGGCAGATTGTTCATTGCCTGCTCGAAAATCTCCGGGGATTCCGGCATGTTACGCACATCAATGCTGACGGCCGCAGAAATCTGGCGATCGGCCAGTGTACGAGCCAGATCGGGCAACAACACTACGGGAAGGTTATCCACGCAGTAAAAACCCATATCTTCCAGCGCACGCAGGGCAACGGATTTGCCTGACCCTGAACGACCGCTGACGATCATCAGTACCATGTACTGTTTCTCCTCACAACGACAAAAAAGGATGCCATTAGGTTGTTATGCTTCATCCTGTCCACCTTCGGTGTCCGTGATGATTTGATACAACTCCTGGTCACTCTGTGCGGCGCGCAGGCGACGGCAGATGGCTTTATCTGCCAGACGTTTGGCGACCAGCGATAATGTATGCAAATGCGTCTTGGTTTGGTCTGCCGGGACCAGCAGGGCGAAAAGCAGATCGACGGGCTGATTATCAATGGCGTCGAAGGCGATGGGGGTTTCGAGTTGCACAAACACGCCAACCGCGCGCATCGTGTCTTCTTCCAGCTTGCCGTGCGGGATGGCAATACCATTACCGATGCCGGTACTGCCCATTTTTTCACGCGTCAGAATGGCTTCAAATACCACCTGAGAGGGCAAGCTGAGCTGTTTTGCCGCCAGTTCACTGATGATTTCCAGTGCGCGTTTCTTGCTTTGGCAGTGAACGGCCGCGCGCGTACATTCCTGGTTAAGAACATTGCTCAGTTGTAGAGTCGTATCGTTATTTGTCATAATTTCACCTAAGCGCTAACTGTACAAATGGCCCGTTGTGCTGCACAACAGGCCGTCCTGCACCCGCTAACTGCCCGGACAAGTTAGTGCTGTTTCAGTTTATCTTTATGTTTTGTTAACTGCCGAGCCAGTTTATCAATTAAACCGTCAATGGCGGCGTACATATCCTGACCTTCCGCGCTGGCATGAATTTCACCACCGTTTACATGCAGTGTTGCATCCGAGATATGTGTAACCTTCTCCACTTTCAACACAATATAGACCTGATTAATCCGGTCGAAATATTGTTCAAGCTTGGCGAATTTGGTATTAACAAACTCGCGCAGAGCTTCCGTGATTTCGACGTTGTTTCCAGTGATGTTGAGCTGCATAGTGTCTTCCTTATCGGTTGGGTCACACCAGTTGTTTGCGCTGGTTAGACGGCGGAATGGATAAAGACTCTCGGTACTTCGCAACGGTGCGGCGCGCCACCATGATACCCTGATCCGACAGCATAGAGGTTAACTTGCTATCACTCAGCGGTTTCGCGGGGTTCTCCGCAGCAATTAATTTCTTCACCAGTGCGCGGATCGCTGTGGATGAGGCTTCGCCCCCGCCTTCAGTGTTAACGTGACTGGAAAAGAAATACTTCAGTTCAAATATGCCGCGCGGACTGTGCAAATACTTTTGCGTGGTCACTCGGGAAATGGTCGATTCGTGCATCTCGACGGCCTGGGCGATATCCGCCAGCACCATCGGTTTCATAAATTCTTCGCCTTGCTCAAAGAAGGCCTGCTGCTGTTCAACGATACAGCGACTGACGCGCAGAAGCGTATCATTGCGGCTTTCCAGACTTTTAATCAGCCACTTCGCATCCTGCAAATTGCTACGAATAAACTGGCTGTCGGCATCGTTGCGCGCGCTATTGCACATCGCGGCGTAGTGCTGGTTAATCTGCAAGCGTGGAATGCTGTCGCCGTTGAGTTCGACCACCCAACGATCGTTATGCTTACGCACCAGCACATCCGGGATGACGTATTCCGGCTCGCCGGTTTGGATCGACTGTCCTGGGCGGGGATCGAGCGACTGGATGAGGTTGACGGCTTCTTTCAGCACGTCTTCTTTCAGTCGGGTTACGCGCATCAGCGAGCGAAAGTCATGGTTGGCTAACAGATCGAGGTGATCGCTGATGATCAGGCGCGCTTCTTCCAGCCATGGTGTGGACTTATCAAATTGCGAAAGTTGGATCAGTAAGCAGTCACGCAGATCTTTGGCTGCCACGCCAACGGGATCAAAGCGCTGAACGCGTTTAAGCACGGCTTCGATTTCATCCATACCGACGTCGTCATCGCCCATGCTTTCGAGAATATCGTCCAAGGTCACGGTGAGATAACCGGTTTCGTCAACCGCATCAACAATTGATGTCGCAATGGCGCGATCGGTATCCGAGAACGGGGTCAGCTCCACTTGCCACATCAGGTAATCCTGCAGCGATTGCGTGGTCTCCCCCTGATAAACAGGCAGTTCGTCGTCAATGTAATCTCCGCTGGTGCCTGAAGGCGTACCGGCGGTGTAGATTTCATCCCAACTGGCGTCAAGCGGCAATTCCTCTGGCATCTCTTTTTGTTCGAGCGCATCTGCGGTATCGAGGGATTCGCTGTCCTGTTTTTCCTGGGTATCAATTTCGTCGTGAAGATCGGTTTGCTCGAGCAGTGGGTTACTTTCCAGCGCTTGCTGAAGTTCTTGCTGAAGTTCCAGCGTGGACAACTGCAACAGACGGATCGCCTGTTGTAGCTGAGGCGTCATCGCCAGTTGTTGGCTAAGCCTGAGTTGCAAACCTTGCTTCATGTTCAGAGTTGTTTTCTCCTGCGGTGACGTGAAGTCTTCTACCCTATCAGAGTCTGAAGTCTTCCCCAAGGTATACGCGCTTAACGTGCTCATCCTGCAGTATTTCTGTTGGCGTGCCGTGGGCGATCAGGTGTCCCTGGCTCACGATATAGGCGCGCTCACAAACTGCCAGCGTTTCGCGGACGTTATGGTCGGTAATCAACACCCCAAGCCCGCTGTCGCGCAGGTGTTCGATGATCCGTTTGATATCGATAACGGAAATCGGGTCAACACCGGCAAACGGTTCATCAAGCAGGATAAATTTCGGATTCGCGGCCAGCGCGCGGGCGATTTCCACACGGCGTCGTTCACCACCGGAGAGCGATTGGCCCATGCTGTCACGCAGATGTTCGATATGGAATTCTTCCATCAGCTCATTGGCGCGATCTTCCCGCTGCTCACTGGTGAGATCGTCACGAATTTGCAGTACCGCCATCAGGTTATCAAACACGCTCAGGCGACGGAAAATAGACGCTTCCTGCGGTAGGTAGCCGATGCCGCGACGCGCGCGCGCATGCAGTGGCAGCAGACTGATATCTTCGTCATCAATGATAATGTTGCCCGCATCGCGCGGGACAATGCCGACCACCATGTAAAATGTCGTTGTCTTGCCCGCACCGTTAGGACCAAGCAGACCGACGATCTCCCCGGAGTTGACGGTCAGACTGACATCTTCCACCACACGGCGGCCCTTATAGGCCTTTGCAAGGTTCTTTGCAGTTAATGTTGCCATAACGAATCAGTTACCTTTTTTCTCTGCCGGAGCCTTGTTTTTGTCCTGCAACTGCGACGGAACCAGAACGGTGGTGACGCGTTTGCCTTTATCGCTGAAGGCCTGCATTTTCTGCTCTTTTACCAGATAGGTGATCTTATCACCCGTGATGTTGCTATCGAGCTGTTCCAGGTAAGCCTTACCGGTGAGCACGACGAAGTCTTTCGCCAGTTCATAGTGCATGTGTGAGGCGCGGCCTTTCACTGGCTTACCGTTGTCCTGCATCTGGTAAAAGGTGGCGGGCTCACCGTAACCATCAATCACTTCTTTACCGTCTTCACCGCCCGGGCGGGTCACAACGACTTTATCGGCATTAATTTTGATGGTGCCCTGAGTCACAATCACGTTACCAGTAAACGTCACCACGTTGCCCTGCATATCCAGGGACTGCTGGTCCGACTCGATGTGAATCGGCTGCTCGGTATCGCCGGTGACGGCAAATGCCGGAATGCTGGCGGCCAGAAGTGAACTGGCAAGCACAAGATTAAGGCTGAGTTTGTTTATTTTGGATTTCATATGAGGTTCTAACCTTTTCAATCAGCTCGGCGTTCTTGTTGCGTAAGTTGCCGCGCATCTTCAGTCCGCTGGAGTTAAATGTTGTGCCATATAACGTGACAAGATCATCAGAAGTGACGTCTTGAGTCACCAGGTTAATCTGTGCGTTATCGGTCGTAATTCTGCGTAGTTGAGAGTCAGGCACCAGGGCGTTAACTTCAACATGGCCGTACAGATACAGCATTCGATCGTTGGTCAATTTGGCTTTATCGGCTTTGATTGACCAGGTCGGTACTTTATCTTTATCAAACGTGGTTAATACCGGTTGAGTAAACCACGAAACCGCTTGCTCCGAATAATATTCAACGTGTTGGGCGATCAAGTGATAGCTCAGCGCGCCTTCCGGACTATACACGACGGTATCGGTATGTTCGCTTTTATAGGTTGGCTCGTTGTTATTGACGGCGACCTGAGTGGCCTCGTCTTTGTCTGCCAGGTTAATACCAATCATCACAAGGACAGCCAGCGACAGTAGAATGATAACCCAACGTCTGGTTTTGCTCATATCGATTGCCCTTTGGCCTCGTCCAGTTTGCCCTGCGCCAGGAGTAATAAATCGCAGACTTCACGTACAGCGCCGCGTCCCCCATCGATACGGGTGACGTAGTCGGCGCGTGGAATCAGCAATGGATGGGCATCCGCCACCGCTACGCTTAATCCCACTTTTGCCATCACTGGCCAGTCGATCAGGTCATCGCCAACATAGGCCACATTTTCCGGCGCGATCGCCAGTTTTCCAAGCAGATCGTCAAAGGCGATCAGTTTGTCTGACTGCCCCTGATACAGATGCGTGATCCCCAATGTGGCACAGCGATCTTCTACAAGTTTAGCCTTTCGTCCGGTAATAATAGCAACCTCAATACCGGAAGTGAGCGCACAGCGAATTCCGTAGCCATCGCGGACGTTAAAAGCCTTCAGCTCTTCACCGTTGTTGCCCATATAAATCAGACCATCAGACAATACGCCATCCACATCCAGGATCAGCAAACGGATGTTCTCTGCCCGGGTGATAACGTCAGCGCTGACGGGTCCATAACAGGTCGCAAGCGACGCACCTGCTTTACTCATTTTCTTTATCCTTGAGTTTCTTACACTACACCTGCACGCAGCAGATCATGCATATGTAACACACCGAGTAACTGGTCGCCATCAGCAACCATTACCGAAGTGATATGGCGGGACTGCATTAAGTTCAGGGCATCAACGGCAAGAATGCCCGGACGCACGCGAATGCCTCCAGGGGTCATCACATCGGCAATGCCTAACTGGCGTACATCTACGCCCATATCAAAGACGCGACGTAAATCGCCATCCGTGAAAATACCGTCAATCTTCATTGCATCATCGCAAATGACGGTCATGCCGAGATTTTTACGTGTGATCTCAAGTAAGGCGTCACGCAGGCTGGCGCTTTTATTAACATGCGGAATCTCATCACCCGTATGCATAATATCGTTAACACGCAGCAAAAGCTTACGGCCCAGTGCGCCACCCGGATGCGATAACGCAAAATCTTCCGCGGTGAAGCCGCGTGCTTTTAATAACGCCACGGCAAGGGCATCGCCCATCACCAGCGTTGCGGTGGTGCTGCTGGTCGGCGCCAGGCCTAACGGGCAAGCTTCCTTGGGCACTTTAACACACAGATGCACATCTGCCGCACGCGCCATGCTGCTTTCCGGACGGCCGGTGATGCAGATAAGCGGGACATGAAGACGTTTTAATACCGGGATTAACGCCGCTATCTCATTGGATTCGCCGGAGTTAGAGATGGCGATCACCACATCCTGCGGCGAGACCATGCCTAAATCACCATGCGCGGCTTCGCCCGGGTGCACGAAAAATGAGGGGGTGCCGGTGCTGGCAAAAGTGGCCGCCATCTTCCGCCCAATATGTCCGGATTTCCCCATCCCCATCACCACGACTTTGCCCGGGCAACTGAATATTTTTTCACAGGCGAGGGTAAAGTTTTGATTAATGTACTGATCAAGCTCCGCCAGGCCTTCACGTTCAATTGCCAGGACTTCCTTGCCTGCTTGCTGAAAGTCAAAACCCGGTTGCAACTCTAAGTGCGACATAATGCGTTTCCAGTTATCCAACGAGAAGTGGCGATAACCAATACAGCATCGCCAGCCATATGATAAAACCGCCGGTCAGCAGCGCACCCGCGCCGCGACCAATCTGGCGCGGACGTCGCCAGCAGAGTAGTGCAAAAATCACGCTCACCAGCAGCATGACGCTATAGTCACGGGTGAAGGCCATCGGATTGACTTCACCCGGCGTAATTAGCGCCGGTAACCCGAGGACGATAACAATATTAAAAATGTTCGCGCCGATGATGTTGCCAACGGCAATATCGTTTTCGCCTTTACGCAGACCCGCAATGGCCGTTGCCAGCTCTGGCAAACTGGTACCAATAGCGACTACCGTCAGCCCGATGGTGAGTTCGCTCATGGCGAAATAGTTCGCCAGTACGGTGGCGTTATCCACCACCATCCGTGTTGCCATTGGCATAATAATCAACGCAATGCCCAACCACAAAAATGCGACCGGCAATCCGCCTTCGCGTGGAAGTTCCGCTATCTGCTCTCGGGTCAGCGTGTCATTGCCTTGTCGCTCAGCCAGACGGGCGATTTTAACAATGAATAGCAGCCATAGCACGGCCAGAAGCAGGAGAAAGAAACCGTCACTACGACTCAACTGGCCGTCATACAACACGGATGCGGCTAAAATACTCACCAGCAACATTAGCGGTAATTCACGGCGCAGAACATCAGAATGCACGGTAAAAGGATGAATCAGCGCCGACAGACCTAAAATAAGCAGAATGTTGGTAATGTTAGAGCCGATAGCGGTACCCACGGCCAGATCGAGTTGCCCATTTATTGATGCCGCCACAGAGACAATGATCTCGGGTAACGACGTCCCTACGCTGACAACGGTCATCCCAATAATAATGGGGGGGATACCGAAATTTCGACATAAAATGGATGCGGCAAATACCAGACGGTCGGCACCGTAGACCACCAGAAGTAAACCAATTATTAACAGCGCCGTCGCTAAAAGCATCTAAAGTCCTTTCTTCAGGTATACTCGCCGGTCCACTTGAAGGATCTTCTGGAAGCCGTAACGAAGTCTTAATTTTGACTTTATGCGGCTAAAAAGTAAAACAAATGCCAGCTTTCGCTAACCAGGACAGGCAATAATCTGTAAATATGTTGGGTTCAGGGCTAAATTGAGCGCCAAACTCTTCGATCAACGAGGCAATAGTAAAGGATGAATCAATGGGTCAGTCTGTGGCGAATCTAGTCGATATGCGCGATGTCAGCTTTTCCCGAGGCGATCGCTGCATCTTTGATAATATTTCCCTGACGGTGCCGCGTGGTAAGGTGACGGCGATCATGGGGCCATCAGGCATCGGCAAAACGACGCTATTGCGTCTGATTGGCGGACAGATACCCCCGGATAAGGGCGAGATCCTGTTCGACGGCGAGAACGTTCCGGCCATGTCCCGTTCGCGTTTATTTACCGTGCGTAAACGCATGAGTATGTTGTTTCAGTCCGGCGCGCTGTTTACCGACATGAACGTGTTTGACAACGTCGCGTATCCGCTACGCGAGCATACGACGTTGCCTGCAGCGTTGCTGAAAAGCACGGTGATGATGAAGCTTGAAGCCGTTGGTCTGCGGGGCGCGGCAAAGTTAATGCCTTCTGAATTATCCGGTGGGATGGCACGGCGTGCCGCGTTAGCACGCGCCATCGCGCTGGAGCCTGACCTCATTATGTTTGACGAACCGTTCGTCGGCCAGGATCCCATTACCATGGGGGTGCTGGTGAAACTGATTTCGGAATTGAACAGTGCGCTGGGCGTCACCTGCGTGGTGGTGTCCCATGATGTGCCTGAGGTGCTGAGTATTGCAGATTACGCCTATATTATGGCGGACAAAAAAATAGTGGCCTACGGTAGTGCTCAGGCTCTGCAAGAAAACGCCGACCCGCGCGTACGTCAGTTCCTTGACGGTATTGCTGATGGGCCGGTTCCGTTCCGTTATCCGGCGGGCGACTACCACATCGATTTACTCAAAACAGGGAGTTAAGCCACCCATGTTGTTAAATGCGCTGGCATCACTCGGACATCGAGGGATTAAAACCCTCAGGACGTTCGGGCGAGCCGGATTAATGTTGTTCAATGCGGTTGTCGGCAAGCCGGAGTTTCGCAAACATGCGCCACTGCTGATACGCCAGCTCTATAATGTCGGTGTCTTATCGATGCTGATCATTATTGTTTCTGGTGTGTTCATCGGTATGGTGCTGGGGTTGCAGGGATACCTGGTTCTGACGACCTACAGTGCGGAAACCAGCCTTGGCATGCTGGTGGCGCTGTCATTGTTACGTGAGCTGGGGCCGGTTGTTGCGGCGCTACTGTTTGCCGGGCGCGCCGGATCGGCCTTAACCGCAGAGATTGGCCTGATGCGGGCGACCGAGCAACTCTCCAGTCTGGAAATGATGGCCGTCGATCCGCTGCGTCGGGTGATCTCTCCGCGTTTTTGGGCCGGTGTCATTTCATTGCCGCTGTTGACGGTTATTTTTGTCGCGGTGGGGATCTGGGGCGGTTCGCTGGTTGGCGTTAGCTGGAAAGGTATTGATGCAGGCTTTTTCTGGTCGGCGATGCAAAATGCCGTCGACTGGCGTCTGGATCTGGTCAACTGTCTGATTAAGAGCGTGGTGTTCGCCATAACGGTCACCTGGATTGCATTGTTCAATGGTTATGATGCGATCCCGACCTCAGCCGGCATTAGCCGGGCAACGACACGCACCGTTGTGCACGCCTCTCTCGCCGTTCTGGGGCTGGATTTTGTGCTCACCGCACTGATGTTTGGGAATTGAGTTCATGCAAACGAAAAAAAATGAAATTTGGGTCGGGTTATTTCTGCTGATTGCGCTGCTGGCTGCGCTGTTTGTCTGCCTGAAGGCAGCGAATGTTACCTCAATGCGTACTGAGCCGACTTACACGATTTATGCGACTTTTGATAATATTGGCGGCCTGAAAGAACGCTCTCCGGTGCGGATTGGCGGGGTGGTGGTTGGACGCGTATCGGATATCTCGCTGGATCCGAAAACGTACCTGCCGCGCGTGACCCTGGAAATCGAATCGCGTTTTAACCATATTCCTGACACCAGCTCCCTGAGCATCCGTACTTCCGGCCTGCTGGGAGAGCAGTATCTGGCATTGAACGTCGGTTTTGAAGATCCTGAGCTGGGAACGTCTATCCTCAAAGATGGCGGTACGATTCAGGACACGAAATCCGCAATGGTGCTGGAAGACATGATTGGTCAGTTCCTTTACAACAGCAACAGTAAAGGTGATGACAATAAGAATTCTGGCGATGCGCCAGCCGCAACTGAAGGCAATAATGAAGCCACTACGCCTGCGGGCGCAACGAAATAATCTCAGGAGAATCGACGTATGTTTAAACGATTGATGATGGTGGCTATGCTGATCATTGCCCCCCTTAGCGCGGCAACCGCGGCGGATCAGACTAACCCGTACAAGTTGATGAATGAGGCGGCGCAGAAGACCTTTGACCGCCTGAAGAACGAGCAACCTAAAATCCGCGCAAACCCGGATTACCTGCGCGATGTTGTCGATCAGGAATTGTTGCCATACGTACAGGTTAAATATGCTGGTGCGCTGGTCCTGGGCCGCTACTACAAAGAAGCGACCCCGGCACAACGTGACGCCTATTTCGCCGCCTTTCGTGAATACCTGAAGCAGGCTTACGGTCAGGCGCTGGCAATGTATCACGGTCAGACCTATCAGATTGCCCCTGAGCAGCCGCTGGGTGATGCGACCATCGTGCCTATCCGCGTGACCATTATCGATCCGAATGGCCGCCCTCCGGTTCGTCTGGATTTCCAGTGGCGTAAAAACTCGCAAACCGGTAACTGGCAGGCGTATGACATGATCGCCGAAGGCGTCAGCATGATCACCACCAAACAGAATGAGTGGAGCGACCTGCTGCGTACCAAAGGTATCGATGGCCTGACAGCACAACTGAAATCTATTTCTCAGCAGAAAATTACCCTGGAAGAGAAAAAATAATGACCCAGTCACTCACCTGGAAGCGTGAAGGTGACAAGCTGGTGCTGGCGGGAGAGCTGGATCAAGACGTGTTAAATCCATTATGGGATGCGCGAGTTGAGGCGATGCAAGGGGTAACCTGCATCGACCTGAACCAGGTTTCCCGGGTGGATACCGGTGGTCTGGCGTTACTGCTGCACTTGATTGATCAGGGCAAGCAGCAGGGGAACAGCGTTTCGCTCGCTGGTGTTAACGATAAAGTTTACACGCTGGCGCAGCTTTACAATCTGCCTGACGATGTCCTTCCGCGTTAATTTTTTCAGGCTGGATAAGGCCTTGTGCCTTCATCCAGCATCCCCATCATAAGGGATCTGCCATCAAAGCCTTGTCTGATTTATCAGCGAGGCTTTTTGCTTATTTATGACAGCGCCACTTTGCTCTAAGATGTTGGGCTGTTTTCACTATCTGACGAATGAAGAGCCCATGGAAAATAATGAAATTCAGAGCGTGCTGATGAATGCGCTCTCCCTCCAGGAAGTCCACGTTTCTGGCGACGGCAGTCACTTTCAGGTTATTGCCGTGGGTGAGATGTTTGAAGGCATGAGCCGGGTCAAGAAGCAGCAATCAGTCTATGGCCCGTTGATGGAGTACATTGCGGACAACCGCATTCATGCTTTGTCGATTAAAGCGTTTACCCCAGCGGAATGGGCGCGCGATCGCAAACTTAATGGTTTTTGAGCTACGGGTGATGTGCCGGTAGCGAAGATAAATTCTTAACAGAGAACAGAATAATGGATAAATTTCGTGTTCAGGGGCCAACGAAGCTCCAGGGCGAAGTCACAATTTCAGGCGCTAAAAACGCCGCACTGCCGATCCTGTTTGCGGCGCTGCTGGCGGAAGAACCTGTAGAGATCCAAAACGTCCCGAAACTGAAGGACGTTGACACTTCCATGAAGCTACTGAGCCAGTTGGGTGCGAAAGTTGAGCGTAATGGTTCCGTGCACATTGATGCGCGTGACGTTAACGTCTTCTGTGCACCGTATGATCTGGTGAAAACCATGCGTGCGTCTATCTGGGCGCTCGGACCGTTGGTTGCTCGCTTTGGCCAGGGGCAGGTTTCACTGCCGGGCGGTTGCACCATCGGCGCGCGTCCGGTTGACCTGCACATTACCGGTCTGGAGCAGTTAGGCGCGACGATCAAGCTGGAAGAAGGCTATGTGAAGGCGTCCGTTGATGGCCGTCTGAAAGGCGCGCATATCGTTATGGATAAGGTGAGCGTCGGCGCGACGGTCACTATTATGTGTGCGGCAACACTTGCTGAAGGCACCACCATCATTGAAAACGCCGCACGCGAGCCGGAGATCGTCGATACCGCTAATTTCCTGATTGCGCTGGGTGCGAAGATCAGCGGCCAGGGTACCGATCGCATTACCATCGAAGGTGTTGAACGTCTCGGCGGTGGTGTTTATCGCGTTCTGCCAGACCGTATTGAAACCGGCACTTTCCTGGTTGCAGCAGCGATTTCTCGCGGCAAAATTATCTGCCGCAATGCGCAACCTGACACGCTGGATGCCGTCCTGGCGAAGCTGCGTGATGCGGGGGCGGATATCGAAGTCGGCGACGACTGGATAAGCCTCGACATGCACGGCAAGCGTCCGAAGGCGGTCAATGTACGCACTGCGCCGCACCCGGCGTTCCCGACTGATATGCAGGCCCAGTTCACGCTGCTGAATCTGGTGGCAGAAGGAACAGGCTTCATCACGGAAACCGTGTTTGAAAACCGCTTCATGCACGTGCCTGAGCTGAGCCGTATGGGCGCTCACGCGGAAATCGAAAGCAACACTGTGATTTGCCACGGTGTGGAAACGCTCTCCGGCGCGCAAGTGATGGCGACCGATCTGCGTGCGTCAGCAAGCCTGGTGTTGGCGGGTTGTATTGCTGAAGGTACGACGGTGGTTGACCGTATTTATCACATCGATCGCGGCTATGAGCGCATCGAAGATAAACTGCGTGCGCTGGGCGCAAACATTGAGCGCGTGAAAGGCGAGTAATCGTCAACGCCTCTGGTAACCCCCTGGTCTTTGGGCCGGGGGTTACTGCTTAATGTTCATTCAGGATTCTTTTTCCCTCTCGGTCCCCTCATCATCCGTGTTCTGTCGATGAATTCATGCGTTTTTGCATCGTGGTAGCGCGACGGCCAGATCACCCAAGGGTCGGTTCCCAGCGCCCGGGCAATAATCAACTCTCCTTTCGGCCATGGCCGCGTTAACGCGTTCGCCAGCGTTGATGAACTCAAGCCATTTTTACGTGACTCAGCGGCCATTGAGGTGCCTTTTTTGCGCAGTCCGGCGATGATGTCGGCCGTATGCCAGTCAATCAGCTTGCTTTCCATAAATTCATCTCTCCTTTGGTTAATGACTTACGGTTTCACGATCGGTTGTGGCGACACTATAACGCTCCGAGAACAAATGTTCTAAAATGTTCATGTAAGGCGTGAGTATATTCAGATTATGCCAATGTCTGGCGTGATAATCCGGAAAGATGAAAGGGCTTATTGGAATTTATAAGAGCATCCCGTGCGAGGCACGGGATGATGAGTGGCTGGGGGGAAGGTAATTAGCGGTCGCGCTGTACGGCGATATGCGCCAGACCAATCAGCGCTTCTCGCCATGGCGTATCAGGCAGCACCTGCAACGCGGCGATGGCTTTATCGGCCTCTTCTTCCGCACGCTGTCGGGTCCACTCCAGAGAGCCACAGGTGTTCATCGCTTCCAGAACCGGCTCCAGAAGGTGACGACCGTTACCTTGTTCAATGGCCTGGCGGATCATCTGCGCCTGCTCCGGGGTGCCGTGGCGCATGGCATGCAGCAGCGGTAGCGTCGGCTTACCTTCGTTCAGGTCATCACCGACGTTTTTACCCAACTGCTCGCCATCTGCGCTGTAATCCAGTAAATCGTCAATTAACTGGAACGCAGTACCAAGATAACGGCCATAATCCTGCAACCCTTTCTCTTGTTCTTCGCTGCAGCCAGCCAGAATACCTGAGCATTGGGCTGCGGCTTCAAACAAACGCGCAGTCTTGCTGTAGATGACGCGCATATAGTTTTCTTCGGTGATGTCCGGGTCGTTGACGTTCATCAACTGCAGAACTTCACCTTCTGCGATGACGTTAACCGCTTTTGACATGACTTCCAGTACTTTCAGTGAGCCGAGGCTGGTCATCATCTGAAATGCGCGGGTATAGATAAAATCGCCGACCAGCACGCTGGCCGCATTACCAAACGCCGCATTCGCTGTGGCTTTCCCGCGGCGCATGTCGGACTCATCCACAACATCGTCATGCAGGAGGGTCGCAGTGTGGATAAACTCGATGAGGGCTGCAATCGTAACGTGCGCATTTTCCTGGTAACCAACAGCACGTGCTGCAAGTACTGCGATCATTGGGCGAATGCGTTTTCCGCCGCCGCTCACGATGTAGTACCCTAACTGATTGATCAACTGGACGTCGGAATTGAGCTGTTCAAGGATTGTCGCATTGACCCCCGCCATATCTTGCGCGGTTAACTCATTGATTTTTTCTAAATTCATCGCAAAAGCCGGGCTTCTCGCCCCGATTACCTCACCGTATGGCAAGGTAACGTCGGGTTCAGGTTTATAAATATATGCTGATTGTACTGAAAAAACGCCGTAGATAAACGTTACCGTACGTGTTGTGTTTTTTTTCTTCATGTATTGACGGTAGCACTTGTCAAAGGCTCGCGTTTTGCGTAATATTCGCGCCCTATTGTGAATATTTATAGCGCACTCTGAATCATCAAAAAGGTGTGCGTGGAAGCGGAGTTTTTTATGTACGCGGTTTTCCAAAGTGGTGGTAAACAACACCGAGTAAGCGAAGGTCAGACCATTCGCCTGGAAAAGCTGGACATCGCAACTGGCGAATCTGTTGAATTCGCTGAAGTTCTGATGATCGCAAACGGTGAAGAAGTCAAAATCGGCGTTCCTTTCGTTGATGGCGGCGTTATCAAAGCTGAAGTTGTTGCTCATGGTCGTGGCGAGAAAGTTAAAATCGTTAAGTTTCGTCGTCGTAAACACTACCGTAAGCAGCAGGGCCATCGTCAGTGGTTCACTGATGTGAAAATCACTGGCATCAGCGCTTAAGTTAAGGGGAGCAGATTAAATGGCACATAAAAAGGCTGGCGGCTCGACTCGTAACGGTCGCGATTCAGAAGCTAAACGTCTGGGCGTAAAACGCTTCGGCGGTGAAACAGTTCTGGCTGGTAGCATCATCGTTCGTCAACGTGGTACTAAATTCCACGCTGGCTCCAACGTTGGTTGCGGCAAAGACCACACTTTGTTTGCTAAAGCAGACGGTAAAGTGAAATTTGAAGTGAAAGGCCCGAAAAACCGTAAATTCATCAGCATCGTTGCTGAATAAGTTTTTCGCGTCCCGGTAACGGATAAAAGCCCCGCAACACGTTGCGGGGCTTTTTACATTCGACGGCCGGTAAATATGCTCGTCGCGCCGTGATAAACCGGAAACGAGCCCTTGCAGGGAATACGGCATGAAGCAGCAGGCAGGCATTGGTATTCTGTTAGCACTCACGACTGCAATATGTTGGGGCGCTTTGCCAATAGCAATGAAGCAAGTGCTGGAGGTGATGGAGCCTCCTACCGTGGTGTTCTACCGTTTTTTAATGGCAAGTATTGGCCTTGGCGCTATCCTTGCGGTTAAAAAAAAGCTCCCCCCATTGCGCATTTTTCGCAAAGCGCGTTGGTTGGTGCTGTTGGCAATAGCCACCGGTGGGCTGTTCGGTAACTTCATTCTGTTTAGTTCATCTTTGCAGTACTTGAGCCCAACGGCCTCGCAGGTTATCGGTCAGCTGTCACCCGTTGGTATGATGATCGCCAGCGTCTTTATCCTGAAAGAAAAGATGCGCGGCACGCAGGTGATTGGCGCCATTATGCTTCTGAGCGGCCTGGTTCTGTTTTTTAATACCAGTCTGATCGAAATTTTTACCCGACTCACCGATTACACCTGGGGCGTTATCTTTGGTGTCGGTGCGGCGATGGTCTGGGTGAGCTATGGGGTCGCGCAAAAGGTGTTATTGCGCCGTCTGGCGTCACCGCAGATCCTGTTTTTACTGTACACTTTATGTACGATTGCGTTGTTGCCGCTGGCTAAACCCGGTGTCATCACGCAGCTCAGCGACTGGCAGCTGGCCTGCCTGGTATTCTGCGGCCTGAATACGCTGGTAGGATACGGCGCTCTCGCGGAAGCGATGGCGCGCTGGCAGGCGGCGCAGGTAAGCGCCATTATTACGCTTACCCCGCTGTTTACGTTGTTATTTTCAGATTTATT
Source organism: Citrobacter sp. wls708 (assembly GCF_005281255.1). Taxonomy (NCBI): domain Bacteria; kingdom Pseudomonadati; phylum Pseudomonadota; class Gammaproteobacteria; order Enterobacterales; family Enterobacteriaceae; genus Citrobacter; species Citrobacter sp. wls708. The sequence goes on from NZ_SZXE01000008.1 coordinate 86,637, forward strand.
ATCACTGGCCTGGCCCGATTTCTTCGCCAGACCGATGCTAAACCTTTTAGGTTATCTCGGTGCGTTTATCGTGGTTGCGGGCGCGATGTATTCCGCCATTGGTCATCGAATTTGGGGCGGTTTACGTAAGCATGAAACGGTGGTTTCGCAACCCCGCTCAGGCGAATGATTTACGGAGAGTAAAATGAAGTTTGTTGATGAAGCATCGATTCTGGTCGTTGCAGGTGATGGCGGTAATGGTTGCGTGAGCTTCCGCCGTGAAAAATATATTCCAAAAGGCGGCCCGGACGGCGGTGATGGCGGTGATGGCGGCGACGTATGGATGGAAGCCGACGAAAACCTGAACACGCTGATCGATTACCGTTTTGAAAAATCTTTCCGTGCGGAACGTGGTCAGAATGGCGCGAGCCGCGATTGCACAGGTAAACGCGGTAAAGACGTTACGATTAAAGTGCCTGTCGGTACGCGCGTTATCGATCAGGGCACCGGCGAAACCATGGGCGACATGACCAAGCATGGTCAGCGTCTGATGGTCGCTAAAGGCGGCTGGCACGGCCTGGGTAACACCCGTTTCAAATCCTCGGTCAACCGTACTCCGCGTCAGAAAACGATGGGGACACCGGGCGATAAGCGCGATCTGTTGCTGGAGCTGATGCTGCTGGCGGATGTAGGTATGTTGGGTATGCCAAATGCCGGTAAATCGACGTTTATCCGTGCGGTATCCGCGGCGAAGCCGAAAGTTGCCGATTATCCGTTCACCACCCTGGTACCAAGCCTGGGCGTGGTACGTATGGACAACGAAAAGAGCTTCGTAGTGGCCGACATTCCGGGGCTGATTGAAGGCGCGGCTGAAGGCGCGGGTCTGGGGATTCGCTTCCTGAAACACCTGGAACGCTGCCGCGTGCTGCTGCACCTCATCGATATCGATCCAATTGATGGCTCCGATCCGGTAGAAAACGCCCGTATCATTATTGGCGAACTGGAAAAGTACAGTCAGGATCTGGCGTCTAAACCGCGCTGGTTAGTGTTCAACAAAATTGATTTGCTGGACAAGGCCGAAGCGGAAGAGAAAGCGAAAGCGATCGCTGAAGCGCTGGGCTGGGAAGGTAAATATTACCTGATCTCCGCCGCCAGCCAGTTGGGCGTGAAGGATCTGTGCTGGGATGTGATGACCTTTATCATTGAGAACCCGATTGTTCAGGCTGAAGAAGCGAAACAGCCAGAGAAAGTTGAGTTCATGTGGGATGATTATCACCGCCAGCAGCTCGCTGAAGTCGAAGACGAAGCGGAAGATGACTGGGATGACGATTGGGACGAAGACGACGAAGAAGGCGTTGAGTTCATTTATAAGCGTTGATTTTGAGGGCTGGTTTACCAGCCCTTTTATTTATATATTCTGAAAAAAATATTAATGATGTTCCCGCATTAAACGACCAATTATAATTCCTCCTCATTTAGCGTGCATGTATGAGACGAGGTAATGCAATACTCATTTGTAGCAATTATTATATCACTGGCCTCAATGGTTTTGGCCGCCCTGATTTATAAAAGTAAAGGCTATAGGGCAATCTATTACGCCTCTCTTATTTTACTTGCTCAGTGCATTTCTTTATTTTTAAGCCTGTTTTGGTTAGGCTGTTATTACTTTACGGGCGAAGGGGTTAATGACGCTGTTATTTATACTTTGACCCGCTCGCTTTATGGCGCGGATTTTAAAGATTACGTCGCGCCTTTTGTCGTTGCTGTCTTGCTGATTGGACTGCTACTCTTTCTGAGCTGGCGATTCATGCAAGGTAAAAATGTTCAAAAAGAGAGAAAACATTACGCTTCGATAACCGCCGTATTGCTGACATTTTTTGCTGTTGGCATCTCTCCGGCGTTATTACAATTCACTAATTATAACAAGCCGCCAGCAGAAGTAGATGGCTCCGATTTTTCGCGCTACTATATTACGCCAGATACCAGGATAAATAATCCAAAATATAATCTGGTATATATTTATGCAGAAAGCCTGGAAAGAACCTACTTTGATAAAGACACATTTCCTCAGTTGCTGCCTGATTTAACGGCGCTGAAACAAGATGGCCTGGATTTTAGTGGCACAGAACAGTATCCGGCGACGGATTTTACCATAGCAGGGATCGTGGCATCGCAGTGTGGTCTTCCGCTGTTTGCACCGACCGATTTAAGTGGCAAGAAAGCAAGTCTGGGCTTCTTTTCCTCTTCAGTCTGCCTTGGGGATATTTTGAAAAATTCAGGTTATGAAACCTGGTTTATGCAGGGCGCTGATTTACGTTTCGCCGATAAGGATGTGTTTTTTAAAACGCACGGCATTGACCATGCCTGGGGACTGGCGGAGTCTGGCCTGGAGAAGGATTTTTCCGCCCAGAATGCCTGGGGGCTATATGATGATATGCTGCTGGAAAAGGTCTGGCGCAAGTTTGAGCATTTGTCCCGGCAAAAAACGCCTTTTGCGTTATTCACGTTGACGCTGGATACCCATCCCCCTGAAGGTTATATCCCCACGAGCTGTCCTGTCAGCTATAAAAAAAATGGTAGTGAAGTCGATGCGTTAACCTCTGTGCTTTGTAGCCAAAGGGAAATCGCTAAATTCATTAGACGGATACAGGCTTCGCCCTGGGCCAGTAATACAATTATTGTTCTCTCATCCGATCATCTGGTAATGCAAAATATGACGGCTGCTGTGGATTATTTAAATAAAATGCCTCGTCGCAATTTATTTGTGGTTTTCAGAAATGGTGTGACGCCGAAAGTTATCGCCGATAAGCGAAGCACGTTAGATAATGGGGCAACGGTGCTTGAGCTGATGGGGGGCGATAATGCAATAGGCTTAGGGAGAAGTTCATTAAGTCAGCCTTCACTGGCAGCGGTTTTTGACGACTTTAAAAATAAGTTGTTAGCCTGGGGGCCTGCTATCCGCTCCCGTTGGGGAATTCCCGAGTCCATTAAAAATTTTACCGTTGATACCAGAAGAAAGTTGCTGCGTTTTGATAGTTTTGAATACCCTATTCCCGCCTTACTGGAAGTATCTCCGGGACGAGTCTGGCCGGTTGTCGATGACGGGAATGACGTGGGAATGTCTTTAAGGAATACCCTGGGATTTCTGCCTGAAGGCCATAAATTTATCTGGATAGATCAATGCCTGAGCATTGGCCCCGTATGGCAACCGGATTCTGCCGTCAATACTGGGTGGTGTGTTGCCTCTGGAAAAGCCGGTAGCGAGACTCACATCGAGAAAATAATGGCTGAAGATTATTCAGGCGGGATGAGTGAATTTCCGGGCGAAACGAATCATGAACGCTTTCAGCGTATCCAGGCGCGGTTATTACTTTCCGCAAAGGATGTCCGCTATCAGTCCGATCGCATACTGTTTGCGGCGGAAGGACTGCCTGCATTTGTGAAATCAATAACAGGAGTGGGGCATCCAGAATACTGGGGACGGTGGTCAGATGCGAACCTGTCACCCGCGGTGGCTATCACCTATAACCAACCACTGCCCGCGAAATTTGACGTTGAGATCAAGGCAAAAGCCTTTGGCAAAAATATTGGTGCACCACTTCCCGTTTCCATCGGTTCCTGTACCCACTATCTCACCCTGCACGCAGAGGCGGAAACGGTGATATTACATATGACGAATCCTGACAGACTCGATACGCTAACGATTGTCCCCCCTTATCCGGAGTTGAGTAACGAGGGAAATTATATCGGTTTTCCTAAATCCGCTCCGCCAAGGAAGCTGGGGATTGGGTTAACCGAGCTGCGGATAATCCCGGTAAACGATTAGAAACGACGAGGGAGCGTTACCGCTCCCTGCATCCGCTTAGTTAGACTGATAAATATCTTTGTACAACCGACTCTCGAAGCGTACCAGCGGAATACGCCGATTACGTTGGTCAGCCGGCTGTACCGCATAGCCCGACAGATACTGCACAAATGCCATACGCTGACCGCTTGCCGTGGTGATGAAGCCTGCGAGGTTGTAGACGCCCTGTAGTGAGCCTGTCTTCGCCGATACTTTGCCATCCACGCCAGCCTGATGCAGGCCCGCACGGTATTGCAGGGAGCCGTCATGGCCCGCCAGCGGTAGCATAGTAATAAAGTTCAGCTCGTTATCGTGCTGAGCGATATATTGCAGCACCTGCATCATGGTCGCCGGGGAAATCAGGTTATGGCGGGAGAGACCAGAACCGTCGGCAATAATGGTGTTGCCAATATCGATGCCCGCCTGCTGACGCAAAATTTGGCGTACGGCATCGGAACCTGCCCGCCAGGTGCCCGGGACGTTAAATCGTGCATGGCCAATCATGCGGAAAACGGTATCGGCGATCATGTTGTCCGATTTTTTCAGCATAATCTTAAGCAGGTCATGCAGCGGCGCTGACTGTTTGCTGGCAACCACGGTTCCCGGCTCGTTGACCTGCGTCTGGCGCAGCAGCGTGCCGCTGTAAGTGATACCCGCTTGTTTTAGCTCATCTTTGATAATCGCCCCGGCATAGCTGGCACCGTCCTGAATGGCGAATGCCAGCGGCAGCGGATCGGCGCGTTGAGGTAGGCATCCGGTCAGCGTGAAGCGGTTGAGATCGCCTGGAACCACGTCCAGTTCACAATATTGCGCTTCGGCAGAGCCACGCGCGAGGGTTCGCACCTGGCTGAACATGGTGACCGGGTAGTAGGATGCCACGCGAATAAATGCCAGATCGTTCGGTTTTTGCGCGCTGTAGAGCGAAATCGAGAAACAGTTGCGATCGACAATGGCTGCGGCAGGCGGGGCGCTAAAACATTGCGTCATGTCGTTCCAGGGCCAACCGGGGGCTTTATCATGACTGGCAAAAATAGAGGTGTCGATCAGAACATTTCCGGCAATTTGCGTCACACCAGATTTTTTCAGAGTCGCTACCATATTGCGAATATCCTGGCGTTTTAGCGTCGGATCGGCGCCAAATCGCGCCACTAAGTCACCTTTCAAAACGCCGCCTTCCACGTTGCCTTTCGTCTCAAGCGTGGTGGTAAAACGGAAATCAGGCCCGAGCTGAATCAACGCCGCCAGCGCGGTGATCACTTTCTGGGTACTGGCGGGGAGCGCCATCTGCTGGCTATGAAAATCAATAGCGGGTGCAGATGCGCCAACCTTCTGTACCATAAGGGCGAGGTTGGCCCCGGCAGGAAGCTGGTTGATGTATTCGTCGACATTCGCAGCCTGAACGCTGAACGCTATACTGGCAGTCAATCCAATGGTAAATCTGGGAAATCGCATAATCTCGCGCTAACAACCTGGAAACAGGCCGTCATACTACGGCGCAACGCCCCAAAAAGTAAACGATGACCCATAGGGAACTCCAGGGTAAAATGATCATCAAATAGAGAATTGTAGCTGACCTGGGACCTTGAGCCCCGGGTCGGTATTTTTTTGCTTCTGACTCTGGCATGGTGTATGCCAGGGTGGGCTTAGCAGCCGGGGTGAGAAGCATCGCCCCCTACAGGAATGTTCAAGAGGTATAACAAATGCAAGCTATCCCGATGACCTTACGTGGTGCTGAAAAACTGCGCGAAGAGCTGGATTTTCTGAAATCTGTGCGCCGTCCTGAAATTATCGCCGCTATCGCGGAAGCGCGTGAGCACGGTGACCTGAAAGAGAACGCGGAGTATCACGCGGCTCGCGAACAGCAAGGATTCTGCGAAGGACGCATTAAAGATATCGAAGCTAAACTGTCCAATGCGCAGGTGATTGACGTCACTAAAATGCCGAACAATGGCCGTGTTGTTTTCGGCGCGACGGTTACCGTTCTGAATCTCGATAATGACGAAGAGCAGACCTGGCGTATTGTCGGCGATGATGAAGCTGATTTTAAACAGAACCTGATTTCAGTGAACTCGCCTATTGCTCGTGGCCTGATTGGCAAAGAGCAGGATGACGTCGTCGTTATCAAAACGCCGGGCGGTGAAGTTGAATATGAAGTAACGAAGGTCGAATACCTGTAATTCGCATCTTGGTTAAGATGTTGATACATTGTAAAGAAAGGAAAAAGGCCGCATAGCGGCCTTTTATCAACGAAGAGAGCGTGGCATTTTGCTCTCCTGCTAGCGGAAAACCCCGCGTTTTACACAAACTTCGTGTGCGACTTTGGGATATTCTTAGCGTGGCAGCGAGATTTTACGTTCTTTAGTCGGGCGATACAGTACCAGCGTTTTGCCGATGACCTGTACATTGCAGGCGCCGGTTTCGCGTACGATAGCTTCCACGATCAAGGTTTTGGTATCGCGATCTTCCGAGGCGATTTTCACCTTGATAAGTTCATGGTGCTCTAACGCTTGTTCAATCTCGGCCAGTACCCCTTCGGTCAAACCATTGTTGCCAAGCATAACTACCGGCTTGAGCGGATGTGCCAGACCTTTCAGGTGCTGTTTTTGTTTAGTACTCAGATTCATCGTATATTTTTGCTTACGTTGGGATTGAAAACGGGTCATTCTACCGCCATCTCCCATATATCACCAAATAGCTGTGTAGAAATTTACACCATTGGTTACGATGAACTGCCCTTTGGGAATGTGAAATGACAGGTAAAAAGCGTTCTGCCAGCTCGAGTCGCTGGCTTCAGGAACACTTTAGCGATAAATATGTTCAACAGGCGCAGAAAAAGGGGTTACGTTCCCGTGCCTGGTTTAAACTTGATGAAATACAGCAAAGTGACAAAATTTTTAAACCGGGGATGACGATTGTTGATCTCGGCGCTGCACCGGGTGGCTGGTCGCAATATGCGGTTACGCAGATCGGCAACAGCGGCCGCATTATCGCTTGCGATCTTTTACCTATGGATCCAATCGTTGGTGTGGACTTCCTTCAGGGCGACTTTCGTGATGAATTAGTCCTGCAAGCGTTACTTGAACGCGTAGGTGACAGTAAAGTACAAGTTGTCATGTCTGATATGGCACCAAATATGTGTGGAACACCGGCGGTGGATATTCCCCGGGCCATGTATCTGGTAGAGCTGGCGCTTGGAATGGCTCGAGATGTTTTAGCGCCAGGTGGTAGTTTTGTAGTGAAGGTGTTCCAGGGCGAAGGCTTCGATGAGTATCTAAGAGAGATTCGCTCCCTGTTTACGAAGGTCAAAGTTCGTAAGCCGGACTCTTCTCGCGCCCGTTCGCGTGAAGTGTATATTGTAGCGACCGGGCGTAAACCATAACCGGTAGATTTCAAACGAAAGTTTGAAAGAAACTGGATATAGAGTATCCTGACGCTGTTTTTAACACAGTTGTAATATGAGGTTAATCCCTTGAGTGACATGGCGAAAAACCTAATTCTCTGGCTGGTCATTGCCGTTGTGCTGATGTCAGTATTCCAGAGCTTTGGGCCCAGCGAGTCTAATGGCCGTAAGGTTGATTACTCTACCTTCCTGCAAGAGGTCAATCAGGACCAGGTTCGTGAAGCGAAGATCAACGGACGTGAGATTAACGTTACCAAGAAAGATAGTAACCGTTACACGACCTACATTCCGGTTAACGATCCGAAGCTGCTTGATAACCTGCTGACCAAAAACGTCAAGGTTGTCGGCGAGCCGCCTGAAGAGCCGAGCCTGCTGGCTTCTATCTTCATTTCCTGGTTCCCAATGCTGCTGCTGATTGGTGTCTGGATCTTCTTCATGCGTCAAATGCAGGGCGGTGGTGGCAAAGGCGCCATGTCGTTCGGTAAGAGCAAAGCGCGCATGCTGACGGAAGATCAGATCAAAACCACGTTTGCTGACGTTGCGGGTTGTGACGAAGCGAAGGAAGAGGTTGCTGAGCTGGTTGAGTACCTGCGCGAACCGAGCCGTTTCCAGAAGCTGGGCGGTAAAATCCCGAAAGGCGTCCTGATGGTCGGTCCTCCGGGTACCGGTAAAACCCTGCTGGCGAAAGCTATCGCCGGTGAAGCGAAGGTTCCATTCTTTACAATTTCCGGTTCTGATTTCGTGGAAATGTTCGTGGGTGTGGGTGCATCTCGTGTGCGTGACATGTTCGAACAGGCCAAAAAAGCGGCACCGTGCATCATCTTCATCGATGAAATCGACGCCGTAGGCCGTCAGCGTGGCGCTGGTCTGGGCGGTGGTCACGATGAACGTGAGCAGACCCTGAACCAGATGCTGGTTGAGATGGACGGCTTCGAAGGTAACGAAGGTATTATCGTTATCGCGGCAACTAACCGTCCGGACGTTCTTGACCCTGCGCTGCTGCGTCCAGGCCGTTTCGACCGTCAGGTTGTGGTTGGTCTGCCGGACGTTCGCGGTCGTGAACAGATCCTGAAAGTGCATATGCGTCGCGTACCGCTGTCTCCGGATATCGATGCGGCAATCATTGCGCGTGGTACGCCTGGCTTCTCCGGTGCTGACCTCGCGAACCTGGTGAACGAAGCGGCGCTGTTTGCTGCTCGCGGCAACAAGCGCGTCGTGTCGATGGTTGAGTTCGAGAAAGCGAAAGACAAAATCATGATGGGTGCGGAACGTCGTTCCATGGTGATGACGGAAGCGCAGAAAGAATCTACCGCGTATCACGAAGCTGGCCACGCGATTATTGGTCGCCTGGTACCGGAACACGATCCGGTACACAAAGTAACGATTATCCCGCGCGGTCGTGCGCTGGGTGTGACCTTCTTCCTGCCTGAAGGCGACGCAATTAGCGCCAGCCGTCAGAAGCTGGAAAGCCAGATCTCCACGCTGTACGGCGGTCGTCTGGCGGAAGAGATCATCTACGGTGCTGAACATGTTTCTACCGGTGCGTCGAACGACATCAAAGTCGCGACTAACCTGGCGCGTAACATGGTTACTCAGTGGGGCTTCTCCGATAAACTCGGTCCGCTGCTGTACGCTGAAGAAGAAGGCGAAGTATTCCTGGGACGTTCTGTTGCGAAAGCTAAACATATGTCCGATGAAACGGCTCGCATCATCGATCAGGAAGTTAAGCTGTTGATTGAGCGTAACTATGACCGTGCGCGTCGTCTGCTGAACGAAAACATGGACATTCTGCACTCGATGAAAGATGCGCTCATGAAATATGAGACCATCGATGCGCCGCAGATTGATGATCTGATGGCTCGCCGCGATGTGCGTCCGCCAGCGGGTTGGGAAGAACCGGGTTCTTCGAACAACAACTCTGGCAGCACCGGCAAGCCGAGCGCGCCGCGTCCGGTTGATGAACCGCGTGCGCCGGACTCTGGCACCATGTCAGAGCAACTGGGCGACAAATAAGTTATCGTTGATGATGACCGTGTTTTAATTGAAAACCCTGGGGCTTGCTCCGGGGTTTTTCTTATCTGCATACTCAAGATTTTTACCAGGGATAAAACTATGAAACTCTTTGCTCAGGGTTCTTCACTGGATCTCAGCCATCCTCACGTCATGGGGATTTTAAACGTTACGCCAGATTCTTTTTCCGATGGCGGGGCGCACAACTCTCTGGTTGAGGCGGTAAAACACGCAAATCTGATGATTAACGCTGGGGCGACTATCATTGATGTGGGGGGGGAGTCCACGCGTCCTGGCGCTGCTGATGTGAGCGTAGAAGAAGAGCTGCAGCGAGTGATCCCTGTGGTGGAGGCGATTGCTCAACGTTTTGAAGTATGGATTTCCGTCGATACCTCAAAACCCGAAGTGATTCGCGAATGCGCGCGGGTCGGCGCACATCTCATTAATGACATTCGTTCACTCTCGGAGCCCGGGGCGTTGGAAGCCGCCGCGGAAACCGGGCTGCCGGTTTGTTTGATGCATATGCAGGGGCAACCGAAAACCATGCAGGAAGCGCCAAAGTACGAGGATGTGTTCGCTGAGGTAAATCGTTACTTTGTTGAGCAAATAGCACGTTGTGAACGAGCCGGAATCACAAAAGATAAATTGTTGCTCGACCCGGGATTCGGATTCGGTAAAAATCTCACCCATAACTACGCATTACTGGCGCGCCTGGCTGAGTTCCATCATTTTGAGCTGCCGCTGCTGGTTGGAATGTCACGAAAATCAATGGTTGGTCAACTGCTGAATGTGGGGCCATCCGAACGCCTGAACGGTAGTCTTGCGTGCGCGGTGATTGCCGCCATGCAGGGGGCGCAGATTGTCCGTGTCCATGACGTCAAAGAAACCGTAGAAGCGATGCGTGTGGTGGAAGCCACATTGTCTGCAAAGGAAAACAAACGCTATGAGTAATCGTAAATATTTTGGCACTGATGGGATCCGTGGCCGCGTAGGCGACTCCCCAATTACCCCTGACTTTGTGCTCAAACTGGGATGGGCGGCGGGAAAAGTGCTGGCACGTCATGGTTCACGAAAAATTATCATCGGTAAAGATACGCGTATTTCTGGCTATATGCTGGAATCTGCGCTGGAAGCGGGCCTGGCTGCCGCAGGTCTTTCTGCCTCTTTCACTGGCCCAATGCCAACACCTGCCGTTGCTTATCTGACGCGTGCTTTCCGTGCTGAAGCAGGGATTGTTATCTCCGCTTCGCACAACCCGTACTATGACAACGGGATCAAATTTTTCTCTATCGACGGCACCAAACTGCCGGATGCGGTTGAAGAAGCCATAGAAGCCGAGATGGAAAAAGCGATCACCTGTGTGGACTCGGCTGAGTTGGGTAAAGCCACCCGTATTGTCGATGCCGCCGGTCGCTATATCGAGTTTTGCAAAGGCACCTTCCCGAATGAACTGAGCCTGAGTGAGCTTAAAATTGTGGTGGATTGCGCTAACGGTGCGACGTATCACATTGCGCCAAACGTACTGCGTGAGCTGGGCGCCAATGTTATTGCCATCGGTTGTGAGCCAAACGGCGTTAACATCAATGAAGAAGTCGGCGCTACCGACGTCCGCGCCTTGCAGGCGCGCGTGATCGCGGAAAAAGCCGATCTGGGTATCGCGTTGGACGGCGACGGCGACCGCGTGATCATGGTCGACCACGAAGGCAATAAGGTCGACGGTGACCAAATCATGTATATCATCGCCCGTGAAGCGCTGCGTCAGGGGCAACTACGCGGTGGCGCGGTAGGCACGCTGATGAGCAACATGGGCCTTGAGTTGGCGTTGAAACAGCTGGGCATTCCGTTTGCCCGTGCGAAAGTCGGTGACCGCTATGTCCTGGAAAAAATGCAGGAAAAAGGCTGGAGTATCGGTGCGGAAAACTCAGGCCATGTGATCCTGCTGGATAAAACCACCACCGGTGACGGCATCGTGGCGGGTCTGCAGGTGTTGACCGCGATGGTGCGCAATCATATGAGTTTGCACGACCTGTGCAGCGGCATGAAAATGTTCCCGCAGCTGCTGGTTAACGTACGTTACACCGCAGGTAGCGGCGATCCGCTGGAAAATGACAATGTGAAAGCGGTGATGGCAGACGTTGAAGCGGCGCTGGGTAATCGTGGACGCGTCCTGCTGCGTAAGTCTGGCACTGAACCATTAATTCGTGTGATGGTTGAAGGTGAAGACGAGGCACAGGTATCTGAGTTCGCCCATCGTATTGCAGATGCAGTGAAAGCGGTTTAATACATAGCTATAGGGGTTAGTTTTACCTCTATTAAAGAACGTTATAATTTTTTATCAGACGCCCGGTTAATTTAACCGGGCATTTTTTTTCATTCTCATGCCAGAGTAACAGGAATGACAGTATTATCGGTATTGTTTTATCGATAAGGGCTTAATAAATAAGGAAGAAGAGAAACTTATCAAGATTGACATTTAATTATTGAAAATATTCCGCATCTCATGTAAAAGTACAGCTATAAAGTACGTTTTGTTTTATTGGTTTAACTAATTCATAATAATTATACTTTCCTATAAATTTTATAAAAATAATGTATGAAATGTGTTTGCTGAATATAAATGTATTCTTAGTTTTTTTTCGTTCTGTTGCATTCTTATTTTTCCATATTAATAATATTCGAACAGGTGGCTAAGCCTGAATTTAACGGAATTAATAAGGGTGTATAACATGAGTACAATGGTTTTAAACATAAAAGGGAATATGACCAAAAAGGTCTCTAAGTTAAAAGAGATGAAGAAACAGCGAGGTGTTACGCTGTTGGAAATAATTATTGTCTTAGGGATTATCGGTGTTATTGCCGCTGGTGTGGTTATTTTAGCCCAGCGGGCTTTTACGGCTCAGGACTTGTCTGCTGTACAGGATGACTTGACCAGTGTACGTACTGCAATGAATGAAGCTTATAAAGATCAGGCTCAATATCCGGCGCAAAGCGATTCTATTAAAGGTTTGTCTAAATCCGATATCAATGATACTTCTGTATCCAATGACTCGCCAATCGCCACTCTGGTACGTATGGGTAAAATCTCTGCTGATGAAGCGTTTAACGGCTTCTCTAACGATGCGTTCCAGATGGATAACGCGTTAACGGATAGCTCAAGTTCTCAGAGAAAAGGCTTTGTTGTGGTGGTGAATGGTCTGGCGTCTGAAGAGTGTCGTAACCTGATTTCCCAGATGGGTAACCAGTGGGACTATGTTGAAGCGCTCAATACCGGTGCCGCTGCCGGGTCTGAACCAAGTATCGCTGACCGAGACTTCAGTGTGGGTAAAAGTGGTGCAATTCTTAAGACGCTGACCTCGAGTGATATTTCGCCTTCTGATATTGTTGCAACTGGCGTCTGTGACGGTCAGGGTTCTATTAACGGTGTTATCTTCGGTAGTAAATAATACTTTGTGCTCTAAATTAGAATCTGTTCTTTTTTAGAATAAAAACAAGTGGCTATTTACTGTGAATAGCCACTTATTATTTATATAAAAATGATTCATGTTCTTCAGGAATTAGTATGCGGTCCCGAAACCATCAGGCTGGATTTTCACTACTGGAAGTTATTGTTGTACTGGCAATCATTGGTGGCGCGCTAGCTATGTATACCAATTATGCCCGTAAACAAGCAGCGAAAGAAATGCGCCAGACCATCGCGAACGCGCTTGTCCAGGAGATGAAGGGCGTGATGAATTATTTGCGTGATGAAACTCTGCAAACAAAAGACGGTGAAAAAGATAACCCACTGTATGAAGCCACGCAAGGCAGCAGTACCGATTCCCAATATCGTTACCGGATAACTAATAACGTTACGGACATTGATACCGGGACCGGGACGAACTATTTTTTGTGGGGAGAGGGGGCGAATCAGCAAAAGCAACAACGTTATTTGTTCATCAGCAAAAGCTGTAACGTCTCACTTAAATCAACATTTGAACTGACACAAGAATATTTACCCTGCTCACTTGTGACGGCGGCTAAAAATCCCGCGGCGAAAATTGAACGGATTGGGTTTGCTTCTGACGATCTTAAAACCCCCTCCAGCACGATTGCGCGTATGGATGCTATTGTTGCGTTCAACTACACGGAGAGTAACGACAAGTATAGTTTTGCCAATTATGCCTCCGCGTTTAACAATGCGTTAAATAACTCAGGCATGATTGCTTCGCATATCATGCTTGTTCGCCGGGCCAGGACGGCGGATGCCTGGCAACTGATAACGGAATCTGACGGCAGTACGCCAGTCGAGTTTTCCGATATGGCCTCTAACCTGGAGCGACTGGAAACGCTGGGAAAGGGTCAGCAACTGGGTATTCGCATCACCTTTGACATGAATGATAACGATCAGGGGAGCAATGGCGGCGGCTCAGGCACGGCATGCTGGAACACCCAGGCAAGTAAAGTTGAACTGTGTTACAACCAGGAGGCAGGCACAGGTGCCCATGGCGAAGATCAGATCCTTTCGCTGGATATGACCGATCCGGAGAATTATGGTGATGAGACCAAAACGGGTACGCTAAAAGCCAATCTGGTGATGGAAAATACGTCACGGCCAGTTTTTTTATTCAAGCGTAATTATGGCGGTGATTTAATGCTTTCCGCCGACGGTAACCCTGAGCGCTTTACATACAAAAATAACAATAACGAAGAAATTGAGGGTGATTTTTATCTGGATGATAATACCTCTTATCATGCCTAGAATGGCAGCAGCATGGCTGGATTTGATATTATTTCGGATTATTACCCTTCCAGTACATATGATGCTTTTGAACTTGTGACTCCGTCAGTGAGTGAATATTCTGGTTATGAACTTTTATCTGCGGATATTACAGATAAGAAAGATTATGTGGCAGCATATGATGACAGTTCAATAAACTCTGGCATGCATCGATTTGCAGTGCAGACCTGCCCTGTCATCGAACAGGAAATTATTTTGCGTGACGCCAACGGTGACGCAATCCTGGATGAAGATGGCAATAAGGAAAAAACAAAAGTTACCCGGGCGTTATATCCACGGTTGTCTGCCAGTATATCTTCTGTCTCAGCTTACAACGATGGCGGCATATCTGGTAGCTATGTCAAACAAAATGAGACTCGCGCCAAATTAGATGATAGCAAGAAAGTAGATTTGCTTGGTGGCGTTACTGTGCAGGTAGAGTTGGCTGAGATGGACGTTTCAAGTGGGGCTCGTGTCGATCATAATGTGGCGCAAAAATACATATTCCCGGGCAGCAAGTATGTATGGGCAGTGACCGCAACGATGGGCATGTATGATTCAGAAACGGGAGCAGGGTTTAGCATAGTAAACCCGCAGACAATATCTTATGTTATTACCAAATGGTGCAGTACGATACCGCAATCAGGTACGCCATATGATTTATTGACGACGACAGAATACAAATAATAGCAATCTGATAAACAGAGGGAAGATAATATGATTATCAGGAAATACTGCCTGCTTTTATTGTCGGTAATGCTTTTGCCGCAGGCTATGGCAAGTAATAATAGTTCATCAGAGATCCATATGACGGCATCTCCAGTGTCTTCTGGTGCGGTTGTTCAACATACCGGCAGAAACCCGTTTACTGGTGACACTTATCACGCGGATGCGCCTTCAGCGCCGCCACTGGTAATTCAGGAAGATAAATTATTAAGCCAGGAAATCAGAAAATGGGTGGAGGCTAATGGCTATAAGCTTTTCTGGAACAGTGCAAAAGATTACCTGGTTTATAACAATATTACGCTGGCAGGGAAATCGGATGACGAGATCCTACAAGAACTTGGCGAGCTGTTTTTTTCTGAGAATTATGGCCTGGTAGTCAAGAAATATCAAAAAAATCGCGTTATTGTTATTGATGAAATGTAAAATGGGTGCAGGGATGAAGATTAAGACAGGGTTGTTAATATTAGCCATTTTTCTTCAGGGTTGTGTCAGCGATTTTGAAGAAAAATATGACTCAGAAAACCAGATTCAGAAGCATTTTAAAGATGCGACCACCCAGGATGAATCAAAAGCGAAGCCGTATATCAAGTACGACCGCGCATACATAGGGAAAAAGGTGGATTACAGCGTTGAGCAGCAGCGAATCATGGGAAAACATGTCAAAATTTCATCCTATGAACCCGCCACGCTGGCAGTCATTATGGACGCTGTCTCTGCACAAACGGGAATCAGTTACCGGATCAACGAGAGTGCGATAGGCGCAAAAGCCGGTGCGTCAAATAACAGCGGTAGCTGGAATACGGCGCGTAGCGTAAAATTTGATGGCACCTTTGAGGCGTTTATCCAGTATATCGCTTCTCTTTATGACGTAAGCCCAAAACTTGATAATCATAACGTTCTTAAAATAAATGTTTATGAAACGTATGTCATTAAGCTGGACTTTTATGGTGAAAACAATAAGACAGAAACGAACCTGGATCTTTCTGGTAACGAGGCGACTTCCAGCGGCGGGTTGACCGGAAAGACCGAAACCAAATTCGAATCATCTTTCTGGGATGATGTGGAGGATATGGCGAAGAATTATATTTCTTCAGGAAACTACAACCTATTCAAAGATTCTTCTGTCTTAATGGTTAACTCAAGACCGTCAGAGTATGAGGCGCTCAATCGTGCGTTAGATAAATATAAAGCGGATAACAGCCGTCAGTTTATTGTTACCTATAAAATTTTCACGCTCGATAAATCGAAAGTGAAACAGCTTTCTGCCGGCGTTAACTTCTCTCTGGATGATGGGCAAAACACCATGAAGATCAGTTCAAGTTTGCTGGACTCATTAACGGGTGGCATATCGGCAGGCTGGAAAAACAGCAATGTTGATATCAGCAGCGGGCTGGATGCGTTATATAAGTTAACGGGTGACCGGACGTTACAAAGCGGTTCCTTTATCACGCGTAACAATATGGCGATACCGCTGAATATGACGAAGTCGCAAAATTACGTCTCCAGCAAAACCCGTACCGTCGATGACAATGGTGAGGTTAACGTCGCGGTCGAAACATCATCCATTATTACAGGGACCAGTTTTATCATCACCCCCCGCGTGCTTTCAGATGGTCGAATTGAGGTAGTGAGTGGTTTCACAAAACGGTATCTGGAAGGCATTGAAACTTATGATGATGTGCAGTTACCGAACGTAAGCACCACGGAATCATTTAATTCGTCAATTATTATGCCGGGCGATCTGCTAATGGTAGGCAAGTATGATGTGAAAGGTGAAAATGGTGGTCTGGAATATCAGGTCTTGGGTATCGGTGACAAAAATGAAGATGAATCTGCGACGATCGTCATGGTAATTGGCGTCGATTATTATCGTCAGCCTATTACTTCCCGATAGGAATAAATGGTTATGGATAAACTGTTACAGGATAATAATATCCTTACCGGTCTGCTCTGGGAACCGGACAGTATGTCTCACCTTGACCCTGGCGCGCAGGCAGCTTTTCGCGGAATGGTAAAGGCTAATCGTCGGGTAATCTATAAAGATTCTGACGGGCGTTTAGCAGTGGGTTATTGTGAGAAAATTTCTACCCTTTATGAGCCTTTTGCGATTTATATTAAAGAGTTATTTGGGGATGGCATCTATTTCTCACATGGTGATGATAATTTCACTTATCTGCTCATTATTAATGGTGGCCGGATTGTCAGTGGAACCGATTGCTTTATAGAGCGCAGCCTGTTTGATGAGCTCATGCGGCACCCGGAACAATATGAACACCTGGAAGTGACGTCGCTGACCGAAGTCCAGCTTTCTGTGGTGATAGAGAAATGCGCGGCGCATCAGCTCTCTCTGAAGCGACGTCGCAGATTCATTATTAGCTCCATTCTGGCTGGTGGTCTGATATTTTTGGCGCTGCTTGCTTTAGCACTTCATTTTCTGGTGGCGGGGTAATTTATGCTGGAAAGTCTCTATTTCTGGAAAGGTAAGAGCGGAATATTTTCTACAAGTCGAATTATAATTATTATTCTGGTTATTGCTTTACTGTTGTGTGGCGCTGGTGCAGGCTATTGGTATTATTTTATAAAGATGCCGCAAGACGAAATGCTTGCTCAGCAACAGCAGGCTGCGCAGAAACTGCTTAACGATAAGGCTTCTGTACATGACTGGTATGAGAAATCATTAGAGGGAATGAGTATTGATTTCGGTATTCGCCTGATTGATGAAATTCATCGCAGCGTTATTCCGTTCGCATTGATTAAACTTCCTGTTGAGGGACGAAGTTATGGCTGTTCGCTAAAGTCGTGTCACATGACTTTTGAAATCGATCCCGCTGCTATTCTGACGCAACCAGAGTTAACTTTCTTTGGTAAAACCTACGCAGCATCATTTCCTGTAAAAAAAGGAAAGAACAGGTCGAATGGGGTTTCACTTGAATACAATGACATGAAAATTGCCCGCAAAGAAAACGGCTTATTAAGCGCGTATAAGAAGAACAAACCTTTGTCGTTATATTCCTGTAATGAGGTTATCTCTTATATCAAAAGCTATAACTCAACGTTGACGGGCGGAAAGGGTAAAAAGAAAAATGGCGAGATTGTATTTAAGACCCTGCCTAAATCGACAGTCGCAGCGCTGGAAAAAACATTAGCGGGGGACGTTAAGGCTTACGGTATGCTTTCAGCAGAGTGGAACATGACGCTGACAAAACCACACTCCACATCAGTGAACGAAGGGATATTATTACAGGTTGCCTTGTATAAACAGGCGTATCGGGATGCCTTTCTTATCAGGAAGATTGAAACAATTAACGATGGAATAAAAGTATCCGGAGGATTAGTATGCAAAGCGTAAAAAATATCATCATATTTGCAGTATTAATGGTGGGATCCGGACTGGTACAGGCCGCTCCGACTACTGACTTGCCGCCTGCACCCAAAAACCAGACCGGTAAACCAGCGCTGGTAGGCAATGGCGAGAAAGCTGCGTCTCCTGAGGTAAAAAATGTCGATGAGAAAGCCCTGAATGAACAGTCAGCGGAACTGACGATGCAGGATCATATTCAGGCACTCGTTGAGCAGGATTATCTATATCAGTCAGAATATCGCAAGCTACAGCAACAGGTTGAACTAGAAAAAATGTTGAGCGAAATTCGTAAGCTGCGCGGTGAAGATAAAATAAAAGCGAGGGCAACTCCAACTCCCGTAATCGAAGCGAAGATCAAGACTGAAAAGAGCGCGCCTGCGGTAAATACAGGTAATAATATTGCGAAGCCGCACGTAGTACTGGAATCAGTCATTGGCGGTCTTTCTCGGGTTGCTATTGCTAATCAACGCGGTGATACATTGTTATACGTCACTCCAGGAAATGTATTTTCCATGGACGGCGCACAATACATTTTAACCAAAGATCGTAAAAACGGGTTGCAAATTAAGGAAGCTAACCCGTGAATATAGATTTTAAACGAATAACGACTGAAGATATATTTTCCGGTCTTTGGGAATATCATGAATTTGAAGGAATAGGCATTAATGCTATTCATGATGGTTATGAGTATTTATTAGTACACACTATCAATATCGATAAGCTATTTGAATACAAGCTCCAGATAAGCCGGCTGAAATCAATGCATAAACGGCCAGTCATTGGCCTGGCGATAGTAACGGAAGAAGATTATTTTCATATACTGGAATTTATCTCTCTTAAAGCCCTTAACGCTGCGCATAATGATATTGATATCACAGACACGCAAAAACAGTTGGTCAATATCTTACAGCGCGTTGTAAATATGGGGGCCAGCGACCTTCATATTACACGGAATGATGTGTTGGCGTTGCTTGAGGCGCGCGTAAATGGCGTATTGATGCCGTTTATGCAGATTAAATCACAGCAGTGTGATGAACTGGTATTTGTTTTGTACAACGTAGAGGCTACAACCAGAGATACAACATGGAACCGGGCAATTCCGCAGAATGCGAATATTCTCTACAGTCTTAACGGTAAACCGTACCGCTTCCGTTATGCCCATTTTCCCATTTTTGGCGAAACGGCGGATTGTTACCATGCTGTGCTGCGTATTATTCCTTCCGGTTTGCAAAAAGATAACCTGGGCTCGCTGGATAAAATAGGCGTTTCGTCTGCCGAAATTGCCGATTTGAAAAAGATCCTTAGCAACCCTTATGGCGCGTATGTCATTGCGGGAACGACAGGTTCGGGCAAATCCACCACGCTGAAAAACCTGATGGAATGGCTACAAATTAACCGCTATGACGATCGCGGCTGCTTTTTGACGGTCGAAGATCCCGTGGAATATCAGATATACGGCGCCAAGCAAAGCTCCGTTGTCAGCGTCGAGGGGGGAGGCTTCCACGCCGCGATTAAATCCGCGTTACGCCGCGACCCGGATGTACTGATGGTGGGGGAGATTCGTGACAATGTTTCAGCTAACGCCCTAGCGGGCGCCGTTGAGAGTGGGCATTACTGTTTTACCACCGTGCATGCGGGCAATATCGTTTCACTCCTGCAGCGTATGTCCGCATTAGGTATCAGCAGTGACAAGCTCTCCACGCCAGGCTTCGTTGCTGGGTTGCAGTGTCAGAAACTGGTGCCGGTGCTTTGCGATACCTGTAAGCAAGTCCATGAAGAGATTACCCTTTCCGGCCGCACTTTTACTCTGTTCCGGGCAAGCGAGAAGGGGTGTGTAAAGTGTAAGAAGAGCGGTATCAAAGGACGGCAGCTGGCGATGGAGTATTTTTTGCCAACCTATGACGAACTGGCGGCTATCTCCCGGCAGGAGTGGCTTAATGTTTACACCCTGTGGCGGGAAAAAAGAAAGACAGCGGTAGGACTTGCTGAAGGGTTTGAGATCCGTGAAAAAGTCATGGCGCATGTGCTGCTTGGTCGTGTGGATGCGCGCTGGTACGCAATGGAATTTGGCGTATTGCCAACAGAAGATCTGGAGATGATCGTTGAAAAAATTCAGTAAGAAACAGCGCATCTATATCTACCAGTTTTGCGCAGACATGATTAAGGCCGGTCTGCCTTTGTATGATTCGATGCAAAAACTGCAAAAAGAAGGTCAATCTTTACTGGGGAAAGCCTTTAGTAAACGGTTGATGGATCTTATCACGCAAATGAAGCAGGAAACATCCGTTGCGGCTGTTTTCGAAGGTATGGTGCCGAATTCTGAACTGAGTGTGATCACCGCGGCGGAGAAAAGCGGCAGCCTTTCTGATGGATTTTTTACCCTGGTTTCGATTATTAAATACAACGATGAACTGCGTAAAAAGATCATCGGTGCGCTTATATTTCCCCTGATAATGATTACCTTGTCGTTAATTGTTATTGCCGGCTATTCGCAAAAGGTATTCCCCGCCTTTGCCTCCGTTGTGCCGATTGATAAATGGCCAACCGTGACACAGAATCTCTATAATTTTGGCGTGGCACTTTACGAGGGGTTGTGGCTAAAAATTCTACTGGGATTTATCTTTCTGGTTATCTTTTCACGGCTGACAATGGCCAATTTTAGCGGCACAATAAGGAATAAGGTTCTCGACAGAATTATGCCGTTCTCAACTTATCGGCAGCTAACTTCCTCCATTTTTTTGAATAATTTGTCGCTAATGTTGAGTAACAATATTCCTCTGACGGATGCGCTTTCAATTATTCAGCTCAATGCTAACCGTTGGCTAAAATGGCATCTTTTCACCATGCTGGAGAAAATGGCGCACGGCGTGAATTATGGCAAAGCGCTCGATACCGGACTGATGGGCGCGGAAGAGTTACTCAACATCAGCCTGTATGCCGATCTCCCCTCGTTTAATGAGGTTTTGCTCTCGGTATCGGAGCGTTCCCGCGAACATATACAGGAATATATTAAAAAACTTGCCGGACTGTTAAAGAACTTAGCCACCGTTATCCTGGGCGGGAGTGTAATCTGGGTGTTTCTGGCGCTGTTCTCATTAATGGATACGTTATCGAAAAGTGCAGTAGGATGATTCATGGATGGATTAAATATGAATATATTCAACAGGAAATACCTGGCGGCTCTGGGCTGTTTATGGCTTATTTTTAGCGCGCCACAGGCGTTTTCCGCCAATAAATATGGTTTTGGTAGTGTATTGAGAATGTGTCCGTTTTGGTCAACTCCGTTTCCCGTTGGGTTTAGAATGCCTGCCCCCGGCCTCAAAACTTATGTATTAGATATGGAGGTCAACTTAATCTATATATCTGCCGATAATACAGCCGACATTGACGATTACGTCAATTTATATAATGTCAATGGTGTAGAAACATGGCCTGGAACTGGAATATTAAAAGGTAATGCAACGGCGGCGTGTAAGACCTCTTCGGCATGTCAAAAAAGCAGCAGCGGAACCGTAGGAAAAGGCGTTTCTGCCTATGATTCGCTAGCAGCTGAATTTACGGGAGAAGACATTCGTGTTGCTCAAAAGTCGATCAGCCCATCGAGTAGCTCATCATTCACTTGGTTTTATTTGCCAGTGAGGAAATATAAGCTATTGCGCATTGAGGTGTTTGTGCCCAATCAGCTTGATAACGGAGTTGGCCATTCAGAGCCGTTTTTTGTGGAATACCGCGCAGCAGGCAACAAAGACGAGCTGCAACTTGTTTCTATGGGAGGAACCGCGGCGGCGGGGAATTTTAACGGGGTTAATTTACCTGATACGCTGCGCTTAACGCAAAATTCTGGCCTGCAAATCTGGCTAAACCATAGCACGTCAACTCCGGCGGATGATGTTTCTGATTTGTTGCCCTATGCGAAGGTCTTTCCATTCCAGTCGACTCAGTTAGCTTCTCTGCCGGAAAGTTGTCAATAATGCGCATGACGAATATAGAAGCTTTCTTCTCACCTGGCTATCCCTGGCTCGCGCTGCTTCTGGGATTATTCATTGGCAGCTTTCTCAACGTCGTTATTTATCGCTTACCGATAATGCTGATGCGTGAAACCGCAGACGATGAAGAAAGAAACGCGCTTCCCGCGGTAAATTTATGGTGGCCGCCGTCTCACTGCCCATGCTGCCAGCACAATGTTATGCCCTGGGATAACATTCCCGTGGTGAGCTGGTTGCTGTTACGCGGCAGATGTCGCCATTGCCATTGCACAATTTCGGGTATTTATCCGTTAAGTGAGGCGGTCATTGGCGTTGTGTTTTGCACTCTGGTTTACTGGCTTTATCCGCAATATAGCTTACTCCAGCTCGCGTTCATGGCGTTATTTCTCTGCCTGTTGTACACCCTTGCGGTTATCGACATCCGCACCTTTTTGCTTCCTGACTGCCTGGTGTTTTTATTGCTGTGGGCGGGACTTATTGCCTCTGTACGCCACCTTATTCCAATTTCACCGCGGGATAGCGTAATGGGCGCCGTTTTTATATGGGGCTTTACCTGGCTAATGGCCGAAGGTTACCGCTGGATAACCGGTCGGGAAGGTTTCGGTAAAGGGGACGTTAAGCTGTTCGCCGCGTGTGCGACATGGTTAGGGGTGGAAAATATTGCGGTGCTGATGCTGGGCTCAGCCCTGTTGGGTCTTTGCCTGTTTCTGTTTCGCTACTTCTATATCCGCAGATTCGCGCCGCAGGGGGAGCTGGCGAAACAGGGATACATACCATTTGGCCCGGCGATCGTTGTGATGTCGATCTATCTAATGTATACGGCGGTGCTTAACCTGTGATCACTCTTCTGCTTTCGTTACTTTTGCTGCGCGCTGCGCCAGATATGTATCGGGACGAGGTTGCGCGTGATGAATTCAGCGTGACGGTATCGCTCATTCCGCCCGCTCCACGACAATACACTACCGTGCCAGCCATGACGGGGCGAATACCACGTACGCTTTATTTATTGTCGCTGCCAGTATGGCGGCCAGTGCATCAGCAGAAAACCTGTGCAACAGCGGTGCTGATGAATCAGCCGCCAGTAACAACATCGCCTTTAATACGGCAGCGCTATCAGCCTTGTTTCGATGATCTTCAGACTGGTAAACACCATGCGAACCTTATTGAGACCCGACGGGAAACCGACCCTCTCTCCTGTCGCATCAGCGCTGCTACCTTGTCACGTCGCGCTTTTATGACGTGGCCCTCTGACGTTACGGTGAACGCCGATGCCGATGATGATCTTTCCTGCGCGCAGGTTATGGCGCTGGCAAGCTTCTTTCCTGCTGGCGTTGTATCTACCGATCGCTTTGCAACCAATCCGGCTCCTGATAATGATACGGCGAGCAGCTTTTTTTCGGTGCTGAATCTGACGATCCCCACGAACAGCGCCCCAGCGCCAAACTGGCAGTCTTTATCGAATCGTCATGCCGTTTCTGAGGTCGATACCCTGCCTGCCGGGGCGTTTATCTTCCCCCTGACGCACGAAATTGTTGTAACGTCTCCTTATGGCATGCGTTACCACCCGGTCACCCGTCAGTTTATGCGGCATGAAGGCGTGGATCTGCGCGCACCGGTAAATAGCCCGGTAATGTCGGTTGCCGATGGCGAAGTGACGGCGACCGGCTATGGTCCGGTGACGGGGTTCTATATTACCGTCAGTCATGCCGATGGCTGGAGCAGCCGCTATTTGCATTTAAATACGCTTCAGGTTCATAAAGGCGATAAGGTATTCAGAGGCAATGTTATCGCCTTATCAGGGGCGACCGGGCGAATCAACGGTCCTCATCTCCACCTGGAACTCAGCCATCATCACCAGTTGGTAAACCCAATGGAGGTGCTTTTTGCGTCGACATTAAACCCCAATGCCAGGCGGGTGTCGCACGTGGCAGATACACAGGCGGTTATCGAGCCGGTGGATATGACGCCGACCATCGCTTTGATTAGTGGGGAAGGGGAGAATTTGCAGATAGGCGTGCGCGTCGGTAAAAAAACCACCTTCTACGCGCAGAGAGAACCCGTAGAGACGCCGGATGGCGTATGGCGCATTGTTAAACGGTATGGAAAATACAGGCTCGTGAAAGTGTCGCCGGAAGCGAAACCCGAATAGCCGGCTGTTTTATAGCCGTTTTTCCGCCGTTAACCGGCAGAATGCGGCGCTTTTGCTGTTTTTTTCCGCAGTTGATACAATGCACTAAAAATGCCCTTGCGAAGGTGATTCGCTTTGGTTAGTATTCACACCCGCTTCAGTGGGAAACAGTAAATATTCCCGCTTTAATGGTCGAAGCATTGTACGCGGCAACTCCGCAAGGAACAGGTTGATTATGCACGAAGCTCTTTTAGTAGTTTTCCTTATTGTGGCAATTGGCCTGGTAGGCTTGATCATGCTGCAGCAAGGTAAAGGCGCTGATATGGGAGCCTCTTTTGGCGCAGGCGCTTCTGGTACTCTGTTTGGTTCAAGTGGTTCTGGTAACTTCATGACCCGTATGACAGCTGTATTGGGAACCTTGTTCTTCATCATCAGTCTGGTGCTGGGTAACATGAACAGCAATAAGACCAATAAAGGAAGTGAGTGGGAAAATCTGAGCGCACCGGCGAAAACCGAGCAAACTCAGCCAGCTGCTCCGGCTCAGCCGACCAGCGATATCCCACACTAAGTATTCTGTACCGAGGTGGTGGAATTGGTAGACACGCTACCTTGAGGTGGTAGTGCCCTAACGGGCTTGTGGGTTCGAGTCCCATCCTCGGTACCAAATTCCAGAAAAAGACGCTGCAAAGCGTCTTTTTTTTCGTCTGTTACTCGTGGCTGTCTGTAGGTCGGATAAGGCGTTTACGCCGCCATCCGACATTATTGCAACGCCTGATGGCGCTACGTTTATCAGGCCTACAGACACCTTATATTCCGCGCATAAAAAAGGCCGCTTTCGCGGCCTTAAAATGATGAATGCTTACTTTGCTTTGTTTTCCAGATTCTCAACCTGCGGCAGGCCGGTCGTTGAAGAGGCGGTCAACAGACCGGCTTTCGCGTAGCCGAAAAGCTTCTCGCGGGTATCGGTGATATCCAGATTACGCATTGTCAGCTGGCCGATACGATCGTCAGGTGAGAATACTGACTCGCCTTTCTCCATGGTCAGACGTTCTGGCTTGTAAGTCAGATTATCAGAGACGGTATTGAGGATGGAGTAGTCGTTGCCGCGGCGCAGCTCCAGCGTCACTTCGCCGGTAATCTGGCTGGCGACCCAACGCTGCAGACCATCACGCAGCATCAACGCCTGCGAGTCGAACCAGCGGCCCTGGTACAGTAGTTTGCCCAACTGACGGCCATGAGAGTGATATTGCTCAATGGTGTCTTCGTTATGGATACCGGTCAGCAGACGCTCGTAAGCGATGTGCAGCAGCGCCATCCCCGGGGCTTCATAGATACCACGGCTCTTAGCTTCAATAATACGGTTTTCAATCTGATCGCTCATGCCCAGACCGTGACGACCGCCGATGCGGTTGGCTTCCAGCATCATCTCAACGTCGTCGCTGAAGGTTTTACCGTTTAGCGCTACAGGATGACCCTGTTCAAAGCGTACGGTCACTTCTTCTGCCGGGATCTTCACGCTCTCATCCCAGAACTTCACGCCCATAATCGGGTTGACGATTTTGACGCTGGAATTCAGGAATTCCAGGTCTTTTGCTTCGTGGGTCGCGCCGAGCATATTGGAGTCAGTGGAGTACGCTTTCTCGACAGACATTTTGTAGTCGAAACCGCAGGCGATCATAAATTCGGACATCTCATGGCGACCACCCAACTCGTCGATAAAATCGGTATCCAACCATGGTTTGTAAATCTGCAGTTCCGCGTTGGTCAGCAGGCCGTAACGATAGAAACGTTCAATATCGTTGCCTTTATAGGTGCTGCCGTCACCCCAGATATTCACGCCATCTTCTTTCATGGCGGCAACCAGCATGGTGCCGGTGACTGCACGGCCCAGTGGGGTGGTATTAAAATAGGTTAGTCCGCCAGTAGTGTTGTGGAATGCGCCGCACTGAATGGCTGCGATCCCTTCGGCAACCAGTTGCTTACGGCAATCTACCAGGCGAGCATTCTCAGCACCATATTCCATTGCGCGGCGAGGAATGGCGTCATAGTCATCCTCATCCGGCTGGCCCAAATTCGCAGTATATGCATATGGGACAGCCCCTTTTTGTCGCATCCACAGCAGTGCTGCACTGGTGTCCAGGCCGCCGGAAAAAGCGATACCAATACGTTGACCTACCGGGAGATGCTTGAGAATCGTCGTCATAAAATAAAACCCTGCTTGATAGACTGGTGAAGAGGTCGGCTTATTATACTAAATGCATTTTTATGCAAAATAAATGAGTTTTCATTTAATCATCTTTTCTGGATGACAGGAAGAGTTTAGTGATAATTTCGTTAAATAACGGCGCGGCCGGTACATTTATCTTGATTACCACCCGCTGGTCAGCATTCATTGATTTGCATAGTGGTAACAAGGTTGACATAACACATAGAGTATCAATATACTGTGCGCAGATTTTACGTCCCGTCCTCGGTACCAAATCCCAGCAGTATTTGCATTTTTTACCCAAAACGAGTAAAATTTGCCACGTTTCAGGCGCGGGGTGGAGCAGCCTGGTAGCTCGTCGGGCTCATAACCCGAAGGTCGTCGGTTCAAATCCGGCCCCCGCAACCACTTTCCCTTAGAGTTCTTTTTCAAATATACTGTGAAGACTTAGGCCTTCGTAGCTGGATTTGAAAAAAATTCTTTCGGAAGGTTCTCCGAACCGCAGGTGCGGTTATAGGGTTCAGTTATCTAAAGCCCCGATTTATCGGGGTTTTTTGTTATCTGACTACAGAATAACTGGGCTTTAGGCCCTTTTTTTATGTCTTGGGGGTGGGCTTGTCCACATTAGAGCAAAAATTAACAGAGATGATTACAGCCCCGGTTGAAGCCCTGGGCTACGAACTGGTCGGCATCGAATTTATTCGCGGTCGCACATCCACACTGCGCATCTATATTGATAGTGAAGATGGCATCAATGTTGATGATTGTGCTGATGTGAGCCATCAGGTAAGCGCCGTGATGGATGTCGAAGACCCAATCACCGTTGCCTATAACCTGGAAGTTTCCTCGCCGGGTCTCGACCGTCCTCTGTTCACTGCTGAACACTACGTGCGTTTCCTGGGGGAAGAAGTCACGCTGGTTCTTCGTATGGCGGTTCAAAACCGTCGTAAATGGCAGGGCGTTATCAAAGCGGTGGACGGTGAGATGATCACGGTCACAGTCGAAGGTAAAGATGAAGTGTTCGCGCTGAGTAATATCCAGAAGGCGAACCTGGTTCCCCACTTTTAACAGTCTGGATTGAGGTGAAAAGCCCGCGATGAACAAAGAAATTTTGGCTGTTGTTGAAGCCGTATCCAACGAAAAAGCGCTGCCACGCGAGAAAATTTTTGAAGCGCTGGAAAGTGCGCTGGCTACAGCAACAAAGAAAAAATATGAGCAAGAGATCGACGTCCGCGTAGAAATTGATCGTAAAAGCGGTGATTTCGATACCTTCCGTCGTTGGGTAATCGTAGAAGAAGTTACCCAGCCAACCAAAGAAATTACGCTGGAAGCGGCACGCTTCGAAGACGAAAGCCTGAACGTGGGCGACTATGTTGAAGATCAGATTGAATCTGTCACCTTTGACCGTATCACCACCCAGACTGCGAAACAGGTTATCGTACAGAAAGTACGTGAAGCTGAACGCGCAATGGTTGTTGATCAGTTCCGCGAACACGAAGGCGAAATCGTTACGGGTGTGGTGAAAAAAGTTAACCGTGACAACATTTCCCTGGATCTGGGCAGCAATGCTGAAGCCGTGATCCTGCGCGAAGACATGCTGCCGCGTGAAAACTTCCGCCCTGGCGACCGTATTCGTGGCGTTCTGTACTCTGTGCGCCCGGAAGCGCGCGGCGCGCAACTGTTCGTCACCCGTTCCAAACCGGAAATGCTGGTTGAGTTGTTCCGCATTGAAGTGCCAGAAATTGGCGAAGAAGTGATTGAAATTAAAGCGGCTGCTCGCGATCCGGGCTCTCGTGCGAAAATCGCCGTTAAGACCAACGATAAGCGTATTGATCCGGTCGGCGCGTGTGTGGGTATGCGCGGTGCGCGCGTTCAGGCGGTCTCTACCGAACTGGGCGGCGAGCGTATCGATATCGTCCTGTGGGATGATAACCCGGCGCAGTTCGTGATTAACGCAATGGCGCCAGCAGATGTCGCTTCTATCGTGGTGGATGAAGACAAACACACCATGGATATCGCGGTTGAAGCCGGTAACCTGGCTCAGGCGATTGGACGTAACGGTCAGAACGTCCGCCTGGCTTCACAACTGAGCGGTTGGGAACTCAACGTAATGACCGTTGATGACCTGCAAGCGAAGCATCAGGCTGAAGCACATGCCGCCATCGATACCTTCACCAAATATCTCGATATCGATGAAGATTTCGCGACAGTTCTGGTGGAAGAAGGTTTTGCGACGCTGGAAGAACTGGCCTACGTGCCAATGAAAGAACTGCTGGAAATTGACGGCCTTGATGAACCGACCGTTGAAGCGCTGCGCGAGCGTGCTAAAAACGCACTGACCACTCTGGCACTGGCCCAGGAAGAAAGCCTCGGTGATAACAAACCGGCTGACGATCTGCTGAATCTGGAAGGATTGGATCGCGATATGGCCTTCAAACTGGCTGCCCGTGGTGTTTGTACGCTGGAAGATCTCGCCGAACAGGGCATTGATGATCTGGCTGATATCGAAGGGTTGACCGACGAAAAAGCCGGTGAGCTGATTATGGCTGCCCGTAATATTTGCTGGTTCGGTGACGAAGCGTAATAAACTGTAGCAGGAAGGAACAGTATGACAGATGTAACCGTAAAAACGCTGGCTGCAGAGATACAGACCTCCGTGGATCGCCTGGTACAGCAATTTGCTGATGCAGGTATCCGGAAGTCTGCTGATGACTCTGTGTCCGCACAAGAGAAACAAACCTTACTGGCGCATC
Organism: Citrobacter sp. wls708; assembly: GCF_005281255.1. NCBI lineage: Bacteria > Pseudomonadati > Pseudomonadota > Gammaproteobacteria > Enterobacterales > Enterobacteriaceae > Citrobacter > Citrobacter sp. wls708. Next base: position 115,786 of record NZ_SZXE01000008.1, read on the forward strand.
TGAACCGTGAGAACGGCTCAGCGCCGGATAAGTTGACATTGCAGCGTAAAACGCGCAGTACTCTCAATATTCCAGGTACCGGTGGGAAAAGCAAATCGGTACAAATCGAAGTCCGCAAGACACGCACCTTTGTGAAACGCGATCCGCAAGAGGCTGAACGCCTGGCCGCGGAAGAGCAGGCGCAGCGTGAAGCGGAAGAGCAAGCCCGTCGTGAGGCAGAAGAAGCTGCCAAACGCGAGGCGCAACAAAAAGCCGAACGTGAGGCCGCAGAACAAGCTAAGCGTGAAGCCGCTGATAAAGCGAAACGTGAAGCTGCGGAAAAAGACAAAGTGAGCAATCAACAGACCGACGATATGACTAAAACCGCCCAGGCCGAAAAAGCCCGCCGTGAAAATGAAGCCGCAGAACTGAAACGTAAAGCGGAAGAAGAAGCACGTCGCAAGCTTGAAGAAGAAGCTCGCCGCGTAGCGGAAGAAGCTCGCCGTATGGCGGAAGAAAACGAGAAAAATGGTGTGGATAACGCTGAACCTGTTGAAGATACCAGCGATTATCACGTCACGACTTCTCAGCACGCTCGCCAGGCAGAAGACGAAAACGATCGTGAAGTTGAAGGCGGCCGTGGTCGTACTCGCAGCGCGAAAGCCGCGCGTCCGGCGAAGAAAGGCAACAAACACGCTGAATCGAAAGCCGACCGTGAAGAAGCGCGCGCCGCAGTTCGTGGTGGTAAAGGCGGTAAACAGCGTAAAGGTTCCGCTCTGCAGCAGGGCTTCCAGAAGCCAGCTCAGGCCGTTAACCGTGACGTTGTGATCGGCGAAACCATCACCGTTGGCGAACTGGCTAACAAGATGGCGGTTAAAGGCTCTCAGGTCATCAAAGCGATGATGAAACTGGGCGCAATGGCGACCATCAACCAGGTCATCGACCAGGAAACCGCACAACTGGTTGCCGAAGAGATGGGCCACAAAGTTATCCTGCGTCGTGAAAACGAGCTGGAAGAAGCAGTAATGAGCGACCGTGACACCGGCGCTGCGGCTGAACCGCGCGCACCGGTTGTAACCATCATGGGTCACGTTGACCACGGTAAAACCTCCCTGCTGGACTACATTCGTTCTACGAAAGTGGCTTCTGGCGAAGCGGGCGGCATTACTCAGCACATCGGTGCGTACCACGTTGAAACTGACAACGGTATGATCACCTTCCTGGATACCCCGGGTCACGCCGCGTTTACCTCTATGCGTGCTCGTGGTGCTCAGGCAACGGATATCGTGGTTCTGGTTGTTGCAGCAGACGACGGCGTGATGCCGCAGACCATCGAAGCTATCCAGCACGCGAAAGCGGCAGGTGTGCCGGTGGTGGTTGCAGTCAACAAAATCGATAAGCCAGAAGCGGATCCGGATCGCGTTAAAAACGAACTGTCCCAGTACGGCATCATGCCGGAAGAGTGGGGCGGCGAAAGCCAGTTCGTCCACGTTTCTGCGAAAGCCGGTACCGGTATCGACGAACTGCTGGATGCGATCCTGCTGCAGGCCGAAGTTCTGGAGCTGAAAGCTGTTCGTAAAGGTATGGCGAGCGGCGCGGTAATCGAATCCTTCCTGGATAAAGGTCGTGGTCCGGTTGCTACCGTCCTGGTGCGTGAAGGTACGCTGCATAAAGGCGACATCGTACTGTGTGGCTTCGAATACGGCCGCGTGCGTGCGATGCGTAACGAACTGGGTCAGGAAGTTCTGGAAGCAGGTCCGTCCATTCCGGTGGAAATCCTCGGTCTGTCCGGTGTTCCGGCTGCCGGTGACGAAGTGACCGTGGTGCGTGACGAGAAGAAAGCCCGTGAAGTTGCACTGTATCGTCAGGGCAAATTCCGTGAAGTTAAACTGGCTCGTCAGCAGAAATCTAAACTTGAGAACATGTTCGCCAACATGACCGATGGCGAAGTTCACGAAGTGAACGTCGTACTGAAAGCTGACGTACAGGGTTCTGTAGAAGCGATCTCCGACTCCTTACTGAAACTGTCTACCGACGAAGTGAAAGTGAAGATCATCGGTTCCGGCGTAGGTGGTATCACTGAAACCGACGCGACCCTGGCTGCGGCGTCCAACGCGATTCTGGTTGGCTTCAACGTCCGTGCTGATGCTTCTGCGCGTAAAGTGATCGAATCTGAAAGTCTGGATCTGCGTTACTATTCCGTCATCTATCATCTGATCGACGAAGTGAAAGCGGCGATGAGCGGTATGCTGTCTCCGGAACTGAAACAGCAGATCATTGGTCTGGCTGAAGTGCGCGATGTGTTTAAATCACCGAAATTTGGTGCGATCGCGGGCTGTATGGTTACCGAAGGTACTATCAAGCGTCACAACCCAATCCGCGTCCTGCGCGACAACGTGGTTATCTATGAAGGCGAGCTGGAATCCCTGCGCCGCTTCAAAGATGACGTTAACGAAGTCCGTAACGGTATGGAATGTGGTATCGGCGTTAAGAACTACAACGACGTTCGCGTTGGCGATATGATCGAAGTGTTCGAGATCATCGAGATCAAACGTACTATCGCATAATCTTCGTAATGCCCGGTGGTACTTCGTTTACCGGGCCTACGTTAGGATTGTTAGCCGGGTTGTAGGCCTGATAAGCGTAGCGCCATCAGGCTTTAAAGCGCCACCCGGCAAGAAATTTAAAAAGGGGCTTATGGCCCCTTTTTTGTCATTATTCTGGAGAATTTATTATGGCGAAAGAATTTGGTCGCCCGCAGCGTGTGGCGCAGGAGATGCAGAAAGAAATCGCACTCATCTTGCAACGCGAAATCAAAGATCCGCGCGTAGGCATGATGACTACCGTATCTGGTGTTGAGATGTCCCGTGACCTGGCGTATGCCAAAGTATTCGTGACTTTCCTTAACGACCAGGACGAAGCGGCTGTGAAAAACGGCATTAAGGCCCTGCAGGAAGCCTCTGGTTTTATCCGCTCCCTGCTGGGGAAAGCGATGCGTCTGCGTATCGTGCCTGAACTGACCTTCTTCTACGACAACTCGTTGGTTGAAGGGATGCGTATGTCTAACCTGGTGACCAGCGTGGTGAAACATGACGATGAACGTCGTGTGAACCCAGCGGACGACAGCAAGGAGGACTGATGAGTCGTCCTCGTCGTCGTGGTCGCGACATTCACGGTGTCCTGCTGCTGGATAAGCCGCAGGGCATGTCCAGCAATGACGTACTGCAAAAAGTAAAGCGCATCTACAATGCCAACCGTGCGGGTCATACCGGCGCGCTGGATCCGCTGGCGACGGGCATGCTGCCTATCTGCCTCGGCGAAGCGACGAAGTTTTCACAGTATTTGCTGGATTCTGACAAACGCTATCGCGTAGTAGCCCGCCTGGGGCAACGTACTGACACCTCCGATGCTGACGGGCAAATCGTGCAGGAACGTCCGGTAACCTTCAGCGCAGAGCAACTTGCGAGCGCACTGGAGACTTTCCGCGGCGATATCGAGCAGATTCCGTCAATGTATTCGGCGCTGAAGTATCAGGGTAAAAAGCTGTACGAATATGCGCGTCAGGGCATTGAAGTGCCGCGTGAAGCGCGCCCGATTACCGTCTATGAGCTGCTGTTTATTCGCCATGAAGGTAACGAGCTGGAGCTGGAAGTTCACTGCTCCAAAGGCACCTATATTCGCACTATTATCGACGATCTGGGCGAGAAGCTCAGCTGTGGTGCGCACGTAACGTACCTGCGTCGTCTGACGGTCAGCAAGTATCCGGTGGATCGTATGGTGACGCTGGAACACTTGCGCGAGCTGGTTGAACAGGCTGAGCAGCAGAACATTCCGGCCGCTCAGTTGCTTGATCCCTTGCTGATGCCAATGGACAGTCCAGCATCGGACTATCCTGTTGTTAATTTGCCTTTAACATCGTCGGTTTACTTTAAAAATGGTAACCCGGTACGTACGACAGGTGTCCCGCTGGAAGGCCTGGTGCGTGTGACGGAAGGCGATGACGGCAAATTTATCGGCATGGGGGAGATCGACGATGAAGGTCGTGTCGCTCCCCGTCGCCTGGTGGTTGAGTATCCTGCATAGCGCTCTCTGTCTTGCGATAAAAGGGCGCTGCGAGTAGAATACTGCCGCTTAACGTCGCGTGAATTGTTTAACAATCTGCGTGGCGTATACACAAAATCATTCGAGCTGCATCAAGGCGGCAAGTCTAAGAATCCTCAGGAGCTTACTTAGATAAGTGACTGAGGTGAGCGGACGCAGCCAACGCAGAGTCAGTTTGAAGGATAAAGTGTATACACTGGGATAGCTGAATTAGAGATCGGCATCCTTTCATTCTTAACACTTTGGAGTTTTAAAATGTCTCTAAGTACTGAAGCTACCGCTAAAATCGTTTCTGAGTTTGGTCGTGATGCAAACGACACCGGTTCTACCGATGTTCAGGTTGCTCTGTTGACTGCACAGATTAACCACCTGCAGGGCCACTTTGCAGAGCACAAAAAAGATCACCACAGCCGTCGTGGTCTGCTGCGCATGGTTTCTCAGCGTCGTAAACTGCTCGACTACCTGAAACGTAAAGATGTTGCACGCTACACCGCGCTGATCGAGCGTCTGGGTCTGCGTCGCTAATTCTTTCGAGTTTCAGAAAGAGGGGGCCTTCATGGCCCCTTTTTTCCAGCAGATGGCAGCAATTCGCTGGAAACTAATGTATTGTTGCTATGAATGATCTTCCGTTGCAGAGGTTCGCGCGGCTAATGAGAGGCTTTACTCATGCGTATGGGTTAGGGTTGTCATTAGTCGCGAGGATGCGCAGAAGATCGGGTATTAACGATGGCGCAAAAATGTGCCGTCAAAAAATAGAGAAAGGATATTATTTTGCTTAATCCGATCGTTCGTAAATTCCAGTACGGTCAGCATACCGTTACGCTGGAAACCGGCATGATGGCGCGTCAGGCGACTGCCGCTGTTATGGTTAGCATGGATGACACTGCGGTATTCGTTACCGTTGTCGGCCAGAAAAAAGCGAAACCAGGCCAGGACTTTTTCCCACTGACCGTTAACTATCAGGAGCGTACCTACGCTGCTGGCCGTATCCCGGGTAGCTTCTTCCGTCGTGAAGGCCGTCCGAGCGAAGGTGAAACCCTGATCGCGCGTCTGATTGACCGCCCGGTTCGCCCGCTGTTCCCGGAAGGGTTCGTTAACGAAGTTCAGGTTATCGCGACCGTTGTGTCCGTTAACCCGCAGGTTAACCCGGATATCGTGGCAATGATTGGCGCATCCGCTGCGCTGACGCTGTCTGGCATCCCATTCAACGGCCCGATCGGTGCTGCGCGTGTTGGTTATATCAATGACCAGTACGTACTGAACCCGACTCAGGACGAACTGAAAGAAAGCAAGCTGGATCTGGTTGTTGCCGGTACCGAAGGTGCCGTACTGATGGTTGAATCCGAAGCTGAACTGCTGAGCGAAGACCAGATGCTGGGCGCTGTAGTATTCGGTCACGAACAGCAGCAGGTTGTTATTCAGGCGATCAATGAGCTGGCGAAAGAAGCCGGCAAACCGCGTTGGGACTGGCAGCCAGAAGCCGTCAACGAAGCACTGAACGCGCGCGTTGCCGCACTGGCAGAAGCTCGCCTGAGCGATGCTTACCGTATCACCGACAAACAAGAGCGTTACGCTCAGGTTGACGTGATCAAATCTGAAACCATCACTCAGCTTACGGCAGAAGATGAAACCCTGGACGCCAACGAACTGGGCGAAATCCTGCACGCCATTGAGAAAAACGTTGTTCGTAGCCGCGTACTGGCAGGCGAGCCGCGTATCGATGGCCGTGAAAAAGACATGATCCGTGGTCTGGACGTGCGTACTGGCGTTCTGCCGCGTACCCACGGCTCCGCGCTGTTCACCCGTGGCGAAACTCAGGCGCTGGTCACTGCGACCCTGGGCACCACCCGTGATGCGCAGAACCTCGACGAACTGATGGGCGAGCGTACTGACAACTTCCTGTTCCACTACAACTTCCCTCCGTACTGCGTAGGTGAAACCGGTATGGTCGGTTCTCCGAAGCGTCGTGAAATTGGTCACGGTCGCCTGGCGAAGCGTGGCGTGCTGGCAGTGATGCCGGAACTGGATAAATTCCCGTACACCGTGCGTGTGGTTTCTGAAATCACCGAATCTAACGGTTCTTCTTCCATGGCTTCCGTATGTGGCGCTTCCCTGGCGCTGATGGACGCAGGCGTGCCGATCAAAGCGGCCGTTGCGGGTATCGCGATGGGTCTGGTGAAAGAAGGCGACAACTATGTTGTTCTGTCTGACATCCTGGGCGACGAAGATCACCTGGGCGATATGGACTTCAAAGTAGCGGGTTCCCGCGACGGTATCTCTGCACTGCAGATGGATATCAAAATTGAAGGTATCACCAAAGAGATCATGCAGGTTGCTCTGAACCAGGCTAAAGGTGCGCGTCTGCACATCCTGGGCGTGATGGAACAGGCGATTAACGCGCCGCGTGGCGATATCTCTGAATTCGCGCCACGTATCCACACCATCAAGATCAGCCCGGACAAGATTAAAGACGTTATCGGTAAAGGCGGTTCTGTTATCCGCGCCCTGACCGAAGAAACTGGCACTACTATCGAAATCGAAGATGACGGTACTGTGAAGATCGCAGCGACCGACGGCGAGAAAGCGAAATATGCTATCCGTCGTATCGAAGAGATCACCGCAGAGATCGAAGTAGGTCGTATCTACACGGGTAAAGTGACCCGTATCGTTGACTTTGGCGCATTCGTTGCCATCGGTGGCGGTAAAGAAGGTCTGGTACACATTTCTCAGATCGCTGACAAGCGCGTTGAGAAAGTGACCGATTACCTGCAGATGGGCCAGGAAGTACCGGTTAAAGTTCTGGAAGTTGATCGCCAGGGCCGTGTACGTCTGAGCATTAAAGAAGCAACTGAGCAGTCTCAGCCTGCAGGCGAACCGGAAGCTCCGGTAAGCCAACAGGGCGAGTAAGGTTGCCATTGCCCTCCGTGAGAACGGAGGGCCTTTAACCCGGCAGGACGCCTTGTTAGCAACCGGGGAACCTGGACGTTCATTCAATCGTTGTCTTCGGGAGTGGGAAATGAAGCCTTTTTTGCGCTGGTGTTTCGTTGCGACAGCACTCACGCTGGCTGGATGTAGTAATTCCGCCTGGCGTAAGAGTGAAGTCCTCGCAGTACCATTGCAACCGACTTTGCAGCAGGAAGTGATTCTGGCACGTATGGAACAAATTCTTGCCAGTCGGGCTTTAACCGATGACGAACGCGCACAGCTTTTATATGAGCGCGGAGTGTTGTATGATAGTCTCGGTCTGAGGGCACTGGCGCGAAATGATTTTTCACAAGCGCTGGCAATCCGACCAGATATGCCTGAAGTATTCAATTACTTAGGTATATATTTAACGCAGGCAGGCAATTTTGATGCTGCCTATGAAGCGTTTGATTCTGTACTTGAGCTTGATCCAACTTACAACTACGCGTACTTAAATCGCGGTATCGCATTGTATTACGGCGGTCGCGATAAGTTAGCGCAAGATGATCTGCTGGCGTTTTATCAAGACGATCCCAATGATCCTTTCCGCAGTCTGTGGCTTTATCTTGCCGAGCAGAAGCTCGATGAGAAGCAGGCTAAAGAAGCGTTAAACCAACGCTTCGAGAAATCGGATAAAGAGCAATGGGGATGGAACATTGTCGAGTTCTACCTGGGCAACATTAGCGAAGCAACGCTGATGGAACGCCTGAAGGCGGACGCAACGGATAACACCTCGCTCGCTGAGCATCTCAGTGAAACCAACTTCTATTTAGGTAAGTACTACCTAAGTCTGGGGGATTTGGACAACGCTACGGCATTGTTCAAACTGGCGGTGGCTAACAACGTTCATAACTTTGTTGAGCACCGATACGCATTGTTGGAATTATCGCTCCTGGGCCAGGACCAAGATGACCTGGCAGAATCGGACCAGCAATAGCTGACGTACACATCAGCCCGTAATCTTTTTTGATTGCCATCACCTTCACGGGTGAGGGCGTTGTTGTTCGTTAATACACCTACTTTGAGCCGGTTCACACTTTTCAATGAAAATTGCAGATCAATTTCATGATGAGTTATGTAGACTGGCCGCCATTAATTTTGAGGCACACGTACTACATGGCTGAATTCGAAACCACTTTTGCAGATCTGGGCCTGAAGGCTCCTATCCTTGAAGCCCTTAACGATCTGGGTTACGAAAAACCATCTCCAATCCAGGCAGAGTGCATTCCGCATCTGCTGGGCGGTCGCGATGTTCTGGGTATGGCCCAGACCGGTAGCGGCAAAACGGCAGCGTTCTCTTTACCGCTGCTCAACAATCTTGATCCTGAGCTGAAGGCACCTCAGATTCTGGTGCTGGCACCGACCCGCGAACTGGCGGTTCAGGTTGCAGAAGCCATGACGGATTTCTCTAAACACATGCGCGGCGTGAACGTGGTTGCCCTGTACGGCGGCCAGCGTTATGACGTGCAATTACGTGCCCTGCGTCAGGGACCACAGATCGTCGTCGGTACGCCGGGTCGTCTGCTGGATCACCTGAAGCGCGGTACTCTGGACCTCTCCAAACTGAGCGGTCTGGTACTGGACGAAGCTGATGAAATGCTGCGTATGGGCTTCATCGAAGACGTTGAAACCATTATGGCGCAGATCCCGGAAGGTCATCAGACCGCTCTGTTCTCTGCCACCATGCCGGAAGCGATTCGTCGTATTACCCGCCGCTTTATGAAAGAGCCGCAGGAAGTACGCATACAGTCCAGCGTCACTACCCGTCCTGACATCAGCCAGAGCTACTGGACTGTGTGGGGCATGCGTAAAAATGAAGCGCTGGTGCGTTTCCTGGAAGCAGAAGATTTTGATGCGGCGATTATCTTCGTCCGTACCAAAAATGCGACTCTGGAAGTGGCAGAAGCGCTGGAGCGTAGCGGTTATAGCAGCGCTGCGCTGAACGGCGACATGAACCAGTCTCTGCGTGAGCAGACTCTGGAGCGTCTGAAAGATGGCCGTCTGGATATTCTGATTGCAACCGACGTTGCGGCCCGTGGCCTGGACGTTGAACGTATCAGCCTGGTCGTTAACTACGATATCCCGATGGACTCCGAATCTTACGTTCACCGTATCGGCCGTACCGGTCGTGCGGGTCGTGCTGGCCGTGCGCTGCTGTTCGTTGAGAACCGCGAGCGTCGTCTGCTGCGTAACATCGAACGCACCATGAAACTGACTATTCCAGAAGTAGAACTGCCGAACGCAGAGCTGCTGGGCAAACGCCGTCTGGAAAAATTCGCCGCGAAAGTACAGCAGCAGCTGGAAAGCAGCGATCTGGATCAGTACCGTGCTCTGCTGGCGCAGATTCAGCCTACCGCTGAAGGCGAAGAGCTGGACATGGAAACCCTGGCAGCCGCACTGCTGAAAATGGCTCAGGGCGAACGTAGCCTGATCGTACCACCAGATGCACCGATGCGTCCTAAGCGTGAATTCCGCGACCGTGACGATCGTGGTCCGCGTGACCGCAACGATCGTGGCCCGCGTGGCGACCGTGAAGACCGTCCGCGTCGTGAACGTCGTGACGTTGGCGATATGCAGCTGTACCGCATTGAAGTGGGTCGTGATGACGGTGTTGAAGTCCGCCATATCGTTGGCGCGATTGCTAACGAAGGTGATATCAGCAGCCGTTACATCGGTAACATCAAGCTGTTTGCTTCCCACTCGACCATCGAACTGCCGAAAGGTATGCCGGGCGACGTGCTGCAGCACTTTACCCGTACCCGCATCCTGAACAAGCCGATGAACATGCAGCTGGTTGGCGATGCAGTACCGCATACCGGTGGTGAGCGTCGTGGCGGTGGCCGTTTCAGCGGCGAGCGTCGTGAAGGCGGTCGCGGTGAAGGCCGTGGTTTTGGCGGTGAGCGTCGTGAAGGCGGTCGTGGTGATGGTCGTCGTTTCAGCGGCGAACGTCGTGAAGGTGGTCGTGGCCCGCGCCGTGACGATTCTTCTGCTCCGCGTCGTGATGACTCAGTCGGTCGTCGTCGTTTCGGCGGTGACGCATAAGCCAAAACGGCTTAAAAGCGTAAAATAAAGTATACAGCCCCGATCTCAACAATCGGGGCTTTTTTTATTTCAATTGTACTCGTGTACTGGTACAGTGCAGCACATTGATAAGTAGTCACAATATAAATGACTGGAGAGATGGCTAAATGGCAACACTAACCACCACCCAAACGTCACCTTCGTTGCTTGGCGGCGTGGTGATCATCGGCGGCACCATTATTGGCGCGGGGATGTTCTCTCTGCCGGTGGTCATGTCCGGGGCGTGGTTCTTCTGGTCAATGGCGGCGCTGATCTTCACCTGGTTCTGCATGCTGCACTCCGGGCTGATGATCCTTGAAGCCAACCTCAATTACCGGATTGGTTCCAGCTTCGACACCATTACCAAAGATCTGTTGGGCAAAGGCTGGAACGTTGTTAACGGTATCTCCATCGCCTTTGTGCTCTACATTCTGACCTACGCCTATATTTCGGCAAGCGGCTCGATTCTGCATCACACCTTTGCCGAGATGTCGCTGAACGTTCCGGCGCGCGCGGCAGGTCTTGGCTTTGCGCTGCTGGTCGCGTTTGTGGTGTGGTTAAGCACCAAAGCGGTTAGCCGCATGACGGCGATTGTGCTGGGCGCGAAGGTGATTACCTTTTTCCTGACCTTCGGCAGCCTGCTGGGACACGTGCAGCCCGCAACGCTGTTTAACGTGGCGCAGAGCAACGCTTCATATACGCCGTACCTGCTGATGACGCTGCCATTCTGTCTGGCTTCATTTGGTTATCACGGCAACGTCCCAAGCCTGATGAAGTATTACGGCAAGGATCCGAAGACCATCGTTAAGTGCCTGGTATACGGCACGTTGCTGGCGCTGGTGCTGTATACCGTATGGTTGCTGGGAACGATGGGTAATATTCCGCGTCCGGAATTTATTGGTATTGCGCAGCAGGGTGGGAACATTGATGTGCTGGTGCAGGCGTTGAGCGGTGTGCTGAACAGCCGTAGTCTGGATCTGCTGTTGGTGGTGTTCTCCAACTTTGCGGTCGCCAGTTCCTTCCTCGGCGTGACGCTGGGCCTGTTTGATTATCTGGCTGATTTATTTGGTTTTGATGACTCAGCAATGGGGCGTTTTAAAACCGCATTGCTGACGTTTGTGCCGCCAATTGTCGGTGGCCTGCTGTGGCCGAACGGTTTTCTGTACGCCATTGGCTATGCAGGTTTAGCTGCAACTATCTGGGCTGCCATTGTGCCAGCGCTGTTGGCACGTAAATCTCGCGAACGTTTCGGCAGCCCGAAATTCCGCGTCTGGGGCGGTAAACCGATGATTGCCCTGATTCTGGTCTTCGGCGTCGGCAACGCGGTTATCCATGTTCTGTCGAGCGTTAACCTGCTGCCGGTGTACCAGTAGAACAATTGCCCGGTGGCGCTACGCTTACCGGGCCTACAGAGATTGCGTAGGCCGGATAAGGCGCAGCCGCCATCCGGCACAAATAGCACTATCCCAACAATTCCTGCTTCACATCCATCGCCAAATCAAAGGAGTGGAGCCGCGCCTGGTGATCAAAAATCTGGCCGTTAACCATAATTTCATCAGCCTGGGTTTCACGCAAAATAGCCTCCAGCCCGTGCCGCACTTTCGCCTTATCACCGACGAGTGACATGCGTAGCGCCTGCTGCACGCCATACTGTTCAGAAGCGGACCACAGTTGATGCATATTCTCTACCGGCGGCGGTAGCTGGCCGGTTTCGCCACGACGCAGTTTCATAAACGCCTGTTGCATTGAGGTGAAAAGAAATTCGGCATCGCGATTGCTGTCGGCGGCAATAATGTTGATGCACACCATCGCATACGGCTTTGCCAGCCGCGCCGAAGGCGTGAATTGGCTACGATACAGATGCAGCGCCTGATGCAGCATATCCGGAGCAAAGTGCGAGGCGAAGGCAAACGGCAGGCCAAGCTGCGCCGCCAACTGTGCGCTATACAAGCTGGAACCTAATAACCAGACCGGGATCTGCTCGCCGTAGCCAGGCACCGGGCGTACATGGGGGTTCGGGTCGTGGGCGTCGAACCACTCCACCAGTTCTGCTACGTCGCGTGGGAAGTTATCGATATCGCCACTCATATGGCGGCGCAGCGCGCGCATCGTTGGCTGATCGCTCCCCGGTGCGCGGCCAAGCCCGAGATCGATGCGTCCCGGATACAGCGTGTTCAGGGTACCGAACTGCTCGGCGATCACCAGCGGCGAATGGTTGGGCAGCATCACGCCGCCAGAACCCAGATGCAGCGTGGTGGTATTGGCAGCCAGATAACCAATCAGCACAGAGGTTGCGGCGCTGGCGATGCCGGTCATGTTGTGATGTTCTGCCAGCCAGTAGCGGTGATAGCCGCGCTTTTCAGCCAGCCGTGCGAGATCAAGCGAGTGCGTAAAGGCTTCTTTTGCCGAAGATCCTTCAGGGATCGGTGCCAGATCCAGCACCGAGAACGGAATAGTTTTATCAGTCATAACGGCTCACTTTGTTACCGGTTAATCATTTAATACTGCATTAAAATTTGATTAACGTTGTTAACAAAGTGAGCTTTATGAGACTGATGGCAAAAACAATGCCCGATGGCGCTGCGCTTATCGGGCCTACGGAATCGCGATTTGTAGGCCGGATAAGGCATCTATGCCGCTATCCGGCGAGGTTTTATCAGGATTGCAGTTCCAGCCCAGCCAGACGTTTCCAGTAACCGTTACAGTCGCTATGGGCGGCAAGCGGTAATGGGGCTGTGCCGTTTTCATTGGCGCGGAAGGCATCCAGCATGGCGAATGTTTCCGTGCCTGAAGGGGACAGACGCACAATATCTACCAGTCCCTGCATGGATGTCAGCTCGTTGCCGAGGTTATAAACATAGCCGCTCATGGTCTGGATCCCGTTGAGAACAAAGACCTGCTGATTCTCCTGCGACAGCACATCTCGCCCGTTCGGGTATTTGATGCAGCAGGTTTCACACTCGTCTTTTGGCCGATCTTCGGAACGCGCCGTAAAGCAGCGGGCAGAGTACGCCAGCGGCAGATGGCCGTAGCTCAGCACTTCTACTTCAAACTTATCGCGGATAGCTAACTCTTCACACTGGTTGAGCAGATTGATCAGCCAGTCGCGAGATAATTCTACCGGCATACACCAGCGCACCATCCCTTGTTTGAGCAGCAAACGTAGCGTCACCGCGTTGTAGCAGTTGAGCGCATGTCCGGCGACAAACGGCAGCTTACGTTCCGCGCACATGTTTACCACGCCCAGATCGCTGGCTTCCAGCAGGAAGTCGCCGTTTTCGACGTAGCGCTTCAGCTCTCCCAGCTCAGAGGATGCCTGTACCAGCGCTAGCGTTGACAGCACCACCTGTTTACCGCTGCCGGCGAGCGACTTCGCCATATCAATCCAGTCGCCGACTTTAGTGGCGCGACGTTTGCTGCATACCGCTTCGCCAAGATAGATAATGTCGGCCTGGCTGGCGGCGGCCTGCTGATAAAAATCTTCCAGCGTTTCTTTTGGCCAGTACCACAGCACCGGCCCTAAGGAATATTTCATTGCTTCTCTCACTGCCATTTACGGTGATACGCGCCAAGCGTGGTCTGCGTGCCTTCGGACATGGAACCGAGCGTTTCCATCCATGCCGCCTGTGGCGCATAGTTCTGTGGGTCGGCGATACAGCGATCGATCGCCTGACGCCACACTTTCGCCACCTGGCTGACGTAGGCCGGGCTACGCTGGCGTCCCTCGATTTTTACCGAGGCAATATTGGCCGCCAGCAGCTCCGGCAGCAGCTCCAGCGTGTTCAGGCTGGTGGGTTCTTCCAGCGCATGATAGCGCTCGCCGTCAACCAAATAGCGGCCTTTACACAGTGTCGGATAACCGGCATTTTCTCCGTCCTGATAGCGGTCAATCAGCACTTCATTCAGACGCGATTCCAGACCTTGTTGGGTCTGCTGCCAGCGAACAAAACGCGCGGGAGAGCAAGCGCCAACCGTGTTAGGCGATTCACCCGTCAGGTAGGATGAAAGATAACACCGCCCTTCCGCCATAATGCACAGACTGCCAAAGGCGAACACTTCAAGTGGAACGGGCGTGACGCGAGCGAGCTGTTTCACCTGATGGATAGACAACACGCGCGGCAGCACCACGCGCGCGACATCAAAGTTGCGATGATAAAAATTAATCGCCTCTTCGTTGGTAGCAGATGCCTGAACAGAGACATGGCGCTCAATATGCGGGTAGCGCTCTGCGGCATACTCAAGCATGGCGAGGTCGGCGAGGATTAGCGCATCCGCACCCAGTTGCGCCGCCATATCTACGGCCCGCTGCCAGCGCGCATAACCATCCGGATGCGCAAAGGTGTTAATCGCGATGTGCAGCTTACGGCGGTGTTGATGGACAAAACTCACCGCTTCCTGCAATTTTTTCTCGGTAAAATTAAGGCCGGCGAAATGACGGGCGTTGGTATCATCTTTCAGCCCGATGTAGACAGCATCAGCGCCGTTCTCGATGGCCGCCTTAAGCGCCGGGAGATTTCCGGCAGGGCAGAGCAGCTCCATAATTTATCCTGAACGTAGCGCCGTGAAGGGCGCAGAAATGTTAACGAAGAGGGATTTTAGTTAACCTTGCTGAGACAATTTTTGATTTGAGGCAGTTAAAGTCGTATTGGTGACAGCAATAAAGAGGTAACAATTTCGCATCGAATTGTTGATTTATGCCGCTATGTCGTTTATTGGATATGGCAAAATAGCAGGACTATTGAAACAGGGAGTAAAGCTCGTGTTGGATAAACTGCGTTCACGCTTAGTACATTTTGGTCCTTCTCTGATGAGTGTACCGGTTAAACTGACGCCCTTTGCGCTGAAGCGCCAGGTCCTGGAGCAGGTTCTGAGCTGGCAGTTTAGCCAGGCGCTGGCTGATGGAGAGCTGGAGTTCCTCGAAGGCCGCTGGCTGAGTATTCATGTGCGTGATATTGGCCTCCAATGGTATACCTCTGTTGAGAACGATAAACTTATCGTCAGCCAGAGTGCCGATGCGGATGTGAGTTTTAGCGCTGACGCCAGCGATTTACTGATGATTGCTGCACGTAAGCAGGATCCGGATACGCTTTTCTTCCAGCGTCGCCTGGTGATTGAAGGTGACACAGAATTAGGGCTATACGTAAAAAATCTGATGGACGCCATCGAACTGGATCAGATGCCTAAAGCGTTGCGCGTCATGCTGATGCAGTTGGCGGATTTTGTTGAGGCGGGAATGAAAACGACGCCAGACACCAAACAGACTTCGGTAGGTGAGCCATGCTGATTCGAGTTGAGATTCCCATCGATGCCCCCGGTATTGATGCGTTGCTGCGTCGTTCATTTGAGAGCGATGCGGAAGCGAAATTAGTGCACGACCTGCGTGAAGATGGTTTCTTAACGCTGGGTTTGGTTGCGACAGATGACGAAGGTCAGGTAGTGGGTTACGTCGCGTTCAGTCCTGTCGATGTTCAGGGTGAAGATCTGCAATGGGTCGGCATGGCGCCGCTCGCAGTGGATGAAAACTACCGTGGTCAGGGCCTGGCGCGTCAACTGGTCTATGAAGGACTCGACTCCCTGAACGAGTTTGGCTACGCCGCGGTGGTTACGCTGGGCGATCCGGCACTGTACAGCCGCTTTGGCTTTGAGCTGGCTGCGCATCATGACCTGCGTTGCCGCTGGCCGGGCACCGAAAGCGCGTTCCAGGTTCATCGCCTGGCGGACGATGCGCTGGAGGGCGTGACGGGCCTGGTGGAATACCACGACCACTTCAATCGTTTTTAACATCCGGGGTTTGCAGGCTGCTCAGCAGAGCCTCAAGCCCTCCGCCCTCTACAAGGCGCTCTTTCTGACGCTTTGTGAGCTGTTTGACGCGATACTCGATGCGCAGAGCCAGCGAACGGTCGCCGACCTGCGCCGCAAATGCCAGGGTGAGTTCTCCCTTTCCACGTAGCGCCTTCGCGCCTTTCCCGCTCTGATGTTGCTTATATCGACGCTCCACATCGGTGGTTATTCCGGTGTATAAAGCGTTGTCCGCGGTACGGATCAGATACAGATACCAGGGTGTCATTGTCACCATCGACGTGATAATTTTCAGGCCTACAGTATAAAAGAGAACAGAAATGGAAACACTGACTGCGGTGACCCGCTGGCTGGCAAAACAGCACGTCGTAACCTGGTGTGTACACCAGGATGGTGAATTGTGGTGCGCCAATGCGTTTTACCTGTTTGATGCGCAAAAGGTGGTGTTCTATGTGCTGACCGAAGAGAAAACGCGTCATGCTCAGATGTCCGGGCCACGTGCGCCTGTTGCCGGTACGGTAAACGGCCAGCCCAAAACGGTAGCCCTGATTCGCGGCGTACAGTTTAAAGGGGAAATCCGCCGTCTTGAGGGGGAGGAGAGCGACGTTGCGCGTAAAGCGTATAATCGCCGCTTCCCGGTGGCCAGAATGCTGTCCGCACCCGTGTGGGAAATTCGGCTGGATGAAGTCAAATTTACGGACAACACGCTGGGCTTTGGCAAAAAAATGCTCTGGCTACGAGACTCACGCCCCGAGAATACGTAATGCCTCACGGTTAAACGCTGGCAGGTCATCCGGTGTTCGGCTGGTTATCAGCTGATCGTTATCATTCACCATTTCCTGATCGTAAAATTCGGCGCCCGCATTTTTTACGTCAATGATGATAGGTTTCACGGCGGTAAGTTTACGGCCACGAATGACATCCGCGCTGATCAGCAACTGTGGACCGTGGCAAATAGCAAACACCGGTTTGCCGCTGTTAACGAAATCCCGGGTAAAGGTCACGAAACGATCGTCCCCGCGCAGGTAGTCCGGCGAGTGACCGCCTGGCAGTAGCAGGGCGTCAAAATCGGCAGGGCGCACATCCTCGATCGCTTTGTCGATGGTGACACTGGCTTCTCCTTTTTTTCCCTTCACCGTTTTGCCTGCCTGTTTTTCAATGGTGATGACTTCATGCCCGGCCTGGCGAAATTCTGCTGCTGGTGATGTAAATTCTGAATCTTCAAACTCATCAGTGATTAAAACGGCAATCTTCTTGCTCATGTTTCCTCCGTTGAGTTGCTTGCGAATGAGGCAGAATTTCCATGTTGGCGGATAATTACCTCACGAACTATTAAGTCTGGTCGCTAAGGCTGAGAGTGCAAGACGGACAAATCTGTAAAGGAGCGAGGATGAGTCAGGTGTTAATAACAGGCGTAACGGGGCTGGTAGGCGGAAATTTGCTGCGTATGCTGCTTAATGAACCCCAGGTCAACGCCATTACGGCGCCGACGCGTCGACCGCTGGCTGATACGGTTGGCGTTTATAATCCCCATGATCCGCAGCTAACTGATGCTCTGGCGCAAGTCACCGATCCGGTCGATATCGTTTTTTGTTGTCTGGGAACCACCCGGCGTGAAGCCGGCTCGAAAGAGGCGTTTATCCACGCTGACTATACGCTGGTGGTGGACACCGCCCTGACGGGACGCCGGTTAGGCGCCCAGCATATGCTGGTGGTGAGTTCGATGGGCGCGAATGCGAATTCACCGTTTTTTTATAACCGGGTGAAAGGGGAAATGGAGCAGGCGTTAATCGCGCAGAAATGGCCGCGCCTGACGATTGTCCGACCTTCGATGCTACTGGGGGAACGGGATAAACAGCGGACGAATGAGAAGTTTTTAGCGCCGTTGTTCAGCCTGCTGCCGGGTAACTGGAAGTCGATTGAAGCGCGTGATGTTGCACGGGCAATGCTGGCAGAAGCGCTGGCGCCAGGAGATGAGGGCGTTACGATCCTGACCTCCTCCGAGCTACGCGAAAGGGCAAAATAAAATGCCGGGTGGCGCTGACGTTTATCCGACCTACAAACGATGACGTCCTGTAGGCCGGATAAGACGCTTATGCGTCGCTATCCGGCATCGGTATTACTTAATAAACGTAAAGGCCGTCGTGACACGTTTCACGCCGCTTACCCGGCTGGCGATATCCGCCGCCGCCTTCGCTTCACGTTCAGTAACCAGGCCCAGCAGGAACACTTCCCCGTTCTCGGTGGTGACTTTCACGTTAGAGGATTTCACCTGATCGCTGGTCAGCAACTGGGAACGTACTTTGGTGGTGATCCAGGTATCGTTGGACGCATCGCCCAGACCGATTGGCTGGCCCTGACGGATCTCATTAAAGACCTCAGTGGTACCTTCTACGCCCATTGCAATCTGTTTGGCCCGCGCAGACAGCTCGCTATTTGGTGACTGACCGACCAGCAGAACCTTGCCCTGATACGCGCTAACGTTGATACGCGCTTCTTTCTTGATCTGGGCATCTTTCGACAACGCCGTATTGACGCGTAATTCCAGGGTTCCGTCGTCTACCTGAGTGCCGACACTACGCGGATCCGTCGCGGCTTTAGTCCCGACGGCTGCGGTTCCGACAACGGCGGCAGCTACACAGCCTTGCAGCAGCAGTGCAGCGATAATCACAGCAAGCGGCGAAAATGCCTTCATGTGTACTCCTTAATCATCCTGGTGAGGAAAAAGCGTGTTATCGATGAGATCGCAAAGGCAGTTGACCGTCAGCATATGCATTTCCTGAACGCGGGCGCTGTGGTGTGAAGGAATGCGGATTTCAACATCCTGCGGCCCCAGCAACCCGGCCAGCTCCCCTCCGTCATACCCGGTCAGCGCGACGATTGTCATGTCGCGGGTCACGGCGGCTTCAACGGCTTTCACGATATCGCGGCTATTACCACGCGTAGAGATTGCCAGCAGAACATCACCTGCATGTCCCAGCGCACGGACTTGTTTTGCATAAACTTCGTCGTGCAGGCGATCGTTGGCAATCGCAGTTAAGACCACATTATCAGTATTTAGTGCAATAGCAGGTAAACTTGGCCGTTCCGTTTCAAAACGATTGATCATGCTGGCAGCAAAATGCTGTGCGTTGGCAGCGGACGTCCCATTACCACAACAGAGAATTTTGTTGCCATTGAGCAGGGACTGAACCAGCGTCATGGCTGCACGGGAGATCGCATCCGGGAGCGCTTCAGCCGCAGCTATCTGAGTTTGAATGCTTTCTGTAAAGCAGACTTTAATTCTATCTAACACGCTAATCCTTAAGAACCAGGCTCTGAATCTTCAACTATGAGCGGTCGTTGAACGCGTCTTTAAACCACTCAACATCATTTCCGGTGAAGGCTAACACATCGAACCGGCAATCCACAGTATCAAAACTCCCATTGTGGCGCGCAAGCCACAAGCGGGCGGTCTGTAATAATTTGTGTTGTTTGCTCCGGGTCACACTCGCCGCCGCGCCGCCAAACTGGGCTGAACGCCGGTAGCGAACTTCAACAAATACGGTGGTGTTGCCTTCACGCATTATCAGGTCGATTTCGCCGCCACGTTCACGCACGTTGGCGGCGATGAAATGCAGTCCCTTGCTGTGCAGCCAGTCACGCGCAACAGCTTCCCACGCGTCACCGGTCTGTTTGTTCGTTAACTGGCGGGGACGACCTGTCCTTGCTGGTATTTGAGCCATGATAACTTCCTGTTAATCACACAATCCTGATTTGCGGTTAATGCGCCAGTGTTGCCGTTAATTTCGAAGCCCTGCACCTGACGCATTTGCGAGAAGTGGTTGGCAAGCGACCAGGCATCGACACCCATCGCGTACATACGCGCCAGCGAGTAGTCGTTACGCACCGCGCCAAGCGCCTGCTGCATGAGAGGCATGTTAGCGCCTGCCAGCATTGGGATTTCGCTGTACTGCAAGCCTTCCATTTCCAGACGGAAGTCCGGGCCAGCGGTTCCCTGCGCGCTACGGGAGCTGGCATACAGCGTTGCTCCGCTCTGGCTGCCGTTACGCATGGCGATCATCGGTTTAATAAAGGCGATTTCTTCCGGCGTCGCCAGAATATACACGGCGTCAACACGGCCACTGCCCCCGGTGATTTGCGCATCGGTGGGCGCTGCCGGAATCGTCAGACCGCCAATCGTCACGCCAGGCTGCGCAGGTACGGAAGAGGCTACCGGGCTGCCCGTCAGGGAAATACCAGCGCCGCCGTTGACACCCATTTTCAGCTCAGCCGTGGAGCCGAACTTCTGCTGCAGCACGACGCCGCCGCCCAGTTTTTGCCATTCCTGCGCAAAAGCATTAGCCACGCGATCGCCTAACGAACTGCGTGGGATCAACAGCAGCGGCGTCTGTTTGCCTTGATCGCGGATGTGGCGTGCGGCATCGCGCGCTTCATCTTCTGGCGACAGGGCAAAGTAACAAACATTCGCCAGATTCTGTACGGACTCAGGCTGGTTAAGCGCCAGGACGTTTAATGGCGTATTGCTTTTCATCAGCTCTTCAACATTATTCTTCAACAGCGGGCCTACCACGATGCTGGCGCCATCCTGCTGAACCTGGGCCAGGATCTGGTTCAGCGGCTGCGATGAGGTGTCGTAGATTTTCAACTCAGCGGACGGATTTGCCGGCGCGCTGGCGATAGTTGGTTGTGCTGGCGCCGTTGGCTGTGGGGCTGTAGCTTCTGGCTGCGCAGGCGTCTCGTTGGTCAGATCGCTTACTGACGCCTGAGAAGGGCTGGCAACACCGTCAGTCGTTTGCGGCTGATCCGTGGTCGTCACAGCAGAGGCATCCGCAGCAGGCGCGGCGGTAACAGGAGCGGCTACCGGCTGAGTGCCCATGTTTTTCGCGGCTTCAAAGCCTTGCTGAATAGTACGACCAAATACAGCGGCCTGACCGTTCAGCGGCAGCAGCAGGGCAATCTTGCTGGTGGAAGCTGGCTTAAAGCTCTGCACGTTAACCAACTGCGTTGGCAGCAGTTTTGCTCCCGGGTTTTGCGGGTAACGTTTTTGCCAGTCGGCAATACCGGCTTTCATCATGTCCGGGTCGTTACGGTTATCGAACCAGACGCGCTGGAGGTCCAGCCAGCCTTGCAGTACGTTTTCATCCGCATTGATGACCAGCGTCTGCGCTTGTTCCTGGGTCATGGACGACAGCGCCTGCCAGGTTGCATCGATGTTTTTCTGTTTAGCGTTCGCGGCAAGCAGTGGTTCCTGGGCGATCAGGGCGCGCAGCAGCGACAGCGACGGGCGACCCTGATTGGCGTCGATTTGCGCCTGCCAGTAACGCGCCTGCTGGTTTTGGTCGAAATCGGCGGGCGTGAGTTTATCCAGCAGGGCCTGGGCTCCCGCGACATCTTTCTGCGCGAGCTTGATCTCGACGGCCAGCAGTGACTGCTCACGACGCTGGGCATCGTTTAGCTTCTGCGGTAACTGGTTGAACAATTCGATAGCCTGCTGGCTCTTACCTTCTTTCAGCAGTGCACGAATGGCGAGTAATTGCCAGTTGGTCTTGCTATCATCTGAGCTTTGCTGCATCTGTTGCAGATAAAAGCCGGAATCAGCCTGCGCAGTGCCCTGCATATGGGCTGCACTCTGGTCTGGCGCCTGGGTGCCACAGCCTGCGAAAATCAATGCTGCCAGAATGACTGGTAGCGCGCGCGCGGCTTTCAAACGAGAAAATGTTGAGGGTACCATACTGTATCCAGTGATATTTTTTTACGCAATGCTCAATATTAAATCGGCAATACGGACGACACAATGAAACAACACGAATCGGCGGATAATTCTCAAGGCCAACTCTTTATTGTACCTACTCCTATCGGAAATTTGGCTGATATTACCCAACGAGCGCTCGAAGTTTTACAAGCCGTTGATTTAATTGCCGCTGAAGACACCCGTCATACAGGATTATTGTTACAACACTTCGCGATTAACGCCCGTTTGTTTGCCTTACACGATCACAATGAGCAACAAAAAGCCGAGACGCTGGTGGCAAAGCTCAAAGAAGGGCAAAACATCGCGCTGGTTTCTGATGCCGGAACGCCGCTGATTAACGATCCGGGCTACCATCTGGTGCGCACCTGTCGTGAAGCAGGTATCCGCGTGGTGCCGCTGCCTGGCCCGTGTGCGGCGATTGCCGCGCTGAGCGCTGCCGGTCTGCCGTCTGACCGTTTTTGCTATGAGGGTTTTCTGCCTGCCAAATCGAAAGGCCGCCGCGATGCGATGAAAGCCATTGAGGCAGAACCGCGTACGCTTATTTTTTATGAATCCACTCACCGTTTACTGGATAGTCTGGAAGATATGGTCGCCGTCTGGGGCGAATCCCGTTATGTGGTGCTGGCGCGCGAACTGACCAAAACCTGGGAAACCATACACGGCGCGCCGGTCGGCGAACTACTGGCGTGGGTCAAGGAAGATGAAAACCGTCGTAAGGGCGAAATGGTGCTGATTGTCGAAGGGCATAAAGCGCAGGAAGATGACCTCCCGGCTGATGCGCTGCGTACGCTGGCGTTGTTACAAAAAGAGCTGCCGCTGAAGAAAGCGGCGGCGCTGGCAGCGGAAATTCACGGCGTGAAAAAGAATGCGCTGTATAAGTACGCGCTGGACCAGCAGGGGGAGTAAGAGTGAGCACCTACCAACCACCTTTCGTCGTCACTCCATTGATCCTTAATCAAGTCATTGAAATTGGTGAGTTGATGGGGCATTGGGCCGCGATGGCTGGTAGGGCATCTCCTCTTTTGCGCAAAGAAAATCGTATTCGCACCATTCAGGCCTCTTTAGCGATTGAGCATAATTCATTGACTACAGAACAAGTCACCGCGCTGATGGAAGGAAAACGTATTCTACAAATCTTGTCGAACCAGCCGGGCAGATCTGCCAAAAGTATCGCTGAAGAGTGTGAAATCTCAGCTCGCACCGTAGAGCGGTATCTGAAAGCGTTGCAGCTAAAGCATTGTGCTTCGCTTTAGCTGCTATCAGTAGCAAGATCTCTTAAGCATTCAGGATGTCCTTCTACCCTGGCGTATGCCGCGAATCACACGATGAGCAGCCGTTTTTAACATGTCATGATGGCGTGCATCCTTCTTATTATTCGAACAATGAGCGCTACCTGACAACACGCAGATAGCACTCGCGCAGAATATAATGATGGTCACGATAATTCGCAGGTAGCCATCAATTTGTTTGCTGAACCACAGACATTAATTTTACTCCGCACCACTTCTTTCATCGCATCCATACCGACCCGCATGTAATAGCGGGGATCGTTGCCCTGCGGATTTTCTGCAAACCATGCTTTGACCGCGTCGGCAAAGGCGATTTTCAGTTCGGTGGCCACGTTAACTTTGCATATTCCCAGCTCGATTGTGCGGCGGACGTAGTCGTCAGGAACATCGCTTGCGCCATGCAGCACCAACGGAATATCCACCACTTCACGGATTTCCCCTAAACGCTGGAAATCGATTTTGGGCGTTTTAGTGTACAAACCGTGTGCCGTGCCGATGGCAACAGCCAGGCTGTCGACGCCGGTACGTTCGACAAACCGTTTCGCTTCCTGCGGGTCGGTCAGGAAGGCGCTTTCGGCATCCACGCTCATATCATCTTCAACGCCGCCGAGGCGGCCCAGCTCAGCTTCCACGCTGCAATCTTTGGCATGGCAAAAGTCCACAACGGATTTCACCAGCTTGACGTTTTCTTCAAACGGGAAGTGGCTGCCATCAATCATGGCGCTGCGCACCCCGGCATTCACCTTACGACGGATATCGTCCAGCGATTCATGGTGATCCAGGTGCAGCGCCAGCGGCATGCCGTAGCTGGTGGAATAAGCGCTGCACAGCGCATAAATCTCTTCCAGCGCGATATGTTTAAACGTACCCGGCGTTCCGGCAAGGATCACCGGCGATTGCATTTCATAGCACACTTCCAGGATCGCCTGGATCGTTTCGGCGTTATGGATGTTAAAGGCCGGTACGGCATAGCCTTTTTTTTGCG
The DNA here is from genome assembly GCF_005281255.1 of Citrobacter sp. wls708. Lineage (NCBI taxonomy): Bacteria > Pseudomonadati > Pseudomonadota > Gammaproteobacteria > Enterobacterales > Enterobacteriaceae > Citrobacter > Citrobacter sp. wls708. The sequence continues at coordinate 139,718 of NZ_SZXE01000008.1, forward strand.
CATCCTGCAGGAGGTATTTTGTAGAAATAATGCTCATAAAACGATCCTTTTAGGCGTTCCAGGGATGAATAACAACGCCCTGTACGACGCGGTTCACGGTACCGCTGGCAGAAGGCGTATCTGGCGTATTACCGATACTGATTGACTGTGTCAGGGCGAAGACCTGCGCATACATCAGGAAGCAGAACGCCAGTTCCATATCAATGAAGGTGCGGGCAGGCGGCAGCAGGATATGCGGGCCGGCTTCAATCACGTCATCGGTTTGTGCGGCAATCGCGACTATCCGCAGCGCCTGCCGATCGCGGCGTAACTCAGCTAACAGATCAAGATCGTATTGGCGTGTATAGGGGTGGCTGGAAACAAAGACCACTACCAGCGTTTCGTTATCAACCAGCGATTTTGGCCCATGACGAAAACCGGTCGGCGAATCATAGAATGCCGCCAGTTTACCCGCTGTCAGTTCCAGGACTTTCAGTGCCGATTCACGCGCGGCTCCCTGTAACCCACCGCTACCGAGGTAGACGATCCGTTTCCATGGGGCGTTGCCGAATACGCCGTCGCTGAAATCACCCAGTGAAGTCAGGATCGTCTGGCAACGATCGGCTACGTCGCGGAAGGTCTGGCTGTTGATTTTTTGCGGGGCGAATACCGCCAGGCAACTGGCCATCATGGTGGTAATACTGCTGGTCATGGCGAAGCCACGGTCGTGCGTTTCAGCAGGCATTAACAGTGCAAAGGCATTGTCGCTTGCGAGGGCGTTTTGATACAGGCTACCTGCTTCGTTACAGGTAATTGGCAGGTGATAGCACTCAGGTACAAACTGATTAGCCAGTTCCACAGCCGCAACGCTTTCGGGGCTGTTACCTGAGCGAGCGAAAGAAACCAGCAGCAACGGATGTGCGGGATTCAGATAATCCATCGGATTGGTGACCAGATCGGTGGTCGGCACGGCGCTGATGTTTTTTCCGGTTTGGCTTGCCAGCCACGGAGCAATAATGTCGCCGATAAATGCGGAAGTACCCGCCCCGGTCAGTACGATCCGCAGATCGTTTTTGCGCAACAATGGCGCGAGAAAGCTATCAATGGCGGATCGAATATTATCGATATTAGCGAGAGAGCGGATCCAACTAGCGGGTTGCTGACGGATCTCTTCTTCTGTCCAGGTGCCCGTCGACGCGTGAGCAGGGGTGTAGGTTTCTGGCATAACTTAAGTCCTTAGTCTCGTAAATTCCACATAAGACGCTGGCAAAATGTCGCTATCTTTCGTTTCGTTTCACTTGTTCATATGATCGATTGATTAAAATCTATATGAAAGAAAGTGAAAGTTCAATGATGCAAAATGAAATAAAACGAAATTTGTGATCGTGAGAACGAAGACTGTAATTATCTTGTTGATCTTTAAAGAATCGCTTGCAGATTGTGCGGATCAAAATTTTATAAGCGAAAGGAAAAGAAAGGCCCGGCGATCAAAGACCGCAGGCCAATACGAGACAAAATGAAAGGTCTAAAGGGGGAGAGCCTGACCCTGAATCCAGATCTGCTGCAAATGCAGGCCGCTATTGAGGGCGATAATGTCGGCATTTTTGCCCACCGCTAACGATCCGCGTTGGCGCTCGATTCCCAACAGGCGAGCGGGATGGAGCGAAGCCATGTGGATCGCCTCTTCAGAGGTAATCCCGGTGAACTCGACCATATTACGTACGGCTGCATCAACCGAGAGCGTGCTGCCCGCCAGGCCACCGGAAGCGGTACGCACAATACCGCTGCGCATTTCCACCTCCTCACCGCAGAGCGTATAGCGCCCGTCCGGCATACCAGCAGCCTGCATCGCATCGGTGATCAGCACCAGTCTGTCTTTTGCGCAACAGCAGCACAGCTTCATGGCCGCCGGGTGGACATGGTGTCCGTCAGCGATAAGCTCCAGCCAGGCGCGAGAGTCGGTTAACCCTGCGCCAACCATTCCGGGCTCCCGGTGGTGTAAACCGGTCATACCGTTATAGCAGTGAACCAGCCCATCAGCCCCGACATCAAAGGCGGCGCGGGTTTGCTCCCAGGTGGCTGCGCTGTGGCCCAGCATCACCCGTACGTTGCGCTGCTTCAGATGTTTGATAGCCTGCAATGCGCCGGTTTTTTCTGGCGCCAGCGCAACGACGCGCAATGTTTGTTGGGAAATCGCAATTAGTTCATCCAGTTCCCTGAGCTCCAGTTCCCTGAAGAGCTCAGGCGGATGCGCCCCTTTGTTCTGTGGCGTAAAGTACGGACCTTCAAGATAACTCCCCAGTACCTGCGCGCCAGGCCCGCCGGAATAGTAGCGGTGGGCAATACGTTTCAATGCGCGGTGAATATCGGGTAATGGGGCGGTGACGGTGGTGGGTAGCCAACTGGCTACCCCTTCGCGCGCTTTGTGCATTGCCAGCTTGTCGAGCGTATCCGGCGCATCATCCATGACATCGACACCTGCACCTCCGTGCACATGGGTATCGATATATGCAGGGCACAACAGCTCAGCATCGCGCACCATCACGCCTGAGACGATAGGCTCAATGGCGCTAATGGTGCCATCCTCAATACGCACCTGATGATCGTCCAGCCAGCCTTGTTCCGTGAGCAGACGCTTGGCGCGTAGCACCTGTATCATATCCCTTCCTCGACGGGTTTTTCCTCGCGACAGCGTCCCAGCTCGTCCACCAGGCTGGTCAACCCCCGATGTCCGCATTCCAGCGCCTGCAAACGAAACGCTTCGCTGCTCAGGCCGTCGCGTTCCAGTACCATTTCCAGCAGCAGTTGCAGATTGGTGCCGGTGATCACTTCAGTACCTTGCCTTTGCATGGCCAGTGTGGAAGCGACGCGAAATGGTGTTCCGCCCAACAAGTCAGTCAGAAACACGATGTCTTGCTGAGCATCCAGTTCACTCACTGCCTGTTCAAGTTGCGAGGTGAGTAAGGCTGTGGTTGAGGTTTCCGGAAAGTCGATGGCGATGAACTGAGTCTGTTCACCTAAAATCTGTTTCATCGCTTTTTCCATTCCGCTGGCAAACCCGCCATGGCCCGTCAAAATAATACCTAACATCTACAACCCCTTACATTTACAGGAAGTGACAGAACTTACCCACGATGCCGAGCACCACGGTAATGGCGATAAGACGCAGAGGACTCCAGCCACGACGAACCAGCCAGAACATGGTCAATGTGTAGACCAGCGGCAAAAATGCAGGCATCAGCTTGTCTATAACGTCTGTTTGTAGTTTCACAACCGCATCGCCAGCAGTAATTTCCAGCGTGGTGCTCAGGCGAACATAGGTCGCTACCAGCGCGCCGATCACCGTCATCCCAACGATAGATGCCGCATGTCCAACCTTTTTGGTGTTAGCTTTAATCAGTGGGATAGCTGCAACGCCCATTCGGTAAGCATAGTGTGCCAGCCCAAAGCGCAGACCAAGATGAACCACGTTAAACATCACAATAAAGACTACAGCGCCAAGAATAGAGCCTTGTAGCGCTAGGCTTGCCCCGATACCGCCGCAAATAGGCAATAACGTTAACCAGAACATGGCATCACCGATACCGCCAAGCGGCGCACCGACGGCAATCTTGGTACTTTGAATACTGTTCACATCCTGCTTGGAGCGTTCCATTGCCAGGATAATCCCGATAACAAACGTGACCAGGAACGGGTGCGTGTTGAAGAAGCCCATATGGCCTTTCATTGAACGCGCCAGATCTCGCTTGTTGGTATGGATCTTTTTCAGTGCAGGTAACAGGCCGTACAACCATCCTGATGCCTGCATACGTTCATAGTTGAAAGAGGCCTGTAACAACATGGAACGCCAGGCAACACGGTTGATATCTTTTTTCGTCAGCTCGGCACCGATATTCTGGTCTTCATAGACGTTTTCATTCGTGCCGGACAGCAGCGTTTCTTCGGTTTCGGAAACGTTCGGCAGAGCCGTTTGATTAGATGCCATCTTCGAATTCCTCTTTTTGTGCTGCGGGAGCTGTAGGTTCAGGTGATTTACGCAGAAAATCGATCAGCGCCATGGCCAGTGCTGCGGCGGCGATCGCCAGCACAGGGAGTTTGAGCCAGGCGGCGGCGACAAAACCCAGGATGAAGTAAGGGATGTAGACGTTTTTCATCATGATTTTCAGCAGTACGGCGAAACCGATAGCTGGCATGATGCCGCCTGCCACGCCGAGGCCATCAATTAGGCGGGTCGGCAGAACATCTATAGCTGTTTTGGCATGTTCCGCGCCAAAGTAAATCGGCAGGAAAGCGCATAAGAAGTAGAACGTCCCCAGCGCCAGTAACGCCAGATAGTTGACCCGCTCAATTCCGTCTGTATCGGCATTCGCCGCCATGCGATCGCAGCGCGCCATCACCCCAGACATCACGGAGAAGAGGAAGGTAATACCCATTTGTACCGCTACCGCGAACGGTACAGCGACACCGACAGCGACTTCCGGTTTTACGCCAGTGGTGATGGCGAAAGTCGTCCCCACGATGGTACCGATGATGACGTTTGGCGGCTGTGCTCCCGCCAGCGGAGCCAGACCCATCCACACCAGTTCCAGCGTACCCCCGGTTAAAATACCGGTATGCAGATCGCCCAGAATCAGGCCGACCAGCGGCCCGAGAACAACCGGGCGGTGCATGTGCGTTAACCCGTTGAACATATCCAGGCCTGCAATAAAGGCGAGAATACCCAACGCAAAAGCCTGCAACAGACTGATTTCCATTGTGAATCCCTCAGAGAAGTTTATAGAGGTCCTGGGCGGGTTCTGTTGGAACGCCCTGAACGAAGCATTCCACCCCAGCGGCTTTCAACCCGTTGAACGCCACTATATCGGCAGCGTCTACAGAAACCGTTTTGGCGATTTGCTGCTTGCCGTTGGCATAGTGCATGTTGCCAACATTGATACGATTAACAGGAACACCGCCTTCGACCAGACGGTAGAAATCCGCAGGCGATTTGCAGACCAGCAAAATTTTCTGGCGATCGGCGGCACGGTGAATATTGTCGATTACTTTTTGTAGTGACCAGAAGCGCACGGCAATCCCTTCCGCCAGAACCATTTCCATCAGGTTTTGCTGCACCGGATCTTCAGCCACCTCATCATTGGCGACCAGCACCAGATTTGCCCCCGCAAATCCGACCCATTGCACACCGACCTGACCGTGAATTAAACGTTCGTCAATGCGACTTAATACAATGTTTGGCATGGTATTTTTCTCTTTCTTGTTATGCGTTATGGGATGAATCACCCAGGCTGGCGCAGTGATATTGCTGCAGTATGTCCTGAATATGGTTAATGATGAGTTCTCGCGGTGTCGCGCTGAGATCTCCCTCGCGCACTTTTACGTACTGCAAGGGTAGATACTGGCTAATCAGCGGTAACGGGATCGGTTCGTCGGCCAGGTTACGCACCAGACGTTCGAATGCCTCATCAATCTGGCTGTCCGGCCAGTAGTAACGAACCCGATCTGAGTAGCTATATCCGCGGGCCAAACGGCGCGCGTTTCCATCGCCGTGATAGTGGCTCTGCCAGTACTCCGGTCGATCAAGCATCACGCTTTCCAGGACATGTCGCAGGCCTGAGCTGGCTTTTGCGGGCAGCAATTCCTCTTCAATAGCGGCTAATGAAAATAACGCTTCGCGCAGGGCAAAGGTCAGCGCCGGGCCGACTTTCAGGATCGCGAAATGATCTTTAACCAACTGGCGCAAGGACTGAGGCGTTTGGTAATCGGTAGAATGCGCTTCAAAAATCAGCGTGTCGTAGTCTTCCACCATTTTGCTGAGTGACACGGCTTTCTGCGGTTGGTAATCAATGATGTGGGTGTGGTCGAATTCGACGCCGGGTTGCACCACCAGGGCGATGATACGCGGCCAGATACCTTCCAGTCCGCGCTTTTCAAAGGCGTGATAGTGGGCCTGCAGCGTTGCGCGTGCCGCATCCGGCGTTGTTACCGCCAGTTCGGTTAATGCTTCGTGAGCGCCGCCAGGAACCGGGACTTCTGTGCCAATTACATAGACCAGGTCAGACTCACCAAAATGCGCAATACAGGTTTCTTCGGCAACTTTTGCCAGGCGCGCGGCGCGCTCAGCGACGATTTCATCCGTTAGTGGAACCGGGTCGTTAGCACAAGACATGCTGCAATCAAGGTGGATCTTTTTAAAGCCAGCGGCGACATAACTCTTGATCAGATCGTCAGCGTTGGCCATTGCTTGTTCTGCTGGCAGATTTTGCCAACGGTTTGGTCCAAGGTGGTCTCCACCGAGAATCAGCATATCCTGAGAAAAATTAAGCGAGTCGGCTAAACCGCAGACAAAACTGCGAAAATCGGCTGGTGTCATACCCGTATAGCCGCCAAACTGGTCAACCTGATTAGAAGTTGCTTCGATCAATAGCGGTGTATGATTGGCATGGGCGTAGCGTATTGCGGCTTCCAGTACGATTGGATGCGCGGAACAAACGGCATAAATCCCGTTTGCCTTCCCCCGTTTATGTTGCTCGACCATTTTAGTTAGATGTTTCACTTTCCTCTCCAGGTCAGATAACTGCGACATCAATCTTTCGTTTTGTTTCATTTAATACTGCATCATGGTGATTTAAAAATAAAACGAAAGATAATAGTTTTCCGATCTGTTTCACAAAAGAAACGCAATGAAAGGTTTCAGCGTGAATCCGTTCGACTCTTCCCTGCTTGTGGGGCTTGCATTCGCGTAAAAGAAAGGCGTTAATAGACAAAACGAAATAAAACGAAAGAGACAGCTAAAGGATTTCTTATGAGTAACACCGAGTCTTCTGCAGACAAGCGCGTTATCGGCACCAGCGAAAGGCGCGAGCAGATCATCCAGCGGTTACGGCAGCAGGGAAGCGTTCAGGTTAACGATCTTTCCTTATTTTATGGCGTCTCCACGGTCACGATTCGTAACGACCTCGCTTTTCTGGAAAAACAGGGGATTGCGGTACGCGCCTATGGTGGGGCGCTGATTTGCGATAGCACTACGCCTGGTGTTGAGCCTTCTGTTGAAGACAAAAGTTCGCTCAATACGGCGGTAAAACGCAGTATTGCCAGAGCCGCCGCAGAGTTGATTAAACCGGGGCACCGCGTGATCCTTGATTCCGGCACCACGACGTATGAAATTGCCCGCCTGATGCGCCAGCATACCAATGTGATTGCAATGACCAATGGTATGAATGTCGCTAATGCGTTACTGGAAGCCGAAGGGGTTGAGCTGCTGATGACCGGCGGTCACTTGCGTCGTCAGTCGCAATCCTTTTATGGCGATCAGGCTGAGCAATCGCTACAAAATTATCACTTCGACATGCTGTTTCTTGGCGTTGATGCTATCGACTTAGAGCGTGGTGTTAGCACACACAATGAGGATGAAGCGCGTCTCAATCGCCGGATGAGTGAAGTCGCGGAGCGCATAATCGTTGTTACCGACTCGACGAAGTTTAATCGCTCCAGTCTGCATAAGATCATTGATACCCAGCGGATCGATATGATTATTGTTGATGAAAATATTCCAGAGGAGAGTCTGGAAGGCTTACGTAAGCATGGGATTGAGGTTGTTCTGGTGAGTATTTGACAAAAAGGTCGGAAAGTTTTCGAACTCCCCGACCTGTAATCGAATTTCACTTTCAGCAATCAGGTCACTGGCGCCGGGTTAAACACCGCCAGTTGGTTATGCAGTCCCCACTGATCCGAGAAGGTTTTCTTACGCCCGCTGGCGACCTCGAGAATAAACTCGAACAATTTCAGACCCACGTCTTCAATGGTTTCTTCTCCGGTGGCGATGGTACCGGCGTTGATGTCCATCAGGTCAAACCAACGATTGGCCAGCTCAGTACGCGTCGCCATTTTTATCACCGGCACCGCCATCAGGCCGTACGGCGTACCGCGACCGGTGGTGAATACCTGCACGGTGATCCCGGAAGCAACCTGCTGTGTACCGCAGACAAAATCGCTGGCGGGGGTCGCGGCGTAAATCAGTCCTCGTTTGGTTGGGCGCTGGCCCGGCGACAATACTTCGACGATGGCGCTCTTGCCTGATTTGGCGATTGAGCCCAGCGCTTTTTCCACCACGTTTGCCAGACCGCCTTTCTTGTTGCCCGGTGAAGGGTTGGCGCTGCGGTCAGTCTTGCCCATATCCAGGTAGTTATCGTACCAGGCCATCTCTTCGAGCAGGCGCTTACCTACCTCTTCGTTAATCGCGCGCGGGGTAAGAAGATGGATAGCATCGCGCACTTCGGTCACTTCCGAGAACATCACGGTCGCGCCGCAGCGTACTAACAGGTCGGAGGCATAACCGACCGCCGGGTTGGCCGTGACGCCGGAAAAGGCATCGCTACCGCCGCACTGCATACCGACCACCAGTTCTGATGCTGGGCAGGTTTCACGTTGGCGTTGGTTGAGCTTTGCCAGATGGCGTTCTGCCACTTGCAAAATATCAGCAACCATTGATTGAAAGCCGACGTGCTTTTCATCCTGTAAGCTGACGATGCTGGCGCTGTCGACCGGGATACTTTTTACATCATGAGTCCCTTCCAGCAGTCGCTCTGGTTGCAGTTTTTCGCAGCCGAGGCCAATAACCATCACTTCACCGCCAAAGTTGGGGTTCAGCGCGATATTATGGATGGTGCGAATCGGCACAATGGCGGCCGGAGCGTTAATCGCCACCCCGCAGCCGTACAGGTGATTAAGCCCCACCACGCCATCGACATTCGGGTATTTGGGGAGCAGATCGCGCTCAATGATTTTCACCACATAATCCACCACGCCCGCTACGCAGTGTACGCTGGTGGAGATGCCGAGCAGATTTTTGGTGCCGACGCTGCCGTCTGCATTGCGATAGCCTTCGAAGGTATAACCTTCAAGAGGCGGTAGCGGCTCCGGTACTTTGGTCGCCAGCGGCAGCGTCTCCAGCGGCGGGGCCTTGGGCAGCTCAACCATGGATTCATCAATCCAGCTACCGCGCGGGATATCGCGAACGGCATAGCCTATCACTTCGCCATAACGCACAATTTCGCCGTGAACAGGAATATCGCATAGCGCCACTTTATGACCCTGGGGAATATGTTCAATCAGCTCCAGCCCATCCGGAAAACGCGTCCCGGCTTTCAGGCCATTGTCATTGACAATAATCGCCACATTATCTGTTGCGTGAACTTTAATATAAAACGCCGAGGGCGATTCTTGTCTGATTTCGATGTCGGCCATTGTCCAGTATTCTCCAGCAAGGTGGTAATAATAGTGTGGGTATTTATATTTTGAATCTAATTATCAGTAATAAATATTCGGTATCGTGAAATAAGAATGTCAGGAGTTTAAAATTAAGAATGTGATCATGATCACTTAAACTCAGCAGGACCGTACCACCAAGGGGACTAATCAGTAAATGTGTGCATTAGCGCCCATGCGTGTGTGCATATGCCCAAAATATTATTTTAACAACGCGTGATTAGTGAGCGTCTGCACAATGATTAACGTTGCTCTGCTGATTATACTAAATCACGGTTTCATAACGTCTGATAAATTATTATGTGTTTTTATTATCGGTAATTTATCACCAGGGATAGCTAATAAATAATAATAAAAACATTTTTATGTGCCCGAGGTAAATAGAATGATTCTGGATACAATTGTCGAGAAAAAGAAAGGTACACATACCCGTTATTTAATATTACTGATAATTTTTATTGTTACTGCCGTTAACTATGCGGACCGTGCGACGCTGTCAATTGCCGGCACGGAAGTGGCGAAAGAGTTGCACCTCAGCGCCATCTCAATGGGGTATATTTTTTCCGCCTTCGGTTGGGCTTACCTGCTGATGCAAATCCCCGGCGGCTGGCTGCTCGATAAGTTCGGCTCGAAGAAAGTCTATACCTGGAGCCTGTTCTTCTGGTCGCTGTTTACCTTCCTGCAGGGCTTTGTGGACATGTTCCCGCTGGCCTGGGCAGGTATTTCAATGTTCATCATGCGCTTTATGTTGGGCTTCTCAGAAGCACCTTCCTTCCCGGCCAACGCCCGTATCGTGGCGGCCTGGTTCCCGACCAAAGAGCGCGGTACGGCATCCGCGATTTTTAACTCCGCACAGTATTTTTCCCTGGCGCTGTTTTCGCCGCTGCTCGGCTGGCTGACCTTCGCCTGGGGCTGGGAGCACGTCTTTACCGTGATGGGGGCGATTGGTTTTGTGCTCACCGGGCTATGGGTAAAGTTTATTCATAACCCAACCGATCACCCGCGTATGTCGCAAGAAGAACTGAAGTTTATCTCTGAAAACGGCGCGGTCGTGGATATGGACCATAAGAAGCCGGGCGATGTGAAGTCAGGTGGTCCTAAGCTGCATTATATCAAGCAGTTGCTGACCAACCGTATGATGCTTGGCGTGTTCTTCGGACAGTATTTTATTAACACAATTACCTGGTTTTTCCTTACCTGGTTCCCGATTTACCTGGTACAGGAAAAAGGTATGTCGATCCTCAAAGTTGGTCTGGTGGCGTCTATTCCGGCGCTATGTGGATTCATTGGCGGCGTGCTGGGTGGGGTGTTCTCTGATCATCTGATTAAACGTGGCTCCAGCATCACCCTGGCGCGTAAGCTGCCGATTGTGCTCGGCATGCTGCTCGCATCGACCATTATTCTGTGTAACTACACCGATAACACCGCTCTGGTAGTCGCGCTGATGGCGCTGGCGTTCTTCGGCAAAGGCTTCGGGGCGTTGGGCTGGCCGGTGATTTCCGATACCGCGCCGAAAGAGATTGTCGGTCTGTGTGGTGGCGTATTTAACGTATTTGGCAACGTGGCCTCCATTGTTACTCCGTTGGTGATTGGGTATCTGGTGAGCGAGTTGCACTCATTTAATGCCGCGCTGATGTTTGTCGGGTGCTCAGCGCTGATGGCAATGGTTTGCTACCTGTTTATTGTCGGTGACATTAAACGTATGGAATTGCAGAAATAAACAAAGGTATAGGCGATGAATAACACGATTTTCCCGAATAAGTTTAAAGTGGCCCTCGCGGCGCAGCAGATTCAGATTGGCTGCTGGTCTGCATTAGCCAGTCCAATCAGCACTGAAGTTTTAGGTCTGGCGGGTTTCGACTGGCTGGTGCTGGACGGCGAACATGCGCCGAACGATATCTCGACGTTTATCCCGCAATTGATGGCGCTTAAAGGTAGCGCCAGCGCGCCGGTGGTACGTGTGCCGACCAACGAGCCGGTGATCATTAAGCGTCTGCTGGATATCGGGTTTTACAACTTCCTGATCCCGTTTGTTGAGACCGAAGAAGAGGCGGTGAACGCGGTGGCGTCAACCCGCTATCCACCGGAAGGTATTCGCGGCGTGTCCGTATCCCACCGCGCCAATATGTTTGGCACCGTGCCGGACTATTTTGCGCAGTCGAATAAGAACATCACCATCATCGTGCAGATCGAAAGTCAGCAGGGCGTTGATAACGTTGATGCAATCGCGGCGACCGAAGGCGTTGACGGTATCTTCGTCGGCCCCAGCGATCTGGCTGCGGCGTTAGGCCACCTCGGCAATGCGTCCCATCCCGATGTGCAGAAAGCTATCCAGCACATTTTCGCCCGCGCGAAAGCCCACGGTAAACCAAGCGGCATTCTGGCCCCGGTAGAGGCGGATGCGCGGCGTTATCTGGAGTGGGGGGCGACGTTTGTTGCCGTCGGCAGCGACCTTGGCGTGTTCCGTTCAGCCACGCAGAAACTGGCTGATTCTTTTAAGAAATAACCACCATCGACAGTAGAGAGAGATAAAGACATGACAATGAAAGTTGGTTTTATTGGCCTCGGTATCATGGGTAAACCAATGAGTAAAAACCTCCTCAAGGCAGGTTACTCGCTGGTGGTTGCTGACCGTAACCCGGAATCCATTGCGGACGTGATTGCCGCAGGCGCAGAAACCGCCGCCACGGCGAAAGACATTGCCGAGCAGTGTGATGTGATCATCACCATGCTGCCGAACTCTCCGCACGTGAAAGAGGTGGCGCTGGGCGAAGGCGGCATCATTGAAGGGGCGAAACCGGGGACGGTTCTGATCGATATGAGTTCCATCGCACCGTTAGCCAGCCGTGAAATCAGCGAGGCGCTGAAAGCGAAAGGTGTGGATATGCTGGATGCGCCGGTCAGCGGCGGCGAGCCAAAAGCGATTGACGGTACGTTGTCGGTGATGGTCGGTGGCGATAAAGCGATTTTCGACAAGTACTACGATCTGCTGAAAGCGATGGCGGGTTCCGTGGTGCATACCGGCGAGATTGGCGCAGGCAACGTGACCAAGCTGGCTAATCAGGTGATTGTGGCGCTGAACATTGCGGCGATGTCTGAAGCGCTGACGCTGGCGACTAAAGCGGGCGTGAATCCGGATCTGGTGTATCAGGCCATTCGTGGCGGGCTGGCGGGCAGCACCGTACTGGATGCGAAAGCGCCGATGGTGATGGACCGCAACTTCAAACCGGGTTTCCGCATTGACCTGCATATTAAAGATCTGGCCAATGCGCTGGATACCTCGCATGGCGTTGGCGCTCAGTTGCCGCTGACGGCTGCTGTCATGGAGATGATGCAGGCGCTACGCGCAGATGGGTTGGGCACTGCCGATCATAGCGCGCTCGCCTGCTACTACGAAAAACTGGCGAAAGTGGAAGTCACTCGCTAACAAGAAGGGCGCGGATGCGCGCCCTGTATTTCTTGCCTTGCGCGGCACTTTCAGGCTACATAACTATGAAAATCGTAATTGCCCCAGACTCTTATAAAGAAAGCCTTTCTGCCACCGAGGTGGCTCAGGCAATAGAAAAAGGATTTCGGGAAATTTTCCCCGATGCGCAATATGTGTCTGTTCCGGTTGCCGACGGCGGCGAAGGAACAGTCGAAGCCATGATTGCCGCCACGCAAGGGAGTGAACATTCCGCGTGGGTGACGGGGCCGCTGGGCGAAAAAGTGAATGCCTGCTGGGGCATGTCCGGGGACGGTAAAACCGCGTTTATCGAAATGGCGGCAGCCAGTGGTCTGGCGCTGGTTCCTCCTGAAAAGCGCAATCCGTTAGTCACTACGTCGCGCGGTACCGGGGAGTTGATTTTGCAGGCGCTGAACAGCGGCGCACAAAGCATTATTATCGGCATTGGCGGTAGCGCGACCAACGACGGCGGCGCAGGTATGGCGCAGGCGCTGGGGGCGAAACTCTGTGATGCCAACGGGACTGACATTGGCTACGGCGGTGGTAGCCTGATGAGTCTGAACGCCATCGATATCTCGGGCCTGGATCCTCGCTTAAAAACCTGTTCAATTCGCGTGGCCTGTGATGTGACCAATCCACTTACCGGCGACACTGGCGCTTCACGTATCTTTGGCCCGCAGAAAGGGGCAACAGAAGAACGTATTCTCGAACTGGACCGTAATCTGTCTCACTATGCTGACATCATTAAAAAATCGCTGCGGGTCGACGTGAAGGACGTTCCCGGCGCCGGTGCGGCTGGAGGGATGGGCGCAGCGTTAATGGCTTTTTTAGGCGCGGATCTGCGCAGTGGGATAGAGATTGTGACTCAGGCGCTTAATCTGGAAGAACATATTCACGATTGCACGCTGGTAGTGACTGGCGAGGGGCGGATCGACAGCCAGAGTATTCACGGCAAAGTGCCGGTAGGTGTGGCGAATGTCGCGAAGAAGTACCACAAGCCAGTGATTGGTATTGGCGGCAGCCTGACGCATGATGTGGCGGTGGTGCATCAATATGGTATCGACGCGGTGTTTAGCGTATTGACCAGTATCAGCACACTGGAAGAGGCGTTCCGTGGGGCATTTGATAATATTTATCGTGCTTCAAGGAATATTGCCGCCACGCTGGCGATAGGAATGCGCAGTGCGGGGTGACATTGCCCCGCAAACCCTCTATACTGCGCGCCGAAGCTGACCAGACAGTCGCCGCTTCGTCGTCGTCCTCTTCGGGGGAGACGGGCGGAGGGGAGGAAAGTCCGGGCTCCATAGGGCAGGGTGCCAGGTAACGCCTGGGGGGGAAACCCACGACCAGTGCAACAGAGAGCAAACCGCCGATGGCCCACGTAAGTGGGATCAGGTAAGGGTGAAAGGGTGCGGTAAGAGCGCACCGCGCGGCTGGTAACAGTCCGTGGCACGGTAAACTCCACCCGGAGCAAGGCCAAATAGGGGTTCACAAGGTACGGCCCGTACTGAACCCGGGTAGGCTGCTTGAGCCAGTGAGCGATTGCTGGCCTAGATGAATGACTGTCCACGACAGAACCCGGCTTATCGGTCAGCTTCACTCTTTATAAAACCCCGCTTCGGCGGGGTTTTTGCTGTATGGGCAGGCTAAATGAATGACTGTCCACGACGCTATGCTCAAAAGAACGCGGCTTATCGGTCAGCCTCACTCTTTATAAAAACCCCGCTTCGGCGGGGTTTTTGCTTTCAGGACAGATGGTCATGCCTTATGGCGTTGCGCCTGGTTTACCACGAATCTGGCGTTTATTTCCTATTCATCTAATCTTTATTTCGTTCTTATTAATATTCCTGACTTCTTTTATAAGAGGAAATGTCTCTCGGGATAATTCTTGTTTTGTGATGTGTAACACAAAACGCTACGCGATACGTTTTTACCGAGAATAATCACGCGCAATCGATCGTCATCACAAAATTAGTTGCTGATAAAATGCGCAAAACCAGTGTTAATGTAATGTTGCCAATAGTGATCATTTGTTTTAATTGGTTTAAATATTGATAAATGCAATGTTTCTTTACAAACAAACAAGGCAAAAAAATGTGATGCATGGCGTTATTTAAACACCATAAACGATAAAATATAATTATATTTGATAAATTACTTATTAAATTTAAGCGCCATTTTTACCGATAATTACTCTGTAATTGATTGAAATATAGCCTTTCGTGGTTCGAAGAAATAACAACAAAAATGATGTCGTTATAGCCATAAAAAATCGTTATCCCCCCATCTTTTTTTGATTAAAGTCAGGGTTAAGTGAGATCGATATTTTCTATCTATATGATTAATAAGTAATTATCAATTTAATAATAATCTTACAAAATGTAAGGGAAGGGGATTTGTGAGTGGTCGCACATATCCTCGTTTGCTTAATTTGGTAAACTTCTTGCCGTCAACAAAGTTATTAGAGCAGGACGATATGAATACTATTTCTCTCCCTAAAACACAGCACTTAGTGGTCTTTCAGGAAGTCATTAGAAGTGGTTCTATCGGTTCTGCTGCAAAAGAATTAGGTTTAACTCAACCGGCGGTCAGCAAAATCATTAATGATGTTGAGGCTTATTTTGGTATTGAGTTAGTGGTGCGTAAAAATACCGGCGTTACCTTGACTCAGGCAGGTCAGGTGATGCTCTCATGGTCTGAATCCATTACTCGTGAAATGAAAAACATGGTTGATGAGATGAACAGCATGACGAGTAACGCAGTGGTTGATGTATCGTTTGGCTTTCCTTCACTGATCGCCTTCACCATCATGTCCGGCATGATTAAAAAATTTAAAGAGGTGTTTCCGAAGGCGCAGGTTTCCATGTACGAAGCGCAGCTCTCCTCGTTCTTACCCGCGCTTCGTGACGGGCGCCTCGACTTCGCTATCGGTACGCTGAGTGATGAGATGAAACTACAGGATCTCCATGTTGAGCCGCTCTTTGAGTCAGACTTTATACTGGTCGCCAGCAAGTCCCGAACATGCACCGGCATCACCTCGCTGAGCGCGTTGAAAAACGAACAGTGGGTGTTGCCACAAACGAATATGGGATACTACCGCGAACTTCTAACTACGTTACAAAATAATGGCATCAGCAGTGAAAACATCGTTAATACTGACTCCGTCGTCACCATTTATAATCTTGTTCTCAATGCTGATTTCTTAACAGTAATTCCCTGTGACATGACCACACCGTTTGGCTCAAACCAGTTTATTACTATCCCGGTACAAGAGACGTTACCCGTCGCGCGTTATGCCGCCGTGTGGTCGAAAAATTATCGAATTAAAAAAGCAGCATCTATTTTGGTGGAATTAGCCAAGGAATATTCATCATATAATTGTCGAAGACGAAGGCAATTAGTTGAAGTTGATTAAAGATTGAATTTGTTTTAACACGGACTCAACGCCATCTGTCTATATCTGACAATGGTTACGGCTATCTATTTACTTTAATACCCAGGTAAGAGGTTCTAATGCACATTACATACGATCTCCCAGTTGCAATTGAAGATATCCTCGAAGCGAAAAAAAGACTGGCGGGGAAAATATATAAAACGGGAATGCCTCGCTCTAACTATTTTAGTGAACGTTGCAAAGGGGAAATTTTCCTCAAGTTTGAAAACATGCAGCGTACCGGTTCATTTAAAATCCGTGGCGCTTTTAACAAGCTCAGTTCATTAACCGAAGCTGAAAGATGTAAAGGCGTGGTGGCTTGCTCTGCAGGGAACCATGCGCAAGGGGTTTCTCTCTCCTGCGCCATGCTCGGAATTGACGGCAAAGTGGTGATGCCGAAAGGCGCGCCGAAGTCTAAAGTGGCGGCAACCTGCGATTATTCCGCGGAAGTTGTGCTGCACGGCGACAACTTCAACGACACCATCGCGAAGGTTAGCGAGATTGTGGAAACGGAAGGCCGTATCTTTATTCCGCCATATGATGACCCGAAAGTCATTGCCGGTCAGGGCACTATTGGTCTGGAAATTCTCGAAGATCTGTACGATGTCGATAACGTGATTGTGCCAATTGGCGGCGGCGGACTGATTGCAGGTATTGCAGTGGCAATTAAATCGATTAACCCGACCATTAAAATTATTGGCGTACAGTCTGAAAACGTTCACGGCATGGCGGCTTCTTTCCGCGCTGGAGAAATAACCACGCACCGAACGACCGGCACCCTGGCGGATGGTTGTGACGTCTCCCGCCCGGGTACTTTAACGTATGAAATCGTTCGTGAGTTGGTAGATGACATTGTCCTGGTCAGCGAAGATGAAATTCGCAACAGCATGGTGGCATTAATTCAGCGAAATAAAGTTGTGACTGAAGGTGCCGGTGCGCTGGCATGCGCAGCATTATTAAGCGGGAAATTAGATAGCTATATCCAGAACAGAAAAACAGTCAGCATTATTTCTGGCGGTAATATCGATCTTTCTCGTGTATCTCAAATTACTGGTTTAGTTGACGCTTAATATACTTCGTTGAGGATAGGATATGAGTACTACTGATAGCATTGTATCCAGCCAGACAAAGCAGTCGTCCTGGCGCAAATCGGACACCACCTGGACACTGGGTTTATTTGGTACAGCCATCGGCGCAGGGGTGCTGTTCTTCCCTATCCGCGCAGGTTTTGGCGGACTGATCCCCATTCTGATCATGCTGGTGTTAGCATACCCCATCGCTTTCTATTGCCACCGTGCGCTGGCACGCCTGTGTCTTTCCGGTTCTAACCCTTCCGGTAACATCACAGAAACGGTTGAAGAGCACTTTGGTAAAACGGGTGGCGTGGTAATCACGTTCCTCTACTTCTTTGCGATTTGTCCGCTGCTGTGGATTTATGGCGTCACCATTACCAACACCTTTATGACCTTCTGGGAAAACCAGCTGCAGATGCCCGCGCTGAACCGTGGCTTCGTGGCGCTGTTCCTGTTGCTGCTGATGGCATTCGTCATCTGGTTTGGTAAAGATCTGATGGTTAAAGTGATGAGCTACCTGGTATGGCCGTTCATTGCCAGCCTGGTGCTTATCTCTCTGTCACTGATTCCTTACTGGAACTCTGCGGTTATCGATCAGGTTGATATCAGCAATATCGCCCTGACTGGCCATGACGGCATCCTGGTTACCGTATGGCTGGGTATTTCCATCATGGTGTTCTCTTTCAACTTCTCGCCAATCGTTTCTTCCTTCGTCGTCTCTAAACGCGAAGAGTATGAGAAAGATTACGGTCGCGAATTCACCGAGCAGAAATGTTCTAAAATCATCTCCCGCGCCAGTATGCTGATGGTTGCGGTGGTAATGTTCTTCGCCTTTAGCTGCCTGTTCACGCTCTCTCCGGCAAACATGGCGGATGCGAAAGCGCAAAACATTCCAGTGCTGTCTTACCTGGCGAACCACTTCGCTTCACTGTCCGGTACGAAGTCTACCTTCGCCACGATTCTGGAATACGGTGCTTCAATCATCGCCCTGGTTGCTATCTTCAAATCTTTCTTCGGCCACTATCTGGGGACGCTGGAAGGTCTGAACGGTCTGGTGCTGAAGTTTGGTTACAAAGGCGATAAAACCAAAGTTTCCATGGGCAAGCTCAACACCATCAGCATGATCTTCATCATGGGTTCCACCTGGGTTGTGGCATACGCCAACCCGAACATCCTGGACCTGATTGAAGCAATGGGCGCGCCGATTATTGCCTCTCTGCTCTGCCTGCTGCCGATGTATGCCATCCGTAAAGCGCCATCACTGGCGAAATACCGTGGCCGTCTGGATAACGTGTTTGTTACCGTGATTGGTCTGCTGACCATCCTGAACATTGTCTACAAACTGTTTTAATCCTTAAGCTCAGGATGAGCGGAGTAGTGAAATGAATGAGTTTCCGGTAGTACTGGTTATTAACTGTGGTTCATCTTCCATTAAATTCTCAGTGCTCGATGCAGCAAACTGTGAAGTTTTAATGGCGGGAATTGCAGACGGTATTAACTCTGAAAATGCGTTCATAGCAATTAATGGAGGAGAGCCAGCTAAGCTGGCTCACCACAGCTACGAAGACGCATTAAAAGCGATTGCCGTTGAACTGGAAAAACGTAATTTAATGGACAGCGTGGCCTTAATTGGCCACCGCATTGCCCACGGCGGAAATATCTTTACCGAATCAGCAATTATTACTGAGGAAGTTATCGACAATATTCGCCGGGTATCGCCATTAGCACCGCTACATAATTATGCGAACCTAAGCGGGATTGAATCTGCTCAGCACCTTTTCCCAGGCGTGCAGCAGGTCGCGGTATTTGATACCAGCTTCCACCAGACGATGGCCCCAGAAGCCTATCTGTACGGTTTACCGTGGAAATATTTTGAGGAGTTAGGCGTTCGTCGTTACGGTTTCCACGGCACGTCGCATCGCTATGTTTCGCAACGGGCGCATGAACTTCTGGATCTGCAGAATGATGATTCTGGTCTGGTTGTGGCGCATCTGGGCAACGGCGCCTCTATCTGTGCGGTACGTAACGGGCAGAGCGTTGATACCTCGATGGGCATGACGCCGCTGGAAGGGCTGATGATGGGCACACGCAGCGGCGACGTAGATTTCGGCGCGATGGCGTGGATTGCCGCTGAAACCAACCAGACGCTGAGCGACCTTGAGCGCGTAGTGAATAAAGAGTCCGGGTTGCTGGGTATTTCCGGTCTGTCCTCTGACTTACGTACGTTAGAAAAAGCCTGGCACGAAGGGCATGAGCGCGCGCAGCTGGCGATTAAAACGTTTGTGCATCGTATTGCGCGTCATATCGCCGGACATGCCGCATCGCTGCATCGTCTTGATGGCATTATTTTCACCGGTGGAATCGGTGAGAACTCAGTATTAATTCGCCGTTTGGTTATCGAGCATCTGGCCGTTTTAGGTGTAAATATCGATAGCGAGATGAATAGTCTGCCAAATTCCCATGGCGAAAGAATTATCTCTAATAAGGATGCTCGTGTTATTTGTGCGGTTATTCCGACAAATGAAGAGAAAATGATTGCTCGTGATGCCATTGCGTTAGGCAAAATTAATATCCCAGTAGCATTTGCATAATTAATTTTCAGCAGAGAGATTATTTTTCATGAAGGTAAATATCGATACCAGCGATATGCTGTATGCCGAAGCCTGGAAAGGCTTTAAAGGTACGGACTGGAAAGAAGAAATTAATGTCCGTGATTTTATTCAGCACAACTACACGCCTTATGAAGGGGATGAATCTTTCCTCGCCGAAGCAACGCCAGCAACCACGGCGTTGTGGGAAAAAGTTATGGCGGGCATCCGTATTGAAAACTCGACCCATGCGCCGGTTGATTTCGATACCAATATTGCCACCACGATAACCGCGCATGACGCCGGTTATATTGAACAAGAACTGGAAAAAATCGTCGGTCTGCAAACAGATGCGCCGCTCAAGCGTGCCCTGCATCCGTTCGGCGGCATCAACATGATCAAAAGCTCTTTTGACGCTTATGGTCGTGAGATGGACGCTAATTTTGAATACCTGTTTACTGACCTGCGTAAGACCCACAACCAGGGGGTATTCGATGCTTATTCCCCGGATATGCTGCGTTGCCGTAAATCCGGCGTACTGACCGGTCTGCCGGACGGCTATGGTCGTGGCCGTATCATCGGTGATTACCGTCGCGTCGCGCTGTACGGTATCCGCTATCTGGTGCGTGAGCGTGAACTGCAGTTTGCCGATCTTCAGTCGAATCTGGAGTGGGGGCAGAATCTTGAAGCCACGATTCGTCTGCGTGAAGAGCTGTCTGAACACCGTCGCGCTCTGCTGCAAATGCAGGAAATGGCGGCGAAGTATGGCTGCGATATCTCCCGTCCGGCGCGAAATGCGCAGGAAGCGGTACAGTGGGTGTACTTTGCTTACCTGGCTGCGGTGAAATCGCAGAACGGCGGCGCCATGTCGCTGGGCCGTACCGCATCGTTCCTCGACATCTACATTGAGCGCGACTTCAAAGCGGGAATTTTAAACGAACAGCAGGCGCAGGAGCTGATCGATCACTTCATTATGAAGATCCGTATGGTGCGCTTCCTGCGTACGCCGGAATTCGACACCCTGTTCTCAGGCGACCCTATCTGGGCAACCGAAGTTATCGGCGGTATGGGGCTGGATGGCCGTACGCTGGTGACCAAAAACTCGTTCCGCTACCTGCATACGCTGCACACCATGGGGCCGGCGCCTGAGCCGAACCTGACGGTACTGTGGTCCGAGCAGCTACCGATTGCCTTCAAAAAATATGCCGCTCAGGTGTCCATCATCACCTCGTCTTTACAGTACGAAAACGATGATCTGATGCGTACTGACTTTAACAGCGATGACTATGCCATTGCCTGCTGCGTAAGCCCGATGGTTATCGGCAAGCAAATGCAGTTCTTTGGCGCCCGCGCCAACCTCGCCAAAACGTTGCTGTACGCAATCAACGGCGGTGTGGATGAGAAGCTGAAAATCCAGGTCGGGCCGAAAACGGCGCCGCTAATGGATGAAGTGCTGGATTACGACACGGTGATGGAGAGCCTGGACCACTTTATGGACTGGCTGGCCGTGCAGTACATCAGCGCGCTGAACATCATCCACTACATGCACGACAAGTACAGCTACGAAGCTTCGCTGATGGCGCTGCACGATCGTGATGTTTATCGCACGATGGCCTGTGGTATGGCGGGGCTGTCCGTAGCGGCGGATTCACTGTCGGCTATTAAATACGCCCGCGTGAAACCGATTCGTGATGAAAACGGTCTGGCGGTTGATTTTGAAATCGAAGGCGACTATCCGCAATACGGCAACAACGACGAGCGCGTAGACAGTATTGCCTGCGACCTGGTCGAACGCTTTATGAAGAAAATTAAGGTGTTGCCGACCTACCGTAATGCGGTGCCGACGCAGTCCATTCTGACCATCACCTCCAACGTGGTGTACGGCCAGAAAACCGGTAACACGCCGGATGGACGTCGCGCAGGCACGCCGTTTGCGCCAGGGGCGAACCCGATGCACGGCCGCGATCGCAAAGGTGCGGTGGCGTCGTTAACCTCGGTCGCCAAACTGCCGTTTACCTATGCCAAAGACGGTATTTCGTACACCTTCTCCATTGTGCCGGCTGCGCTTGGCAAAGAGGATAGCGTGCGTAAAACCAACCTGGTCGGGCTGCTGGATGGTTACTTCCACCATGAAGCGCATGTGGAAGGTGGGCAGCATCTGAACGTTAACGTTATGAACCGTGAAATGTTGATGGATGCCATTGAGCATCCGGAAAACTATCCGAACCTGACGATCCGCGTGTCTGGTTATGCGGTGCGCTTCAATGCGTTGACCCGCGAACAGCAGCAGGACGTTATTTCACGTACTTTCACCCAGGCGCTCTGACGCCGGAGGGGATATGAGAAAAGTTATTGCAACCGAATGTGCGCCAGGGGCGATTGGACCTTACGTACAGGGTGTGGATCTGGGCAGTATGGTGTTGACCTCAGGCCAGATTCCGGTGTGTCCACAGACCGGTGAAGTGGCAGAACACGTGGCCGATCAGGCACGTCAAAGCCTGGAAAACGTGAAAGCGATCGTCGAGTCCGCCGGTTTGAAGGTGAGCGATATCGTCAAAACCACCGTTTTCGTTTCCGATCTGAGCGACTTCGCCACCATTAACCAGGTGTACCAGCAGTTTTTTGATGAGCACAAGGCAATCTACCCTACGCGCAGCTGCGTACAGGTCGCCCGCTTACCAAAGGATGTGAAGCTGGAGATTGAAGCCATCGCCGTGCGTGGCGATACGCTGTAATCCCTTGCGGGGCGATCGCAGGATCGCCCCGATCCTTAATGAGTGTGAAACCTGGTCTTCACTGAACGGCAATCCGAGGGTGTGGATATGATTAGCGCATTCGATATTTTCAAGATTGGCATTGGACCTTCCAGCTCCCATACCGTGGGGCCAATGAACGCAGGTAAAAGCTTTATCGATCTGTTGGTCAGCAGCGGGGAACTCTTCAGGACCACGCATATCGTGGTCGATCTTTATGGATCGCTCTCTCTGACCGGCAAAGGTCATGCGACAGACGTCGCCATCATGATGGGACTGGCCGGTAACAGTCCGCAAAACGTTAATATAGATTCAATCGCTGGTTTTACTCAGGAAGTGGCCCGTACCGGACGTTTGCCGGTTGCTGAGGGCACGCATATTGTCGATTTCTCGCCAGACGAAAATATTCTCTTTCATAGCGAAACGCTGCCGCGCCATGAAAATGGTATGCGTATTACCGCATGGCACGGCAACGAGACACTGCTAAGTAAAACCTATTACTCCATCGGCGGTGGTTTTATCGTTGAAGAGGAGCAATTTGGTCAGGCGCATGACATTGAAACACCCGTGCCCTACAACTTTCATTCCGCCAGCGAACTGCTGAAGCTGTGCGAGCGCAACGGGTTGTCTGTTTCCGGCCTGATGATGCAAAACGAACTGGCGATGCGCAGCAAAGAAGAAATCGATGCTGGTTTTGCCGCCATCTGGGACGTCATGCACGCCGGGATTGAGCGCGGCATGAACACCGAAGGCGTCCTGCCGGGCCCGCTTAACGTCCCGCGTCGCGCCGTGGCGCTGCGGCGACTGCTGGTTTCCAGCGACAACCTGTCCAGCGACCCGATGAACGTTATCGACTGGATCAACATGTTCGCGCTGGCCGTGAGCGAAGAAAATGCCGCCGGGTGTCGGGTTGTTACCGCGCCAACCAACGGCGCTTGCGGAATTATTCCCGCTGTATTGGCCTATTACGATAAATTCCGCCGCCCGGTGAATGCGAACTCGATTGCCCGATATTTGCTGGCGGCTGGGGCGATAGGCGCGCTGTATAAGATGAATGCCTCTATTTCTGGTGCCGAAGTGGGCTGTCAGGGAGAGATTGGCGTAGCCTGTTCCATGGCGGCAGCCGGGCTGACAGAGTTGCTTGGCGGTAGCCCTGCGCAGGTATGCATTGCGGCGGAAATCGCCATGGAGCATAACCTGGGGCTGACCTGCGACCCGGTAGCCGGACAGGTGCAAATACCGTGCATCGAACGCAACGCGATCAACGCGGTAAAAGCCGTTAACGCCGCGCGTATGGCGCTACGTCGGACGTCTGAGCCACGCGTTTCGCTCGATAAGGTGATCGAGACCATGTACGAAACGGGCAAAGATATGAATGACAAGTACCGTGAAACTTCACGCGGTGGCCTGGCGATTAAAGTGGTTTGTACCTGAGATGAAAGGGTGTGTTTGTAGGCCGGATAAGGCGTAAGCGCCGCCATCCGGCAATGAATCCATCAATTTGGCATGATAGAAAAGGTGCACTTTAGTGTAATTTCGCTCAGTTAAGCATGTATGGAGAACATGTGATTCTTACTCAGGGTTCCGTTCACCTCAGCGCTGTCATTTTTCTGAAACGCAGTTACCCGTGAACGTGCAAGGGAGGCTCACCGCCGCCTCCCTTGCATCCCAGGCTCCCGGCGGGAAAATCGTCGCTGCGCGAGCTATTCGTCTTATTCCGTCTGCCTGTCGGGTCGGGGCCGAGCCTGCATCCCTGCAGGCCGTCCCCTCTGCCCGCATCCCTGCGGGCAGTCCCGGTCAGCCGTCAACGCCTCATCGATTTTCAGCCGGACCGGGGTCATCGCTTCAACGCTCTGACTTCCAGTTAAATCTGTTTTGCTGTTTTAACAAAAAACGCAGAAGGTGAGGTGTTAACTGATCAGCATTAGCACTTTAGCGCGCATTTTTTGTTGTGATCTGCTTCAAAAACAGAAATTTAATACATTTAATGGTATTAAAAGAGAAATTATTTCTTAACTTTTAGAAATTACAGGGGTTTGTTTGTGAAGTTTTTCTCTGATCCTACGCGTATCATTTATTCATTACTCCAATAGCTCACCTGCATCTTATGTACTGCTTATCGCATTAAGCAGTACGAAAAAAATAAAAAACCTCTACCTACACATTGAGCGGGAAATTATGGAAACGGCAACGAATAGCAGCGTAATACTCGACGCATCTGCTCCGGCGCGTCGGGCGGGAATGACCGAAAGCGAATGGCGCGAAGCCATTAAATTCGACAGCACGGACACCGGCTGGGTCATTATGAGTATCGGTATGGCAATCGGCGCGGGAATTGTTTTTCTTCCCGTCCAGGTAGGGCTGATGGGGCTGTGGGTATTCTTACTCTCCTCCATTATTGGCTACCCTGCCATGTATCTGTTCCAGCGTCTGTTTATCAATACACTGGCTGAATCTCCGGAATGTAAAGACTACCCGAGCGTGATCAGCGGCTACCTGGGTAAAAACTGGGGCATCCTGTTGGGGGCATTGTATTTTGTGATGCTGGTCATCTGGATGTTCGTCTATTCCACCGCCATCACTAACGACAGCGCCTCCTATCTGCACACGTTTGGCGTGACTGAAGGCTTACTGTCCGACAGCCCGTTCTATGGCCTGGTGCTGATTTGTATCCTGGTGGCCATCTCGTCGCGCGGGGAAAAACTGCTGTTTAAAATCTCTACCGGTATGGTACTGACCAAGCTGCTGGTGGTAGCGGCGCTTGGCGTGTCGATGGTAGGGATGTGGCATTTATATAACGTAGGTTCGCTGCCGCCGATGGCGCTGCTGATCAAAAACGCGATTATCACGCTGCCGTTTACGCTGACCTCGATTCTGTTTATTCAGACTCTGAGCCCAATGGTTATCTCATATCGTTCTCGCGAAAAATCCATTGAGGTGGCGCGTCATAAAGCGCTGCGCGCTATGAACATCGCGTTTGGTATTCTGTTCGTTACGGTCTTTTTCTACGCCGTTTCCTTCACGCTGGCGATGGGTCATGACGAAGCGGTTAAAGCCTATGAGCAGAACATTTCCGCTCTGGCGATTGCCGCGCAGTTTATCAGCGGCGATGGCGCTGGCTGGGTGAAAATCGTCAGCGTTATCCTGAACATCTTTGCCGTAATGACCGCCTTCTTCGGCGTCTATTTAGGCTTCCGTGAAGCCACTCAGGGGATCGTGATGAACGTGC
Source organism: Citrobacter sp. wls708 (assembly GCF_005281255.1). Taxonomy (NCBI): domain Bacteria; kingdom Pseudomonadati; phylum Pseudomonadota; class Gammaproteobacteria; order Enterobacterales; family Enterobacteriaceae; genus Citrobacter; species Citrobacter sp. wls708. The sequence goes on from NZ_SZXE01000008.1 coordinate 165,482, forward strand.
TGCGCCGTAAAATGCCAGCCGAGAAAATCAATGAAACCCTGGTGCAGCGCGGCATTATGGTTTTCGCCATCTTACTGGCCTGGAGCGCAATTGTGCTCAATGCGCCGGTACTGAGCTTCACCTCTATTTGTAGCCCAATCTTCGGCATGGTGGGTTGTCTGATCCCGGCGTGGCTGGTCTACAAAGTTCCAGCACTGCACAAATACAAAGGCGCCTCTCTGTATCTGATTATTATCACGGGCCTGCTGCTGTGCGTTTCTCCGTTCCTGGCATTTTCCTGAGTTATCTGAGCAAAGGTTGTTGTTATGTTTGAGACTACATTGAATCCATTATGGGATAGTTTTATTCGCGCAGTGCAGGAAGAAGTGAAGCCCGCGCTGGGCTGCACGGAACCTATCTCTCTGGCACTGGCGGCGGCCGTCGCCTCCTCTGAGCTGGACGGCGCGGTTGAACGCATTGATGCGTGGGTCTCGCCAAACCTGATGAAAAATGGCCTGGGTGTGACCGTTCCGGGGACTGGCATGGTGGGGTTACCGATTGCCGCCGCGCTGGGCGCGATCGGCGGTAACGGCAAAGCCGGGCTGGAAGTGCTGAAAGACGCTTCGGCTGAGGCGGTGGCGCAGGCCAAAGCGATGCTGAGCGCCGGGAAGGTTACGGTGATGCTACAGGAGCCTTGCGAAGATATTCTCTTTTCCCGCGCGAAAGTGTACAGCGCTGAAGGATGGGCGTGCGTGACCATTGTTGGCGGCCATACCAACGTTGTGCGCATTGAAACCAACAAAGGCGTGGTGTTCGCGACAGAAGAAAACACTCAGGAAGAGGAGCAGGAATCACCGCTGGCGGTACTGTCTCATACGTCGCTGGAAGAGATTCTGGCGTTTGTGAATGCGGTGCCGTTTGCGTCAATCCGCTTTATTCTCGATGCGGCAAAACTGAACGGGGCGCTGTCTCAGGAAGGGCTGCGCGGCAACTGGGGCCTGCACATCGGGACTACGCTTGAGAAGCAGTGCGCGCGTGGCCTGCTGGCAAACGATCTGTCTACTGCTATTCTGATCCGTACCAGTGCGGCATCGGATGCGCGAATGGGCGGGGCGACGCTACCGGCGATGAGCAATTCCGGCTCCGGTAATCAAGGTATTACCGCCACCGTTCCGGTGATGGTAGTTGCTGAGCACTTTGGCGCGGATGAGGAAAAACTGGCGCGTGCGCTGATGCTGTCTCACCTGAGCGCAATCTACATCCATCATCAGCTTCCACGTTTGTCCGCACTGTGCGCGGCAACCACGGCGGCGATGGGCGCTGCGGCGGGTATGGCATGGATTGTCGATGGGCGCTACAACACCATTGCGATGGCGATCAGCAGCATGATTGGCGACGTGAGCGGAATGATTTGCGATGGGGCCTCAAACAGCTGCGCGATGAAAGTTTCAACCAGCGCATCTGCGGCGTGGAAAGCGGTGCTGATGGCACTGGACGATACTGCCGTAACGGGTAACGAAGGGATTGTGGCGCATAACGTGGAGCAATCTATCACTAACCTGTGCGCGCTGGCATGTCGTTCAATGCAGGAAACCGACAAGCAGATCATTGAGATCATGGCCAGTAAAGCGCATTAATTTATAGGCCGGGTAAGGTGCAGTCGCCACCCGGCATCACTCTTAGCCGCCTTTCAGGCGGCTTCTTCATCTTCGAGCCGTAGCTCGGCATCGGCCACAATCGCTTCCAGTTCTGTCAGCATTTCTTCATAACCGAAAGTCGCCGTATTCTGTTTTTGCGGCTCAGCCGCAGGCTGGCGTTTTTTTGTTTTTTTCTTGCTCAATAGCCGTACTCCATTGTTTTCCATGACTATACGGGCAAATCTATCAGCAAAGCACGCAGCGGGGTATCGGCGACTAACGTTATGTTAGTCTCGTCACGAATAAATGCGCCATCGCCGCAGGTGAGGGCTTCTTTTTCGGCGCCAGCCGTCACCGCATGGAATCTGCCGTGGATCGACTGCAGATAAGCGCGAGGCCCATGTAACTGAAAACTGAGCGATTCGCCTTGTTGCAGCTCAACATGATGCACCCAAACCTGTTGGCGCAGATGCAGGCTGCCTTGCTCACCGTCCGGCGAGGCCAGCAGCTGATGCTTACCGGCACTCAGCGTGGCTTTCTGCACGCAGGTATTTTCGCGCTGCGGGCAGGCATCCAGCCAGAGCTGCATTCTGGTTAACGGCTTATCTTTACTGATATTGTGTTCGCTATAGCTGATTCCGGGTTGTGTCGCGAGCAATAGCACTTCGCCTGCTTTGGCCTGGATATGGTTGCCTTCACTGTCGCGGTACTCAGCTTCCCCTTCGAGGATCAGGTTGACGATATCCACTTTCGGATAGGTACGTGGCTGGAAAGAGGCCCCCGGTGCCAGAACTTCCTGGTTCAGAACACGCAGCGAGGCATAACCCAGCAGTTTAGGATCAAAATAGTGTCCAAAGGAGAAGGTATAACGGGCCTGCAGCCAGCCGTAGTCTGCCTGTCCGCATTGTTTGGCTGTACGGGTAGTAATCATAGTTCTTGACCTCTCTTTACTTCCTTTTATGTTAAATGGCTAGACGCTGCATTGTTAGCCAGATATTCTGCCCGGTATGTTCAAATTTCCTGAATGAGAACGAGATGGCCAAAGAAAGGGCTTTAACGCTTGAAGCGTTACGCGTCATGGACGCAATAGACAGACGCGGTAGCTTTGCCGCCGCGGCAGATGAACTGGGGCGGGTTCCGTCAGCCCTCAGCTATACCATGCAGAAGCTGGAGGAAGAGCTGGACGTCGTGTTGTTTGATCGTTCAGGTCACCGCACAAAATTCACCAACGTCGGGCGTATGCTGCTGGAGCGTGGACGCGTCCTGCTGGAAGCTGCGGATAAGCTGACTACCGATGCCGAAGCGCTGGCGCGTGGGTGGGAAACGCATCTGACTATCGTGACCGAAGCGTTGGTGCCGACGGCGGCGTTTTTCCCGCTGATCGACAGGCTTGCCGGGAAGGCCAATACCCAGCTTTCCGTTATCACCGAAGTTCTGGCCGGGGCGTGGGAGCGTCTGGAGCAAGGGCGAGCGGATATTGTGATTGCGCCGGATATGCATTTTCGCTCATCTTCAGAAATCAACTCGCGCAAGCTGTACTCGCTGATGAATGTATATGTGGCGGCACCGGATCATCCTATCCATCAGGAGCCGGAACCGTTATCAGAAGTCACCCGCGTGAAATACCGTGGTATCGCGGTGGCGGATACCGCGCGTGAACGTCCGGTGTTGACCGTGCAACTGCTGGATAAACAACCTCGTCTGACGGTGAGTTCGATAGAAGATAAACGTCAGGCGCTGTTAGCCGGACTGGGCGTGGCGACGATGCCGTACCCGCTGGTGGAAGAGGATATTGCGGCTGGTCGGTTGCGGGTAGTAAGCCCAGAGTCGACAAGTGAAATTGATATCATTATGGCCTGGCGGCGAGACAGTATGGGCGAGGCGAAATCCTGGTGTCTGCGGGAAATCCCGAAACTGTTTGCGGGAAAATAGCCGGACTGTTACGCCGGATACGGTGCAATTGCACCTTATCCGGCCTGGAGGACGGAGTATGTTGCAGGCCTGATAAGCGCAGCGCCATCAGGCATCTACATATGCTACGTCAGGATAACTGTTTGGGATCGGGCCCGAAGCGGTTGCTCCCCTGAGTTCCGTTTTGGCAGTTGAAAATGATGATAATCAACCAGCCAACGATCGGGATCAGCAGCACCAGCAGCCACCAGGCTGAACGATCGGTGTCATGCAAACGCCGGAACTGTACCGCCCACCAGGGGATAAACACCAGAACCCCATAAATCGTCGTTAAGATGCCTTCCCCTCCGGCGCGTTCCCAGCCAAGCATTCTGTCCAGGATACCCAGCACGAACGTGAAGATGATGTTGACCAGCACAAACATCCAGTATTCTTTACGACGCGCGCGACCACCAAAACCAAAGTAATTCTTTAATACGTTTAAATACCAATCCATTTTTGCCTCGTTCTGCATTCAATTACTTGTTTTTAAAGCAATCAAATTAAGAATAGCTGTGAATGAAATGATGGTAAATGTTTGATGTGTTAATTATTTGGCCCGCTGATGGGTAATACTTATCAGTGAACGCCTTAGTTTCAGAAACTATCGCCAGTGTGGTAGACGTTATGAATATGCGCTCTCAGAGAAAGGGTTCCGTTCACCTTATGTTCATCGTTTCTCTGAGACATCGATTCCTGTGAACGTGTAAAGGGCGTTCTCCGCCACGCCCTTTACAATCCCGGCTCCCGGCACGGAAAATTGCCACTTCGTGGTTCCCTCCGCTTATTCCTTCAGGCTTTCGGGCCGGGCGCGATGAAGCGTCCTTGCAAAGCGCGCCCTGAACCCGCATCCCTGCGGGTTCTCCCGGCCTTACGGAAACACGTCGGCAATTTTCAGCCGGACCAGCCACACCTGACCATCTGTATTTTTATTTGAATATATCTGAACAGCAAAACAGATTTTACTGGAAGTCAGAGCGTTGAAGCGATGACCCATGTCCGGCTGAAAATCGATGAGGCGTTGACGGCTGACCGGGTCTGCCCGTAGGGATGCGGGCAGAGGGGATGGCCTGCAGGGATGCAGGCTCGGCCCCGACCCGACAGGCAGACGGCATAAGACGAATGAATCGCGCAGCGACGATTTTCCCGCCGGGAGCCTGGGTTGCAAGGGAGGCGGCGGTGAGCCTCCCTTGCACGTTCACGGGTAACGGCGTTTCAAAGAAATGACACCGCTGAGGTGAACGGAACCCTGAGCAAAAATCACATGTTCGCCATACATGCTTAACTAATCGGTATTCCCCAAAGGGGCCAGTGTAAATTACGCGAAACGCTCGTCACGCCCGTGGGGTTCGTTAAGGTCCTGCCACGGCCCAACAGAAATAATACCAGTCGGGTTAATGGTTTTATGGCTACGGAAGTAGTGATTACGGATGTGATCGAAATTGACGGTTTCCGCAATGCCCGGTATCTGGTAGATGTCGCGCAGGAAACCATACAGGTTCAGATAATCGCTAATCCGGTATTTGTCGCACTTGAAATGGGTCACATACACGGGATCAAAACGTACCAGCGTGGTCCACAGGCGAATATCTGCTTCTGTTAACTGGTTGCCGGTCAGATAGCGATGCTGCCCCAGAATTTGCTCCAGACGCGCCAGGGATTGGAAGACTTTTTCCACGGCGTCGTCGTACGCTTCCTGGCTGGTGGCAAATCCGGCTTTGTACACACCGTTATTGACGTTGTCATAAATCCAGCCATTCAGCTCGTCGATTTGACTTTGCAGGGCTGACGGGTAGTAATCCCCGGCTTTTGCGCCCAAAGCATCAAAAGCGGTGTTAAACATGCGGATGATCTCCGCAGATTCGTTGCTGACAATGGTGTGATTTTTTTTATCCCACAACACCGGGACGGTTACCCGACCGCTGTAATGCGGATCGGCGTGTAAATAGAGCTGGTAAAGAAACTCGTGTTGATACAGCGTATCGCCGGTTGCAGCCGGGAAGGTATCGTCAAAGGTCCAGCCGTTTTCCAGCATCAGCGGATGCACAACGGAAACGGAAATAAACGGTTCCAGCCCTTTGAGCTTACGCAAAATCAGCGTACGGTGCGCCCACGGACAGGCCAGAGAAACGTAGAGATGATAGCGGTCTTTTTCGGCAGCGAATCCCCCTTCGCCCGTTGGACCCGGTGCGCCATCCGCGGTGAGCCAGTTGCGGTAAGCCGATGCTGAACGTTGAAATTTTCCCCCGGTTGATTTGGTGTCATACCAGGTGTCATGCCATACGCCGTCAATCAGTTGTCCCATTTTATCGCCTCCTCAGATAGCAAAAGCGAGGAGATGTCTCCTCGCTTTTTCATGTGTTCAGTATAGTTCGCTTACCACTTTTTATTCAGTACACGGTCGATGCTGAATGCACCCGGACCGGTGATAGCCAGCAGCAGGAAACCGCCTGCGATGGTCAGGTTTTTCATGAACATCAGAGAGTTCACGCCTTCCGCAAAGTTGCTGTGGAAGATGAACGCTGTCAGCAGCGTGAAGCCTGCGGTGAACAGCGCGGTAGTACGGGTCAGGAAGCCGAACAGGATTGCCAGACCACCGCCAAACTCAAGCAGGATGACCAGCGGCAACATAAAACCAGGCACGCCCATGGCTTCCATATACTGTTGGGTACCCGCATATCCGGTGATTTTTCCCCAGCCTGCGGAAATAAACAGGATTGGCATCAGAATGCGCGCTACCAGTACACCAACATCTTCTAATTTCTTCATCATTCACTCCAGGAAACCACTCAGGCGGCTTATTGTGTTTTGTGTGCAACGACGCTGCAGAGCGCGTCGTTGCTGTCGATGGAGAGAATCATAAACGTGCTTAATGACAATTGTTAGCAAGGAAAACTGTCAAATTTTTTCAAAAATTTTGAGGTTAGGGGAGTGGAGGGATTAGCCGCGCAGTTGCTGTTGTCTGATGGTCGCTTTAACCAGGCGCCAGATGCTCCAGACGCTAAAACCGCGCTTAGCCCAGCGTACCAGCAGATTAGGGTTACGAATGGTACGAACTGCCATGATACTGCTACCCACTAACACCCAGCCACGTAGGTTCAACAGCGTTTTCCAGCCACGATCGTAGACTTCGGTGGCTTCCAGCCAGTCGCGGCGAGTAGCAGACAGATCCAGCCGTTGCTGCTGGATCTGTCCAAGCAGTTGCGCCTTACGTTGTTGACGTTCGACTTTACTGCTCATTATGCATCATCCTCCAGGGCCTGCCTGTCGTTTGCGAGTTCGTGGCGCGTATGGCGTAGCAGCGTTGTTTTGCGAGCTTTACGCAGAGTCCATATCCCGCCAATAAGCGCCATAACCAACAGCACAACGGTGGTGGCAATCATTGCGTTCAGGCGATATTGCGGATCAATGGCCCAGATGATAAGCACCATCAGGCTCATCAGCCCAAACGCCGCGAACAGCATGGTCAGCCCAAGCATCAGCAGGATCTGGATGAGATTTGATTTTTCCTCTTCCAGTTCCACGACGGCCAGCCGCAACCGCGTTTCTACGATCTCAACGAGAATCGTCAGGATCCGCTGTCCAATACCCAGTACGCTTTTGCCTGGACCTTGTGCGTGTTGAGAGTCAGCCATTGTTAACGGCGCGACAGCAGTACACCAAGCACCACACCGACTGCAGCGCCAATCCCGACGCCAGTCCATGGGTTTTCGCGTACATAGTTATCGGCTTTGGCCGCGGCTTCACGGGTCTGTTTGGCAATCACATCGCTGGTTTCACTCAGACGATGACGGCTCTCCCGCAGGGCGTGTTCGGCTTTGCTGCGAATTTTACTCATCTCTTCCTTCGACTTATCGCCAGAGGAGCTAAGTACTTCTTCAAGCGTATCCGCAAGAGATTTCAGCTCAGCGCGCAGGTTGTCCGTAGCATTATCTTTCGACATAGTTTTCTCCAGTTGAGTGGGTAGTTACCGTACTTAGTAATCGCGTGATTCGAGTTCTTTCAGCTCATTCTGAGCTTCGGCAAGCTTACGTTCGCGTTTGGCAATTTTATCCGCATCGCCTTTTTGCTTCGCCTCGGCTAAATCATCTTGACGCTCGGCTATCTCATCTTTCTGCTCTGCGATTTTTTTCTGATGGTCGGCGCGCAGTTTGCTGTCAGTACAATTGGCCCGAACCTCACTAAGTGCTTTGTTCAGACCATTGATGCGGTTCTGATTGTTGTGCTTTTCGGCATAGCTAATCTCCCGCTGAATATCCTGTTCTTTTTCCTGACAGAGGGTGGTGGCGTAACTGCCGGCACTGAGAGCGAAAAGGCTAATAGCCAAAGCGATGCGGTATTTCATTCTTGAACCTTCCATTGTGATTCGACGTTGTGGCTTGCGGTCGATGCTCCAGATTAATAAAACGTTGGGCCATAATCCCAGTTTATTAATCATAGGCGCTAAACGGTGAAATCACCAAAGTGAGTGATCTAATTCAGATTCCTGGAGATTAACCAAAACGGTGCGGGGTATCACGTAAGCGGGATAACCACTGCACCGCCTGATTATCATCATCCTGCTGAGCGATGACGAAGCCATGTGGCAACGTACGGTCCAGCACCACTTTGGCGGCTGCGCTCTGCGCGCTGGAATCAAAAGTGATCAGCAGCGCGTCATTTTGCGGGGTAATACTTTTAAAGCGGATGCCGTTGGCATCCAGGTGATGCCAGATAGAGAAGCCATCAGGCATGCTGGCTCCCTGGTTTATGGCGCGAATGGCAAGCGTTGACTCCTGCTGGCGAATAACCGACCAGGTCAGGAGCAGCGCGCCGATAAACAGCATAAAGGTAGTGGTCCAGGCAAGTCGTCGGAGCGTTATGCATGATTTCAGCATAATTTATCCTCGGTTCCCGTATTTCTTTTTCCACAGCACAACCAATGAACCCGCCAGACCAAACACCAGTAACACCACAGGAAGCAGCATCAGGCAAGACATGAGCTGATCTTCATACTTAAGAAATACCGGCGTTTTGCCCAGCAGATAGCCAAGCGTTGTGAGGATCAGGACCCAAAGCAATCCGCTCATCCAGTTAAAGAACTGAAAGCGCGCATTATTCAGGCCGGATAACCCTGCGATGGTCGGCAGTAATGTTCTGACAAACGCAATGAAGCGACCAACCAGCAGCGCAGACAAGCCATGCTTATGAAAAAGATGATGCGCGCGCTGATGGTAATGCGCAGGAAGGTGCGACAACCAGTTTTGCACGGTGCGGGTGTTTCCCAGCCATCGCCCCTGGATATAACTAAGCCAACAGCCGAGGCTGGCCGCGGTGGTGAGTAGCAGTACCGTTTGCGGAAAACCCATTGCGCCTTTGGCAATAAGCACGCCGACCAGTACCAGCAAACTGTCGCCGGGTAAAAACGCTGCTGGCAGCAGTCCATTTTCCAGAAACAAAATGGTAAATAGTACAAAATAGAGCATGCCAATCATGGAAGGATTGGCCAGAGTTTCAAAATCCTGAGCCCATAAAGCATTCAGTAATTGAGTCAGTAGTTCCATTCAATATTCCTGGAGAATCGGTTATCGTCATGCCGGTTTTTCTGGATTTTGTAACACCGCGATTTTATTGATGTTTTTTGCAAGGTGCGCGGTCTGATACAAATTCACGGCCTGAACTGTTCCCTGTGAAGTTGTGAAGTTAGCAAGCTCTTAAACACAAAAATTCAAATAGCATCTAATTGTAACAAAGGTCAACGTTGTCCGTTATAGAAATTACGGTTGCTGAACTCTGATTTTGCTTATCGCATTAGAGGGAGGCGAGAGGATTTACACAGGCTGACATTTTATACCTAATGCTTACCAAGCATCAGGTACAGGCGCTTCGTCACGCCTGTATCGATAAGATTGATTATTTTGCGCCGTTAGCGGCCGTATCGAGATGAACGACCGGATTTTCAGTAAAAAGGTAACGGTCCGCGTTGAACTCAAAATCATCGCTGGTTTCGTTAAACAGCATCTGCTTCGTGTTCTCCAGATGCTGCCACATCGCCAGTTTCGCGGCATGGGGATCTTTGCGAATCAGCGCCCGCAGGATCTGATCATGGTCGTCGCACCAGTTATCTACCGTACGCGAGTCGATGTGGTCGTGCAGTTTTTTCCAGTAAGGGTTGTGAATACGCTGAGTCCACATTTTTTCCACGATGGCGGCCAGGGCGGAGTTCTGCGTGGCCAGCGCGACCTGCACATGGAACTGGAGATCCCATTCGGAGTCACGAAAGCTTTTTTCATTACGCGACTTCTCCTGAATTTCCATCAGTTTCATGATGTCCTGTTTGGTCACCTGAGTGGCGGCAAACTCGGCAATGTTGCTTTCAATGAGCTGTCGAGCCTGAAGCAGCTCAAAAGGACCGTAACTGGCGAATTCCAGACCTTCGTCGGGAGCAACATAATGTTTGGGTTGGTTAGAGATGACGTGGATCCCCGATCCTTTACGCACTTCAACATAGCCCTCAACTTCCAGCATGATAATCGCTTCACGAACCACGGTACGGCTGACATTTTTTTCATCGGCGATAAAGCGCTCGGCGGGAAGTTTGTCACCCACCAGATAGACGCCCTGCTCAATGCGTTCTTTAAGATCAGCGGCAAGTTGTTGGTATAAACGGCGTGGTTCAGTGATTTCCATATGCGCTCCAGGCATGATACGGCAGACTATATTTGTTATACCACTTTTGCGATTACGCCTCCACTCGCGAGGACAAAAAAGCCGCCAGATAGCTGGCGGCTTAGCATTATATAACCTTGCTGTATCGCATCTGGTTAACTTTGCGTCGCGGGATCGCCCGTCTGTGGACCTGAATCTATCTCGCTGGCTGATTTGTTCTGTAGTACCGTCCAGATGACCAACGCGCCAAGCAGGTCGAATACCGCCAGCACGGCGAACAGCGGGCTAAAACCGATGGTGTCGGCCAGCGCGCCAACGACCAGAGCAAACAGCGTGCTTGCAAGCCAGGCGGACATACCGGTCAGACCGTTCGCGGTTGCCACTTCATTACGACCAAATACGTCAGAAGAGAGCGTAATCAGCGCACCGGACAGCGCCTGGTGAGCAAAGCCGCCGATGCACAGCAGGGCGATAGCGATGTACGGGCTGGTGAACAGACCAATCATGCCAGGGCCAATCATCAGCAGCGCGCCCATGGTGACCACCATTTTACGGGACACGATCAGGTTCACGCCGAACCAACGCTGGAACAGCGGTGGCAGGTAACCCCCAACGATACAGCCCAGGTCAGCAAACAGCATCGGCATCCAGGCAAACATGGCGATTTCTTTCAGGTTAAAGCCGTAGACTTTGAACATGAACAGCGGGATCCAGGCGTTGAATGTCCCCCACGCCGGTTCTGCCAGGAAACGCGGCAGTGCGATGCCCCAGAACTGGCGGTTACGCAGGATCTGGCCGAGCGACATTTTCTTCGAGGTTGTGTTTTTATGCTGTGATTCCTGGCCGTTCAGAATGTAATCACGTTCTTCATCAGACAGTTTTTTCTGGTCGCGTGGATGTTTGTAGAACACCAGCCAGGACATCGCCCAGATGAAGCTCAGGGCGCCGGAAATAATGAATGCCATCTGCCAACTGTGCATGACGATAGCCCAGACCACCAACGGCGGTGCAATCATCGCGCCGATAGAAGAACCAACGTTGAAATAACCCACGGCGATGGAACGTTCTTTTGCCGGAAACCATTCTGAACTGGCTTTCAGGCCAGCCGGGATCATTGCGGCTTCAGCTGCACCTACCGCGCCTCGCGCCAGCGCCAGTCCGCCCCAGCTGCCAGCCAGTGCGGTCGCGCCACAGAAGACGGCCCACAGAACGGCGAACATCGCGTAACCGATTTTGGTGCCGAGTACATCAAGCACGTAGCCTGCCACGGGTTGCATTACGGTGTAAGCAGCAGAATACGCTGCGATGATATAGGAATACTGTTGAGTGGAGATGTGTAACTCTTCCATCAGAGTCGGCGCAGCTGCCGCCACAGTGTTACGTGTGAGGTAACCCAACACGGTGCCAAGCGTCACCAGTGCGATCATGTACCAACGTAACCCTTTAATTTTACGCATGTAAAACCTCATCGTTTTGTTATGTCCGCCAACGAGCGGTCATCTTCCAGTTCAGGGCGGAGGATGTTCTTTTACGAGGGGGGAACCGAAAAAAAAGCCGGTACTCCCCGAACGTTGCCATGTCAATAGTTGTGCTAATTCGGTTTCCGTACCGGTCAATCCGATGTTGATACATCGGTAATTTGCATTCCGTCGGCTTATGTATCGCGACGGCCAAAAGATAACTTGTCATACAACTTTAAAAGGTGAGTGCCATCACAAAAGTGTGAATCTTCGTGTGGTCATTATTTCGATTCAGCAAAGCCAGTGCTGGCGCGGCCTGAGGCATGATTTACCTCTTTGAGAGTAATTTTTTTGTCATCATTTGTTGATCTAACTCACGAAAATATCTTCGGGGTGTGGAAATTGGTGTGATAACTTTGTCAACATCAAAACATAAGCAATCTGACGCACTCGTTGAGAGGAAGACGATAATGACTCCGTTTATGACTGAAGATTTCCTGCTGGATACCGAATTTGCCCGCCGTCTGTATCATGATTACGCCAAAGACCAGCCGATCTTCGATTACCACTGCCATTTACCACCGCAACAAATCGCTGAAAACTACCGTTTTAATAACCTGTATGACATCTGGCTGAAGGGTGACCACTATAAGTGGCGTGCGATGCGTACCAACGGCGTCGCTGAGCGCCTGTGTACCGGCGATGCCTCCGATCGTGAGAAGTTTGATGCCTGGGCCGCTACGGTTCCGCACACTATCGGTAACCCGCTGTACCACTGGACCCACCTCGAGTTACGTCGCCCGTTTGGTATTACAGGTAAGCTGCTGTCTCCGGCAACGGCTGACGAAATTTGGAACCAGTGCAACGAACTGCTGGCGCAGGATCAATTCTCCGCGCGTGGCATCATGCAGCAGATGAACGTGAAAATGGTCGGCACCACCGATGACCCGATCGATTCTCTGGAGCATCACGCCGCCGTTGCCAAAGACGGAAGTTTTGATGTGAAAGTGCTGCCGAGCTGGCGGCCGGATAAAGCCTTCAACATCGAACTGGCGACCTTTAACGATTACATGGCCAAGCTCGGTGAAGTCTCTGACACCGATATCCGTCGTTTCGCCGACCTGCAGACCGCGCTGACCAAACGTCTGGACCACTTCGCCGCTCACGGCTGTAAAGTGTCTGACCACGCGCTGGACGTTGTCCTTTTCGCGGAATCTAACGAAGCGGAGCTGGATAGCATCCTGGCTCGTCGTCTGGCCGGTGAAACCCTGAGCGAGCATGAAGTCGCCCAGTTCAAAACCGCTGTGCTGGTGTTCCTCGGTGCAGAATACGCACGTCGCGAATGGGTACAGCAGTACCACATCGGCGCGCTGCGTAATAACAACCTGCGTCAGTTCAAACTGCTGGGCGCGGACGTCGGCTTCGACTCCATCAATGACCGTCCGATGGCGGAAGAACTGTCCAAACTGCTGAGTAAGCAGAACGAACAGAACCTGCTGCCGAAAACCATTCTGTACTGCCTGAACCCGCGCGATAACGAAGTGCTGGGCACCATGATCGGTAACTTCCAGGGCGAAGGCATGCCGGGCAAAATGCAGTTCGGTTCCGGCTGGTGGTTCAACGATCAGAAAGACGGGATGGAACGTCAGATGACACAGCTGGCGCAACTGGGCCTGCTGAGCCGCTTCGTCGGCATGCTGACCGACAGCCGTAGCTTCCTGTCTTACACCCGTCACGAATACTTCCGTCGTATTCTGTGCCAGATGATCGGTCGTTGGGTTACTGCGGGCGAAGCCCCGGCCGACATCCAACTGCTGGGTGAAATGGTGAAAAACATTTGCTTCAACAATGCGCGCGATTATTTCGCCATTGAACTGAACTAAGGTCCGGGGTTGATATGCAATACATCAAGATCCATACGCTGGATAACGTTGCGGTAGCGCTCGCTGATTTGGCTGAAGGAACCGACGTGACCGTTGACGGGCAGGCGGTAACCCTGCGCCAGGCGGTCTCTCGTGGTCATAAATTCGCACTCTGCGAGATCGCACAGGGTGAGAACGTCATGAAATATGGCCTACCGATCGGCCATGCTTTGGTGGATATCGCGGCGGGCGAGCATATTCATGCTCATAACACGCGTACCAATCTGAGCGATCTGGATGAATATAGCTATCAACCCGACTTTCAGGAACCTGAAGCGCAACCAGCGGATCGTGATGTACAGATCTACCGTCGTGCCAACGGCGATGTTGGCGTGCGTAACGAATTGTGGATCCTGCCGACAGTAGGCTGCGTCAACGCCATGGCCCGTCAGATGCAGAATCGCTTCCTGAAAGAGACCAACGACGCCGAAGGTATCGACGGCGTGCATCTCTTCAGCCACACCTACGGCTGCTCACAACTGGGTGACGACCATATCAACACCCGCACCATGCTGCAAAACATGGTGCGCCACCCGAACGCGGGCGCAGTGCTGGTGGTCGGCCTCGGCTGTGAAAACAACCAGGTTGACGCTTTTCGCGAAACCTTAGGCGAGTATGATCCCGATCGCGTTCACTTTATGGTCTGTCAACACCAGGAAGACGAAGTGGAAGCGGGGATCGAACATCTTCACCAGTTGTACAACGTGATGCGTAACGATAAGCGTGAACCTGGTAAGCTGGGCGAGTTGAAGTTTGGTCTGGAATGCGGCGGCTCTGACGGTCTGTCCGGCATTACCGCCAACCCGATGTTGGGCCGTTTCTCCGACTACGTGATTGCCAACGGCGGCACCACCGTGCTGACCGAAGTACCGGAAATGTTCGGCGCCGAGCAGTTGTTGATGGACCACTGCCGTGACGAAGAAACGTTCGGCAAGCTGGTCACTATGGTGAATGACTTCAAACAGTACTTCATTGCTCACGACCAGCCGATCTACGAGAACCCATCGCCGGGTAACAAAGCGGGCGGTATCACCACCCTGGAAGATAAATCGCTGGGCTGTACCCAAAAAGCGGGTTCCAGCCAGGTGGTGGACGTACTGCGCTACGGCGAACGTCTGAAAACGCACGGCCTGAACCTGCTGAGCGCACCGGGTAACGACGCAGTCGCCACCAGTGCACTGGCGGGCGCGGGCTGTCATATGGTGTTGTTCAGTACCGGTCGCGGTACGCCGTACGGTGGATTTGTGCCGACGGTGAAAATTGCTACCAACAGCGAGCTGGCAGCGAAGAAAAAGCACTGGATCGATTTTGACGCCGGACAACTGATCCACGGCAAAGCGATGCCGCAGTTACTGGAAGAATTTGTCGATACCATCGTCGATATCGCCAACGGTAAGCAAACCTGCAACGAGCGAAACGATTTTAGAGAACTGGCTATCTTTAAAAGCGGCGTAACCCTTTGATTGTAAAGATGTGGGCCTGATAAGCGCAGCGCCATCAGGCTCAAACCGTGGCCGGATGGCGGCGAACATGCCTTATCCGGCCTACGAAATGGAGTTGGGGTTGCTTGCATGACCGCGTATTGGCTGGCTCAGGGCGTAGGTGTCATCGCCTTTCTAATCGGCATTACCACCTTTTTCAATCGCGATGAGCGCCGGTTCCGGCTGCAACTCGCTGTCTATAGTGCCACCATTGGTGTGCATTTTTTCCTGATGGGCGCCTGGCCTGCAGGAATGAGTGCCGAGCTTAATACTATCCGCACACTCGTCTCGATGCATACCCGCAAACTGTGGGTAATGACCGTTTTTATTATCCTCACCCTGGTTCTCGGGCTTGCGAAATTACAGCATGCGATGGAGCTGTTGCCGATAATCGGCACGCTGGCCAGCACCTGGGCGTTGTTTCGCTGCCAGGGGTTAACCGTGCGTTGCGTTATGTGGTGCGCAACCGCCTGTTGGGTTATCCATAATTTCTGGCTGGGATCGATTGGCGGGACGATGATCGAAGGGAGTTTTCTGGTGATGAATGGCCTGAACATTATTCGCTTCCGGCGGATGCAAAAACGCGGAATTGATCCGTTCAAAATTGAAAAAAGCGTACAAGATAAGAACCCCTCCGCCCGATGACGGAGGGGAGCAGAGATTAGCCGCGCAGGGCGTTGTTTGCCAGACGTTCGTCTTCTGCCTGGCAGGCAGCAGCGGTAAACAGGACGTCTGTAGAAGAGTTCAAGGCCGTTTCACAGGAGTCCTGCAGCACCCCGATGATAAAGCCAACGGCAACCACCTGCATGGCGATGTCATTCGGAATCCCGAACATGTTGCACGCCAGCGGGATTAACAGCAGCGAACCACCCGCCACGCCCGATGCGCCACAGGCACACAGCGAAGCCACCACGCTGAGTAACAGCGCTGTCGGTAAATCGACCGGAATACCCAGCGTATTCACCGCCGCCAGCGTCAGCACGGTAATGGTGATCGCCGCACCCGCCATATTAATGGTGGCCCCCAGCGGAATAGACACTGAGTAGGTATCACGATCCAGATTCAACTTCTCACACAGCGCCATATTCACCGGAATGTTTGCCGCGGAGCTGCGGGTAAAGAAGGCATATACGCCGCTTTCACGCAGACAGGCCAGCACCAGCGGATACGGGTTACGGCGAATTTTCCAGAATACCAGCAGCGGGTTAACCACCAGCGCTACCAGCAGCATACAGCCAACCAGCACGGCTAGCAGTTGAGCGTAGCCCCAAAGGGTGGCAAAACCGGTCGTGGCCAGCGTAGAGGAGACCAGACCGAAAATACCGATCGGCGCGAAACGAATCACCAGCTTCACCATAAAGGTGACGGCGTTGGACATATCATTGACCAGATTCTTGGTCGTTTCATTCCCATGACGCAGCGCAAAACCCAGGCCGACGGCCCATACCAGAATGCCGATATAGTTGGCGTTAAGCAGAGCATCAATCGGGTTAGAAACCATGCTCATCAGCAGGCTACGCATGACTTCGACAATCCCGGATGGCGGCACGATGTCGCTGGCGCTGCTGGAAAGATGCAGTGTGGACGGGAAGGCGAAGCTGAAGACAACCGCCGCTAATGCTGCGGAAAATGTTCCCAGCAGGTAAAGGAACAGGATTGGACGGATATTGGTTTTTTGTCCGTGCTGGTGGTTAGCGATGGACGCCATAACCAGCATCAGGACCAGAATAGGTGCCACGGCTTTTAATGCGCCAACGAACAGCGTACCCAACAGCCCGACGGCTTCTGCAGCAGGTTTTGACACCAGCGCCAGCAATATCCCCAGTACTAAACCGATCAAAATTTGTTTAACCAGGCTCCCTTGCGCCAAACGCGAGAGCAGCCCCGATGAACGTTGCGTAGTCATGTAGTAATCCTTTCATTGTGTTGTTGCTCATCCAGTGTGCATTCTGATGACGCATCTTTCTGGATGTAACAAAGTGTTTGCCTGGTTGAGTATAAGGAAAGATGAAGTCCCGGAAAGCGAAATCTCCTGATTTTTGCGTTCAGATCATGTTTTATAACTTTAAATTAACATTATTTTGACATGATAAACAAAAAGCCCGACGCACGCAGTGTGTTGTCGGGCTTTTCAGCTAGCGAATGAAAGTTACTGTATTTGCTGCTTTTTATCGTGCTGGTGATTAACCCACGCATTCACGACCAGCGTAACGAACAGAATACCGAACACCACGCCTAACGAGATAGCGATCGGGATATGGTAGAAATCGACGATCAGCATCTTAATACCGATAAACACCAGAATGACCGACAAGCCGTATTTCAGCATGGAGAAACGCTCCGCCACGCCAGCCAGCAGGAAGTACATCGCACGCAGACCCAAAATAGCAAACAGGTTCGAGGTCAACACGATGAACGGGTCGGTTGTGACGGCGAAGATTGCCGGAATACTGTCGACGGCAAAAATGACATCACTCAGCTCAACCAGAATCAACACCAGCATCAGCGGCGTGACGAACAGCAGTCCGTTTTTACGCACGAAGAATTTTTCGTCTTCGATGGTATCGGTCATGCGTAAATGACTACGCAGCCAGCGGACTAACGGTCTGTCGCCGATACCGGAAGCGTCTTCTTTCGCCAGCGCCATCTTCACGCCGGTAAACAGCAGGAACGCGCCAAACACGTACAGCAGCCATTCGAACTGGGCGATAAGCCAACTACCTGCGAAGATCATAATCGTACGCAGTACAATCGCGCCCAGTACGCCATACACCAGTACCCGACGCTGCAACGCAGGCGGTACCGAGAAGTAGCTGAACAGCATCAACCAGACAAAGACGTTATCTACCGCCAGTGATTTCTCGATCAGATAGCCAGTAAGGAACGCCAGCGCCTGTGGGTCGGCAACGGCGCGGCCCTGCGTTTGGGCCAGATACCACCAGAATGCGGCGTTAAACAGTAACGACAGCGTGACCCAGACGATGGACCAGGCTGCCGCCTGCTTCATCGACATGGTATGTGCGCCACGACGACCCTGTAGCAGCAGGTCGATGGCCAACATAATCACCACCACAACAGCGAAGCCGCCCCACAACAACGGTGTGCCGACAGTATTCATAATTCCCCCATGCATAAAAAAACGGCCAACGCCGAATGACGTTAGCCGCTGCTTTTTATGCATAGACCTTGCCATTCGGCAAGGTCTCACTTACAACAACAAAGGAATACGCTAGCGTATTCCTTTGTTGTTGCCCGGTGACCGGATGTGGTTTTGCACACATCGTAATGACGATCAACCGACAACGAAGTTACTCCCCTTTGCGGGTTACAAAATATTACAGGCCATGGATGCAGTCAATGGCCTGCAACATTCGTTTTACATACCTTTACGCAGTCAGCGACGTCACCGTTTCGTCTGCGGGGAAAATCACGCCGGTCTGACGGCGAATTTCCGTTTGCAGTTTGGCGGTGATCCGGCTGACGCTTAGTGCCGGATGATCCACTTCGCCAGATTCAACCAGATGAGCAAATGTCTCTGCCTCATACAGCATCGTATTGATATGCTGAGGCACCGTCAGATCCTGCGTTTTGCCACCACGCGCCACGAAGCATACTTTCTGACATTCAGAGATATGCTCAATGACCAGCGAACCCGACTCGCCCTGAATTTCACTGGCTAATACCGAGTCGCTGACTTTGGAGTGCTGGAGTGTGACGCTGAAGTCACCGTAATTCAGTACGACCACGCCGTGGGCATCCACACCACTTTCCAGCAGGCTGGCGCTGGCCTGCACGCTCTGTGGTTCGCCCCAAAGCGCAACCGCTGAGGCCAGGCAGTAAAAGCCGATATCCATAATTGAACCGTTAGAGAACGCCGGATTAAACGTATTTGGATTTTCACCGTCCAGATAACGCTGGTAACGCGAGGAGTACTGGCAGTAATTGATAAACGCTTTCCTGATTCTGCCCACTTTGGGTAAAGCTTGCTGCAACAGCAGGAAGTTAGGCAGGCTGGCGGTCTTAAATGCTTCAAACAGCACCACCTGATTTTCGCGCGCGCAGGCGATAGCGGCTTCAGCTTGCGCCAGATTTGAGGCCAGCGGCTTTTCGCAAATGACATGCTTTTTGTGCTGCAAAAATAGCTCTGTCTGCGGGAAGTGCAGGGAGTTTGGGCTGGCGATGTAGACGGCGTCAATCGCATCACTGCTGGCCATCGCCTCCAGCGAGGTAAACAGGTGCTCGACGGGGTAATCGTTGGCGAAGGTCTGTGCCTGCTCAAGACTGCGGGAATAAACCGCGGTTAACTTATACTTGCCGGTTTCATGGGCGGCATCGACAAACTGGCGAGTGATCCA
The DNA here is from genome assembly GCF_005281255.1 of Citrobacter sp. wls708. Lineage (NCBI taxonomy): Bacteria > Pseudomonadati > Pseudomonadota > Gammaproteobacteria > Enterobacterales > Enterobacteriaceae > Citrobacter > Citrobacter sp. wls708. Next base: position 184,914 of record NZ_SZXE01000008.1, read on the forward strand.
GTTTGTGCCAATTACTGCGAAACGTATCATAAAGGCCTTCAGGCTGCTAAAAGGGATCCTTTCGTCAATTTAGCATGCCCTGAAGACAAAGCCAGTGCGCGACTACGCACTTTGCTTTAACGATTGTTGCGTTAACCACAGGCGGGTATCGAACTCCAGTTGATGGTACTGAGGTTCCATATGACAGCAAAGTTGGTAAAACGCTTTGTTATGCTCTTTTTCTTTCAGATGCGCCAGTTCATGGACCACGATCATTCGCAGGAAGGGTTCCGGGGCATTGCGAAAAACGGTCGCCACGCGGATCTCCGCTTTGGCTTTTAGCTTGCCTCCCTGCACGCGAGAAACGGCGGTATGCAGTCCCAGCGCATTCTTCAGAACATGGATCTTGCTGTCGTACATCACCTTATTCAGCGGCGGGGCGTTACGCAGGAACTGATTTTTCAGATCTTGCGTATATTGCCAGAGCGCTTTGTCGGTCGCGAAGTCATGCGTGCCGGGATAGCGCTTATCTAATACCGATCCCAGACGTTGCTCGGCAATTAATGTGCGTACCTGATCAAGTAGGTTCTCCGGGTAGCCCTGCAGATAGGTCAACTGACTCATTATTGCCCCATATAAAGTATAAAAAGTGTATACTCACGCACCCTTTTCAGGGATACGCCGAAATTTTACCATTCAGGAGGGCCGATGAGCCACATAGACAACGGTTTCCGTTCGCTGTCACTTAAACGTTTCCCGGAAACGGATGACGTTAACCCGCTGCTGGCGTGGGAAGCGGCGGATGAATATCTGCTGCAACAGCTGGACGATACCGAGATTAGCGGCCCGGTGCTGATCCTGAATGATACCTTCGGCGCGCTGGGCTGTGCGCTGGCGGAACATACACCGTACAGCATTGGCGACTCCTATTTAAGCGAGTTGGCCACGCGCGAGAATCTGCGTCACAACGACATCGCCGAATCGAGCGTCAAGTTCCTCGACAGCACCGCTGACTATCCGCAGGCGCCGGGCGTGGTGCTGATTAAAATTCCTAAAACCATGGCGCTGCTGGAGCAACAGCTGCGCGCGCTGCGTGAAGTGGTGACGCCGCAAACGCGGATTATTGCCGGAGCGAAAGCACGCGACATTCATACCTCGACGCTGGAGCTGTTTGAAAAGGTGTTGGGTCCAACCACCACGACGCTGGCGTGGAAAAAAGCCCGTCTGATCAACTGTACGTTCAGCAAACCTGAACTGGCCGCTGCTTCGCAAACGCTAAGCTGGAAGCTGGAAGGTACCGACTGGACTATCCATAACCACGCCAACGTTTTCTCTCGTACCGGACTGGATATCGGCGCGCGCTTCTTTATTGAGCACCTGCCTGCAAATCTTGAAGGGGAGATTGTCGATCTCGGCTGTGGGAATGGCGTGATTGGCCTGACATTGCTGGCGAAAAACCCACAAGCCAGCGTGGTGTTTGTGGATGAATCGCCGATGGCGGTAGCGTCAAGTCGTCTGAACGTCGAAAGCAATATGCCTGAGGCGCTGGATCGCTGTGAGTTTATGATTAACAACGCGCTGTCCGGGGTTGAGCCGTTCCGCTTTAACGCCGTGCTGTGCAACCCGCCGTTCCACCAGAAGCATGCGTTGACCGATAATATCGCGTGGGAAATGTTCCACCACGCCCGCCGCTGCCTGAAAATCAACGGCGAGCTGTATATCGTGGCGAACCGTCACCTCGACTACTTCCACAAGCTGAAGAAGATTTTCGGCAACTGCGAGACCATCGCCACCAATAATAAGTTTGTGATTCTCAAATCGGTGAAATTAGGTCGTCGTCGGTAATCGCGTATGCCGGATGGAGGCGTGAGCGCCTTATCCGGCACACGAAAGACATGACGTTAAATTTCCAGTGCCAGCCTCGTGCCTTGAGCGATAGCGCGGCGGGCATCCAGTTCCAGCGCCACATCGCAGCCGCCGATCAGATGCACCGTTTTACCTGCCGCGTGGAGAGGATCGACCAGCTCACGGCGTGGCTCTTGTCCGGCGCAAATCACCACGTTATCCACGTTAAAGATTACCGGTTCGCCGTTCAATACGACGTGTAATCCATCATCATCAATTTTCTGGTAACTGACCGCCGGGATCATTTTCACGCCGCGTGAGAGCAGGGTGGCACGATGGATCCAGCCCGTGGTTTTACCTAAACCTTGCCCTGGTTTGCTGGCCTTGCGCTGCAACATCACTATCTGACGCGGACTGCGGGATAAGTGCGGACCTTCCGGGCGTAATCCGCCAGGCTGTTGCAGGCTGGTGTCGATCCCCCATTCCACACAGAACTCCGCGATGTTCTGGCTGGTGGGAGCGCCAGGCTGGCTCAGATACATGGCGGTATCAAAACCGATCCCGCCGCAACCAATGATGGCGACGCGTTTACCCACCGGCGCTTTATCGCGCAGGACGTCGAGATAGCTCAACACTTTCGGGTGATCGATCCCCTCGATCGGCGGCATTCGTGGTTCGATCCCACTGGCGAGGATCGCCTCGTCAAAAGTTTCCAGGTCGCGCGCGGTGACAACGTGGTTCAGCCTTAGCGTCACGCCCGTCACGTCGATCATCCGGCGGTAGTAGCGCAGGGTTTCATAGAATTCTTCTTTGCCGGGGATCTGTTTGGCGATATTAAACTGTCCGCCAATCTCGCTATGGGCGTCAAACAGCGTTACGTGATGTCCGCGCGCGGCGGCATTAATGGCAAAGGCGAGGCCAGCAGGACCCGCGCCGACAACCGCCAGATTTTTCGGCACAGTGGCTGTAACGATCGGCATTTTGGTTTCATGGCAGGCGCGTGGATTCACCAGACAAGAGGTGACTTTGCCGACGAAGATCTGATCCAGGCAGGCCTGGTTGCAACCGATACAGGTATTGATCTCATCCGACCGTCCGCTTTGCGCTTTTGACAGCAGTTCGGCGTCGGCGAGGAACGGACGGGCCATCGACACCATATCGGCATCGCCGCGGGCCAGAATGTCATCGGCGACTTTAGGATCGTTAATGCGGTTGGTGGTGACCAGGGGGATCGTCACATGACCTTTCAGCTTGCGCGTCACCCAGCTAAATGCGCCACGCGGCACCGGGGTGGCGATGGTGGGAATACGCGCCTCGTGCCAGCCAATACCGGTGTTGATAATAGTTGCGCCTGCGGCTTCTACAGCCTGCGCCAACTGGACTGTTTCCTCGAAGGTGCCGCCGTTTTCTACCAGATCGAGCATCGACAGGCGGAAGATAATAATAAAGTCATTGCCGGCACGCTGACGTACTGCCCGCACCACCTCGACGGCAAAACGCATGCGGTTGGCATACTCACCGCCCCATTCGTCGTCGCGCTGATTGGTGCGCAAGGTCAGGAATTCGTTGATGAGATACCCTTCCGAGCCCATCACTTCCACGCCATCGTAGCCCGCTTCTCGCGCCAGCTGCGCGCAGTGGGCAAAATCCTCAATCAGCTGCAGAACTTCATCGTGCGTCAGTTCATGCGGCGTAAAGCGGTTGATAGGGGCCTGAATGGCGGAAGGCGCCACCAGATGCGGCTGATAGCTGTAACGCCCGGTATGCAGGATTTGCAGTGCGATTTTGCCGCCTTCGTCATGCACGGCATCGGTAATCACGCGATGATGCGCGAGCTGGCTGGTATCGTTGAGCACCGCGCCGCCTTCCATACCCACGCCGGATAACGCTGGCGCAATGCCTCCGGTCACAATCAGAGCCACGCCGTGACGCGCGCGTTCGGCATAGAACGCGGCCAGCCGTTGGGCGCCATCGGGATACTCTTCCAGCCCGGTGTGCATTGAACCCATCAACACGCGGTTTTTAAGCGTGGTGAAGCCTAAATCGAGCGGGGCGAACAGCGACGAATAGCTCATAAAGGTGTCCAGTATGTAAAATTATTGTTATGTGGTCGGATGAGTTAATAATTTAGCCGTCGCAGCGTAAAAGGGAAAAGAGGAATGCCGTGATTGTGATGGGATTCAAAAAAGGAATGGGGCCAGAGAACGATTCTGCCGGATGGCGGCTACGCCTGAGCCTACAAAGGACACACTTTCGTAGGCCGGACACGCGCAGCGCCATCCGACAGGTATTACATCTGCTCCACGCTCACCCGTAATGCTGCCAGAGCTTTGCGTGTTGATCGCAACACCAGATCGCATTGCTCGATCGTTAACGTTAGCGGCGGTTCGATGCGGATCGTCTTGGCATTGTTCAGGGTCCCGGCGACCAACACCCGCTGGCGGAACATCTCACTGGCAAAGTTATAGCCGATTTCATTATCGACAAACTCAATCGCCATCAACATGCCTTTGCCGCGTACATCGTGCACCAGATCCGGGTATTCCCGCGCCAGCTGGCGGAAACCATCCAGCAACATATCGCCTTTCTGCTCTGCCTGAGCCGGTAAATTTTGCTCCAGCAGGACGTTAATGGTGGCCAGCGCCGCCGCACACGCGAGCGGGTTGCCGCCAAACGTAGTGGTATGCAGGAAAGGATTATCGAACAGGACGGAGAACACCTCTTCGGTGGCAATGGTTGCGCCAATCGGCATCACGCCGCCGCCCAACGCTTTGGCCAGACACATAATGTCGGGCTGCACGTTTTCGTGCTCGCAGGCGAACATTTTGCCGGTACGCCCCATGCCGGTCTGCACTTCGTCAAGGATCATCAGCGCGCCAAACTCATCGCAAAGTTTACGCACGGCGGTCAAATACCCTTGCGGCGGCAGGATCACGCCCCCTTCACCCTGGATAGGTTCGAGGATCACGGCGGCGACGTCGTCACCGGTCTTTTTACATTCGCTGAGCATGGTACGCATCGCGTTAATATCGCCAAACGGCACATGACGGAAGCCCGGCAGCAGCGGCATAAAGGGTTTACGGAAGGTGGATTTCGCCGTGGCGGACAGCGCGCCCAGGGATTTACCATGGAATGCGCCGCTGGTGGCGATAAATGTAAATTTACCGCGTGGCGATTGATACGCTTTCGCCAGCTTCAGGGCGGCTTCAACCGACTCGGTCCCGCTGTTACAGAAAAAACTGTATTTCAGCTTACCGGGCGCCAGTGCGGCGAGGGTTTTTGCCAGCATGGCCCGCAACGGGTCAAGTAACTCCTGGCTGTGCAGAGGTTGTTTCGCGAGTTGATTCTGTACGGCGGAAACCACGACTGGATTACGGTGCCCCACGTTGAAAATGCCAAAACCACCCAGGCAATCAACAAACTCCTGTCCCTGGGTGTCGACAAGCGTATTCAGGCTTCCCGCTTGCCACTCTACGGCTCCGTAATCCCCGCCTGCAGTTACAGATTTTCGATACTCTAAGAACCCCGGATTGACATGCTCCTTAAAGTACTCAATCACCTCTCGGTTTAATGATTTCATTTCCTCATGATCAAGCGTGCGCTTTTCGATGAGATTCAGTGCGTGTGCGCTGCAGGCCAGGGCCGATGCGCTGGAAGGTAACCTGTTCAAAATATGCTCCCGGAGCTGGCGTATCACATGATACTGATTTAAGTATTGCAGGGATTGCGCCATTCCGGCGCGCTTAGCAAAAATCGGGATAAACACCAGGAAACATCTTATTTGCGCAACATTTAATGCCAGTATTTAACATTTGCTGGCATTTTGCCCAGATTTGGCACCTGAAAACAGATCGAATAAACGCGTATTTGCGCTAAAAATGGGCAATGTTTGCACTGTCACGGTGCGGGGGAAGACGTGCAATTGAATAGTTACTTAATGAAAGTATTTTAAATCAATGAATTAGAATGCGTACAGATTTTGAGGTTTAATCGCAAATTGCGATCTAAATCAAATTTAACAACTAAAGATAAAAAGATTATCGCCGAAATAACATAAGCCGAAAGAGTTAACAACCAGATAACCTGCACAGGACGCAACCATGTCTTCTCATCCCTACGTTAGTCAGCAAAATACACCGCTGGATGATGATATCACCCTCATGTCCACCACCGACTTACAAAGCTATATCACTCATGCGAACGATACCTTTGTCCAGGTCAGCGGCTATCAACTGAATGAATTGCTCGATAAGCCGCACAACCTGGTTCGTCATCCGGACATGCCAAAAGCGGCGTTTGCGGATATGTGGTACACCCTTAAGCAGGGTGAGCCATGGAGCGGCATTGTGAAAAATCGGCGTAAGAATGGCGATCACTACTGGGTGAGGGCCAACGCGGTGCCGATGGTGCGGGAAGGGCGAGTGACCGGGTACATGTCGATTCGTACCCGGGCAACTGACGAAGAGATTGCGACGGTAGAGCCTTTATATAAAGCGCTGAATGAAGGACGTTGCAACCGACGTATTCATAAAGGGTTGGTGGTACGCAAAGGCTGGCTGGGTAAACTCCCGGCACTGCCTATTCGCTGGCGGGTACGCAGCGTGATGGCATTGATGTTTGCCGTACTGGCGACCGCATTGCAGCAAATGGGCGCCGAATGGCCGTTACTGTTGATGAGTGCGTTGGTAATGCTGCTGGGGACGGCTATTTTCGAATGGCAAATTGTGCGTCCCATCGAGAATGTTGCTCGTCAGGCGTTGAAAGTGGCGACCGGTGAGCGCAACTGCGTGTCGCATCTTAACCGCAGTGATGAACTGGGTTTGATGCTGCGAGCGGTGGGGCAACTGGGGTTAATGTGCCGTTGGCTCATCCATGATGTCTCCAGCCAGGTGAGTTGTGTGCGCAGCGACAGCGAAACGCTGGCAAAAGGCAGTGATGATTTGAACAAGCATACGCAGCAGACCGTGGAGAATGTGCAGGAAACGGTGACCACCATGAATCAGATGGCGGCGTCGGTGAAACAAAACTCTGAGACCGCCGCCGCAGCCGATAAACTCTCGATTGCTGCCAGCAGCGCGGCAACACACGGCGGCGAGGCGATGGATATCGTCATCAAAACCATGGATGATATTGCCAACAGCACTCAGCGGATCGGCACCATTACCACGCTGATTAACGATATTGCTTTCCAGACCAATATTCTGGCCTTGAACGCCGCCGTTGAAGCCGCGAGAGCGGGCGAGCAGGGCAAAGGTTTCGCCGTAGTGGCGGGAGAAGTGCGTCATCTTGCCAGTCGTAGCGCCAGCGCGGCCAATGATATCCGCAAGCTGATTGATGCCAGCGCCGATAAGGTACAGTCCGGCTCCGATCAGGTGCACGCCGCGGGGCGTACGATGGACGATATTGTGGCGCAGGTGCAAAACGTCACTCAACTGATCGCGCAAATCAGCCACTCAACGCTGGAACAGTCCGATGGTCTTTCCAGCCTGACTCGTGCGGTGAATGAACTGAGTAGCATTACGCAGAAAAACGCTGAACTGGTTGAAGAGAGCGCCCAGATTTCCGCGATGGTGAAACATCGCGCGGGTCGTCTGGAAGATGCGGTCACGGTGCTGCATTAATCTTAACCACAGCAGGCGCAACGCCGGACACGGGTTCCGCCTGCTGCGCAGATTAATCTAACTGAGTAATGTCCAGCGCGGCGCGATCGATAATACCAATGATTTTTTTGATCTGCGCCTCGCTGGTATCACCATGATTGACGCGTAGGTCCAGCACAGCTTTGAAGTTCTCCAGCGCGCGTTTCATCTGTGGGTTTTTACGTAATTCAAAACCCACACAGCGGGCTTTAATACGTTCGTGGATATGTTCCAGATGTTCGCGGTTCTCATCCAGCCACTGCAGACCTTGAGTCGTGATGGCAATCTGCTTACGCCCACCTTCCTCGTCGCTGATGGCGATCAGGGCTTGATCCTGCAACAGATCCAGCGTCGGATAGATAACGCCCGGGCTCGGGGTGTAGTTACCCTGAGTCAGGGTTTCAATCGCTTTGATCAGTTCATAGCCGTGGCTGGCGTCGCGGGTCAGGATATCCAGAATCACCAGGCGTAATTCGCCGTGACCAAAGAAGCGCTGCCGACGACCACCGCCGCGACCGTGGCGGTGTCCGCATCCTTGTTCATGGCGATGTTCTTTGTTACAGCCTTCGTGGCGATGCTCTTCACCTTTGCAGCAGCCTGCATGGTGCTCACTGTGGCGGCTTTCGTGGTGATGTCCTTCACCCTTGCAGCAGCCTTCGTGTTGGTGCTCTGTCTGTTTACAGCAACCTTCATGATGGTTTTGCATCATCGTCTCCTGATGTGTTTTAGATATATCTAATTTATATCTAAATGTTGTTTTTATGCAAGTCGACAAATTCAATATTGTTTAATTTATTGATTATTATCTATTTTTATAAGGTCTGTGATGGCTGGTAATCACAATGTGGCTATATCAAAAAAGTGCTTGCAATCTTTCTTATTAGCAATCATTATCATTTAAAAATAAATTTAGATATATCGTATTATCTTCACGAAGGTGAAAAAATGACAAAAAACACCTCACGCTACCCACAGCGCGTTCGCAATGAACTGCGCTTCCGTGAACTTACCGTCCTGCGCGTTGAACGTATTAGCGCGGGTTTTCAGCGCATCGTACTGGGCGGTGATGCGCTGGACGGTTTTAGCTCGCACGGCTTTGATGACCATACCAAGGTCTTTTTCCCGGAGCCGGGCAGCCATTTTGTGCCGCCTGTTGTCACCGATGAAGGCATTGTCTGGGCCGAGGGTGTGCGTCCGCTCTCCCGTGACTACACGCCGTTGTATGACGAAGCGCGCCATGAGCTGGCGCTGGATTTTTATATTCATGACGGTGGCGTGGCGAGCACATGGGCAATGAATGCTCGCGAGGGTGACAAGCTGACGATCGGTGGTCCGCGCGGTTCTTTGGTGGTGCCAGAGGATTATGCGTATCAGGTTTACGTGTGTGATGAATCAGGAATGCCCGCGCTGCGCCGACGCCTGGAGTCGCTCAGCCGTTTAGCGGTACGTCCGAACGTAACGGCGCTGGTAAGCGTGCAGGATGCGGCGTATCAGGACTATTTTGCCCATCTCGACGAGTTTACTATTCAGTGGATTATCGGCCATGACGAACAGGCGGTGAACGAACATTTATCGCGGCTGAACGTGCCCGCAGACGATTATTTCATCTGGATTACCGGCGAAGGCAGGGTGGTAAAAAACCTCAGCGCTCGCTTTGAAACCGCGGCGTTCGATCAGCAACTGGTGCGCGCAACGGCTTACTGGCATCAACGCCGTTAATCAGTAATTCGATGGTGGTACGCCAAACGCCTGGCGAAAGGCGTAGCTAAATGCCGCGGTGCTGGAATACCCCACATCCAGCGCCACGGCAGTTACGCTTTTATTTTTCTTCAGCATTAATACGGACTCCAGAATACGCATTTTTTGCTTCCAGACGCTGAAGGGCAATCCGGTTTCTTTTTTGAAATGCCGTGAAAAGGTACGGGCTGACATGCCCAGATGCTGCGCCCAGTATTCAACCGAATGCTCCAGCGCCGGGGATTCCTGAATTGTCCGGCACACTTTGGTTAATTCGCGATCGTGCGGCCAGGGTAATACAAAAGCGACTTCCGGGAGCTGCAGAATAATATCGACCAGAACACTAACCAGCTTGCCCTCTTTTGACTGGCTATCATAATGGCCCGAAATTAAATTGGTGGCGTAATGAATAAACTCTCTGGCGAAATCACTGATCGCCACCACTTTACATTCATTAATGCTCTCTTCAAGAAAACCCGGCTTAATATCCAGATTCTCTAAATGCACATCATCCAGTGCCCAGACCGCATGTTCGGTATTATTGGGGATCCAGATGCCATAATGCGCCGGGATTATCCAGCATTTGCCGGCAACATCAATTCGCATGCTGCCTTTACGGGCGAAATGAAACTGCATAAAAGAGTGCGAATGCTGCGGAACATGATGGTTGGCTTCCAGGACATAAGAACGAAAGTACACGTCCTGCGGCAACTCCGTAATGGAGTTATCGGGGAATGAATTCCACTGTTTTTGCGCGAGAGTCTCCATAAATAAATCGTCAATGCTCCCGGTGATATGTCCGCTATTCGATAGATCTTGTCCGCAGATCATAATACATACATTCCGTTTTCCATAATAATCTTGCGTAACGATTTTTAGCCCACTTTGGTAAATACCATGAACACGCTTTGTTCAGATGCTGTCATCGTCAATGAAACAAATGATAACTGGACCCGAATGGGGAAAGAGCTACTTTCGCAAGCGGATATCCAGATTAATGGCTCTCGTGCCTGGGACATTCAACTTCATCATGCCGGTTTCTTTAAGCGGGTACTGCAACAAGGCTCGTTAGGGCTGGGCGAAAGCTATATGGAAGGCTGGTGGGACTGCGAGCGGCTCGATATTCTGTTCTGTAAAATTCTCAAAGCAAAACTCGACCAGCAAATGCCGGGCAACCTGAAAGATATTTTACGCATTGCCAGCGCTCGCCTGTTTAATTTGCAGTCGCGGAGCCGCGCTTGGATTGTCGGCAAAGAACATTATGATATTGGGAACGATCTTTTTGCGCTGATGCTGGATCCGCATATGCAATATTCCTGTGGTTACTGGAAAGACGCGACCACATTAGACGATGCGCAAAATGCCAAATTAAAAATGATTTGTGAGAAGCTACAACTCAAACCGGGTATGCGTTTACTCGATATCGGTTGTGGCTGGGGCGGACTGGCGGAATATGCAGCGCGTCATTACGGCGTGGCGGTAGAAGGCGTCACTATCTCTAAAGAGCAGCAGAAAATGGCGCAACAGCGCTGTGAAGGACTGGACGTTAATATTCTGCTGCAGGATTATCGTGACCTCGATAAACACTACGATCGCATTGTCTCCGTGGGGATGTTCGAACACGTCGGGCCGAAAAACTACGACACCTATTTCAGCATCGCCGACCGTTGTTTAAAACCGGACGGGCTGTTCCTGCTGCATACCATTGGCAGCAACAAAAAGGGGATGAGCGTCGATCCGTGGATCAATAAATACATTTTCCCGAACGGTTGCTTACCGTCGATATCGCATATTGCCGAGGCCAGCGAATCACGCTTTGTAATGGAAGACTGGCATAACTTTGGCAGTGATTACGATAAAACGCTGATGGCCTGGCATGAGCGTTTTAATCAGGCATGGCCGGAGCTGTCTTCACGTTACTCCGCCACCTTCAGAAGAATGTTTAATTACTATTTATGCGCCTGCGCTGGGGCTTTCCGCGCCAGAGATATTGAGCTTTGGCAGGTACTGTTTAGCCGCGGCGTCGAGGGTGGCCTCCGCGTTTATCGTTAACGTTCTGCCTGATGCGCGAAGCGCATCAGGCATTTATCACTTAACCCAACTCACTCTCCGCCAGCGCTTTAAATACCATTGCGACGGCATGCGCCCCGGGATCCATATTACCCAGCAAACTTTCGCTGCTCAGATACGATGCGCGACCCGCATTGGCTTTGCTCGACAAACAGGTTCGTTCGGCCCCGGCTTGCGCGGCGTCAAAAGCGGCATGCAGGTTGTCCGGATGCGCCAGCAGTGAGGTCAGCGCGGGTTGCAGTGCATCTATCATGGTGCGATCGCCTTCGTCTGCGCCGCCGTAGAACTTCATCTGCTCCAGACCCGCATTCAGCGCTTCGGCAACGTTAGCTCCCTGTTCCAGTTTCTGCCCGGCGGCGGTAAAGAAAATAGACATCAGCACGCCGCTGGAACCCCCCATCACCACGGTCAGGCGTTCGCCAATCAGCGCGAACAGCGTGGCAAGGTCATCCAGCGGAAGCTGCTGACGCTGCAGCAGACTGGCAATTTCACGCGCGCCGGCGGCAAAGGTTGAACCCGTATCGCCATCGCCGACTTTGGCATCCAGCGCGTTGAGATGTGCTTCCAGATTGGAAAGCGTTCCGGTGACCTGCTCCACAATTTCAGCGACCCGCGCGTTGGCAGAGGGCTGGAATTCCACATGCGCGCTGCGCTGGGATGATGGCGCGTAGCTGATTTCACGCGGTGGGACGGGAGTCGGCCAGTTGCTGGTTTCCACTTCGGTCAGCAGCGCTTTTTCGATGCTCTCTTCCAGCACGATGGCCGTTAGTGAGAATCCTTTCATATCCAGCGCGGTGACCAGCGAGGCCGGACCCATCAGCCAGTCGATGCGTGGGGATAGCGGACTGCTGGCCAGTTCGCGGGTGATAATGGCCATTTCCGCAACGGATACGCCGCCAAGATTGTTAATCATCACCGCCACTCTGCCGGTTTCAGGCAGGACCGTCAGCAGCTTATCCACCATCAGGTTCACCACCTGCGCACTGTTTTGGGTATCAATAACCGAGGCCCCCGGCTCGCCGTGAATGCCCATGCCCAGCTCAGCATGACCCGGATGATGTCGCGGCGCGGCGTCGGTTTCTTGCGGCAGATGACAGCTGGAGAGGGCGACGCCCAGGCTGAAGGTGTTGTTGGCTGCGTACTGCGCTTCACGCAGGACGGTGGCGAGGTTGTAGCCGCGTTCGGCAAAGTAACCCGCGATTTTATGCACCAGGATGGTTCCCGCAATGCCACGCGGATGTTTGTTATCCGGCAGGGAGATGTCGTCACCGACTATCAGCATTTCAACGTTGTAGCCCAGGCGTCGCGCTTTCTCGGCGGCGAGACCGAAATTAAGACGGTCACCGGTGTAGTTCTTCACGATCAACAGACAGCCAGCCTCACCGGTCACTGCCTGAATAGCGGTCAGTACCGCATCCACGCTCGGGGAGGCGAACACGTCGCCGCAGACCGCCGCAGTCAGCATACCTTTGCCGATAAACCCAACGTGCGCGGGTTCGTGCCCTGAACCGCCGCCGGAGATCACCGCCACGTTATTTTTGTTAAGGTCGCGGCGAACCACGACGCGAATGGCCGGATCGCTCTCCAGACGCGCCAGGTTATTCCACGGGCTGGTGATAATTGCACCGTCGATCACGTCGCTCACAAGCTGGGTGCGTTGGTTAAAAAAGAATTGAGACATAACGGCTCCTCGAGGTTGAGTGTAAGACAAACCCCCGAATGCATGTTCATGGTGCGGAGGCGATAGAGAGATTCTGGCGAAGTCAGCATGGAAAAAAACAACGCGAAAATGAGTTTCATTACGAAACGTGATTGCTGTTTTTTGTTCCGAAATGAAACTTAATTAGGCGAAAAATCAGCACAATGCGAACTCGCTCGACTTTTTTCTTCTGCGATCAGAGCAGGCTGCACGGCGCTGTCAGCCTTTTTTTGCGGGTTTTTACGCAGGATGGCGCGTTATTGGGGAAATTGATCTTCGTGTTGGACGGTGATTTCGCGGTAAAGGAACGGATCGGGATCGCAAACCTTATTATTTTTGTGGTTAAGCGTTCCAATATGAAACGTGTGCCTTTTTTATCTGTTTCATATCAGAACAAAATGACGAAAGATTTTTTTGTGCACGCCTCGCCATACAGTTATTACATCGCTCCGGTACGTCCGTTTTCGCCGTCAACATCAGGCTAAACGGGTTAACGCCAGGGCTCACCATGTAAAAACATGTACTTATTTGAGGATGAAAGGAATGCTAAAAGTTATTCAATCTCCAGCCAAATATCTCCAGGGTCCTGACGCTTCTACCTTATTTGGTCAATACGCTAAAAATCTGGCGGACAGCTTTTTCGTGATTGCGGACGACTTCGTCATGAAGCTGGCGGGAGAGAAGGTACTCAATGGTCTGCATAGCCATGACATTAGCTGCCACGCGGAACGCTTCAACGGTGAATGCAGCCATGTTGAAATTAATCGCCTGATTGCCATTCTGAAAAAACACGGTTGCCGTGGTGTGGTTGGGATTGGCGGTGGGAAAACGTTAGATACTGCCAAAGCGATTGGTTATTACCAGAAGCTGCCGGTGGTGGTGATCCCAACTATCGCATCTACCGATGCGCCAACCAGCGCGCTGTCCGTTATCTATACCGAAGCGGGTGAGTTTGAAGAGTATCTGATCTACCCGAAAAACCCGGATATGGTGGTGATGGATACCGCAATTATTGCCAAAGCGCCGGTACGTCTGCTGGTGGCCGGGATGGGCGATGCGCTCTCTACCTGGTTTGAAGCGAAAGCCTGTTATGACGCCCGAGCGACCAGCATGGCGGGCGGGCAGTCCACCGTGGCGGCGCTGAGCCTGGCGCGCCTGTGCTATGATACCCTGCTGGCGGAAGGCGAAAAGGCACGCTTAGCCGCCCAGGCTGGCGTGGTGACCGATGCGCTGGAACGTATTGTCGAAGCCAACACCTACCTCAGCGGTATCGGCTTTGAAAGCAGCGGCCTTGCGGGGGCACATGCCATCCATAACGGCTTTACGATTCTGGAAGAGTGTCACCATCTGTACCACGGTGAAAAAGTCGCCTTTGGTACGCTGGCGCAGCTGGTGCTGCAGAACAGCCCGATGGAAGAGATCGAAACCGTGCTGAATTTCTGTCAGAAAGTGGGCCTGCCGGTAACGTTAGCGGAAATGGGCGTGAAAGACGACATTGACGGCAAGATTATGGCCGTGGCTAAAGCCACCTGCGCAGAAGGTGAAACCATTCACAATATGCCGTTCCCGGTGACGCCTGAAAGCGTACATGCCGCTATTTTGACGGCAGACCTGCTGGGACAGCAGTGGCTGGCGCGTTAATCGGGCATAGGTAAATTTACCCAGCATCTTCTCCCCCTCTGACAGTCTCTGCCGGAGGGGTTGTCTATGGCAAAACAGCGGAAATGGATATGACGGCGCACACGCATAGCATCGGGCAGGAAGTCTCTTCGGTTCTCGCCCAGTCCTGGCATCGTTGCAGCAAGTTTATGCAGCGGGAAACCTGGCAGGCGCCGCATCAGGCGCAGGGGTTGACCTTTGAGTCGATTTGTCGTCGTAAGACGGCGCTGCTGACGATTGCGCAGGCCGCGCTGGAAGATGCCTGGGAGTTTATGGACGGTCGTCCGTGCGCACTGCTGATTCTGGATGAATCAGCCTGTATTCTCAGCCGTTGCGGCGATCCGCAGACGATAGAACAGCTGGCGGAGCTTGGATTTCGCGACGGCAGCTATTGCGCGGAAAGCATTATCGGCAGTTGTGCGCTGTCGCTGGCGACGATGCCGGGGCAGCCGACAAAAACCTCTGGCGCTCAGCACTTTAAACAGGCGTTGCATCCGTGGTCGTTCTGCTCGACGCCGGTGTTCGATAACCATGGACGTCTGTTTGGCTCCATCTCATTGTGCTGTCTGGTAGAACATGAGTCCGTTTCTGATTTATCCCTGACGCTGGCGATTGCCAGAGAAGTCGGTAATTCATTGCTGACCGACAGCCTGCTGGCAGAATCCAACCGCCATCTGAACCAGATGTACGGGCTGCTGGAAAGTATGGATGATGGTGTGATGGCCTGGAATGAGCAGGGGGTGTTGCAGTTCCTCAATGCGCGCGCGGCGCTGCTTTTGCATCTCGACGCGCAGGCCAGCCAGGGCAAAAACATTCACGACCTGCTCAATTTGCCCATGCTGCTGCGTCGGGCAATTAAACATGCCCGCGGTTTGAATCACGTCGAAGTCACTTTTGAAAGTCAGCACCAGTTTGTTGATGCTGTTATCACCCTGAAGCCGATTGTTGAGGAGCAGGGCAACAGCTTTATCCTGCTGCTGCACCCGGTGGAGCAAATGCGTCAGTTGATGACCAGCCAGCTTGGTAAGGTGAGCCACACCTTTGAGCAGATGTCGACGGACGATCCAGAAACCCGACGTTTGATCCATTTTGGTCGCCAGGCGGCAAGGGGAAGTTTCCCGATCCTGCTGTGCGGGGAAGAGGGCGTCGGGAAAGAGCTGCTGAGCCAGGCCATTCACAATGAAAGCGAACGCGCCAGCGGGCCGTATATCGCCGTCAACTGTCAGCTGTATGCCAACAGCGTGCTGGGGCAGGATTTTATGGGCAGTGCGCCCACCGATGATGAAAATGGTCGGTTGAGCCGCCTTGAGCTGGCGAACGGCGGCACGCTGTTTCTGGAGAAAATTGAATATCTGGCGCCGGAACTGCAATCCGCGCTGTTACAGGTGATCAAGCAGGGAGTATTAACCCGCCTGGATGCCCGTCGCCTGATCCCGGTGGATGTAAAAGTGATCGCCACCACCACGGTTGATCTCGCTAATCTGGTGGAGCAAAACCGCTTTAGCCGCCAGCTGTATTACGCGTTGCACTCTTTTGAGATTGTTATCCCGCCGCTACGCGCGCGGCGTAACAGTATTCCCTCGCTGATTTATACGCGACTGAATAGCCTGAAAAAACGCTTTTCAACCAGCCTGAAGATCGACGACGACGCGCTGGCGCAACTGGTGGCTTATTCATGGCCGGGCAATGACTTCGAGCTGAACAGCATTATCGAAAACATCGCCATCAGTAGCGATAACGGCCATATCCGGCTGAGCAATCTGCCGGATTATCTGTTTGCCGAGCGCCCCGGTCTGGAGACCGCGTCTTCCCTGCTGCCTGCCAGCCTGACCTTTACCGCTATCGAAAAAGAGGCGATTATCCACGCCGCCCGCGTCACCAGTGGGCGCGTGCAGGAGATGTCGCAACTGCTGAATATTGGTCGCACGACCTTGTGGCGTAAGATGAAGCAGTACGACATCGACGCCAGCCAGTTTAAGCGCAAACATCTGGAGTAGTTTCTTCGATTCTGGCCATGGAGAACAGCGCATCCGACAGTCGGTTGATATAACGCTTGGGTTCATCGCGTAACGTCAGCGTTCTGTCCATCGCGATGAGGATCCGCTCCAGCCGCCGTGCCAGGGCGCGCGCAACGTGTAGCTGTGCCGATGCCAGATTTTTTCCCGGAATGACAAATTCTTTCAGGGGGCCGCTCTGCGCCATATTGCGGTCAATAAGCTGCTCCAGCGCCTGAATATCCTCGGCGTTAATCGTCTGCGTTAAGCGGGCGAGACCTTTCTCATCGCTGGCGAGTTCCGACCCCAGTACAAACAGCATCTTCTGGATGGCATGCAGATCTTCGCGTAATTCTGCCTGGCGCGAACTGGCATAGCAGACGCCAAGCTGGGAAATCAGTTCATCCACCGTACCGTAGGCGTTAACGCGGATGTCGTCTTTGTCGATACGGCTGCCGCCAAACAGCGCAGTCGTGCCTTTATCGCCGGTTCGGGTATAGATGCGGTACATTTATTTTATCTCGCTAAAGGGAAGCACTTTGACCAGTTGGCCAGCATTGGCGCCGAGCATGCGGATCATTGCTGCCCCGGCGGCGATGTGCCCACGGACCAGCGCCCGATCCTCGGGTAGCTGGGCGTGGGTTAGGGCAATATCACCGCTGGCGCTGAGGCCGAGACCCACGCGTAGCGTTGAGCTTTTAGCCGCCAGCTTGCTGAGGGCCAGCGCGCAGTCATGTTCGTCGCAACAGATTGTCCGGCAAGGGACGCCTTGCTCTTCCAGCCCCCAGCATAGTTCATCAAGCACGCGCGTATCCTGCCAGCGTGAGTGATAAAACAGATGTACGCCCGGTGATGAAAGTGACATTGCGCCCCCTTATTGATCAGAATGCCTGACGGAAGATCCCGGCAATTTCTTTCTCGTTCCCTTTACGCGGGTTGGAGAAGGCATTGCCGTCTTTCAGCGCCATTTCCGCCATATACGGGAAATCGGCTTCTTTGACGCCCAGTTCGCGCAGATGCTGCGGAATACCGATATCGGCAGAGAGGCGAGCGATGGCATGAATCGCCAGTTCGGCGGCATCCATGGTGGACAGACCGTCGGTGTTCTCACCCATAAACTCTGCGATGTCGGCAAATTTCTCCGGATTAGCGATCAGGTTATAGCGCGCCACGTGCGGCAGCAGTACGGCGTTTGCTACGCCGTGCGGCATGTCGTACAGACCGCCAAGCTGATGCGCCATCGCGTGAACGTAGCCAAGGTTGGCGTTGTTGAAGGCCATACCCGCCAGCAAAGAGGCATAGGCCATGTTTTCACGAGCTTTCAGGTTGCTGCCCAGCGCTACGGCCTGGCGCAAATTACGGGCGATCAGACGAATTGCCTGGATAGCGGCGGCGTCGGTAACCGGGTTGGCATCTTTTGAAATATAGGCCTCAACAGCGTGGGTCAGGGCGTCCATCCCGGTCGCTGCGGTCAGTGGCGCAGGTTTGCCGAGCATCAGCAGCGGGTCATTAATAGAGACTGAAGGCAGGTTGCGCCAACTGACAATCACAAACTTCACTTTGGTTTTGGTATTGGTCAGCACGCAGTGGCGGGTGACTTCGCTGGCGGTGCCGGCGGTGGTATTCACCGCGACGATCGGCGGCAGCGGATTGGTCAGGGTTTCAATCCCGGCATAGCTGTAGAGATCGCCTTCGTGCGTCGCCGCGATACCGATGCCTTTACCGCAGTCATGCGGACTACCACCGCCGACGGTAACGATAATATCGCATTGCTCCTTACGAAAAACTTCCAGACCGTCGCGCACGTTGGTGTCTTTGGGGTTTGGTTCGACGCCGTCAAACACCACCACGTCAATACCGGCTTCACGCAGATGTTCGAGGGTTTTATCAACCGCGCCGTCTTTAATGGCTCGCAGACCTTTATCAGTCACCAGCAGCGCTTTTTTACCGCCCAACAGTTTGCAACGTTCGCCCACGACGGAAATAGCATTTGGGCCAAAAAAGTTCACATTTGGCACCAGGTAATCAAACATACGATAGCTCATAATTTACCTTCTTAGATTTAAATTATAATTCAGAGAAACAATCCAGTGCGGTTTGCGCTAATAACATGTCTTGTTCGACAGTACCGCCACTTACGCCGACGGCACCGATTAATTTATCGTTTAATATGACAGGTAAGCCGCCGCCAAAAATAACGATCCGCTGTTGATTCGTTAGCTGTAAACCATATAGTGAGGCACCCGGTTGTACCGCGTCGGTAATTTCATGAGTCCCCTGGCGCAGACAGCAGGCGGTATACGCTTTATTCAGTGAAATATCACAGCTGGTGACAAACGCGTCGTCCATGCGTTGCATCAGCAGCGTGTTTCCGCCGCGATCCACCACGGAAAAGACCACCGGCACGTTGATCTCAGACGCTTTAGCCTCGACGGCCTGCGCCATTTTTTTCGCAGCCGCCAGCGTAATGGTGGCGATTGGTTGGCTCTTATTCACAGTTTCTCCTGAAAATAGTGTAGGGCTGAGGTCACGAAAATATCGCGAGACAGCTATTTTTTATCATTGGGTTTGGCTTTATTTTGTCGCCGCGCGTTATTAAGTCAATAGGGTGAAAATTTCAAAAATATTAATTTGATTTTGCGTATCGGCATTTATTGATAATGATCATTTAACTTCGTCACAATTCTCTCTGGCTATTCCTGAGAACCGTTTCAATATGGAACGATGAATTTTTATTACGTGCCAAATTGGAACGAAATTAATTTTATTTTTTTATTGCTGTGCTCATTTAGAGTTCGGCCATTGCTGATGAAAGGCGAATGCCGGGTGGTGTGTCCCCGGCAATACGGCCCGGCGTCCCTATTTTTTATCTTTTGAGTCCATAAACTATGAGAAGATCAAAACGATTCGAAGTGCTTGCGAAGCGCCCTGTAAATCAGGATGGGCTGATTGGCGAATGGCCTGAAGAGGGGCTGATCGCCATGGAAAGCCCCTACGATCCGGCTTCGTCGGTGAAGGTAGAGAATGGTCGTATTGTTGAGCTGGACGGCAAGAGCCGCGCCGAGTTCGACATGATTGACCGTTTTATTGCCGACTACGCGATTAACGTGGCTGAAACTGAACGGGCAATGCGGCTCGATGCGCTGGAGATCGCCAGAATGCTGGTGGATATCCACGTCAGCCGGGAAGAGATTGTTGCTATTACCACCGCCATCACGCCGGCGAAAGCGGTGGAGGTGATGGCGCAAATGAACGTGGTGGAAATGATGATGGCGCTGCAAAAAATGCGCGCCAGGCGCACGCCATCCAACCAGTGCCATGTCACTAACCTGAAAGACAACCCGGTACAGATTGCCGCCGATGCGGCTGAAGCGGGGATCCGTGGTTTTTCAGAACAGGAAACCACGGTCGGCATCGCCCGCTATGCGCCGTTTAACGCCCTGGCGCTGCTGGTCGGTTCCCAGTGCGGTCGTCCTGGCGTGCTCACGCAATGTTCCGTTGAGGAGGCGACGGAGCTGGAGCTGGGGATGCGCGGGTTAACCAGCTACGCCGAAACGGTATCGGTATACGGTACAGAGTCGGTGTTTACTGACGGCGATGATACGCCGTGGTCCAAAGCGTTTCTCGCCTCGGCCTATGCGTCTCGCGGGCTGAAAATGCGTTATACCTCCGGTACCGGTTCGGAAGCGCTGATGGGCTATTCCGAGAGTAAATCGATGCTCTATCTGGAGTCGCGCTGCATCTTTATCACCAAAGGCGCGGGCGTACAGGGGCTGCAAAACGGTGCGGTCAGCTGTATCGGCATGACCGGCGCAGTGCCGTCGGGGATCCGCGCGGTGCTGGCAGAAAACCTGATTGCCTCGATGCTCGACCTTGAAGTGGCCTCCGCCAATGACCAGACCTTTTCCCACTCAGATATTCGCCGTACCGCCCGTACCTTGATGCAAATGCTGCCGGGTACCGACTTTATCTTCTCCGGCTATAGCGCCGTGCCGAACTACGACAACATGTTTGCCGGGTCGAACTTCGATGCGGAAGACTTCGATGATTACAACATTCTGCAACGCGATCTGATGGTGGACGGTGGTCTGCGTCCTGTAACCGAAGAAGAAACCATCGCCATCCGTAACAAGGCGGCGCGCGCCATTCAGGCGGTGTTCCGCGAACTGGGCCTGCCGCTGATTAGCGATGAGGAAGTTGAGGCCGCCACTTACGCTCACGGCAGCAAAGATATGCCCGCGCGCAATGTGGTGGAAGATCTGGCCGCCGTGGAAGAGATGATGAAGCGCAATATTACCGGGCTGGATATCGTCGGCGCGCTAAGCCGTAGCGGCTTCGAAGATATCGCCAGTAACATCCTCAATATGCTGAGACAGCGCGTCACCGGTGATTACCTGCAAACGTCGGCCATTCTGGATCGCCAGTTTGAGGTGGTCAGCGCCGTTAACGACATTAATGATTATCAGGGACCAGGCACCGGCTATCGCATCTCTGCCGAGCGCTGGGCGGAAATTAAAAATATCGCGGGCGTGGTTCAGCCTGGCTCAATTGAATAAGGCGGTACACCGTGGAATGCACAACTGAACGTAAGCCGGTTTTCACCTTGCAGGTAAGCGAAGGCGAGGCGGCTACAGCGGACGAACGCGTAGATGAAGTGGTGATTGGCGTCGGTCCGGCCTTTGATAAGTATCAGCACAAAACCCTGATTGATATGCCGCATAAGGCGATTCTTAAAGAGCTGGTGGCAGGGATTGAAGAAGAGGGGCTGCATGCGCGGGTAGTGAGAATTCTGCGCACCTCGGATGTTTCTTTTATGGCGTGGGATGCGGCTAATCTCAGTGGTTCCGGCATCGGGATTGGTATCCAGTCGAAAGGAACCACGGTGATTCATCAGCGCGATCTGCTACCGCTGAGTAACCTGGAGCTGTTCTCTCAGGCTCCGCTGCTGACGCTGGAAACCTATCGCCAGATCGGTAAAAACGCCGCGCGCTATGCACGCAAAGAGTCGCCTTCGCCGGTGCCGGTGGTCAATGACCAGATGGTGCGCCCTAAATTTATGGCCAAGGCCGCGCTGTTTCACATCAAAGAAACCAAACACGTGGTGCAGGATGCTGCACCTGTCACGCTGCATATTGCACTGGTAAGGGAATGACCATGAACGACAACATCATGACCGCGCAGGATTACCCATTAGCCACCCGCTGCCCGGAGAAAATCCAGACGCCTGGCGGGAAACCGTTAACCGACATTACTCTTGAGAATGTGCTGGCAGGCAAGGTCGGGCCGCAGGATGTGCGTATTTCTCAGCAAACGCTGGAGTACCAGGCGCAGATTGCCGAACAGATGCAACGTCACGCCGTGGCGCGCAATTTCCGTCGCGCGGCGGAGCTGATTGCCATCCCGGATGCTCGTATTCTGGAGATCTACAATGCGCTACGTCCGTTTCGTTCTTCATTCGCGGAGCTACAGGCGATTGCCGATGAGCTGGAGCACACCTGGCATGCCACGGTGAACGCCGCTTTTGTCCGCGAGTCGGCAGAGGTGTATCAGCAGAGAAACAAGCTGCGTAAAGGCAGCCAGTGACGGAGGGCGCATGCCGTTAATCGCCGGGATTGATATCGGCAACGCCACCACCGAAGTGGCGTTGGCGCAACATGGACGGTTTATTGCCAGCGGAATTGTCGCCACCACGGGCATGAAAGGGACGCGGGACAACATTGCCGGGGTGGTGACCTCCCTGCAGCAGGCACTGGATAAAACGCCGTGGTCGCTTCAGGACGTGGCGAAAATCTGCATCAATGAGGCCGCGCCGGTGATTGGCGATGTGGCGATGGAAACCATCACTGAAACCATCATTACGGAATCGACAATGATTGGCCATAACCCGCAGACGCCGGGGGGCGTCGGCGTGGGGATGGGAACCACCATCAGCGTGGATAAGCTGGCATCACTGAGCGAGGATCGCTTTGCGCAGGGCTGGATCCCGTTGGTGGGCGAAGAGATTGATTTCCTTGAAGCGGTCTGGCTCATCAATGAGGCGCTGGATCGTGGGATCAACGTGGTGGCGGCGATCCTGAAAAAAGATGATGGCGTGCTGGTGAACAATCGCCTGCGTCGGGCAATGCCGGTGGTCGATGAAGTCACGCTACTGGAGAAGGTTCCGGAAGGTGTGCTGGCGGCGGTGGAAGTGGCGGCCGCAGGGCAGGTGGTGCGGGTATTGTCGAATCCTTACGGCATCGCGACCTTTTTTGCCCTGACGCCGGAGGAAACGCAAACCATCGTCCCTATCGCCAGAGCGCTGATTGGCAACCGCTCCGCTGTGGTGCTGAAAACGCCGCAGGGTGATGTGCAGTCGCGAACGATCCCGGCGGGTAAGATCTTTATCCGTGGCGAAAAGCGCGGCGGTGAAGCCGACGTAGCGCAAGGCGCGCAGGCCATTATGCAGGCGATGAGCGCCTGTGCGCCCGTGTGTGATATCCGCGGTGAAGCAGGTACGCACGCGGGCGGGATGCTTGAGCGGGTGCGTAAGGTGATGGCCTCGCTGACCGGTCATGACATGAACGCCGTGCATATTCAGGATCTTCTGGCGGTGGATACGTTTATTCCCCGCGAGGTGCAGGGTGGCATTGCCGGTGAATGCTCAATGGAGAACGCCGTTGGCATTGCGGCGATGGTGAAATCTGACCGCTTACAGATGCAGGCTATCGCCAGCGAACTGAGCGCGCGGCTAAACACGCCCGTGGAGGTGGGTGGGGTGGAAGCCAACATGGCCGTGGCTGGCGCGTTAACGACGCCCGGATGCGCCGCGCCGCTGGCGATCCTCGATTTAGGCGCAGGATCTACCGATGCCGCCATTATTAATAGCGACGGCGTAGTGAAGGCGGTACATCTTGCCGGGGCGGGGAATATGGTCAGCCTGCTAATTCAAACGGAACTGGGCTTAAGCGATCCGTTTTTAGCAGAGGAAATTAAAAAATACCCGCTGGCCAAAGTGGAGAGCCTGTTCAGCATTCGCCACGAGAACGGCGCGGTGGAGTTTTTTCGTGAACCGCTCAGCCCGTCAGTATTTGCCAAAGTGGTGTATCTGAAAGACGGCGAGCTGATCCCGGTTGATAACCAGACCTCGCTGGAGAAGATTCGTCTGGTGCGTCGTCAGGCCAAAGAGAAAGTTTTTGTCACCAACTGTCTGCGCGCGTTACGCCAGGTATCACCTGGCGGCTCCATTCGCGATATCACTTTTGTGGTGCTGGTAGGCGGTTCATCGCTGGATTTTGAAATTCCGCAGATGATCACCGATGCGCTGGCGCATTACGGCGTTGTCGCCGGGCAGGGCAACATCCGTGGCACTGAAGGCCCGCGCAATGCGGTGGCGACTGGGCTGGTTTTAGCCGGAGAAGCAAAAAAATAGCGCAGAAAACAGCCGCGCAAGCGTTTAGCTGCGGGGTAAGTCAAAGAAAGGCGATGTTCTCTTTGATATCCCGGCGGAGTTGGGTACATAGTATCAAGGTGTCTCTAACGTGGTTAATTTTAAGGATAAGAGCATGCCAACAGCAATTGAGAAAGCCTTGGATTTTATCGGTGGTATGAACACTTCGGCGTCAGTACCCCATTCAATGGATGAAAGTACCGCTAAGGGAATTCTAAAGTATTTGCATGACTTAGGTGTGCCAGCGAGTCCGGAAGTTGTGATGGCACGGGGTGAGCAGGAGGGATGGAATCCTGAGTTCACGAAAAAAGTGGCCGGATGGGCAGAAAAAGTTGCCTCCGGTAACCGCATCCTTATCAAAAACCCAGAGTATTTTTCAACCTACATGCAGGAGCAGCTCAAAGAACTCGTGTGAGCTGACTATCGAATAAAACGCTAACGGACGTTTCCATCTCTGGATGGCGGCGTCCAGAAGGGTTGCCACATGCTGCTTATTGGGCAGACATATCTCAACGGAAGATTAATAAAAAAGGACCTGCGATTTCTCGCAAGTCCTTGATATTTGGTGGCCCCTGCTGGACTTGAACCAGCGACCAAGCGATTATGAGTTCCTACCGGAACAACCGAAAATCAATAGTTTGCGTTATTTATCATTGACATAGATTGCCACTGTTTGCCAATGATTACCCATTATTCGCCATTTCTACCGCCACTTTATCGCCACTAAAATGCGCTATGTTTGTGAATGCAGATACATACATATAGGTTAAAAAATAGTAACTTAGGCCTATCTTTTTTTCCATCTAAGGATATAAAGTGAACGAAAATAGTCATGATAAAAATGCTACTGAAGATGAGTACGCTGAATTTTGGAAGCATTTTAATGCGAGACATGACGATCCTCTCGTCAAAGATATAAAGAAAACATATCGATGGTTTGTTGACGTCATGGGAGAAGAAAAGTGGTCTGAGCGAAGAGATAATGTTCTACGATATTTTCGCTCCCTCACTGAACGGTTGTATAGCAGTCAATCTGATGTTTCTTTTCATGAAAAAGATTCTCGCATGGCTTTTTATGATGATTGGATCGCTTGGTATTTATATCTTGCAGAATCACTTGCAGATCGCCCAACAGTTGATGAACCTGCACAATCCTCTAGAATTTGGCCGTTTTTTGCTACCATCGGGGAATTTAGCGAAGAGTTGAAGCGTACCAAAGGTATTGAAAATAAACTTAAAGATTTACTTATTAAACCTGAAAATCAACCAGACTCTGTATTATTCGAATTGGTTGTTGCTGCCTGTTATATAAAAAATGGATGGGAAGTGGAGTTTATACCTGAATCCGGCGCAGGTAAAACACCAGACCTTCTAGTTACGAAAGGAAATGATAAACTATATGTCGAATGTAAAAGGCTTGCAAAGGTAACTCAATATTCAGAAAATGAACGAACGGAATGGGTTAAAAGATGGCAGCAAGCTCTGCCATATATAATTTCTTACCCATATCCTGTTTTTTTCAATGTAAAATTTAAATGCGAGGTCAACAGTACCAATCCGGATATTTTCTTGAATGTTGTTAGGTATTTATACGCCTCAAGAGATTTGATGCAATCTGGTGTTGCATCTTGTGAAAATGATGAAATATCAGTGGTAGCAAATTTAATTGATATGGACCGTATAAATGAACATTTTGCCAAATGGATAGTAAAGTATCCTTCTCCACAGCTTAACTCTCTTTTAGATGATAACTATGACCCCCACGGTAGTTATACAATGGCATGCCAAGCGAAACTTTGTACTTATAGCGATGATGAATATAGTACGATTAATGTTTTTGCAGATGAGATAAAGAGACCTTTCTGCGCTAAATGGGAATGTATAGCAGATGAGTCGATTACAAAAAAGGCCAAAGATGTCAAAGGATTACTTGTAAAGGCTGTAAGGCAAGCCCCAGATGATGGTAAAACAGTTATCCATATTGGATATGAAACATTGCATGGCCCACATGTCGAGGTGCTTCGTGATCAAAAAATTACTAATATGTTAGCTAATTTTGATTGCGAGGGAAAGGATATTGAAATTGTATATTGCCATTCATTCCAGCCAAGACTATTTTCAGATAACAACTGGGATTTTGCAGAAACTGTTAGGTATTATCTAAGAGGAATTAGCAACAAATATCTTTTGAAGAGAATGATGCTTTTGGAAAGGGAGGGTATTGTTGAATCCAACGACACCCATTGGGAGCAAGATCTACGAGAAATGAACAATAAATAATAAATTAGTCTAACTAAATGTATTTAATGGATTAAGCTTAACAGCATCTTCTAGGTGGTCTGGAGCAAAATGGGCATACCGCATTGTCATTTTGATATCGGTATGCCCCAAAACGCGCTGTAGGACTAAAATATTACCACCATTCATCATAAAGTGACTGGCGAAGGTGTGGCGCAAGACATGGGTAAGCTGTCCTGCCGGTAGTTCGATGGCTGTTCTTTCCAAAGCAGATCGGAACGCGCCATAACAGTCACTAAACAACCGACCTTTTTTATCATCAGGCAGAGATTTGTAGAGTTCTTCGCTTATTGGAACGGTGCGGTTTTTTCTGCCTTTTGTATTGGTGTATGTGATTTTGTATTTCGCAAGTTGGCTTTTTCTCAGACTCTCGGCCTCAGACCACCGTGCGCCAGTGGCGAGACAGATTCTTACCACGGTTTCTAAATCAGGGTGGTCATGCCGTTTACACTCTCCGAGCAGTAGCGAAATTTGGTCGTGAGTTAACCAGGCCATTTCCATTTCTTCTGTTCGGAATGGGCGCATATTTTTCAGTGGGTTTTCACCTTTCCATTCTCCGAGGCGGTTTAGCTCATTGAACACTGCCCGGAAGTAGGCCAGCTCAAGATTAAGCGTGCGAGGAGATACCTCTTTCACTCTGTTTGAACGGGCATATTCACCTTTTAACCGTTTTTCTCGGTAGCGGGAAAACATCTGCGCATCGAAATCGCGTGCAAGTGGTTCGCCCATACACTCAAAAGCATGTTGCATGGCTAACTGGCGTTTCAAGCCGTCTTTCAGTGTAATGCCATGAGCGCTATACCATGAATCAACCAGCTCTTTTAACGTGCGCCTGTCTTCCTTTTCTTCCTGCCACGGGTTTTGAACGGTGTACTGCTCAAACGCCAGAGCCTCGCCTTTAGTAGCGAATTTCTTTCTGATACGTTTGCCTTTTGCACCGTTTGGGTAGAGTTCACAAATCCAACCGCCAGCGGGATTTTTTCTTACCGTCATTGTTAAAGTTCCTGATAAACGGCAAAAACACGATTGTGAATTTTTATATCGCTAATACTGCATTCGAAAGCAATCTTTCCGCCAGAAACGTGAAGCCTTTGACCCGGTAAAATAGTGAGTTCTCGTATGCTTTTGCTGCCATCAACATCAATCAAATAAGTCCCATCAGAGAGTGAATTTTTACTCTCCATAAAATGAAATCTTCCATCAGCTTCGATGATGTAGGGATCAGAAATGGCATCAGGGAAAAACTTCTTATCAATTGTTATCCAACCCTGATCATCTAGTTGGCCTTCACTTATTGTGAATAATTGAATCGAAAGATTCAAAGTTCCCTCTGCAGGTTTCTCATTTTCGAACTTTCTGCCCTCCCCAGTAAGTAGCCAACGAAGATTTGCTCCTGTCTCTAAGGCGCAATGTGCTGCGAAGTCATAGGAGATAGCGCCTCGGGTGTACCTATTCGATAGCGAACTTGAGGCAATGTCGAAGTGGTTAGCTAATTGAATTTTCTGTGAAAATCCATAAGCCTCGCAGATGCGATCGAGGACGTCTACGTTGCTCCATCCTAAAGAATTAATGTTCATTTCACTAAAACCTATTTACTATCTCTCAATTGGGAGATATATTTTGGCTAAACCTACGCAATTGATGACAAGTGTTGGCAAACAGAGTCATTTCAATTGCAAACTTTGGCAAAAGGGAATCATGCAACATGGCTTCTGAAATCGCAATCATCAAAGTACCTGCACCTATCGTTAGTCTGCAGCAGTTCGCAGAACTTGAAGGTGTTTCTGAGCGTACCGCTTATCGCTGGACAACTGGCGACAACCCTTGTGTACCAATCGAACCCCGCACCATCCGTAAAGGCTGCAAGAAAGCAGGTGGCCCGATTCGTATCTATTACGCTCGCTGGAAAGAAGAACAGTTGCGTAAAGCGTTGGGTCATTCCCGTTTCCAACTTGTTATCGGTGCTTGATTCACATTATGTGAATTATAAGGATGTAGCATGTTTGATTTTCAGATTTCCAAACATCCCCACTATGACGAAGCGTGCCGGGCTTTTGCGCAGCGTCACAATATGGCGAAGCTGGCCGAGCGTGCGGGTATGAATGTTCAGACGTTACGTAACAAGCTCAACCCAGAACAGCCTCACCAGTTCACACCGCCTGAATTGTGGCTGCTGACTGACCTGACCGAAGACTCAACCCTCGTTGATGGTTTTCTGGCGCAGATTCATTGTCTGCCATGCGTGCCGGTTAATGAGCTGGCTAAAGATAAATTGCAGTCTTACGTCATGCGCGCAATGCGCGAACTCGGTGAACTGGCGAGCGGTGCTGTATCTGATGAGCGTCTGACCACTGCCCGTAAGCACAACATGATTGAAAGCGTTAACTCCGGCATTCGCATGTTGTCATTGTCGGCTCTGGCGCTGCATGCACGTCTGCAGACTAATCCCGCTATGTCGAGCGTGGTCGATACCATGAGCGGTATTGGCGCATCGTTTGGTCTTATTTGAGGTGCGTATGCTGAAAAGTGAACCGTCATTCGCGTCTCTGCTCGTTAAGCAAAGCCCCGGCATGCATTACGGCCATGGCTGGATCGCAGGTAAGGACGGCAAGCGCTGGCACCCGTGCCGCTCACAGTCCGAATTATTAAAAGGGCTGAAAACAAAGTCGCCGAAATCGTCAGGTTTTTTAATTATTCGTATTGTCCACTTTGTAATTAAAGGAGTGAAACATGTCACGCGATGAATTAAGAATTGTTTTAGGTGCCATGATTCCAAATATGGAGGAAGGTTTTGAAATTAAAACCCGAGACGGCGCAATACTTCGCGTTGACCCTGAGTGGGAGTGCTGCAAAGAATTTAAGGATGGATTAAAAGCCGAAATCATCAAGCAGTTAAAAAGCAAGCCTGCTGTTGTATTTGGATATAGTTAATTAATTAAACGTAATTACTTGGCGTAAACCCGCCGGGCATTCTTTTGCCAAAAATCAGGAGGATATATGAGTAGAACTATTTATTTATCAACGCCGAGTAGTGCTGGCGATCACGTGCTGGAGTCTTTGTTTAAAGAAGCCAAAAAAGAAGAGCGCAAAGATCGCGCTCTCGCCGTTTCAATCCGTCTCGAAGCGCTGGCCGTTCACATTACCAATTCAGATATGACCGGCAAAGAAGCGGCCGAACTTCTGCGCCGCGAAGCCACTCGCTTTGAGAACGAATCACAGGAGCTGCACTAATGGCTGACACAATTGATTTAGCCCAACAGCGTGAGCAGGAAGACCGCGAGCGCTACATCAACAAAGCGCGCAGCCGTATCGCTGCGCCTTCCCGTTTTTTCTGCGAAAAATGTGACGCACCAATCCCAGAAGCTCGCCGCATTGCGATTCCGGGCGTGGATTTGTGCGTGACCTGTCAGCAAATCGACGAGCTCAAATCTAAGCATTATCGGGGGGTATGAATTGGCTGTTCAATTCGCGTTTCCGTGGAATGCTCCACGGTCGGCAATAACCAGTCCATATCTTACCTACGACCAACAGTATCGCCGCGACCGTATGTTCGCGGCTTTGCTGCATGCGAGAAAGGTGCTTTCTCTCCAGCCTGAGTGCGTGCGTTTTGATGTTTATCGAACCGCTGCGGTGCTGGAGCAAAATCAGGGCAGTCAACGAGCCAATGCTTTTTTAATCAGCTTCTGCAAAAAGGCATTGCCGCGTCTTGAACTGGTTGCAAAAAAATACGAGTGCGCTGGCATCAACAGCAATGTATCAACCGCTGTTTTCGGTTGTCATTTTGATACCCAGCTTATGCAATATCTGGCGTCACGCATGGTCAATATGGTCGCCAGATATAATCGCCTCCCTGATATGTCGCGTGCTGATGTTGACCTGTTGGCCGCTGATATTGCTAATTACATTCGTGGTGAACTTGCCAACATTGATGACCACGGATTTGGCGAGCTTAAAACGCTGTACACCTGGTATATCCTTGCTGGCATTATTTCCCTCCAATTCAACGTTATCCCACCACATTGGGATCGGGTTGCAAAAAATTATGTCGACGCGGATGAAATCGCACCGGCTATCGCCAAGATGTTTAATGATGGGTGGTGGCGTGGTCGTTTGCGCCGCGTTGCGGCTACGTGGCGCGAACACCTGCAAATTGCAGTCGGTAACGTCAACAAGAAAAAAAATACCTACGCGAGTAAAAACTGCGTGACTGACTGGCGTGAACAAAAGCGCCGCACTCGTGAATTTCTCAAAGGTCTGGATCTCGAAGACGAAGATGGCAACCGTATCAGCCTGATTGAAAAATATGATGGCTCAGTTGCTAACCCTGCCATTCGCCGCTGTGAGCTCATGACCCGCATTCGTGGGTTTGAAAACATCTGTAATGAGCTCGGTTATGTTGGTGAGTTTTACACTCTAACCGCGCCGTCAAAATACCACGCCACGACTAAAGCCGGTTACCGTAACAGCAAATGGAGCGGTGCCAGCCCGGCTGACACGCAAAACTATCTAACCGGTATCTGGGCGCGTATCCGTGCCAAACTGCATCGGGAAGATGTGCGAATTTTCGGTATTCGTGTCGCCGAGCCCCATCACGACGGTACTCCACACTGGCACATGCTGATGTTCATGCTGCCGGAAGATGTTGAATATGTTCGCTCCATCGTCCGTAAATATGCATGGAAAGAAGACCGCCACGAGCTGAAAAGCGATAAAGCCAAAAAAGCACGTTTCCACCCTGAGGCCATTGACCCGGAGAAAGGCAGCGCAACTGGCTATGTTGCTAAATACATATCAAAAAATATCGACGGTTATGCTCTTGATGGTGAAGCCGATGATGAAAGTGGTGAGCTGCTGAAAGAGACCGCCCCAGCTGTTTCAGCATGGGCAGCGCGCTGGCACATCCGTCAGTTTCAGTTTATCGGTGGTGCGCCGGTGACGGTTTACCGTGAGTTACGTCGTCTCGCTGATACCGAAACCGCGCACGGCCTGAGCGTTGAGTTTGCCGCCGTCCATGATGCCGCCGACGCTGGTGACTGGGCGGGTTATGTTAATGCGCAGGGTGGGCCGTTTGTCCGTCGCGATGACTTACAGGTGCGCACATTGTATGAACCGCGTACCGAGCTTAATCAGTACGGTGAGGAAACGGTATGTATTAAGGGGGTCTACGATTCCTCCATAGGTGCAGGGAGCCCGATTTTAACCCGGCTCACTCAGTGGAAGATTGTTCCGAAGCGTGCTGTTGATTTGGCCGTTGACCTTCAGGACGGCAAAGCCGTCCCTCGGAGTTCTGTCAATAACTGTACGGGAAGCGAAAGCGATCCACCGGAACTCGATTTATCAAAACCCCTGAGTCGACGTGAAAAACGAGAGTTAACAAACCGAATCAGAAAGCAAAAGCCAGCAATGCGGCGAAAATTCATCCACGGAACGGATGAACAAAATGCAGCTATAGCGAAAACTATTGGCGAGATACATCTGACAACCGGCATAAATATCAGCCGGGGTGAAGCCCTGCACCTGATGGCGGGTGGTAAAAGTTGCTTTGACGGTAAATGGTTGCGAGGAACGGCCACAGGAGAAATATTTACCACGGCGCCATCACATCAGGCGAAAGTTAAGGCATATCGGACCAAAGCTACAGAAATCCTCAATCGTGTTGCGGTTTTAGCGGGGCTGGCAACGGAAATATAAGCGTTAATACTCATCCATATCATGTACATACAGTGTATTTGCAACTTTTTGTTCTTCACATTTTTTATCAATACGTGCTACTGTATGTTTATACAGTATCTCGTAGTGGAGGTTGTGTGGATAGAGAGCTAAATGAGCACGTTATGATTGAGCGGGTCGAAATGATTGCGCGTCTGACGGCTGAAGGGACTTGTCAGGAAAGAGACCGTGAAATCGCATTGAATTTAATTGCGGAGATAGCAAGAGGCAACTTAATGAAAAACAATAATTTTTCTGTTGTTTTTTCCGCGCAGCCTGTTGATGAAACCTTTGCGAAGGAGAGCAAGGTGAGGGTAAATATCACATTAGATAAAGACCAAATAGTCGGCCAGCCGGTGATTGATGCTTTTCAGAGTGAATTGACCAAGCGAATACAGTCAGTTTTTCCGGCAACTCGCGTTAACGTCAAGAAAGGTTCTATGACTGGTGTTGAGTTGATGGGGTTCGATAAAGATTCAGACCGCGAAGCGCTGGACGCTATTCTTCAGGAAGTTTGGGAAGATGAGAGCTGGCGGTAGCTCCTCAAAAAAGTGCCAATATCAACCTCATGTTTGGTAGCATGGGGTTGTTTTTTATGGGATTACATAAAGGAAAATCATGGATACCGTAATAGCATTTTTATCTCTGGCTCTTTTTATTGCTTTTATCATTGGTCTTATCAAGCCGTCGCTGGTTAGGATGCCGAATCGTAAGCGCTCAAGCGCGGTTTACCTCGGCGGCTGTCTGGCGTTGGGCGTTATTGGCTCAATCTTGTGGCCGACTGAAAAGAGTCAGCCTGTAGCGAAAAATGATGCACCGATGGTTAAAGCGGAACCGGCTACGCCAACGTTTGAGTACGCAGATAAAACCCTCAAAGAATATCGCAACGAGCCAAAAGAAACCCGGCACGAAATCGTTAAGGATTATGTCGGTTTCAAAAGTGTACCGGTCAGCTATGTTGATGCTTTTTATGCCTGTATGAGTGAGTACACTTTTACTAAAGATGATGCGTTAAAGCTCGGTGATGTGTTGGGGTGGTGTTTCAACGACTTCGAGAAGGATCCACAATCTCTAAATAATAAAATCAACCTTGACATTTTTCAGGGGAATTTTAGCGGTTGGGATGGCTCTTATCGCCCGTTAGAGAAGCTGATAAAAGCCAGCATGAATGATGATTCCTCTTATAAACATGTTTCAACGGTCTACCATATTATTTTGAATAAAGACCCGCATGCTGTTGTAAAAACAACGTTTCGCGGAACTAATGCTTATGGTGGAGTGGTAAAACAGACCGTAGCGGCGCGCGTCGATGTTCGAACGGGTGAGGTCGATTCAATACTCGAAAATTAAGTAATATAGTGACAACGCCGCCGGTGCTGAAACTTGCTTTCAGTGCTGGCGGCGTTGAACAACGAGCCTTGCGAGGCGTTAGCATGCGTAAAATGAAAGCTGCTTGGGCGTGGATTATTCATATGAATTTAAAATTTTTCGGCATAATTATCCTTTCTGCTTTGATGTTCGTTTTAGGTTTTTTTCTCGGTGGTTTTAATTGGGGATGGGCTGATAAGAACTATTCTGGTGAGGTGGCGTTGTGGAGTATGCTTGGGGGGTGGTTGTCCGGAATTGCAACTCTACTTGCCGTGTTAGTTTCATTATACATGGCGTATCAAGCTACTCAGAATGAGAACGAAAAAATTAGAGTTACTCATGGAGTAAGTGTGGATGTTACTCATGGCAAGGGGGTTAGTTGTAATATCATTATCCAGAATATGAGAAATATGAGGGTGAATATTACGGGTGTTTTTTTCTCTCTGGGTAAATCATCAGGCAAGTTCTCTTTAGATAAAGTAATTGGTCATCGTGATATAACGCTATCATATAAAGGCGAAACAGAAAAAATTCAATTTATAATCGACTCTGGGGTTGTCTGGTGGTCAACGTATACGCTGTTCGATATGGATAAGAACATAGATTTTAAAAAGGGTAAACTCTTTATAACAACCAATCTCAACACATACGAATTTGATTTACCAAAAGCATACTTAGAAGCTTTTGAGGACGCTTATTCGCGTTATCAGAAAACAATAGGATAAGCTGCATGCAAAAGGTGCATGTTTTTGCCTGTGCTAAATTCACTAGCTTTGTGTATGGCACGCCAGAGCTGGCGCGCCTCCGGCGTGTTCGTGCACCTGCATTAAAACCGACTCATAAAGCGGGCAGGCGTGGCGGGGATAGCATTGCGCGCTGAGGCGGGTATTTATTTTATTTTTTCAGCGCCTGAGCGCGTCCCTGTGACGTTGTTGTGGGCGTGGGTGAGTAACGAGATGAAGCGAAGCGCCGACGGCGTGTCGTGGCGCTGAGGGCGTTGTATGAGGTGAGGGTAAAGCCGCCACGACGGGAGGCTGTGGGTGGGGTTACTCGTCGCCGCCGAGACTATATTTTTCGAAGCGGATAATTTCTTCACCCGCCCATTCGTTCAACTCCATAAACCGCGCCTGTAGCGGGGTCAGCTCGTTACGCACAAAGACCTTTGCCACCTTCTCAACGTCACCCACTGAGCCGACGTTCTCGGGCTTACCGCCCATAAGCTGGAATGGAATGCGGTGCGCGTCGAGCAGGTCAGCGGCACTGACTTTCTTGATATTAAAAAAATCATCCTTCGTGGCGACTTCGCTCAGTGGCACAATTTTAATCCCGTCTGCTTTACCATTCGGCGCGTAAAAAAACAGGTTCTTAAAATTGCCGAGTCCTTTCGAGTTGCGCATCGCCTTTCGCAGTGCCTCGACGTCGGTGCTGCTTTGCGCGGCGTCGGTCACATACATGATGTAACCCGCATGCGCGCCGTTCTGATAATACTTGCGACGGAACAGGGTCGCCGATTCATTCAGCCAGGCTGAATTGAGTGCGCTCAGGTATTCCGGCATCCCGTAAAGCTCCTGATTAATATCGGGCTCGAGCAGGTGGAAGACGGAGCCGGGCGCGAACTGGTGCGGCTGTGTGTAGCTCTGAATGTACCAGTAAACGTCATCCTCGATGCCACGGCGGGTGTATTTCGCCGGTGAGGTTTCCAGTTTTAACGGCTTGCCGGTCAGGCTGCGACGCTCTTCGATAAACGCATTACCAAACACCAGATAGTCGAGCGCAAACCGGGTGAAGTCCTGACGGGATAACAGCGGGTGCGGGATGTAGGTCGACACCAGAATATTACGCTTCACGTAAATCGGCGAGCTGTGATGCACGGCGGCGCGCATGCTCTTCGCCAGCCCGGAAAAGCTCACCGGCGGCTCGTACCACTGGCCGTTATCGATACACTCGACATAATCGAGAATATCGCGGCGGTCGAGTACCGGCGTCGGCTCACCAAAAGTGAATGCTTCCATGCTCTGTGCCGGTGCGGCGGTGTGGTTTTGGGTGCGCGGCGGCTGCTGGCGCTTGTTGCGTTTCTTGCTCATTAGTTCCACTCCATGATGCTGGATGACTGCTCACCGGTCGCGGCGGTCAGCGGCTCATTAATTAATACGTGCATGGTTGCCCAGGCGAGATCGGCATGACTGGCTTCCTCGGTGCGGCTGGCCTCATAGGTCGAGCTGCGACCACTGCTGGTCATGGTTTTGCGGATAGACATAAACGACTGCGTGATATCGGTCGCGCTGACGTCGTACTCGAGGCAACCGCGGCGAATGGTGTCTTTTGCTTTGAGCACCATCGCGGTTTTCATTTCCGGCGTGTAGCGGATTTCACGTGCAGCCGGGTAGAAAGACCGTACGAGCTGGAAAACGCCCTGACCGAGCCCGGTAGCATCGATGCCGATATATTCCACGGTGTATTTCTGCGTGAGCTCGCGAATGGATTCGGCCTGTTGGGCGAAGTCCATCCCTTTCCACTGGTGGCGCTCGAGGATGCGGAATTTGCCACCGGCAACGACCGGCGGCGCAATAACGACGCACCCGGCGCTGTCGCCACGTAATGACGGGTCGTAGCCAATCCACACCGGGCGGTGACCGAATGGCCGGTCGGCAAATGGCGCGTAGTCCTCCCATTTCTCGAGGCTGTCGACCATGCAGCGTTGCAGCTCTTCGAACGGGAATACCGACGCTTTATCGTCGACGAACTCGCACATAAACAGGTTGCGGAACTCATCGACACTGTTCTCGCGCTTCAGCGTATCGATGTTAAACAGGGTGCACCCTTTGGCGAGTGCGTCCTCGATGGTGACAATCTGTCGCCACTGGCCGTCAGGACAGGCGACGCCCTTCGCGAGTGCGGCGTGACTGATATCGATATCGACGCGCTCGCTCTTGTCTGAGCGCCCCTTGTTGAACTGCTCACCCGACCAGAACGGATAAGCGCCGTGCGCCAGCGATGATGGGGTCGAGAAATAGGTCGTGCGTAAATGCTCCTGTGACGACATGCCCCCGGCGACGCGCTTCAGTTTCTGGAAGTTGGGGATCCAGAAAATTTCGTCGACATACAGGTCACCGTTGTGACTCTGTGCCGTGTTGGCATTGGTACCGAGAAACATCAACTCCGCGCCATTGTTGCCGAGCACAATCGGGTCGCCGGTAAGCTCGACGCCAGCCTGTCGGGCAAAGGCGATAATGTATTTACGGAATACATAGGCTTGCGTCTTACTGGCCGACAAAAATATCTGGTTGTGGCCGGTCTTCAGCGCCTGTAACAGTGCCTCACGTGCAAAATAGAACGTCGCGCCAATCTGTCGCGATTTCAGAATGTTCCTTATGCGGTGCGCCAGCCCCGCGCGCCACCACTCGAGCTGATAGTCGAAAGACTGCTCGAGGAAAATCTCTTCGAGTTTCCCGATAGCCTCTTCGCTGAAAAAGTTCTTTTTCGGCTTCTTCTTTTCCCCTTTGTTGCGGTTGGCCACGTTCGGGTTTAAATCCGCTTCGTTGCCGGTCTGGCCGTAGCGGTTAACCCGCGCGAGGCGTTCCATCTGGCGCGCAAGAAAATCCGCGACCTTAAAGTCGTGAGCCGTCAGGTCAGGCTTTGCATAGAGCTGAATCAGCCGCGCCTCGAGCGTGAACTCGACCCGGTTTAACGGGGCGGTTTCTTCCCATTTATCACGCTGTTTCCAGCTCTGCACCGTGGGGCGCTTGACCTGTAACTGCTCCGCGATTTGTGGCACGGAATAGCCCTGCCAGAACAAAAGCGCGGCCTGTCGTCGCGGGTCGCTGAGTAGTGATGTGTCGTTGGTAGTGGTCATAAAACCTCACTGTGATGAGTACACGGCAAGGCTAAAGATTCAGGGGGGATGAATCGCTAACCCCCTGTTGTGTCAGGGGTTGCACTTCTGTAACCGGTGGCTGACGAGGGAGGGAGTCGGGAAACTACATCCGACCCGATAACCCAACTCAGGACACCTGACTCATGGCTAAAAAAATTTCGAAATGGTTTCGCATCGGCGTCGAGGGGGACACCTGCGACGGTCGCGTCATCAGTGCGACCGATATTCAGGAAATGGCCGACGGCTTTGACCCGCGCGTCTACGGCTGTCGCATTAACCTCGAGCATATCCGCAGCGTTATTCCCGACAGCCCGTTTTGCCGCTATGGCGACGTCACGGAAGTGAAAGCAGAAGTGATCGACGACGATTCGGCACTTAACGGCAAGCTGGCGCTGTTCGGCAAAATTGCCCCGCTCGACAACCTGCTCGCGATGCTGGCGAAAGGCCAGAAGGTTTACACCTCGATGGAAATTCGTCCGAACTTTGCCAACACCGGCAAATGTCACCTCATCGGGCTGGCGGTAACTGATGACCCGGCGAGTCTCGGTACCGAATACCTGCAATTCTGTTCCCGCGCACAACAAAACCCACTGGCCGGGAAGAAAGACCAGCCGGGCGACCTGTTCTCAGTGGCAACCCTTGCCGAGCTGGAATTCGAAGACCTGCCCGACACCCTGCTGACCAAACTCAGCGACACCGTGAAAGGCATCTTCAGCCGTAAACAGACTGACGACGATGCGCATTTCGGTGATGTACATGAAGCCGTGACCGCCATCGCCGAGCGGGTGCAGACCGGCGGCGAAAGCGCCGATGTGCGTTTCAGTGCAATTGAAGCCGAACTAGCCGACGTCAAAAAAGCGCTGGCCGAACAGGCCGACGCCACCTCGCAGCAATTCAGCACCCTGACCACCACGCTGGAAAATACCGAAAGCAGATCACAGGCGCGCCGCAAGTTAAGTACCGGCGGTGATGGTGATTCGGCGGTCTCCACGCTGACCGACTGCTAACCCCTGCTAACCCCGAAGGAAAAGAAACGCCATGCGTAAAGACACCCGTTTTAAATTCAATCAGTACCTGAGCCGTATCGCTGAGCTGAACGGCATCGAGGTCAGTGACCTTAACAAAAAATTCACCGTCGAGCCGTCGGTGACGCAGACCCTGTTTGACAAAATCCAGCAATCATCCAGCTTCCTGAAGCTCATCAATATGGTGACGGTTGGCGAGCTGACCGAGGAAAAAGTCGGTATCGATGTGACCGGCTCCATTGCCAGCACCGCTGATACCGACGGTGGCGTCGAGCGTAAGACCGCTGATTTCGCGAAAATGGATGCGTACCGCTATTTCTGTCATCCGGTGAACTTCGACTATCACCTGAAGTACAACAAGCTCGACCTGTGGGCGCGTTTTCAGGATTTCCAGATCCGGATCCGTAACGCCATCATCAAGCGTCAGGCGCTGGATTACATCACCATCGGCTTTAACGGCGTGAGCCGGGCGGCGACGTCTGACCGTAGCAAAAACCCGTTACTTCAGGATGTGGCTGTCGGCTGGTTGCAGAAATACCGCAACGACGCGCCTGAGCGTGTGATGTCCAGCATCACCGACGCTGACGGTACCGTGATTTCGAACACCATCAAAGTGGGTAAAGGTGGGCATTACGCCAACCTCGACGCACTGGTTATGGATGCGTTTGAGTCACTGGTCGCGGAAATTCACCGCGAAAACCCGGAAATGGTGGTCATCTGTGGTCGCCGTATCCTGACCGACAAATACTTCCCGATGATTAACAAATTCCAGGCGAACAGCGAACAGCTCGCCGGTGAGTTGATTATCAGCCAGAAAACCATCGGTCAGCTTCAGGCGGTGCGCGCGCCGTTCTTCCCGGCAAACAGCGTTTTCATTACAACGCTGGATAACATTTCGATTTATCTGTACGAGGACGGCCACCGCCGCCACATCGTCGAAAATCCGAAACTCGACCAGGTGGAAAACTACGAACAGGTCAAAGTCGATTTCGTTATCGAGGACTACGAGGCCGGTTGCCTGATTGAAAATATCGAGATCCTCGAGCCGGAAGAACCCGCCACCTCTGAACCAGTGAGCGCGGAAGTTTTCGCGGCGGCAATGGTCAAAGCGATGCAGTCTCTGACAGGCAGCGCACCGGCTGAAACCAGCACCACTGACGGCACGGAGGCATAACCGATGGCAACCCCCGCACAGCGTCACGCGATGCGGGTCTCGGCTGTCAGGGCATCGCAGCGGGATAACGCCCCGCTGCGTCATGCCTCACCTTACGAGCAAATGCTCGTCAAGCTGGCCGCAGACCGCCGGACGCTATCAGCAATTCGTTCTAAAGAACGCAAAGCGGATAAAAAACGCGAATTACTCCCGCTGTACCTGCCGTGGGTCGCTGGCGTACTGGAAAGCGGCACCGGCGCACAGGATGACATTCTGATGACGGTGATGCTCTGGCGTCTTGATGCGGGGGATATCACCGGTGCGATTGAGATTGCGCGCTATGCGCTGCGTTTCGGCCTGTCGATGCCGGAAAATCATTCCCGCACCACACCTTACATGCTGGCCGAAGAGGTCGCACTCGCGGCAACCCGCGCCCGAATTGCCGGGAAGCCGGTCGACGCTGCGCAACTCCTTTGCGTCATCGGGCTGACTGCTGAGGCCGATATGCCTGACGAAGTACGCGCCCGGCTGCATAAGGTCACCGGTCTGACCCTGCGTGATGCCGGTCAGCCTGAGAATGCGCTTTCTCACCTGCAACGCGCCTTACAGCTCGACACCAACGCCGGGGTAAGAAAAGACATTGAGACCCTCACTCGTGAGCTGAACCCGAAACCGGTCGCCGTCAAAAAAACAGCGCCGAAAGCCGAGAAAAAGGCACCTGCGAAAAAACAAGATTCACCGGTGAAACGAGGGCGCGGACGCCCGAAGAAAGTCGCCGGTTAACAGAACGCGCCCCGCGCCGGGCGGCACGCTGGTCAATGTCGGTGATTCACCGTAACTGCGACCGGCGTCCACCGCCCACCTATTTACTGAGGTACTCATGACCATGATTGTGATGAATAACCCGGCGCAACAGCGCGACCCGATGGTCATCCCGCCGGTGCCGGTCGACGAGCCGGTGATTAAAAACACGGCCTTTTTCCCGGATGTTGATCCGAAGCGCATGCGCGAAGAAATGCGCCTCGAGCAGACCGTGACGCCGGTGCGTCTGCGCCGGGCGATTAAAACCGCGATGGCCGAGACCAACGCCGAGTTAACCGACTGGCGCGACCTTCAGCTCGCCGCCGGTTATCAGCGCCTCGAGGATGTGCCGACGGATGAGCTCGACGGCGAAAGTGTGCGGGTTTTTCACTACTTCAACGCTGTTTGCTCGATGACGACCGCGACGCTGTACGAGCGTTACCGGGGCGTTGATGCCAGCGCCAAAGGTGACAAAAAGGCCGACAGCATCGATGACACCATCGATGAAATGTGGCGTGACATGCGCTGGTCGGTTGCCCGTATCCAGGACAAAGCGCGCTGCATCGTGGGGCAAATCTGATGAACGTCATCGCGCATCAGGGCGACACGCTCGACACGTTATGTCAGCGCCATTACGGGCGCACTGAAGGTGTGGTCGAGGCGGTATTGCTGGCTAATCCGGGGCTCGCTGAGCTGGGTGTCGTCCTGCCACATGGCACGGCGGTCAGTCTGCCTGAAGTCGACGCCGCACCGGTATCGGAGACCGTGAATTTATGGGACTGACTGTGGATAAAATCACAACCTTTCTGACCTACTGGCTGTCAGTGGTGCTGGCGTATTTCGGTACGCAGACACCGGAACGGGTCGCGCTTTATGTCGGGGGAAGCTGCGCCATTTTTACCGCGCTGGTTAACTTCTGGTACCAGCGAAAGAAATACCGCTATCTCGTCTCGATGGGGATTGATAAGGGGGTTATTCGTGGGCTCATTCGTTAAACGTTGCAGTGTGGCCGTCGTGCTGGCGCTGGCGGCACTGGTGCCTGATTTTCGTTTGCTTCACACCTCGCCGGAGGGGCTCGCGCTGATTGCCGACCTCGAGGGTTGCCGGTTGCGCCCTTATCAGTGCAGCGCGGGCGTGTGGACGTCAGGCATCGGCCACACTGCCGGGGTGGTACCGAAACGGGATATCACCGAGAAGGAAGCCGCCGCGAATCTGGTCGCTGATGTGCTGAACGTCGAGAAACGACTCGCGGTCTGTGTGCCTGTTGAAATGCCACCCGCCGTCTATGACGCGCTGGTCAGCTTCGCTTTTAACGTCGGTACCGGCGCGGCCTGTCGCTCAACGCTGGTGTATCACCTGAAACACCGGCAATGGTGGCAAGCCTGTGACCAGCTCACCCGCTGGGTGTTTGTGAATGGTGAGCGTAATACCGGGCTCGAAAATCGCCGCTTTCGCGAGCGCACCTACTGCCTGAAGGGGGCGAAATGAAAACGATGATGGTGCTGTTAGTGCTGGCGGTGGCCGGGCTGCTCTGGATGCGCCACGAAAACACCAGTCTGACCCGCTCCTTTGAACGGGCGAACAAGGTCGCCGGTGAACAAAAAACGGTGATTACCATGCTGAAAAGCCAGCTTAAAACGGCCTCCCGTATCCGTGGGGAAAATGAGACCGCTCAGGTCTTACTGCGCGGTGAGCTCATCGATGCCGGAGCGCGGGCGCAACGCCGGGAACAGACCATTACGAGGTTACTCAATGAAAATGAACAGCTTCGCCGCTGGTATAGCGCTGATTTACCTGATGCTGTGCGCCGGTTGCACCAGCGCGCCGCCTGTGCCGACGCCGGTGATTGTCTACAACGCATGCCCGAGGGTCAGTCTTTGTCCGATGCCGGGAAGTGACCCGACCACCAATGGCGACCTGAGCGCGGATATACGCCAGCTCGAAAGCGCCCTCGAGCGCTGTGCGCTACAGGTCAGAACCGTGAAAAACTGTCAGGATAAAATCGATGTACAAGCCGAAGAGTCTGCGAAAAGCCTTAACTGATGCCGTGCCGGTGCTGGCACGAAACCCCGATATGATGCGTGTCTTTATCGACAACGGGAATCTTGCCTCGACGCTGGCGACGTCGCTGTCGTTTGAGAACCGGTACACGCTTAATGTGGTGGTGACCGATTTCACGGATGATATCGAGCTGTTACTCGTTCCGATTCAGGCGTGGCTGCGCATCCATCAGGCTGACATTATGACGACCGATGAAGGGCGTAAAAAGGGATTCACCTATTTTGCCGATATCAACGACAACGACAGCGTTGATGTCAGTATCAGCCTGATGCTGACCGAGCGCACCCTCGTTAAAGAGCAGGGGGATAAGCTTCACGTCGAACAGGCTGAAGAGCCGCAGCCGCCGGAACCCGTTACCCGGCCGGTTGAGCTGTATGTTAACGGTGAGCTCGTGAGTCGCTGGCATGAATGACTTTAAACCCTTTGACGATAAGCTCGCGGGGCTGATAGCGGCGCTGTCACCTTCTGCCCGTCGCAGAATGGCCGCAGATATCGCGAAGACTCTGCGAGCCTGTCAACAGCGCCGGATTAAAACGCAGAAAGCACCGGACGGCACACCTTACGCCGCCCGAAAGCGCCAGCCGGTAAAAGCCAAAAAAGGCCGGGTTAAGCGGGAAATGTTCGCCAAACTCCGTACCAGTCGCTTTATGAAAGCCTCAGCGGGAAATGACGCGGCGGTCGTGGAATTTACCGGCAAGGTACAACGAATGGCGAATGTGCATCAGTACGGTCTCAAAGATAAGCCAGGGCGAAACAGTGCGCCGGTGCAGTACGATGCCCGAACGCTTATCGGATTTGATCATGAATCAAAAAATATGATTCATGACATAATTATGGTTTCTTTAGCTGAGGCGGCTAGATCTATTGATTGATTTTATGTATTTTATTTTCTATACAAGTGAGGGTGTTATGGAAAATAAAAAATATCAAGTATTTGTGAGCTCTACATATGTCGATTTAATTGATGCTCGCAAAAAAATCATAGAAACGGTCCTTAGTTTATACCACTTTCCAGTTGGCATGGAGATGTTTAGTGCTGATGACTCTGAACAGTGGGATATAATAAAGGAGACTATTGATGCTAGTGATTATTATGTGATTATCATTGGGCATAAATACGGGTCCGTTTCTAAAGACGGTATTAGCTATACTGAAATGGAATATAACTATGCTAAATCATTAAATATACCGGTGTTGGCATTTATTAGAGGGAGGGACGTTTTAACAAAACCACATGAGCGAGAAAGTGACCCTCAAAAAGAAAAGCAACTAAATGCTTTTATTGAAAAAGCTAAAGCTAACAAAATGTGTGATTTTTGGGAGACAATTGATGAGTTAGCGACGAAGGTTGCTATTGCCTTACCAAAAGTAATGCGACGGAATCCACGAACAGGGTGGGTGCGCGGTGACCAGGTCGCATCTAAAGAGATTACCGCCGAGTTGGCTGAGCTATCTAATGAGAATAGAAAACTAAGGGAAAAAGTCCGCGAATATGAAAGCCAATTACATAGCGATGCACCTCAATTAGAACTGAGCATGATTGATAATGACTTAACTTTGACGGTGGATGCAGAGTCGACTTATCAAGAGTACCTTCCACAATTATGCAAGGAAGCGGTACCTCTTGAGTTGAAGGACACTATCACCATTGATGAGATTGAATCATATAACTCTTCACTGCCTACTGATAAAGAGGTGGATTTATATAATAAAAAAATGAGATTGCACTGTAATTACAAAAACAATGCAATTACAGTAAAGCCCGTTTTAAGAAATAACGGGAGAACTTTTGCGTCAAATGTTTATGTTGAGATTGATTTTCCTGAGTTTCTAATAGTGCTTAAAGGTTCTAATGAAGACTTCTTTATAAAAGAGCCGAAATTAAAAATCCCTGAGTCCCCAATAAGTAAGCATAAAAAAAGACTCAGTGCTTTAATGTCACTCGAAAATTTTAGGATGGGTATTTTTGATGAGACATCGATAGCAATAGCTAACCCTCGTTTCGAAGTGCCAGCAATAATTAATCGAATAGCTGATTTAGGAACAGTTAACCAAGATGAGTGGGTTATGAAAGAGGACCATAAAATCACGTTGCGTGCGAAAAAAGTGTTACAGAGCTTAACTGTTGAGTATGAAGAAATAGTCATCATTCCCTTAACGATTGGCTCTGGAGTTATTAATTTTAAAATTATATGTGAGCAATTGAAGGAGCCTGTTGTTTTTTCTCGTCAGGTTACAGTTACCGCCAGCTAGTTTTTGTATGTTGTGCCATATCTGGTAAAACCCGCATCAATTGCCGTCCAGAGCACCGGGCGGCATCCTTCCTTGTATGAATACTCGCGCAACTCTTCAGGACGCTTTACGCCTCCTTCGCAACCTGATACGCACCGGCGTCGTCGTCGAAGTTGACATCGATGACGGGCGCTGTCGCGTCCAGACTGGCGGCATTGTTACCGACTGGCTTCAGTGGCTG
Source organism: Citrobacter sp. wls708 (assembly GCF_005281255.1). Classification (NCBI taxonomy): domain Bacteria; kingdom Pseudomonadati; phylum Pseudomonadota; class Gammaproteobacteria; order Enterobacterales; family Enterobacteriaceae; genus Citrobacter; species Citrobacter sp. wls708. The sequence continues at coordinate 229,724 of NZ_SZXE01000008.1, forward strand.
ACCACGCGCGCAGGTCGCTCACGTGTCTGGTGGGCTCCGTCTGTGGGTGAGCAGGTTTTACTGCTGGCCGTCGGTGGTGAGCTCGACACTGCTTTTGTGCTGCCCGGTATTTTCTCCGATGACCACCCCGCGCCGTCGGCGTCGGCTGATGCTTTTCACATCACCTTTCCTGACGGGGCTGTTATCGAGTACGAGCCGGAGACCGGCGCGCTGACTGTGAGCGGCATTAAAACCGCAGACGTTACGGCGTCGGATTCCATCACCGCGACGGTACCGCTGGTGACGGTGAAAGCCGAGACCCGCATCACCCTCGACACCCCGGAAGTGGTCTGCACCAACAAACTGACGACGGCGACGCTTGAGGTACAACAAGGCGGCACCATGCGCGGAAACATCGAACACTCCGACGGTACGTTTAAATCAAATGGCGTGCAGGTCGATGACCACGGTCACGGCGGTGTGCAAAGAGGTGGAGCCTGGACGGAGGACACGAAATGACGACCCGATATATCGGTATGAACAGAGAGACCGGGCGCACCATCACTGACGCCGATCATATCCGTCAGAGTTGTGGCGATATTTTGCGAACGCCGGTCGGCTCTCGCGTGATGCGCCGCGATTATGGCTCGCTGTTGTTCTCCCTGATTGATATGCCGCAGACCGACGCGCTGAGGCTGCAAATTATGTGCGCCTGTTATATGGCGCTGCTGAAGTGGGAGCCGCGCATCAGCATCAGCTCGCTGACGGTAGAACGTCAGTTTAACGGTCAGATGATTGTTGAACTGACCGGCGAGACCCGGGACACCGGCAAAACCCTGTCACTGACTATCCCTGTGAGTTGAATTTATGGCAACCATCGACCTGAGCCAGCTCCCCGCACCTGATGTGGTGGAAACGCTGGATTTTGAAACCATCCTTGCTGAGCGTAAGGCGACATTCGTGTCTCTTTATCCTGAAGACCAACAGGACGCCATTGCCCGGACGCTCGCCCTTGAGTCTGAGCCGGTGGTGAAGTACCTGGAAGAAAACGCCTATCGGGAGGTTATCTGGCGTCAGCGTGTAAATAATGCGGCAAAGGCGGTTACGCTGGCTTACGCAGAGGGCAACGACCTTGACGTCATCGGCGCAAACTTCAACGTCGAACGGCTGGTTATCACACCTGCTGATAAATCGGCAATTCCCCCGGTGGCGGCGGTGATGGAATCAGACTCTGATTTTCGTCTTCGCATCCAGCAGGCTTTTGAAGGGATGAGTGTGGCGGGCTCAACGGGTGCCTATGAATTTCATGGTCGCAGCGCTGACGGGCGAGTCGCGGATATTTCAGTTATCAGCCCGTCGCCAGCCTGTGTGACGATTTCGGTGCTCTCCCGACATGATAATGGTGCCGCATCCGATGAACTCCTGACAGTCGTGCGTAATGCACTTAATGATGAGAATGTCAGACCGGTTGCTGACCGTGTGACAGTTCAGTCAGCTGATATTGTTGATTACCAGATTCGGGCAACGATTTTTATCTATCCGGGGCCGGAAAGTGAGCCCATCCGGGCGGCGGCTGAAGCGAAACTAAAAGCCTATATCAGCGCACAGCACCGGCTCGGGCGGGACATTCGGCTCTCGGCCATTTATGCCGCGCTGCATGTTGAAGGGATCCAGCGTGTCGAACTTTCCGCGCCGGTCGCTGACATTGTGCTTAATAAAACTCAGGCGTCATTTTGCAGTGATTATCACATTGCGATAGGGGGCTCTGATGAGTAATGCGCGGCTGTTGCCGGTTGGCTCGTCGCCGCTTGAGGTGGCGGCGGCACGTGCATGCGCGGATATCGAAAACACTCCCGTCCCGCTGCGTCGTCTGTGGAGCCCTGATTCTTGTCCTGCAAACCTTTTGCCGTGGCTGGCGTGGGCGTTTTCCGTTGACCGCTGGGATGAGAACTGGCCGGAAAAGACAAAGCGGGATGTTATTCGCAGCGCGTATTTCATTCACTGCCGCAAAGGGACGATAGGCGCGGTCCGGCGCGTTATTGAACCGCTCGGCTACATCATCAACGTGACGGAATGGTGGGAGACCGGTGACCCGGCGGGCACATTTCGTCTTGATATTGGCGTACTGGAAAGCGGCATCACTGAGGAAATGTATTTAGAAATGGATCGGTTAATTGAGGATGCAAAACCCGCCAGTCGTCATCTGATTGGCCTGAATATTATCCAGGACATTCCCGGTTTTATGTATACCGGCGGTGTGAGCTGTGACGGCGATATTATTACGATTTACCCCGGATAAGTGAGGAATAATGAGCACGAAATTTAAAACTATTATCACCACTGCCGGAGCTGAAAAACTGGCAGCGGCCACCGTGCCGGGTGGTAAAAAAGTCAATATTACGGTGATGGCCGTCGGTGATGGCGGCGGTACGCTGCCGGAGCCGAACGCCGGTCAGACAAAGCTCATTAATGAGGTATGGCGTCATGCGCTGAATAAAATTAGCCAGGACAGCAGAAACAGCAATTACATTGTGGCCGAGCTGGTTATCCCGCCTGAAGTGGGCGGTTTCTGGATGCGTGAGCTCGGTCTTTATGACGATGAGGGCGCTCTGATAGCTGTCGCCAATATGGCCGAAAGCTACAAGCCAAAACTGGCTGAGGGCTCAGGGCGTGCGCAGACCTGTCGCATGGTGATTATTGTCAGCAGTATCGCCTCGGTGGAGCTGTCCATTGATGCGACTACGGTGATGGCCACGCAGGAGTATGTCGACGACAAACTGGCAGAGCATGAGCGGTCCCGCAATCATCCTGACGCCACGCTGAAAGAAAAAGGCTTTGTGCAGCTCAGCAGCGCGACAGACAGCACGTCTGAGACGCTCGCCGCGACGCCGAAAGCGGTCAAGGCGGCGTATGACCTTGCCAGTGGCAAATATACGGCTCAGGACGCGACCACGGCGCAGAAAGGTATCGTTAAACTCAGCAGCGCGACAGACAGCACGTCTGAGGCGCTCGCCGCAACACCGAAAGCGGTTAAGGCGGCGTATGACCTTGCCAGTGGCAAATATACGGCTCAGGACGCGACCACGGCGCAGAAAGGTATTGTTAAACTCAGCAGCGACACCAACAGCGAGTCTGAGTTACTTGCCGCCACCCCAAAGGCAGTAAAAGCCGCGAATGATAATGCGAATGGACGTGTGCCGTCCGGGCGAAAAGTAAACGCAAAGGCGCTTACCGGTGATATCAACATCACCTCGCAGGATATTTTTAACGGGCAGGCTATCGGAATTGACGCTGGTCAGAATCTGAATGATTTCAAAACAGCAGGTCTGTACTTTCAGGGAATGAATGTTAATACAAGCTCTGCACTAAAACGCTCGCCGCGACGCCGAAAGCGGTCAAGGCGGCGTATGACCTTGCCAGTGGTAAATATACGGCTCAGGACGCGACCACGGCGCAGAAAGGTATTGTTAAACTCAGCAGCGACACCAACAGCGAGTCTGAGTTACTTGCCGCCACCCCAAAGGCAGTAAAAGCCGCGAATGATAATGCGAATGGACGTGTGCCGTCCGGGCGAAAAGTAAACGCAAAGGCGCTTACCGGTGATATCAACATCACCTCGCAGGATATTTTTAACGGGCAGGCTATCGGAATTGACGCTGGTCAGAATCTGAATGATTTCAAAACAGCAGGTCTGTACTTTCAGGGAATGAATGTTAATACAAGCTCTGCACTAAACTACCCGGAGAATAATGCAGGGGCGCTCATTGTGCTGAGAAGCGCCGGTATTACGCAGATTTATTATGTATATAACAGCTCACGAATCTGGTCACGCAGTCAATACAGCAACGGAGGATGGACGCCGTGGGCGCGTGAATACAATACCCAAAATAAGCCCGGTGCATCTGAGATAGGTGCGCTCCCAATCACTGGCGGCACGTTAAACGGCTCGCTGGGAATTGGAGTGGCGAACGCCCTCGGCGGTAACTCAATCGTTCTTGGTGATAACGATACCGGCTTCAAACAGGAAGGCGATGGAATCCTGAATGTCTACGCAAACTCAGCGCTAGTTATGCGGTTTATTTCCAGCCTCATTGAATGCCTGAAACCGCTAAAAATTAATGGAAATTGCATTGCCACGGGTGAAATTCAGGCGGCTAACGGCGCTGTTCGTTTGGCAGCGGACGGTAACGTATACGGCACTATGTGGGGTGGTTGGTTGCGGGATTATCTTGCCGCCACCTTTCAACCCAAAGGTAATTTCACACCAGCGGGTCAGGCTTACACAAAAGCAGAGTCTGATGCCCGCTATGTGCAGAATATACGTGTCAGCGCCCCGCAGGAGCGTAAGTTTTGGGACGGGGCCGGATGGTCCAGCAATGACAGCGCGTTTGCAACTTCAATCTGGATGGTTGGCGGTAGCTCCAACGTTGGTGGTCTGTATGTCCGGTATGTTCAGAAAAATATCAACGGCACCTGGATTAATGTGACCGCTTAAAATTGTGGAGGATGAAATGCAGCATCTTAAAAACCTGAAAATTTACACGCCGGATGATGAATACAGCCTGTTTCTGATGAAAGAGCATAGCGCCGAATTTTTTATTTCTGAGGACGGTCGTGACTGGTATGAATCTCAGGCCAGCTTTTCACCCGATACGCTGAAAGTGGCCTATGACGAAGCCGGTATTATTCGCAGTATCAGCCAGGATGTTTCAAGCATTTACCCACGTGACCTGAGCGTTGTTGAATTTCCGGCAACTAAAGCTAACCTGCGCGTCACGTTGGGGGACTACTGGTTTTATAAAGACGGTAAATTGCAGCAAATTCGCGACTATCTGGCGGACGCTGAAACGGAACGTAACAGTCGTATGGCTGATGTGACAGCGCGTATTGACTGGCTGGAGGATGCACAAAAGGATAGTGATATTTCAGCCGATGAAGAAAAAGAACTTACGGAATTACGTGCTTATCGTACTGCGTTACGTCGTCTGGATCTGAGTGCTGCCCCAAAAATTAACTGGCCTGATGCTCCGGCATGATAAAAGCGGGTGAAAACCCGCTGTCTTTTCTCTGGTCGGTTGTGCCAGACATTATCCAACCCTGACAAATAGCCCCCTGTAAACGTACACCCGACAATATCACTCACCCCAACTAACGGAGTTAAACGGATGAGTGATTATCATCACGGTGTCGAGGTCGTCGAAATTAACGACGGCACCCGCACAATCTCGACGGTATCCACAGCGGTTGTTGGCATGGTCTGCACGGCCAGCGATGCTGACGCCGGGGCATTTCCGCTCAATGAGCCGGTGCTGATTACCAACCCACAAAGCGCCATCGCAAAAGCCGGTACTAAAGGTACCCTTAAAAAATCCTTACAGCTCATCGCTAACCAGTCAAAACCGGTTGTTGTTGTCGTGCGTGTCGCAGAGGGTACCGGCGACGACGAAGAGGCACAGGCACAAACCATTTCTAACATCATCGGCACCACGGATGAGAACGGCAAATACACCGGGCTGAAAGCGCTGTTAACGGCGAAAGCGGTCACCGGCGTGAAGCCCCGTATTCTCGGTGTGCCGGGTCTCGATACTCAGGAGGTGGCGACCGCGCTTGTCTCCGTGGCTCAGAAACTGCGCGCTTTCGCCTATGTCAGCGCGTGGGGCTGTAAAACCATTTCTGACGTCATTGCCTATCGTGAGAATTTCAGCGCGCGCGAACTCATGATTATCTGGCCTGAGTTCCTCGGATGGGATACCACGGCCAGCGCCACAACGACCAGCTACGCGACCGCCATCGCGCTGGGTCTGCGCGCCAAAATTGACAATGACACCGGCTGGCACAAAACCCTGTCAAACGTCGGAGTCAATGAGGTCACCGGTATCAGCGCGTCCGTCTTCTGGGATTTGCAGGAAAAAGGCACCGATGCCGACCTGCTGAATGAGGCCGGTGTTACCACGCTGATTCGTTCTGATGGCTTCCGCTTCTGGGGTAACCGTAATTGCTCTGATGACCCGCTGTTTCAGTTTGAGAACTACACCCGCACGGCACAGGTCATCGCCGACACAATGGCCGAGGGGCATATGTGGGCGAACGATAAGCCCATTACCGCAACACTGATTCGCGACATTATCGACGGCATCAACGCGAAATTCCGCGAGCTGAAAAGCGGCGGTTACATCATCGATGCGACGTGCTGGTTTGACGAAGAGGCCAACAGCAAAGAATCCCTGAAAGCCGGGAAACTGTTTATCGATTATGACTATACGCCCGTGCCACCACTCGAGCACCTGACCTTACGCCAGCGCATCACCGATAAATATCTGGCGAATCTTATCTCGTCCGTCAACAGCAAATAAGGAGCCTGACAAATGGCATTACCGCGCAAGCTCAAACTCATGAACCTGTTTATCGACGGGGTGAGTTATCTCGGCGTCGTGCAGTCCGTCACGTTGCCAAAATTAACCCGCAAGCTCGAGAAGTATCGCGGCGGCGGGATGAATGGCTCAGCCTCGGTTGACCTTGGCCTCGATGACGATGCACTGTCGGCTGAAATCTCGCTCGGCGGTTTTCCTGATGATGCTGTCTGGTCGTTATATGCCGCCACCGGTACGGCCTCCGTGCCGCTACGTTTTGCAGGGTCTTACCAGCGTGATGACACCGGCGAGACCGTGCCGGTTGAGGTTGTTCTTCGTGGCCGTCAGAAAGAAATCGACCTCGGCGAAGCCAAGCAGGGCGAGGACACTGAGTCGAAAATCTCGCTCGAGTGCTCGTACTACAAGCTGACCCTCAACGGTAAAGATATGGTCGAAATTGACACCGTGAACCTCGTCGAAATGGTGAACGGTACCGACATGCTCGAGGCACACCGACAGAATATCGGCCTGTAATTATTGTTCCGGTCAGCATGGCTGGCCGGGCATCCTGAAACCTGAATTTAACGAGAAATATCATGGAAAAAACTAACGAAAATATCGTCACTCTGATTAAACCCATCAAGCGCGGTGAACAGGTTATTACCGACATCACCCTGTTAAAGCCGTGTGCCGGAACCCTTCGCGGCGTTAGCCTGGCATCAGTCGCAAATTCTGACGTCGATGCGCTGATTAAAGTGCTGCCACGCATGACCATGCCGTCGCTGACCGAGCAGGAAGCCGCCGCGCTGGAGCTGCCCGACCTGCTGTCGTTTGCCGGTAAGGTGGTCGGTTTTTTGTCACCGAGTTCGGGGGCGTAACCTTCCCGAAAAAACTCTCGGTCGATGACCTGATGGCTGACATAGCGGTCATTTTCCACTGGTCGCCATCAGACCTTTATCCCATGAGCCTGACCGAGCTCGTCAACTGGCGCGAAAAAGCGCTACAGCGAAGCGGAAACACGAATGAGTAATAACCTCAAACTCGAAGTGCTGCTGAAAGCTGTCGACCAGGCGACCCGACCCTTTAAAGCGATCCAGACGGCGAGTAAATCGCTGTCTGGTGATATCCGCATGACTCAGCAATCCCTGCGTGATTTGAATGGTCAGGCATCGAAAATCGACGGTTTTCGTAAAACCAGCGGGCAACTGGCGGTAACCGGTCAGTCGCTGGAAAAAGCAAAACAGGAAGCTGAAGCGCTGGCGGTACAGTTTAAAAACACGGAGCGGCCAACAGCGGCACAGGCCAGAGTGCTGGAGTCAGCGAAACGCGCGGCTGATGGGTTACAGACGAAATATAACAGCCTCACGCAGTCAGTTAAGCGGCAACAGGCCGAGCTCGGTAAAGCGGGGATAAATACCCGCAACCTGACGAATGATGAAAACCGCCTGAAAAATAATATCAGCGAAACAACCGCACAGCTTAACCGCCAGCGTGAAGCACTGGCGCGCGTCAGCGCGCAACAGGCGAAACTGAGTGCAGTACAAAAACGCTATCAGGCAGGGAAGGCTCTGGCAGGGAATGCCGCCTCGATGGGCGCTGCCGGAGTAGGTATGGCAACAACAGGTACTCTCGCCGGTGTTGCACTAATGAAGCCCGGTTATGATTTTGCTCAGAAAAACTCTGAGCTTCAGGCTGTTCTCGGCGTCGAAAAAGATTCAGCTGATATGGTGGCGCTCCGCAAACAGGCGCGTCAACTCGGTGATAACACAGCCGCGTCGGCTGATGATGCTGCCGGTGCTCAGATTATTATTGCAAAAGCCGGTGGTGATACCGCTGCTATTCAGGCGGCTACGCCAGTGACGCTTGATATGGCGCTCGCAAACCGTCGAACGATGGAAGAGAACGCCGGGTTATTGATGGGGATGCGCTCTGCATTCCAGCTCTCAAACGATAAGGTCGCCCATATCGGTGATGTTCTGTCGATGACGATGAACAAAACCGCCGCCGACTTTGACGGCCTGAGTGATGCGCTGACCTATGCCGCGCCGGTGGCGAAAAATGCCGGGGTCAGTATCGAAGAAACAGCCGCAATGGTCGGCGCACTGCATGACGCCAAAATTACAGGCTCGATGGCGGGTACGGGGAGCCGCGCTGTGTTAAGTCGCCTACAGGCTCCTACGGGAAAAGCGTATGACGCTATTAAAGAGCTCGGCGTAAAAACGGCTGATGGTAAGGGGAACACGCGCCCAATATTTACCATCCTGAAAGAAATGCAGCGGAGCTTTGAGAAAAATAATCTCGGTACCGGTCAGCGCGCTGAATACATGAAAACCATATTCGGTGAAGAGGCAAGCTCAGCTGCTGCTGTATTAATGACTGCAGCCTCAAGCGGTAAGCTGGACCAGCTTACCGCCACGCTTAAAGCATCTGACGGTAAAACGGCTGAGCTCGTCAAGGTCATGCAGGACAACCTCGGCGGCGACTTTAAAGAGTTCCAGTCAGCTTATGAGGCGGTCGGAACAGACCTGTTTGACCAGCAAGAGTCATCCTTGCGTAAGCTGGTACAAACGGCGACCGGGTATGTTTTAAAACTTGATGGCTGGATACAAAAAAATAAATCACTGGCGACGACGCTTGGGGTTATTTCAGCGGCGGCTATCGGTGTTGTGGGGGTTGTAGGGGCAATCGGTCTTGTTGCGTGGCCGGTTATTATCGGTATTAACGCCATCATCGCTGCTGCTGGCGTACTTGGTGCTGTCTTTACGACAATCAGTGGCGGGGTTGTCGCCGCAATCGGTGCTATTACGTGGCCGGTCGTGGCCGTTGCGGCGGCGGTTGTCGCTGGCGCGCTGCTGATTCGCAAATACTGGGAGCCTGTCAGCGCCTTTTTCGGTGGTGTTATCGAGGGGCTGATGAGCGCCTTTGCGCCGGTCGGGGAAATGTTCGCGCCGCTGGCACCCGTCTTTGACGGCCTCGGGGAGAAACTTCGCGGCGTCTGGCAGTGGTTTAAAGACCTGATAGCGCCGGTAAAAGCGACTCAGGACACGCTGAACAGTTGCCGTAACGTTGGTGTCATGTTCGGTCAGGCGCTGGCTGATGCGCTGCTGATGCCGCTTAACGCCTTTAACAAGCTGCGAAGCGGGATTGACTGGGTGCTCGAAAAGCTCGGGGTTATCAACAAAGAATCCAGCTCGCTTGACCAGACCGCGGCGAAAGCTAGTGCGACGACGCAGAACGGCTATAGCCCGGCTATCAGCTCTTACAACAGCTATCAGCCAGTCACGGCACCCGCCGGTAAAACCTACATCGACCAGAGTCGGTCAACCTATCAAATCAACGTGCCGGGCAACGGTATGCCGGGCGGTCGGTTAGGTAATGATTTGCAGGATGCTTTAGAAAAATATGAGCGTGAGAAACGCGCCAAAGCCCGCGCAAGCATGATGCATGACTAAGGAGACCGATTATGATGCTGGCATTAGGTATGTTTGTTTTTATGCGTCAGACGTTGCCCTATCAGAGCATGCAGCGCAGCGCGGATTATAGCTGGGCGTCAAACTCCCGCATCGGGAAGCGTGACGCTTTTCAGTATCTCGGTGAAGGGGAGGACAAAATCACCCTGAGCGGTGACCTTTATCCTGAGCTGACCGGCGGCAAGTTTTCGATGCTGACGCTTTATGCGATGGCCGAGCAGGGGCGAGCATGGCCGCTTATTTCAGGCTCAGGCTGGATTTACGGGATGTTTATTGTCAGCAATGTCTCGGAGATCGGCACGGTATTTTTTGAGGACGGGTCGCCACGAAAAATCAGCTTCACTCTGTCACTGACCCGTGTCGATGAATCGCTCGCGGCGGTCTATGGCGATATCGGAAAACAGGCCGAGAGTCTGGTCGGTAAAGCGGGCGATCTGCTGTCTAAGGTGGGGGCTTAATCATGCTGGATATTATCACCGGCGCGGGGGGCACACTGACGCCCGATTTTATGCTGACACTGGAAAGCAAAGATATCACCGGCAATATCAGCGACCGGCTGATTAATCTCTCGATGACGGATAACCGGGGCTTTGAAGCTGACCAGCTCGATATTGAACTCGATGATTCTGACGGGCTTGTCGCGCTGCCGATTCGCGGCGCGGTGCTGTCACTGTATCTCGGCTGGAAAGGCTTCGCGCTCGTTGGTAAGGGGCGATTTACCGTCGATGAGGTGGAGCACCGGGGGGCACCGGATACGGTGACCATTCGCGCCCGTAGCGCTGATTTTCGCGGAACGCTCAATTCACGCCGCGAGGAATCATGGCACGACACCACACTCGGCGTTATCGTCAGCGCGATAGCCGTCCGGAATAAATTAACGGCCAGTGTCGCGGATTCTCTTGCCGGGATAAAAATTCCGCATATCGACCAGTCGCAGGAATCCGACGCTGTTTTCCTGACTCGCCTCGCGGAACGCAACGGCGGCGCGGTATCGGTCAAGGCGGGTAAATTGCTGATGCTCAAAGCGGGAAGTGGTACGACGGCCAGCGGAAAAGCTATCCCTCAGATTACTATCCAGCGCAGTGACGGCGACCGACATCAGTTTGCTATTGCTGACCGTGGTGCTTACACGGGCGTAACGGCTAAATGGCTGCACACCAAAGACCCAAAACCGGCGAAGCAAAAGCAAGCGGTGAAGCTGAAGCGCAAGCCAAAAGAGCAACACCTCCGGGCGCTACAGCACCCGAAAGCAAAAGTCGTGAGCAGTAAAACCGCAGCGAAAAAGAAGAAAGAGCAGGAAGCCCGCGAGGGTGAATATATGGCCGGTGAGGCTGACAACGTTTTCGCACTGACGACCATTTACGCGACAAAGGCGCAAGCGATGCGCGCGGCTCAGGCGAAGTGGGATAAATTACAGCGTAGCGTTGCGGAGTTCTCAATCACGCTGGCAACTGGTCGGGAAGATATTTATCCCGAAATGCCGGTCAGGGTCTCGGGCTTTAAGAGTGTCATCGATGACCAGTCGTGGATAATCAGTAAGGTGACCCATAATCTAGGCGGGAATGGCTTCACGACGACTGTAGAGCTCGAGGTCATGCTTTCTGACATAGAATATGAGTCGGAAGAAAATGGTTCTCAAATGGTGAATAACTGAGTATTATTAATTCACTTTTTGTGAATGTGTGGAGGTGGCATGTTCCATTGTCCAAAATGCCAGCATGCAGCGCATGCTCGTACCAGTCGCTATCTTAGCGAGAATACTAAAGAGCGTTATCATCAATGTACGAATATTAATTGCAGTTGCACATTCGTAACGATGGAGTCTGTAGAACGTTTTATCGTTACACCGGGAACAATAATTCCGGCGCCACCTCACCCGTCGGTGAGTGGTCAGCGGCCATTGTGGCTCTGATTAGTTTTCTCTAAAGACCCGCCGCGCGCGGGTTTTTTTATGTGCTCATGAAAGTGGTGGTAAAAAATCCACCGCCATTTCATCGCCACTCGAAAACAAGATAACAAAAAAGCCACTCGCTAGAGTGGCTTAATTATATGATTATAAAGCTAAAATTTGGTGGCCCCTGCTGGACTTGAACCAGCGACCAAGCGATTATGAGTCGCCTGCTCTAACCACTGAGCTAAGGGGCCGTGGCGGTGGATTATAAAGTAACTCCGCGTCGCAATCCAGACATAAGCGTACGGATGCTGATTTTATAAACAATGTATTATCAGTCCGTTATACTGTTACTCTGATGTATTGTTCGGAGTAATTATGGTTAAGGACATACTGGCACCAGGGCTGCGGGTGGTGTTTTGCGGCATCAATCCGGGGCTATCTTCCGCAGGTACAGGGTTCCCCTTTGCGCATCCCGCTAATCGCTTCTGGAAGGTCATCCATCAGGCGGGATTTACCGATCGCCAACTGAAGCCAGAAGAGGCGCAACACCTGCTGGATTTTCGCTGTGGCGTGACAAAATTTGTCGACAGGCCAACGGTACAGGCTAATGAAGTGAAGCTACAGGAGATGCGTAGCGGTGGCCGGAAGCTTATTGAAAAGATTGATGACTATCAGCCCGCCGCGCTGGCGATTCTTGGCAAGCAGGCGTTCGAGCAAGGCTTCAGTCAGCGCGGAGCGCAGTGGGGAAAGCAGACGCTGACCATTGGCGCGACCCAGATTTGGGTATTGCCAAATCCCAGCGGATTGAGCCGGATTACACTGGATAAGCTGGTGGAGGCGTATCGTGAGCTGGATGACGCGCTGGTCATGCGCGGGATGTAAATAAAAACGCCACCTTGCGGTGGCGTTTGAACTTATACGGCGAGATTAATCGTCGAGGAAGCTACGCAGCACTTCAGAACGGCTCGGGTGGCGCAGTTTACGCAGCGCCTTCGCTTCGATCTGACGGATACGTTCGCGGGTAACGTCGAACTGTTTACCTACTTCTTCCAGCGTGTGGTCGGTGTTCATATCGATACCGAAACGCATACGCAGAACTTTCGCTTCACGAGCGGTCAGGCCAGCCAGAACGTCGTGCGTTGCGGCACGCAGGCTCTCGGTAGTGGCAGAGTCCAGCGGCAGCTCGAGGGTGGTGTCCTCGATGAAATCACCCAGATGCGAATCTTCATCGTCGCCGATCGGCGTTTCCATGGAGATAGGCTCTTTGGCGATCTTCAGCACTTTACGGATCTTGTCTTCCGGCATCAGCATGCGTTCAGCCAGCTCTTCCGGCGTCGGCTCACGGCCCATCTCTTGCAGCATCTGACGGGAAATACGGTTGAGCTTGTTAATGGTCTCAATCATATGCACCGGAATACGGATGGTGCGCGCCTGATCCGCGATAGAGCGGGTAATTGCCTGACGGATCCACCAGGTTGCGTAGGTGGAGAACTTGTAACCACGACGGTATTCAAACTTATCAACCGCTTTCATCAGACCGATGTTGCCTTCCTGAATCAGATCCAGGAACTGCAGACCACGGTTGGTGTATTTCTTGGCGATAGAGATAACCAGACGTAAGTTCGCTTCAACCATCTCTTTTTTCGCACGACGGGCTTTCGCCTCACCGATGGACATGCGACGGTTGATATCTTTAACCTGCTCGATGGTCAGGCCGGTTTCTTCTTCAATCTGCTGCAGTTTCTGCAGGCCGCGGTGAACGTCATCTGCCACGTCGTGCAGTTTTTCAGACCACGGTTTGTTCATCGCGATTGCTGCGTTGAACCACGTTTCGCTGGTTTCATTGCCAGTGAACAGAGTGATGAAGTTTTTCTTCGGCATTTTGCACTGCTCAACGCAGAGCTTCATGATCAGACGTTCCTGAGTACGCACGCGGTCCATCATGACGCGCATGCTGTTTACCAGGTAGTCGAACTGCTTCGGCACCAGGCGGAACTGTTTGAACACTTCAGACAGCTTCTGAATTTCTTCCTGTGCGGCAGCATGGCTGCGGCCTTTGGCCTTGATCGTGTCGCGGGTGATTTCGTACTGGGTACGCAGCTCAGCGAATTTTTCACGCGCTAATTCAGGGTCGATGCTGTTGTCGTCATCGCTGCTGTCGTCGTCATCTTCTTCATCTTCGTCTTCATCTTCATCCATCTCTTCTTGAGAGAGTTCAGAACCGACGTGGGTCGCCGTTGGCGCCATGTCTTCTTCCGCGTTAGGATCGACAAAGCCGGTGATGAGATCGGACAGACGCGCTTCTTCAGCTTCTACGCGATCGTATTGCTCAAGCAGATAGGTGATGGCTTCCGGGTATTCAGCAACGGAGCATTGAACCTGGTTAATCCCGTCTTCGATGCGCTTAGCGATGTCGATTTCGCCTTCACGGGTTAACAGTTCAACGGTACCCATTTCACGCATGTACATGCGGACCGGGTCAGTTGTACGGCCGATTTCGGACTCAACGCTGGACAGAACCTGGGCAGCCGCTTCTTCCGCGTCTTCATCGGTGCTGTTGGAGGTTTCAGCAAGCAGCAGATCATCGGCATCAGGTGCTTCTTCCATCACCTGAATACCCATGTCATTGATCATTTGGATGATGTCTTCGATTTGATCTGAATCGACGATATCTTCCGGCAGATGGTCATTGACCTCGGCATAGGTCAGATAGCCTTGCTCCTTACCACGTTGGACAAGAAGCTTCAGCTGTGACTGCGGGTTTTGCTCCATAAGACGGTATCCACACTTAATTCGTTTGATTGGTGTTGGGCGGTAAAACCGCCAACGGCAAAACGAGGGCATACTTATATTTTGCCGCTGCCTCTCCGTGCGGCTGTCGGGGGCTTCCCGATCGATATTCGGCAGTTAAGCCGTTAAATACTTCATCTTTCACGTTGTCTCTGCGTTAGCTGCGTTCTCTCTTCCTGGTCATGTACTGATGTACACTCCCTGGCGTTCGTTCACTTGCTGCCTTGATACAACGCGAATGATTTTGTCTTTGTTTTGTCTTTCTCTTATTTCTTGGCCAGTTCCTGGTTCAGCGTCCAGAGTTCCCGGCGTTCTTCGCTGCTTAAACCGTGTGTGCGCTCACGAGCTATCAACTCTTCCTGGCGCAGTTCAAGCATCGAATCAAACATATGGTTGAGTGAGTCGGTGAAGGTTTTTTCTGCGATATCTTTATCTGCTATATCGTCCCACATCGACAGTTTTTCAAGGGTTGCAGCATCATTTGTGCCACGATAGTGCTCTAAAAGTTGGCCGGTGGTCAGGCCTGGCTGAGCCAGACAAGTGTTGACCAGTTCTCTGAATAAGCCAAGCCCAGGCAGCTTATTGCTGTCCAGCGCGCCTAACGGCGGAACCAGCGGAGCAAGGTCCGGGTTTTGCACCAGCAACCCTATAAGTATACGCATGGTCGTACGTTTTAGCTGTCGAACAGGGCGGGAAGCGCCATTTTCTGCCAGTTTTGGCATTAAACGTTCAAGCTGGCTGTCATCCAGAATGCCGAGCTTGTTTCCCAACTCCTGTCGCAGATAAATGCGCAACGTTTCGCCCGGCACCTGAGTGATCAGTGGCAGCGCCAGCGTGCTGAGCTGCGCGCGTCCGTCCGGGGTACTCAAATCTACCTGTGGCAACAGGCTATTAAATAAAAACGCGGAGAGCGGCAACGCCTGCTCCATCCGGGCTTCGAAAGCCTCTTTCCCTTCTTTACGCACTAACGTATCGGGATCTTCGCCATCAGGTAAAAACATAAAGCGTAGCTGGCGGCCGTCTGTCATATAAGGCAGTGCGGTTTCCAGCGCGCGCCATGCTGCGTCGCGTCCGGCACGGTCGCCGTCGTAGCAGCAAATCACGTTGTTCGTCGCGCGAAACAACAGTTGGATGTGATCGGCGGTAGTTGACGTCCCAAGGGATGCCACGGCGTAGTTAATGCCGTATTGCGCCAGCGCCACCACATCCATATAACCTTCCACCACTAACAGGCGCTGTGGATCGGCGTTATCCTGCTGGGCTTCATAAAGGCCATACAGCTGGCGACCTTTATGGAAAATATCGGTTTCCGGGGAGTTCAGATACTTCGGCAGGGCATCGCCCAGCACGCGTCCGCCAAAACCAATGACCCGACCACGTTTGTCGCGGATGGGGAACATCACCCGTTCGCGAAAACGATCGTAACTGCGTCCCTGATCGTTGGTGACCAACATCCCCGCATCGACCAACGATTTGCGATTCTCAGCATTGCCGCCAAACCGTTTCAGGACGTTATCCCAGCCGGGGGGGGCAAAACCAATAGCAAAACGGGTGATAACGTCGCTACTTAATCCTCGCTTTTCCAGGTACTGGCGCGCAGGGGTAGCGGCGGGCTGCATCAAAGACTGTTGATAAAAAGTGTTCAGGCCGTCCATCAATTGATAAAGGCTTTGCCGTTGATGGCGCTCTATCTGACTGGGGCCACTGCCTGCTTCATAGGGCACTTCAAGGTTGTGCATTGCGGCCAGTTCTTCGACGGTTTCCACAAACTCGAGCTTGTCGTAGTTCATGAGAAAGTCGACGGCGTTGCCATGCGCGCCACACCCAAAGCAGTGATAAAACTGTTTTTCACCGTTTACGGTGAAAGAGGGGGTTTTTTCGTTATGGAACGGACAGCACGCGTGATAATTTTTGCCCTGCTTTTTCAGCTTTACCCGCGCGTCGATGAGATCGACGATGTCGGTTCTTGCCAGCAGGTCATTAATAAATACACGTGGAATTCGTCCAGCCATATGCCCCGTTTATTTTGTTATGACTCACATACACAAAATCATTCAGGATGCATCAAGGCGGCAAGGGAGCGAATCCTCAGGAGCGTACATCAGTACGTGACTGGGGTGAACGACTGCAGCCAACGCAGAGGCAGCTTGAATGATGACGTGTATAAACGAAAATAAGCCGCGCATTCCTTCCGGAAGCACGGCCTTACAACTACAACTCAGTCTGAATTGAGAGCTTTAGCTCTCAATGAATTAGTACAGACGAGTACGGCGTGCGTTTTCGCGAGCCAGTTTCTTCGCGTGACGTTTCACAGCAGAAGCTTTAGCGCGCTTACGTTCGGTAGTCGGTTTTTCATAGAACTCACGACGACGAACTTCCGCCAGAACACCTGCTTTTTCGCATGAACGCTTGAAGCGACGCAGTGCTACGTCGAACGGCTCGTTTTCACGTACTTTAATTACCGGCATGTAACTCTCACCTTTAATAAATTCGGTTTGCCGCTGGCATCAACGCCAGCTTATTTCAAAATGGTGCGGAATTTTACTGCAATTGCTGCTGCTTTGTAAAGCACCCACGCGATTTTGAAAGGGACTTTTATAAGGACAAGGAGTATACACGAGGCATGCGCCTGGGGCGAACAAAGTTTTACATCAACCCGCATTGGTCCTACACTGCGCGGTAATAGAGCGAGGTAAAACAAGTCATGCGTGTACTGGGTATTGAAACATCCTGCGATGAAACCGGCATCGCCATTTACGACGATGAAAAAGGTCTTTTAGCCAACCAATTGTATAGTCAGGTGAAATTACACGCTGACTACGGCGGCGTAGTGCCAGAACTGGCCTCGCGCGATCACGTACGTAAAACCGTACCGCTGATTCAGGCCGCGCTGAAAGAAGCGGGGCTCACGGCAAAAGAGATCGATGCGGTGGCGTACACCGCAGGTCCTGGTCTGGTTGGCGCGCTGCTGGTCGGCGCAACCGTAGGACGTTCGCTGGCGTTCGCCTGGGGCGTGCCGGCAATTCCTGTGCACCACATGGAAGGGCATTTGCTGGCGCCGATGCTGGAAGAGAATCCTCCTGCTTTTCCGTTCGTCGCGCTGCTGGTTTCCGGTGGGCACACGCAACTGATTAGCGTCACTGGTATCGGTCAGTATGAATTACTGGGTGAATCGATTGATGACGCGGCAGGTGAAGCGTTCGACAAAACCGCCAAGCTGCTGGGGCTGGATTATCCTGGCGGCCCAATGCTGTCTAAGCTGGCGTCACAGGGTGTGGAAAAACGCTTTGTCTTCCCGCGTCCGATGACCGACCGTCCGGGGCTGGATTTCAGCTTCTCCGGCCTGAAAACCTTCGCCGCGAATACGATTCGTAATAACGAAAATGACGATCAAACGCGTGCAGATATCGCCCGTGCCTTTGAAGATGCGGTGGTTGATACGCTGATGATCAAGTGCAAACGCGCGCTGGATCAAACCGGTTTTAAACGTCTGGTGATGGCGGGGGGCGTGAGCGCTAACCGCACGCTGCGCGCAAAACTGGCCGAAATGATGCAAAAACGCCGCGGCGAAGTGTTCTATGCGCGCCCGGAATTTTGTACCGACAACGGGGCGATGATCGCCTACGCGGGGATGGTGCGTTTTAAAGCGGGCGCAACGGCGGATCTTGGCGTGACCGTGCGTCCACGCTGGCCGCTGGCGGAATTACCGGCGGCGTGAGTTTTTTGCCCGGTGGGGCTTTGCTTATCGGGCCAACAAAACCGTAGGCCGGGTCAGGCGAAGCCGCCACCCGGCGATAAACCACGCTACACCCGCAACATTCCTTTCTCTTCCAGAAACGCAATAATCGTCGCCAGACCGTCGCCCGCCTTCAGGTTAGTAAACGTCCACGGACGCTCGCCGCGCATGCGCAGGGTATCGCGTTCCATCACCTCCAGCGAAGCGCCTACGTAAGGGGCCAGATCGGTTTTGTTGATCACCAGAAAATCGGATTTGGTGATCCCCGGCCCGCCTTTACGCGGGATCTTCTCGCCTTCGGCAACGTCGATCACGTAGATTGTCAGATCCGCTAATTCCGGGCTGAAGGTAGCGCTCAGGTTATCGCCGCCGCTTTCCACAAAAATCAGATCCAGGTTGCCGAATTTCTCGCTCAGCGCTTCGACCGCGGCCAGATTCATCGACGCATCTTCGCGGATGGCGGTATGCGGACAGCCGCCAGTTTCCACACCAACGATCCTGTCCGGTTCCAGGGCGCCTGCTTCGGTGAGAATGCGCTGATCTTCTTTGGTGTAGATATCGTTAGTCACAACCGCCAGTTGATAGCTGCTGCGCATGGCTTTGCATAACGCTTCCAGCAGCGCCGTTTTGCCGGAGCCAACCGGGCCGCCAACGCCCACGCGCAGGGGATGCTTGTAATCACTCATTTTTTCTCCTCAGGAACGGAATAAGCGGGAATATTGGGTTTCATGCCGGGCAGATGCGATGGCGGCTAACGGCGTTGCGGATCCGAGGCTGGCGTCAGGACACGCCAGCGCTTGTGCCAGACCTTGCGCGTAACGATCGCCAAGCGAAATAATCAACCGCTGCGCCGCCTGCTGGCCAAAGGGAACCAGTTTGACACCTGCCATCACTGCGCTCTCAATCCAGCTGTAGCCGAGGCTTAATGCCAGATTCGTCAGGGGGATTTTCCAGCGTACGCCCAGCCAGGCCATGCCGCACAGCTGGCTGTCGGCAAAGAGCGTGCGCCATTCCCGGGAACAGTCTGGTTCCCAGTCGGTGACCAGCCGCGTAAAGGCGATGCTCCGGCTGCGTTCTTCATCCCGCAGTTCGCGGGTTTCCCGACAGGCCAGCAGGTAAGCGGTCCAGCGACGCGCGGCGGTGAGATCGTCCTGCTCACAGGCGCGATACAATCTCGCCAGCAGCGGTAAGTCGACGGTAAAAAAGTTGTGCTCCATCTGCTGAATTTGCCAGTCAGAGAAGTCATCGACGCTTTTCACCCAGCCGATTTCCACCGCCCACTCCAGACCCTGAGACCAGGTAAACGATCCCACCGGGAGACTGCTGCTGGCGAGCTGCATCAGGCGCAGCTGTTGGGTGCTATGCATCAGTGCGCATGGCCGTGATGATGCCCGTGTGACTCGCTGGCATAGGCACCCGCTTCCGGCTCAAACGGCAACTGGGCAAACGCCACCTCGAGGTTGAACTGGCGCAGCATATCGTCCAGCACATGATCGTGGTGGTAGCGCAGCTCATCGGGCAGGATCTGCAACGGTACGTGGCGATTACCAAGGTGGTAACAGGCTTTGGCGAGCAAAAAAGGGTCGGCGCAGCGCACGACGGAAACCGACTCCGGCGCGGCGATCACTTCGATCACCTCGCGGCCATCGTCGGTAGTCAGCAGATCGCCGCCGCGTAACAGTAAACCGCGCGGTAGCATTAATCCGGCTTCGCGGCCATCGCTCAGCGCTACTCTGGCGCGGCTTTTTACCCGAACATCAATGGGTAGCGTGACGCTTGCGGTGACGCGGTGGGCGTGGTCAAGGCGTTGGGTCAGGTAGATCATCCTCACTCCTTAAAACAGGAAATAGCGTTGCGCCATCGGCAAAACGTCTGCCGGGTCGCTGGTAATCAGTTCACCATCAATGCGTACCTCGTAGGTCTGGGCATCGACGGTGATATTGGGCTGCAGAGCGTTGTGGATCATGTCAGCCTTTTTTACCGTCCGGCAGCCTTTGACGACGGCGATAGCGCTTTGCAAATTAAGTTGCTGCGGGACGTTTTGCGCGTCGGCAGCCTGTGAAATAAAGGTTAGACGGGTGTGATGCCGCGCTGCGCCAAGCGCGCCGAACATCATGCGGTAATGCACCGGCTGCGGGGTAGGGATTGAGGCGTTGATATCACCCATCGGCGCGCAGGCGATCATCCCGCCCTTCACGATGGTCGCCGGTTTTACGCCAAAAAAGGCCGGCGACCACAGCACCAGGTCGGCCAGTTTACCGGGCTCAACCGAGCCGACTTCGTGGGCGATACCGTGGGTCAACGCCGGATTGATGGTGTACTTGGCGATGTAGCGTTTAACACGCTGATTGTCGTTGTCGCCGATTTCTTCTGCCAGCGGACCACGCTGAACCTTCATGCGGTGCGCCACCTGCCAGGTGCGCAGGATCACTTCGCCCACGCGCCCCATCGCCTGTGAATCGGACGAGGTCAGGGAAAACGCGCCAATATCATGCAGCACATCCTCGGCAGCGATCGTTTCCCGGCGAATGCGCGATTCGGCGAAGGCGACGTCTTCAGCGATATCCGGATCGAGATGGTGGCAGACCATCAGCATGTCGAGATGCTCGTCGATGGTGTTGACGGTATAAGGCAGCGTCGGGTTGGTGGAGGAGGGCAAAATATTCGGATGTGCGCAGGCGGTGATGATATCCGGCGCATGGCCGCCACCTGCGCCTTCGGTATGGAAAGTATGAATGGTGCGATCGCCGATCGCTGCCAGCGTATCCTCAACAAAACCGGACTCATTGAGCGTGTCGCTGTGCAGCGCTACCTGGATGTCCATTTCGTCGGCCACGGTCAGCGCACAGTCGATAGCGGCAGGCGTGGCGCCCCAGTCTTCGTGGATCTTCAGGCCAATGGCGCCGGCAGTGATTTGCTCGCGCAGGGCGTCAGGGTTTGAACCATTGCCTTTGCCCAGCAAACCGATGTTAACCGGCAACGTGTCTGCCGCCTGCAGCATGCGGGCGATGTACCACGGGCCCGGCGTGCAGGTGGTGGCATTGGTGCCTGCGGCCGGACCAGTACCGCCGCCGATCATCGTCGTCACGCCTGAAACCAGCGCTTCTTGCGCCTGCTGCGGGCAGATCCAGTGAATATGCGTATCTACGCCGCCCGCGGTGACGATCTTGCCTTCTCCGGCGATGACTTCTGTTCCTACGCCTATCGGGATTGTGACATTGGGCTGAATATCGGGATTACCCGCTTTGCCGATGGCGAAGATCCTGCCGTCTTTGATGCCGATATCCGCTTTGACGATCCCCCAGTGATCAACGATCAGCGCATTGGTTATCACCAGATCCACACACGCCTGGGCGCGCATTTGTCCCTGGCCCATACCGTCGCGGATCACTTTTCCGCCGCCGAATTTGACCTCTTCGCCGTAGGTGGTGAAGTCTTTTTCTACCTCGATCCACAGGTCAGTATCCGCCAGACGTACTTTATCGCCGGTGGTTGGGCCAAACATGTCGGCGTATGCCTGGCGGGAAATGTTACTCATTATCTGCCTCCAGCGCGCCCATCACTTCACTGCGAAAACCCACCATCCTTTGTGCGCCAGCGACGCGCACCAGTTCGACTTCGCGCTTTTGCCCCGGTTCAAAACGTACCGCTGTACCTGCGGCAATGTTAAGACGAAAGCCCCGCGTAGCTGCCCTGTCAAAGCGCAGCGCTGGGTTCACCTCGTAAAAGTGATAGTGCGATCCCACCTGGATGGGTCTGTCGCCGTGATTCTCCACTACGATCGTGCAGGTTTCGCGCCCCTGATTGATCGCAATGTTGCCTGCTGAGATCTGATACTCACCTGGGATCATTGCCGCTCCTTAGACGATCGGGTTGTGGACGGTGACCAGTTTCGAACCGTCCGGGAATGTGGCTTCAACCTGAATATCCGGGATCATCTCTGGTACGCCTTCCATCACCTGATCGCGGCGCAGCACGTGACGCCCGTCTTCCATCAGCGCGGCCACGGTTTGCCCGTCGCGCGCCCCTTCCATAATGAAAGCGCTAATCAGCGCCACTGATTCCGGGTAATTCAGCTTCAGCCCGCGGGCCAGGCGACGTTCTGCCACCAGCGCGGCGGTAAACAGCAACAGCTTGTCTTTTTCTCTGGGGGTCAGTTCCATAATGGGCCTCTTAGGTTTGCCAGATTCGCGGTAGCATGGGCGCTTTGTGTGTCAGCAGCGGGCGCAGAAATTGCCAGATGTCACGCATAACGCGCTGAACAATCAGGTTGTCGTTCGCCAGAAAGCGGATTGTCAGCAGCGAGTCGTTAAGCGTTGCCCCGGCATAATCCCCCAATGGCGTAAGCCGCTCGCGCGTTCCCTCCAGCATGTGTTCGTTGGCCGGGTAACACAGCAACGTACCAATCCAGGGATGATGTGCGACGCCGCTCAGATTCCCTGCCTGCACCTGCAAACGCTCTATCAGTAGCGGTTGCCCATCCCGCCACACTTCCAGACGGTTTTGTAGCGTGCCGTGGCTGAACGTTTCCTGCATGACAGGGCGTCCGAGACACAGCAGATCCCAGGCCAGCAAATGGCTTGCGGACGTCAGATGAAATACGGACTGGACGGTGGCATTAGCGCCGGGAAAGAAGATCGTATCCTGCGGCAGCCACTCCAGCGTGGCGTGCGGGGCGAGCGTGAAATGCTGGCGTAGCAACGCCTGCGGCCCACGGCTGCGATAAAATTTTCCCGCGCCGGGCTGAGTGATTAACGCATGGCTGTTTTCATCGAGTGATACGGAAATATGTAGCTCATCCCCGCCGACGATCCCGCCAGGTGGATGAAGCAAATAGAGGTGACATACCTCTTCTTCGGGATAAAACGGACGTTGAACCGTCAAAGGTCCATAGTGACGCGCCGAGGCGAGCACCGTTTTGTGCCCGGTGCGGGTAAAGTGCAGATCCAGTTCGGCCTGCCAGCCTCGTGTGAGTGTCTCGTGCGCCAGCGTGTCCAGAGCGTTTCCCTTATCAGCATGAGGGTGTTTGCGTACAAAAAAGTATGCCTCAGCGCATCGGGAAATCGATCATATGAGAAGCTTATGGATAAAGGGGCGACAAGACGTCGCCCCAATGGGATTTTACAGTAAAACGAGAGGCATCCAGACCAGACCGGTGATCACCAGCAGCACGAGGAAAATCAGGCCAAAAATAGCGCCCAGCAGCCAGTAGTCAACCGTTGGCAAATAGCCGCTGCCGTAGTAGATAGGGCTTGGGCCGGTGGCGTAGGGAGTCAGAATACTGCCCAGGCCAGTAGCGGCGCCGACCATCAGACAGAAGACCGGCAACGGGATTTCCGGCATCGCCAGCGCGGCGGCGATCATCATCGGCGCAAGGGCGGAGGTATACGCCGTGGCGCTGGCAAAGAAGTAGCGCAGTAAATAAAAGACCACGATGAGCGCCACCATCACCATGATCGGTGAATAGCCGCTCAGCCCGTTTGCCAGCAGCTTGCCGAACCAGGTAATAAAACCGGTGTTATTCAGCCCGGTCGCCAGGGTTATTAACGAGGCCAGCCAGAAAAAGACGTTCCATGCGGCTTTATTACTAACGATGTCATCCCAACTGATGATGCGCAGTACCAGCATCAATGCCACCACGCTGTAACCGACCATTGCGGCGTCAATATAATCGCCACCGAAGATCCACAACACCAGCGCGCCGACCATCAGCCCGAGCATCTTTTTCTCACGTGCGCAGAGCGGTCCCATCGCTTTTAATTCTGTATCCGCCCAGCGCGGCACCTGATCGCCGGATTTCAGCACCGGCGGGTACAACACATATGCCAGCCAGGGCACGATCAGCACCAGTAAAATGCTCAGCGGCAGCATACCCAAGAACCAGTCGCCCCAACTGAGCGCCGTATGAGATGCGCCTTTCATCAGGCCGATCAGCAGCAGGTTCGGCGCCATCGCCGTTAAGAAAATCGCGCTGGTGACGCAGTCGGCGACAATGCCCATCCACATGATGTAGGAGCCAATAGAACGTGAACTGGCGTCATTGGGCTGTGAGTTATACAGCGGCGGCAGGTTGCGGATAATCGGGTAGATTATCCCGGCCCCGCGCGCGGAGTTAGAAGGCGTGACGGGGGCGAGGATAAGCTCGGAGAACATCACCGCGTAACCGAGGAATAACGTCCGGTGCCCCATCTTTTTCACTAACATCAGCGCGATACGCCGACCGAGACCGGTTTTCTCATAGCCGGTACCAAACATAAAGGCCGCGAAAATCAGCCAGATCACCGAGTTAGAAAAGCCAGAAACGGCCCACGACAGCGATTTGGCGGTAAATTTAAAACCGTCCTGCGCGAGTTGTTCCGGGCTGAACAGGATCCACGGTGAAAGTACGGCGATGATCGAAATACCAATCATCGCTACGACCGCGCCGGGTACAGGTTCCAGAATGAGCCCCACAATCACACCGGTAAAGACGGCAAAATAGAGCCAGGTGTGGCTCTCAAGACCGGTGGGGACGGGTAAAACAGCAATAATGGCGATGACCACCAGCGGAGCCAGGTATCGCCACCAACCAGCTAAAGGTGCCATTGTGATATCCCTGCGAAAGGGGAGAGGCTCTGTGCCTCTCCGGAAGGGTTATTTGATGTAGTGCACGTGCTCGCAAATCTCTTCCACGATGGGATCGCGGCGTTCAGCGAACAGCTTTTTGTTTTCGGCGATCAGGTTGTTGCCGTGGGTGTCGATGGACACAATCAGCGGGCCGAACTCTTTGACCCGACATACCCACAAGGATTCCGGCATGCCCAGCTCCGTCCAGTGCACTTCTTCAATCTCTTCAACCTGAGTGGCCGCCAGTACGGCGCAACCTGCCGGGAAGATCACATGCAGCGCTTTGAACTGCTTGCAGCCTTCTTCTGTCAACGGTCCCATACCGCCTTTTCCGACCACCAGCTTGACGCCGGTCTGCTCGATAAACTCTTTCTCAAAAGCTTCCATACGCATACTGGTGGTTGGACCGACGGAGACCATCTCCCATTTATCACCGTTCTTACGCACGATTGGGCCTGCGTGGAAAATAGCCTTGCCGTTCAGATCATAAGGAATTGGGCGCTTCAGTTCGATCAGGCGACGGTGGCACACGTCGCGGCAGGTCACCAGCGTACCGCTCAGGTAAATGACATCGCCAACGCGAATATCTTCCAGATCTTCGGCTTTAATCGGGGTGGTGAGGATCTTTTTCATAACGCGCTCCGGGTGTGAGACAGATTTTCGAAGGAGAGATCAGCATGAACCAACAGCGTGCCGCGACGGTGCGCCCAGCAGCCGGTGGAAACAGCAACGCCGATAGTCGACGGGTGGCGCGCGGCGG
This sequence comes from Citrobacter sp. wls708, assembly GCF_005281255.1. NCBI lineage: Bacteria > Pseudomonadati > Pseudomonadota > Gammaproteobacteria > Enterobacterales > Enterobacteriaceae > Citrobacter > Citrobacter sp. wls708. The sequence continues at coordinate 255,309 of NZ_SZXE01000008.1, forward strand.
ATTCGATATGCACGCCCATCACGGAGCTATTGCCGGTCAACCCCTGCGGACCAATGCCCAGGCGGTTAAGCCCTTCTTCCAGACGCAGTTCCAGTTCGGCCGCTTTTGGGTTGGGATGACGTGAGCCGATAGGACGCAGCACCGCTTTACGGGAGAGCACTGCGGCAGTTTCTACTGAGGTGGCAATGCCTACGCCCACCAGCACCGGCGGGCAGGCGTTAACGGCCAACGTGGAGATATTTTCGAAGACAAATTTCACTACGCCTTCGTAGCCTTCTGAAGGCATTAACACTTTCGAGCGTCCTGGCAGGGTACAGCCGCCGCCTGCCATGTAGACTTCGATTTCCGCGTCATCATTATCAGGAATGATGTCCCAGGTAACCCACGGTACACCGGTGCCGGTATTTTTGCCGGTATTCACTTCGTCAAAAATCTCTACCGCGTTATGGCGCAGCGGCGCTTTGACCGTGGCGTCTTCAACGGCTTGTTTCAGGATGCTTTGCAGCTCACCCAACAGCGGAAAACGGGAACCGACCTTTACAAAGAACATAATCTCGCCGGTGTCCTGGCAGGCCGGACGGTTCAGATCAATCGCCTTCTGCATGTTGTCAAACATGGTGTGGTAGATGATTTTACCCATCGGCGAGTCTTCGCCTTCCCGCAACTGTTTTAATTTATCCACCACGTCGTCGGGCATACGGGTAGAAATCATGGCGGTAAAGTTCGCGACAATGTTTGTCAGCGTATTTATCGCATTTTGGTTATTTTGATTGCTCATCTTGTAAACTCCAGTTCTTTTATTTTCTGGAAATAAATTCTCCGCCACAAACTATCACTAAAAGTGTGGTTTTATATTATTTGCCACTGTGAATATCCAATTAACAGTTCGTGAATGATGTCCAGGTAAGGCAATAAAAATTGCGCAAAGGCAGGGTTTAATATGCGTGAGGGAATTACACTGCGGTTAACAACATTACGGATATACCGACCATGCTGAACACGTATCCCCTGGCGAAAGACCTGCAGGTGCTGGTTGAAATTGTTCATAGCGGCAGCTTTAGCGCCGCTGCCGCCACGCTGGGGCAGACGCCTGCGTTTGTGACAAAACGTATTCAAATTCTCGAATCCACGCTGGGGACGACGTTGCTTAACCGCTCTGCGCGCGGCGTGGCGTTAACGGAAAGTGGTCAACGTTGCTATGAACATGCGCAGGCGATCCTCGCGGGCTACCAGCATCTGGTTGATGACGTCACGCAAATCAAAACGCGCCCGGCGGGGATGATTCGTATCGGCTGTAGCTTTGGCTTTGGGCGCAGCTATATTGCGCCGGCCATTACCGAACTGATGCATAGTTATCCTGAGTTACAGGTGCATTTTGAGCTTTACGATCGGCAAATTGATTTGGCGCAGGATAATATCGATTTAGATATTCGTATTAATGATGAAATCCCTGATTATTATATTGCGCATTTGTTAACGAAAAACAAAAGAATATTGTGTGCGGCCCCGACCTATTTACAAAAATATGGCGAGCCGATGACGCTACAGGAATTAAGTCGGCACGATTGTCTGGTCACCAAAGAACGCGATATGACCCACGGAGTGTGGGAGTTGGATAACGGTCAGGAGAAAAAATCGGTCAAGGTAGCCGGGCATCTTTCATCGAACAGCGGTGAGATTGTGTTGCAGTGGGCGCTGCAGGGAAAAGGGATCATGTTGCGTTCCGAATGGGACGTACAACCGTTTCTGGCAAGCGGTGAACTGGTGCGTGTACTTCCGGACTATGCACAGAGCGCCAATATCTGGGCGGTTTATCAGGAGCCGCTGTATCGCAGCGTGAAGCTTCGCGTGTGTGTGGAGTTTCTGGCGACGTGGTGCCAGCACAGATTAGGCAAGCCAGTGGAAGGGTATCAAATCCCGTAGGTTGCAGGCCGGATAAGACGCTTTAGCGTCGCCATCCGGCAGTACCGTCACTCAGGATCTCTTTCGCGTTTTTTCTTCAGTTTAGTCCAGATCTTCGGCTCCTGACGGCGCCACAGACGCTGAATGTTGTCATGGTGACGTAGCAGAATTAAGCACGATAACATGGAAACCGGGAAAGTGAACTGGGGATTAAACCACCAGACATAAAAGGGAGCGATCAGCGCGCTGACGATAGCGCCCAACGACGAATAGCCGCTGAGCAAGACGGTCAGCAGCCAGGTTCCCGCCATTACGCCCGTTAAGTCCCAACCAATTGGCGCAATTGCGCCAAAGGCGGTGGCAACGCCTTTCCCACCCTTAAAGCCGAAGAATACCGGCCAGATGTGTCCCAGACAGGCAGCGATCGCTATCAATCCCAGCCAGAAGGGGCTGACGCCTAGCGCATAGGCGCCCCAGACGGGTAACATGCCTTTCAGTACGTCGAAAATCAGTACGGCGACGGCGGCTCCCTTACCACCGATGCGCAGCACGTTTGTCGCGCCCGGATTGCCGGAGCCGCTGTCACGCGGGTCCGGCAATCCAGCGAGGCGGCATACCAGAATGGCACTGGAAATAGAGCCGCAGAGGTACGCGAAGATAATCATTCCAGGCGCGATTGCACTCATAAGCTGTTCCGTTTTGAAAATGTCGTGTAAAACGCTACTTCTATGGATAATACGCATATTTCGCCGGAAGTGGTATCCGGGTTAGTCAAAAAGCAGGCGGGTCGTGATGGATATTGTATTTATAGAGCAACTTTCAGTAATCACCACTATCGGTGTTTACGACTGGGAACAAACGATCGAGCAAAAATTGGTGTTCGATATCGAAATGGCATGGGATAACCGTAAATCGGCTAAAAGCGATGATGTCGCTGATTGCCTGAGCTATGCTGATATTGCTCAAACGGTTGTTAATCATGTGGAAGGCGGACGTTTTGCGCTGGTAGAGCGCGTAGCGGAAGAAGTGGCGGACCTCCTGCTGAGTCGCTTTAATTCCCCATGGGTGCGTATCAAACTCAGTAAGCCTGGCGCGGTGGCGCGTGCGGCAAACGTCGGGGTTATCATTGAGCGTGGCAATAATCTGAAAGAAAATAATTAATTTAATAATTTCTAAAACAAACAGGTATAAAAGGGTCCTTTCGTCGGCTCTTTTTTGCCGTGGTTTCTTTATGTAGGGGTTTATTGATGAGTGATATGCACTCGCTGCTGGTGGCGGCAATTTTGGGTGTGGTCGAAGGTTTGACGGAGTTTTTACCCGTTTCCAGTACCGGCCATATGATTATTGTTGGCCACCTGTTGGGTTTTGAGGGTGATACCGCAAAAACATTTGAAGTGGTGATCCAACTGGGCTCTATTCTGGCCGTCGTGGTGATGTTCTGGCGACGTCTGTTTGGCCTGATTGGCATTCACTTTGGCAAAGCCCCACACGAAGGTACTGGCAAAGGTCGGTTGACGCTGGGTCATATCCTGCTCGGGATGATTCCGGCCGTTGTCCTGGGACTGGTTTTCCACGATACCATCAAATCGCTGTTTAACCCGATCAACGTGATGTATGCGCTGGTGGTAGGGGGCCTGCTGCTGATAGCCGCAGAATGCCTGAAGCCGAAAGAGCCGCGCGCGCCGGGGCTGGATGATATGACCTATCGCCAGGCGTTTATGATCGGTTGTTTCCAGTGTCTGGCGTTGTGGCCGGGTTTTTCTCGCTCCGGGGCGACGATTTCTGGCGGTATGCTGATGGGGGTGAGTCGTTACGCGGCATCTGAGTTTTCTTTCCTACTGGCGGTGCCGATGATGATGGGCGCGACCGTCCTGGATCTCTACAAGAGCTGGTCTTTCCTCAGCGCGTCAGATATTCCGATGTTTGCAGTCGGTTTCGTGACAGCGTTTATCGTGGCGCTGGTGGCGATCAAAACCTTCCTGCAACTGATTAAACGCATCTCGTTTATTCCGTTTGCGATTTACCGCTTTATTGTTGCGGCCGCCGTCTATGTGGTCTTTTTCTGAATAATTTGATGAAAACATCCTGTTTGTTTACAGGATGTTTTCATTTTTAAAATGAATAATCCGCTTTAATTAATATACTGTATATAATTGTTGTGCCAGCATTCTATGGTACAGATGATTTATATGGGAAATTAATTCATCACTTTAATCTTATTTTTAATTAAACACTGCATAAAAAGTTGTATGCTTTATTTTCTTTGTTAAATAATGTGACTGCAGCAAAGTTAAATTTACATATATTTGTTTCTTAAATGGATGGCGTTTGAATGGAGTAAGTTATGAAATTAAACAAGATTGCACAGTCAGTTATTTTTGCCGCCATAGGGGTTCCTTTCCTGGCATCTGCGGCTTCTGTTACGCATAACGATGATACCAATAGTTTTTCTGGCCTTGATGCCTGGATGATGATTTCGAAAGATTTGGGAAATACCTGGGAAGCCTATACTGACGAAAGTCAGAATAACTTTCCGGGTTCAACCTATGGAATTATTGCCGCCAAAGATGAGCTTGCTATTATATCTCAGCCTTATGATCCAAACTCTACCTATAGAGGTGGAGAGAAAGTTCGCTTCCTGGGCTATTACTGGACGGCGCAATGGTGGGTTGATCAAGGGGTTAGTCCTTCCACGGATTCTGTATGGAAAAAGGGCGATAAAGTCAATTTTAACATTTACTCAGAATTTCAGTTTACCCCTTATACAGGGCAGAAAGCGGAAGATCTGCAAAATAGTGAGAAGAAAAGGGTTAAATCACAGCGCAAAGTGATTGGCTATTTTCCTGAATGGGGAGTTTACGAGGGGCATAATTACTTTACCCCCGATAAGGTGAACTATAAGGGCCTGAGCCATCTTAACTATGGTTTTGCCGTAGTTAAAAACGGTGTAGTGACGATGCATGATACTACGCAGGCGCCTAATTTAATGCGTGAGCTTGACAAGCTTACAGAAAAAAATAATGTCACGTTTATGCTTTCTGTTGGTGGTTGGGATAACTCACAGGAAGGCGTGTTTGAAGCGGCAACTCGCACAGATGAAGGCGTTGAGAAGTTGGCGAACAGCATGGTCGATTATGTCCATGCATGGAATTTTGATGGTCTGGATATTGACTGGGAGTATCCGGACAACGACAGTGAAAAAGCGCAGTTTACTAAACTTATCAAATCATTACGCGCCAAGCTTGATGAGCAGGGGCGCAAAGACGATAAGTACTATCAACTTTCTGCCGCTGTCACAACCAACCATAACAATGTGGCTTATATTAACCCGGCTGTCACCGCAGATTACCTCGACAGTATCAACGTAATGGCATACGACATTCACGGCGCTTTTGATGCAAAAACGGGCCACAATGCTCCGCTTTTCGCCAATCAAAAAGATGACGATCAGAAGTTGAATGTCTCCTCTGCGATGAGTGAATATGCGGATGTTTGGCAGATTCCTAAAGAAAAATTAATGATGGGCGTTCCATATTACGGAAGAGGATGGGGATCTGTTCCTGCTACACAAATTGAAGCGGGACTGCCGGGGCTATTCGCGCCGGGTGAGGCGTCTGTAAAAGGCGCATGGGATGATGAGGGGCAATATACTGGCACCAACCCGTGGTATGTTCTGAAAGAAAAACTAGCCAGTGGCGAATACAAACGGTATTGGGATCCGCAGTCACATGTTCCTTATTTATATAGCGTAGGCAGTCAGGAGTTTTTAACCTATGATGATCCGCAATCTATTCGTGAAAAAGTAGATTACATCAACCAGCAAGGATTTGGTGGTGCGATTATCTGGGATATCAGTGGCGATACGGCAGATTATGAGTTAGGGAATATTGTTGATGATATTCTGACTACCTCAGTTGCAAAAGAGAAAGGTGCAACGCTCTACACTGATATAAATTATCTGGGTGATGATATTCAGACTAATGATGATATTTCATGTTTAGCCGATGTTAAATCCGCAACAGGCAAAAAAATGAATGACACTATCTCTTCAGTAAAAATTGCTGAGGGTAGTTTGGGTGTGAATGCTTTTACAAACTGTAATTATTCGGGGACAAAAATAGCGCTTCTGGAAAGTAACTCCGCGCTGAGTAGTGGTAATAATGCGATATCATCCGTAAAAATTATCAAGGCAATTGCTTACGAGGACTACGGACTGGAAGGGCGTTCTCTTGTTATGGATGGTGACATTAAGGATCTGTCAACTTACAGCCTCAATGATGCGCTATCTTCAATTCAGGTCGCTCAGGGTTACAAAGCCCGGCTATATGAAAATGGGAATTATAAAGGCAATTATATCGATATCACGGCCGGCAGTGCCGCAATACGTGATGGCTTTAATGATAAAGTTTCTTCTATTCAATTTATCAAAGAATAATTCCGTCTGATAAGAGCTCAACTTGCCCCTTTACAGGGGCAAGTTTTTTTAACCGATCGCCTTTTCTTGCTTCCAGGTGGCCACCGCCGCAATACGACGCCGGGTCAATTCCTCGCGAATCGCCTGACCTTTGAATCCTGCCTCAACGACGTCTTTCGTTGGCACCGCCTGCGCAACCTGCCAGGCTTCACGCAACAGCCTGCCTTGCGGATAATCCGCCGCTTCAAAGCCGGTACGCCCACGCACGTCTGCCTCGCTGGTCAGAGCGATTTGCTCCACGCGCTGTGGTTTACGCCATGCATCGATGGAATCAAACAGCTTAACGATGGTTTTTGGCTGCAGGATTGGGAAGGTATGAATGAGATCGTGGAACTCAGCCACCAGTTTGGCTAAATCACGGATGTCATTTGGTACGCGCAGGCGTTGACACAGTTGCTCGACCAACTTGACGCCCGCCGGACCATGACCGTGATGGCGTGGCCACAGCGCTTTAGGCGTTAATGCTTTGCCAAGATCGTGGCACAACGTGGCAAAGCGCACGTCGACCTCGGGGCTTAACATAGCGGCCATCGACAGCGTCATCAGGGTGTGAATACCGGTATCGATTTCCGGGTGCCACTTCGCGGGCGCTGGAACGCCGAACAGGGCATCAACTTCAGGAAACAGAACGCGCAGCGCACCGCAGTCGCGCAGAACCTTAAAGAACACCTGGGGATTACGGGTAGTTAAGGCGTTTTCCGTTTCTTTCCACACCCGCTCTGACGTCAGATGTTCCAGTTCACCGGCAGCGGTCATGTCGCGCATCAATGTCATGGTTTCGTCAGCGATACGAAAACCGAGGTGCGCATAGCGGGCAGCAAAGCGCGCCACGCGCAGTACGCGCAGCGGATCTTCGCTAAAGGCGGGAGAAACATGGCGCAGCAGACGGTTTTGCAGATCGCTGCCTCCGTTATACGGGTCGATAATCTTCCCGTCGTCATCGCGGGCCATTGCGTTGATGGTCAGGTCGCGACGTTGAAGATCGTCCTCCAGCGTTACATCCGGCGCGGCGTAACAGGTGAATCCGGTATACCCCGAGCCTGATTTACGCTCGGTTCGCGCCAGCGCATACTCTTCCCGGGTTTGCGGATGCAGAAACACGGGAAAATCGCGGCCTACCTGCTGGTAGCCCGCATCGAGCATTTCTTGTGGCGTGGCACCGACAACGACCCAATCTTTATCTTTAACCGGTAGCCCTATTAACGCATCCCGAACAGCACCACCGACCAGATAAATCTTCACGCCACTTTCCTTTTGAAAAAAATCATCCCTTAATCATATGTCAGTGTGGCGGAGAAGGCGATTCAGTTCATCCAGCGATCTTTGCGTTTACGGCTTGGGATCATGTGCGGCAGAACCAGGCCGAGCAGCAGACCAAGACCCAGCACGCCGCCGCCGTACATAAACCACTGCATGATGATGGTGCGCTGTTTGTCATCAAGCTGCAGGTTGGCTGCGCTCACCTTCTTTTGCGCCACGATGAGTTCGTTTTTCAGCTTCTGATTTTCTTGTTTCAGCCCGTCGATCACGCTGTCGCTTTGCGCCACTTTTTGCTGCATATCGGCGGTGCGCTGATTCCACGTGGTATCGATATTATTGAGCTTATCTGTCAGCGTCTTAACCTGGTTTTCCAGATCGGGAACGCGGGTACGCAGGCTTGGCGTACTGTTCAGCTCTTTCAGTGGGATCCAGGCGGTACGTCCGGTGCTGTCTTTCACCTGGGCGTAGTTGGTGTTGGCATCGGTCTGTAATAGCGTGACTTCCTCGCCGGCGTTAACCGTACCCACGAGGCGATAATTATCTCCCGGACCGCTGCGGACCCAGGTGTTCAGTTCGTCAGAGACATAGCGCTTTTCTTCGGCATGTGAGACTGCAGTGGCGCTAAGTGCGAGTAAAGTTAATCCAATCAGGCGTAATTTTGGCATCAGGCTGTCGTTATTGTCATAGAAAGTGGAACGATAGTAGTGGCATCAGTGTCTCTACGCAAAGCATTCGACATCAATCGGAATCATCTGTGTCCTTTTTGCCACCACCCGAAACTTTTACGCCCGTCAAATTGCTCGTTGCATGGCAATTTGGCGCAAAATACTATCTACTTGACCATTAAGAACGAACTTAGTTCGCAGTCAGTTTTCTCAACTGTGACATAACCCATAAGTACAAGACCATGGCCCAGGAAATCGAATTAAAATTTATCGTCAATAGTGATGCTGTAGATGCGCTACGTGAGCGTCTGAATACGCTGGGAGGAGAGCATCACGCGCCCAGCCAGTTGCTGAATATCTACTACGAAACGCCGGATGCCTGGTTGCGTGGTCACGATATGGGCCTGCGTATTCGCGGGGAAAACGGTCATTATGAAATGACCATGAAAATTGCCGGACGGGTAACGGGCGGTCTGCATCAGCGACCAGAATATAACGTTGCGCTGAGCACGCCTGAGCTGGAGCTCGCCCTGTTTCCCGCTGAAGTCTGGCCTGATGGCAAGCTACCCACGGAACTCGCTTCTCAGGTGCAGCCGCTGTTTAGCACCGATTTTTACCGTGAAAAATGGTGCCTTGATGTTGACGGTAGCCGGATTGAGATAGCCCTCGACCTTGGGGAAGTGAAAGCGGGCGAGTTTGCGGAGCCTGTCTGTGAGCTTGAACTGGAACTGCTAAGCGGCGATACCCGTGCGGTATTGAAGCTGGCAAATCAGCTGGTTTCGCAAACCGGTTTACGTCAGGGCAGCCTGAGCAAAGCGGCGCGTGGCTATCATTTGGCTCAGGGGAATGCGCCGCGTGAACTCAAACCGACGCGCATTTTGCGGGTTCCGGCGAAGGCGAGCATCGAGCAAGGTCTGGAAGCGGCGCTGGAGCTGGCATTATCCCAGTGGCAGTACCATGAAGAGCTGTGGGTACGCGGCGTCAAGGGGGCGAAATCCGAGGTACTGGCGGCAATGGACCTGGTGCGCCACATTCTGATGCTGTTTGGCGGTAATGTGCCACGAAAAGCGAGCGCTCACTTACGTGATTTGCTGACCCAGTCGGAAGCAATCATGGCGTCGGACGTTTCTGCCGTTTCGGCGGTTTACAGCACACAAACGGCGATGGCAAAACTGGCGCTGACCGAATGGCTGGTAACCAAAGGATGGCAGCCGTTCCTTGATGCGAAGGCGCAGGGTAAAATTGCCGACTCCTTTAAGCGTTTCTCAGATATTCATCTCTCGCGCCATGCCGCCGAACTGAAAACCGCTTTTGCTCAGCCGCTGGGCGATCGCTATGCCGATCAGCTTCCACGCCTGACGCGCAACATTGATAGCATGCTGATGCTGGCGGGATATTATGACGAAAATGTCGCCTCGGAATGGATCGCCAACTGGCAGGGCCTGCGACACGCCATTGCGGCCAACCAATATATAGAAATCGAACACTTCCGTAATGAGGCAATCGCGCTGGAACCGTTCTGGCTGCACAGCGGAAAACGATAATCAGGACTGAGGCCGCCATCTGGCGCTATTCAAAGGATAACTCATAAATGAAGCAGCTCTCTTCACCGTTACAGCAGTACTGGCCGACCGTTGTTGAGCGGCTGCCAACAACAATATCTGAGTCCTCGCTTAGCGTGCAGGCGAAGTCAGTGCTTACATTCAGTGATTTTGTTCGCGACAGCCTTATTGCCCATCCTGAATGGCTGGTCGAGCTGGAAAGCGCAGCGCCTCAGGCGGACGAATGGCGACACTATGCCGCCTGGTTACAGCAGGCGTTGACCGACGTCAGCGATGAAAACACGCTGATGCGTGAGCTACGCCTGTTTCGCCGTCGCATTATGGTGCGTATCGCGTGGGCGCAGACGCTGTCGCTGGTGACGGAAGAGAGTATCTTGCAGCAGCTAAGCCATCTGGCTGAAACGCTGATCGTTGCCGCGCGTGACTGGTTATACGCCGCCTGCTGTCGAGAATGGGGAACGCCTTGTAATCCAGAAGGTGTTGCGCAACCGCTGCTGATTTTAGGCATGGGGAAACTGGGCGGTGGCGAGCTGAATTTTTCCTCCGATATCGACCTGATTTTTGCCTGGCCGGAGCACGGCAGTACGCAGGGCGGGCGACGCGAGCTGGATAACGCGCAGTTCTTTACCCGTATGGGCCAGCGGCTCATCAAGGTCCTGGATCAGCCCACAATGGATGGCTTTGTTTATCGGGTGGACATGCGTCTACGCCCATTTGGCGACAGTGGTCCACTGGTGCTGAGCTTCTCCGCGCTGGAGGATTATTACCAGGAACAAGGCCGCGACTGGGAACGTTATGCAATGGTCAAAGCCCGCATTATGGGCGATGCCGATGGCACTTACGTCAATGAACTCCGTGCCATGCTGCGACCGTTTGTTTTCCGTCGTTATATCGATTTCAGCGTGATCCAGTCTCTGCGTAACATGAAAGGGATGATTGCCCGTGAAGTGCGCCGTCGCGGACTGAAGGACAACATTAAGCTGGGGGCGGGCGGTATTCGTGAAATCGAATTTATCGTGCAGGTCTTCCAGCTTATTCGCGGCGGACGCGAGCCGTCGCTGCAATCCCGCTCACTGTTACCGACGCTGAGCGCCATCAATGCGTTAAACCTGTTGCCAGACACCGATGCGGAGCAACTGCGCGCCGCCTATCTCTATTTACGCCGTCTGGAAAACCTGCTGCAAAGCATCAATGATGAACAGACCCAGACGCTGCCGGGTGATGAACTGAATCGTGCGCGGCTGGCGTGGGGAATGAACGTTGATGACTGGCAGCAGTTGACCGATGAGTTGGCGAGCCATATGCACAATGTGCGACGGGTATTTAACGAACTAATTGGTGATGACGAAGCCGAAACACAGGAGGAGTCGCTGTCAGAACAGTGGCGCGAACTGTGGCAGGACGCCTTACAGGAAGATGACACCACGCCAGTGCTGACGCATCTGGCGGATGACGATCGGCGACGCGTCCTGTCGCTGATCGCGGATTTCCGCAAAGAGCTGGATAAACGCACCATTGGCCCACGCGGACGCCAGGTGCTGGATCATCTAATGCCGCATCTGCTGAGCGATGTCTGTTCGCGTGACGACGCCTCAGTTCCGCTATCGCGCATTACGCCGCTGCTGGTGGGCATTGTCACCCGTACGACTTATCTGGAACTGCTGAGCGAATTTCCCGGTGCGCTTAAGCACCTGATTTCACTCTGTGCCGCCTCGCCGATGGTCGCCAGCCAACTGGCGCGCTATCCGCTGTTGCTCGACGAGCTGCTGGATCCGAACACGCTGTATCAACCCACGGCGACAGATGCCTACCGTGATGAGCTGCGCCAGTATTTACTGCGCGTGCCCGAAGACGATGAAGAGCAACAACTGGAAGCGCTGCGCCAGTTTAAGCAAACGCAGCTGTTGCGTATTGCCGCGGCTGATATCGCCGGAACGCTGCCGGTGATGAAGGTGAGCGACCACTTAACCTGGCTGGCGGAAGCTATGATTGATGCGGTAGTCCAGCAGGCGTGGACGCAGATGGTTGCTCGCTACGGGCAACCCACCCATCTTGGCGATCGCGAGGGACGCGGTTTTGCCGTGGTCGGCTATGGCAAGCTGGGCGGCTGGGAGTTGGGTTACAGCTCGGATCTCGATCTGATCTTCCTGCACGATTGTCCGATGGATGTAATGACGGATGGCGAACGTGAGATTGACGGGCGACAGTTCTATCTGCGTCTTGCGCAGCGCATTATGCACCTTTTCAGTACCCGTACCTCCTCCGGTATTTTGTATGAAGTGGATGCGCGGCTGCGTCCGTCCGGTGCGGCGGGGATGCTGGTAACATCAGCGGATGCTTTCGCCGATTACCAGCGCAACGAAGCCTGGACATGGGAACATCAGGCGCTGGTGCGCGCGCGCGTAGTATACGGTGACCTTCAGTTGACCTCTCAGTTTGACGCGGTGCGTCGCGATATCATGACCCTCGTCCGCGACGGAAAAACCTTGCAAACCGAGGTGCGCGAAATGCGTGAGAAAATGCGTGCTCATTTAGGCAATAAGCATCGCGATCGTTTTGATATCAAAGCGGACGAAGGCGGCATTACCGATATTGAGTTCATTACGCAATACCTGGTGCTGCGCTATGCCCATGAAAAACCGAAGCTGACGCGTTGGTCGGATAACGTGCGCATTCTGGAATTACTGGCGCAAAATGACATTATGGAAGAGCAGGAGGCGCTGGCGCTTACCCATGCTTATACGACGCTGCGTGATGAACTTCACCATCTTGCCTTGCAGGAGCTTCCGGGCCATGTGGCGCCAGAGTGCTTTGAGGCTGAACGTACGCTGGTGCGCGACAGCTGGCAGAAGTGGCTGGTTGCCGAGTGAAGTGTGCTATTATCGCGCGCAAATTTTAAGACCCTCAGAGAATCTCTCAGGAGACAGGAATGAAAGTAACGCTGCCAGAGTTTGAACGTGCAGGAGTCATGGTTGTCGGTGATGTGATGCTGGATCGCTACTGGTACGGTCCTACCAGCCGTATTTCGCCTGAAGCGCCGGTTCCGGTGGTGAAAGTGGATACCATCGAAGAACGTCCCGGTGGCGCAGCAAACGTGGCGATGAACATTGCCTCCCTGGGAGCGAATTCGCGTCTGGTGGGCCTGACCGGTATTGACGACGCGGCGCGTGCGCTGAGCAAAACGCTGGCGGATGTGAACGTAAAATGTGATTTCGTCTCCGTACCAACTCATCCGACGATTACCAAACTGCGCGTACTTTCCCGTAACCAGCAGCTGATTCGCCTGGATTTCGAAGAAGGTTTTGAAGGTGTGGATCCGCAGCCGTTGCACGAGCGTATTAATCAGGCGCTGGGTTCTATCGGCGCGCTGGTGCTCTCTGATTACGCCAAAGGCGCGCTGGCAAGCGTGCAGCAGATGATTGCGCTGGCGCGTAAGGCCGGAGTTCCGGTGCTTATCGATCCGAAAGGAACCGATTTTGAACGCTACCGTGGCGCTACGCTGCTGACGCCGAATCTGTCTGAGTTTGAAGCGGTTGTTGGTAAGTGCAAAAGCGAAGATGAGCTGGTGGAACGCGGCATGAAATTGATTGCTGATTTCGACCTTTCCTCTTTGCTGATCACGCGTTCCGAGCAGGGGATGACGCTGCTGCAACCGGGCAAAGCACCGCTGCATATGCCGACTCAGGCGCAGGAAGTGTATGACGTGACCGGCGCGGGCGATACGGTTATTGGCGTGCTGGCGGCGACGCTGGCGGCGGGTAACTCTCTGGAAGAAGCGTGCTACTTTGCTAACGCCGCAGCCGGTGTTGTCGTAGGTAAACTGGGGACTTCAACCGTTTCTCCCATTGAACTGGAAAACGCCGTGCGCGGTCGGGCAGATACTGGTTTTGGCGTGATGAGCGAATCTGAGCTGAAACAGGCCGTTGCCAGCGCCCGCAAGCGCGGTGAGAAAGTGGTAATGACCAACGGGGTGTTCGACATTTTGCATGCGGGGCACGTCTCCTATCTGGCAAACGCACGCAAGCTGGGCGATCGCTTGATCGTAGCGGTAAACAGCGATGCTTCGACCAAACGTCTGAAAGGCGAAACGCGTCCGGTCAACCCGCTGGAACAGCGGATGATCGTACTGGGTGCGCTGGAGGCCGTCGACTGGGTGGTCTCTTTTGAAGAAGATACACCGCAGCGTCTGATTGCGGGCATCCTGCCGGATCTGCTGGTAAAAGGCGGCGATTATAAGCCGGAAGATATTGCGGGCAGCAAAGAGGTGTGGGCGAACGGCGGTGAAGTGCTGGTGTTGAACTTCGAAGACGGCTGCTCAACGACTAATATCATCAAAAAGATCCAAAAAGACAGCGATAAATAATCGCCGGGAAGTTTGCCGGATGGCGGTGGAAACACCTTATTCGACCTACGAGATTGTGGGCCGGATAAAACGCGTGAGCGTTGCCATCCGGCATTTCTGTTTCTTATTCTTCAGTGGTTTTTTCAACAGGCTGTGGACTGTTTTTCAGCGGTTCAGCTTTACGATGACGCTCTGTCTCAAAGGCGGCGATTGTCGCGTTTTGCTGCAGCATCTTTTCACTCTCCGCACGAGGCGTAGGTTTCATAGGAAAGTGTGAGCCTGGGCTATAAATTTGCGCACATTATGTACAAAACCATTTCGCGTATAGGGAAATACTGAAATCAGAAAAAGCATATGGCCTTAGCAGATATTCAATAACTGGAGGGTATGCTCATGCACAGCAACATGTATTCAATGAACAATTTCGATTTCCTGGCCCGCAGTTTTGCCAGGATGCAGGCTGAGGGCCACCCTGTTGATATCCAGGCCGTCACGGGCAATATGGATGAGGAACATCGTAGCTGGTTTTGTAAACGTTATGCGCTGTACTGCCAGCAGGCGACAGAGGCGAAGAAACTCGAACTGGAACACTAACAGAAAAACGGGCCTTGCGGCCCGTTGTCGTTTTTACTCTTGCGGATCGACTGAGGGGATCGCAGGGGCAGGCTTAACTTCTGCCGTTTTTTCACGCGCTTCCAGCTCAGTCAGGCGTTGTTCAAGCAGCGCCAACTTTTCACGGGTACGCAGCAAAACCTGAGTCTGCACATCAAACTCTTCACGGCTTACCAGGTCCAGACGGGTCAGTTGTGACTGCAGCGTTTGACGAATTTTCTTCTCGACGTCTTCCCCAAACTCCCGGATCCCTTTCGGCATCGACTCGTGAACCTGACGAGCAATCTGCTCAATTTTTTTCGGGTCAATCATTGTGGTTTCCCTGAACTGGTACGTGTTGCTGCTTATTGTAGTGCGAATGGGCGCAGGCATAAACCAGAATTGTGTGAAGCTAAGTCGAGTAAAGGCGTTGATGAAGGTAATCAATAGCGTTATAGTTAACCCGCTTATTCTCAGGGCGGGGCGAAATTCCCCACCGGCGGTAAATCAGCTTAATGCTGAAAGCCCGCGAGCGCTTTGGGTGCAAACTCAAAGGTCAGCAGATCCGGTGTAATTCCGGGGCCGACGGTTAGAGTCCGGATGGGAGAGAGTAACGATCCAGTCGGGCATGGACCCGCTCACGTTATTTTTTTGCCGCTTAGACGGTACTCCTAAGACTGCCCTGATTCTGGTAACCATAATTTTAGTGAGGTTTTTTTACCATGAATCAGACGCTACTTTCCTCTTTTGGTACGCCTTTCGAACGTGTTGAACATGCGCTGTCTGCGCTGCGTGAAGGACGCGGTGTAATGGTGCTTGACGACGAAGATCGTGAAAACGAAGGCGATATGGTTTTCCCGGCAGAGACCATGACCGTTGAACAGATGGCGCTGACCATCCGTCACGGCAGCGGTATTGTTTGCCTGTGCATCACTGAAGACCGACGCAAACAGCTCGATCTGCCAATGATGGTGGAAAATAACACCAGTGCTTACGGTACCGGTTTTACCGTGACCATTGAAGCCGCAGAAGGCGTGACCACCGGCGTTTCCGCGGCAGACCGTGTCACTACGGTACGTGCGGCAATTAAGGATGGCGCAAAACCTTCCGATCTGAACCGCCCGGGACACGTTTTCCCGCTGCGCGCTCAGGCAGGCGGTGTGTTGACTCGCGGCGGTCATACTGAAGCCACCATCGATCTGATGACGCTGGCAGGCTTTAAACCCGCCGGTGTGCTGTGCGAACTGACCAATGACGATGGCACCATGGCGCGCGCGCCGGAGTGCATCGAATTTGCCGGCAAGCACAATATGGCTGTGGTCACTATCGAAGACCTGGTGGCTTACCGTCAGGCGCATGAGCGTAAAGCCAGCTAATTGCTCATTACCACGCTTGTCGTGCCAGGGATAAAAAAACCGAAGTCAGTTTTCTGGCTTCGGTTTTTTGTTATTGCAGTCTGTCTATTTAGTTCTGGCCAGTTTGATTGCCCAGGCGCCGCTCATTATCACTAACAGCAGCAAACATACGCCAAAAGCCAGCAGGCAGGCCTGCGCCATATTCATAAAATGCCACGGCGGCAGGAGATACCAACCTTCCGACTGTTGGTACAGATCGACAAACCACTTTTGCATACTGCTGAGCGCCACGCCATCGGGAACGATGGGCGCATCATAGCCGCAGTCTCCTGTGGGCTTAAACCATTCTGGCGCCCAGTTTGCCAGCGGCAAATTGAACGGGAAGGTCGGATCGGTGGAACATCCCTGTACGCCAAACAGTGAATCTGGGTCCGGGTTATGTACTGCATAATGAATGCTGTTAAGTTTGATGGAAAACTTAATGCCCATGATGCTACCGTAAAATGCCGCGATGCAGCCGATGAGCTTCAGAACAACATTTTTGGGGTTAAGCGCCGCGATTAGCCCACCAAAAACCATCACGAACATGGCAAAGCGAATGTATACACATTGTTCGCAGGGAGCCATGTAGAGATAGATTTGGAAGAAAGAGTGCGCCAGAATAATTAACCCACCCATTGCGCAAGCCATCAGTAACCACAGAAAGCGCCGTTCCTGCCATCTCACCAAGGTATCAACCGGTGCAATACATAAGTCTCGCCACAGTCCTTTAATGAAAGCCATAGCCGGGTCCCTGTTTATTTTGCCGCCAGCTCTCTGACAAGCTCAGCCATAGAATCAATGGATTTGATGTTTTTGGTGTAGATCAGGTACTTGCCGTTGACGACATAAGCCGGTACGCCCTGAATTTTGGCGACATCATATGCCGCTTTCCATTTCTCCAGCGTTTGCTGGACGGCGGGGTCCTTCAATGCGGTTTCAAAATCCGCCTGACTCATACCCGCAGCATCCAGCCCCGTCTTAATGAATGAGGCAGGATCTTTACCGTCTGACCAGCGCTCTTTCTTGTCGTGGTAGGCTGCGTAATAGGCGAACTTGGCTTTTTTGAACTGAGATTTGGCGTCAAACAATGAAATTCCTGCTGCCTGATCCTTAGCGATCATTACCGCAAATACCTCACTGGCCTGTTTGCCGTATTCCCCTTTGGTTTCCAGATGAAATGGTGTGAAGGTAACCACGTCGGCTACTTTTTCTGACACGGGAGCCGTTACGGCTTTATCGTATTTGTAGCAGAACGGACAGGCGTAGCTGAATACTTTGATTAACGTCTTATCCGCATTAGGAATCGGTTTCTCCAGCACCATATAGTCAGTGCCCTCGGTAAAAGCCGATGCTGCAAACGATGAGGCAAGTACGGCGGTTAATGCCACGCTTTTAAATAATGAAGTGATCCATTTAGACGACATAATTAATCCTTAATCTAACGTGATTATTTAAACATTTGTTGTGGGTGGACCAGTAATGCACGGTAGTGTGTTTGGTTCGGTTTATCGGAAAGGACATCAATTTCAACTTTGACTTCTTTTGTCTTGTAGTCAATTTCATTGATTTTGCCAATGGTCGGTTGTCCAACGTCAAATAAATTAATCGATCCACCAAAGCCAAACATGGTATCGCGATCTTTTTGATATTCGATAACTGAAGTGATAGGACTATAAAAATCATAGCCGCGCTCTTTTCCGTATTCCCAAATTTGTTGGACGGTTCCTTTTTTCTCATCAATTTTATATTCGACAAAACGGGAGTATTTCATCGTCGGCAAAGCGGGTTGTTCGAGTCCACGACCATCGCCGTTATCAAAAATGGTTAATGTCCCTTTGCTGGAGAGCCATGCGGTGTGCTGGGTGTAGGTAAAATCGAAATCAGTATTTTCACACTTGCCATTTTCATCACATTTTAGCACGTTGCCTTTAGCATCTACCGGTTTTAACAGCTTGCTTGCCAGCGCTTTATTCCAGCCTTTAGATGGCGCCAGGATCCACTTCACCTGTTTATCCCGACCAATTTTTACGACCCCCTGATGGCGGGAAGAGATAATGATAGAGTCATCTTTAGCGTCATAGGCAATGGAGTTGACGTGAGCCCAGTTACGACCCGCACCAACGCCGAGGGCATCACCATAGGGAGTATCTGGCTCCAGTTTCGCCTGTTGGCCTGCGTGCGCGAGGTCGACGTTGACGCATACCGCGCCTGCGTCCAGTGCACCCAGCAGGGCATCACGCATCGGGTCGAGAATTTTTGTCAGATCCCATACGTCAACAACGCGACCGGATCTGTCGACTTCAATAATCTGGTCGCGGATAGTTTGCACGTGAATGCCATCTTCCTTGCGATAATCGCGTTTACCTACGCGAAGCAGTACGGTGTCATTGACCGTTTCGATCGATTCATGCGATGCGTCAAGGAATCCACGCGGCAGCTTATGGTCGGCCAGAATCTGTCCCATCATATCGAATTCATACCAGTGCTGACCCTGCACGGCGGTGAAGGTTCCGCGCGGTGTTTCCCGAATGCCCATCAGGTAACCGCGCTTATTGATATCCATGTCATGGCCGTCATAGAAGGTATCCTGATCCAACCACCAACGATATTCACCTTCCGTATCGACGACGAAGGTAAAAGGGGCGATATCAAAGGGTAATGCGCCACCTGCGGGGCCCGCATCAAGGATGCCGGCATTTTTGTCTTTTTCACCATGCCAGTGGAATTCTGCGCCCTGCGCGGTGAAAGTATGGGTATTCACCAGATACAGACGGTCTTCAAAGCCGGGAGCAACCTTAATAACTTTAGTTTGCTGTAAATCAGAAAGAGAACGGTTATCCATGTAGTGATTAACGATGGCAGATGTTTGCACCACGTAATCTTCCTTCATCGCCTTGCCATTTTCTTTATATTCGATGGTAACTTTATTAGCGTACTTTTGATAAAGGCCAAAAACAGGAATGCCATCGTAAGTGGCGAGTGATTCTTTGCCAACGGTATAAGTAACCGGAACCCCTTTTTCACCTTTACCATGAACGGTGACTTTAACATCCGAAATAACGTGACTATCTAATTCAATCAGTGCGGTAAGTGGGGCATTTCCATAAGGATCAACAACTATTGCACCCAGTTTACCTGCGGGTTGGGCGGGTTGAAAACCTGCGGCAAACGAATTCCCCACAGTTAATCCAAATGCCAGTGCAAGCGTTCCAGCGAGAAGTGTTTTTCTGTATTGCGTAAACATGGATATATCTCCTTATATTACCTGTAAATATAATGGTGCTGAATATATTATGTTTTTACGATGTTAATTAAGCAAAGGATAGTATTGCTGATGCTGCTTTAATGATGAATCAATTAATATTGATGAGGCTTATTGTTCTGCAGAATCTAATTTTTATTATTTGAATAGTATTGGCGAGATATTTTAAGAACAATGTTTATTATTGTGTTGTGTGATCTTGTCGACATAGTTTAATTGTTTATAACGATCTGGGCTATTAGCTTAGTCGCTTATTTATATGATCGAAATCATATATTTGTTTCTGGAATATGCCACTATAGGGGTAGGTTGGAATAAGGTAGTGTAAAATTTTAACGTTAAATGTTTAATGATGTTAAATATTAAGGGTAAAAGAATGTTTATTGCCTGGTATTGGATTGTATTAATTGCACTCGTTGCGGTGGGTTATTATTGTCATATGAAGCGTTATTGTCGTGCGTTCCGCCAGGACAGAGATGCGCTGCTTGAGGCGCGTAACAAACTCTTTCGTCGATCTGGCGAAGATAACGGCACGGTTAAGGGACAGGAATAGTCCTTCGCGTTCTGCTATGGATGAGCGGATGCTGTTAAACTTGCAGGGTGGCATCCGCCCTCTGGATTATCCGATTCCCATGGACTGGAGAATGACGAGACTTAACCCCATCACCGACATTCCGCACAATACCCCATAGCTGGGATTATTATTGGGATCGATCTCTTTTGCCAATGGCATCAATTCATCGACGGACAGCGCGACCATAATACCTGCGACGGCCGCCATTATCGCCGCCATCACTACCGGCGAAATCAGACTACCGAGAATTAACCACGCCAGTACGCCGCCCAATATTTCTGCCATGCCCGAAATCCCGGCCCAGAATATCGCGGTGCGTTTAGATCCCGTAGCCGCATAAACCGGACCCGCCACGGCTAATCCTTCAGGAATATTGTGTAATGCGACGGCAAGGGCAATACCAAAGCCCAGTTCGAGGTTGCTGCTGGCGGTAACAAATGTCGCAATTCCTTCCGGGAAGTTGTGCAGGCTAATGCCGAGTGTCAATAAAATCGCGGTACGCCGGATGGAACCGGGTAAAGGCTGCGTGGTTTTTTGCACCAGATCCTGGGGGTGAGCATGCGGCAGTATACGATCGAGGCCAAAGTAGCCCAGCAAGCCCACAATAAACATCCCGTAGCCCAACACCGGCGACATGCCGTCAGCGGCCAGCGCAGCGGGCAGCATCTCCATTAGGGATATCAGTAACATAATTCCGGCAGCGAAACCTAAAGAAAAGGCAAGAACGCGGTTAGAGGGTTTTTGCCCCAGCACGCCGAGAAATGCGCCAATAAACGTGGCGGCGCCTGCCAGTAAAGTCAGAAGTAAAGGTACTGACATCGACAAATCTAACTCCTTATCAATCTGCTGTTCGGGCCAGATCGTCAAAATAACTGATGATCTTCATCATGGTTATCTGAGTTCTTCATCAACCGAAAAAGCGTATTGTAATGGTATCAAAATGACTCCCTCAGTAAGGATATCATCATGTCTTCAGCTCGTATGCCAGCATTGTTTTTGGGCCACGGTAGCCCGATGAATGTTCTGGAAGATAACGTTTATACCCGTGCCTGGCAGCAACTGGGGGAAACGTTGCCGCGTCCGAAAGCCATTGTGGTGGTGTCGGCGCATTGGTTCACTCGTGGAACAGGTGTAACGGCGATGGAAGCGCCAAAAACAATCCACGATTTTGGCGGTTTTCCACAGGCGCTGTATGACACGCATTACCCGGCCCCGGGTTCACCGGAACTGGCTCAGCATCTGGTTGACATGCTTGCTCCGGTGCCAGTGACCTTAGACCAGGAAGCGTGGGGCTTTGACCACGGCTCATGGGGCGTGCTGATCAAGATGTATCCGAATGCGGACATTCCGATGGTGCAGCTGAGTGTCGACAGTACCAAACCCGCGGCCTGGCATTTTGAGATGGGTCGCAAACTGGCGGCGTTGCGTGATGAAGGCATTATGCTGGTGGCCAGCGGTAATGTGGTACACAACCTGCGTACTGCGCGTTGGCACGGTGAGAACACGCCATACCCGTGGGCGACCTCATTCAACGATTATGTGAAGGCCAACCTGACATGGCAGGGACCGGTTGAACAGCACCCGCTGGTCAACTACCTCGATCATGAAGGTGGATCGTTATCGAACCCGACGCCGGATCACTATCTGCCGCTGCTGTACGTTTTGGGCGCATGGGACGGTATGGAACCGGTGACGATCCCGGTTGACGGTATTGAGATGGGCAGTTTGAGTATGCTGTCGGTGCAGGTTGGGTAATTAATGCCCGATGGCGCTGCGCTTATCGGGCCCACGGTTCATGCCGTAGGCCGGGCAAAGCGGAGTCGCCATCCGGCACAACGATTATTCGACAAAAATATGCGGATAGAAGCGCGAGAGATCCTGAGTGATCAACGCTCTGTCTTCACGAATGCCGATGCCTGCGGGTTGATCGTTGATCAGCCAACTGCCAATCAGCATATAGCTGTCGCCAAATTTCGGTAGCTGATGGAACTGCTGGACGATCATACCTTCTTCGCCATACGGCCCTTCCACGGCTTCGATCGTTTTCCCGTTCTCGATGATGGAGACGTTAGCGCCTTCACGCGAGAAGATTGGCTTAACGACGAATTTATCCATCTGCGGATAGTCGTCTTCGGCGAAATAAGCAGGCAACAGGTTCGGATGATTCGGGAACATTTCCCACAACAGCGGTAATAGCGCCTTGTTGGAGATGATGCTCTTCCAGGCAGGTTCTAGCCAGCGAACGCCCGCGTCTTCAAGCTTAGTGGAGAACATTTCACGCAGCATGAATTCCCACGGATAGAGCTTGAACAGGTTAGCAATAACCTGATCCTGCATATCCGTGAACTGACCTTTTTCACCCAGGCCAATATCTTCGACATAGAGGAATTCAGTGGCGATCTCAGCCTCGGCAGCGCAATCCTGCAGGTACTGGATCGTACCGCGATCTTCGACCGTATCACGACAGCAGGTCAGATGCAGCAGTTGAAAACCATACTGTTCACGCAGCTCGGTGAAACGCTCGATCAGCTTTTCCTGCAGACTGTTGAACTGATCGCTGCCTTCCGGCAGGTTGCCGGCATTGAGCTGATCTTCCAGCCAGATCCACTGGAAAAACGCGGCTTCGTACAATGACGTTGGCGTATCAGCGTTGTTTTCCAGCAGCTTGGGTTCACCTGTGCCGTCCCACGCCAGATCCAGACGAGAATAAAGCGACGGTTGCTGTGTCTGCCAGGACTGGCGGACAAAGCCCCAGGTATGCTTCGGAATGCGGAATTTTGTCATCAGCTCATCGCTGGCGATGACCTTTTCCACCACTTTGAGGCACATTTGATGCAGCTCTGCGGTGACCTCTTCCAGCTTTTCAACCTGGGCAAGCGTGAGCTTATAGTACGCGTCTTCACACCAGTACGGCTCGCCGTACATGGTGTGAAAGTTGAAACCGTATTCGGTGGCCTTATCGCGCCAGTCCGGGCGCTCAACAATACTGACTCTTTCCATGACCATCAGCCGCCCATTGAACGTGTAGTGGTACCGCTGGCGCTACGTTGCATGGTGCTCTGTTTAGCCACAGATTCGCCAAATCCGCCGCGGGTGACGGTAGTGGTGGTGGCCGGTTTCGGCGCCATGGCGGTTTTCGGCACGGTCATGGTGCGGCCCGGCGTCGCTGCACCGTAGTTTTTACCGCTGGCGTCAGTGTATTTGCCGTATGCCGGGCTGGCCGGGTTTTTCGAGCTGAACAGCGGCTGCTGAGCGCCCATTCCGCCGCCCATCAGTCGGCCCATCATGTAGCCTGCCATCAGCGGCATCCAGAAGCTGCCGCTGCTTTGATTCTGCGCCTGAGCCTGGCCTTCGCCGGTCGGCGCCATACCCGCTTGCGCAGGTGCTTGTTGGCACTGGCCTTCGCCGAATTCGGCGATACAGTCTTCGCGAGTGGCATATTTTGGCGCAGTACGTTCCGCTTCTTTCAGCGCATTGTTGAACGCGGTGGTACATTCGGCGCTTTTACCCGGATTCGCTGCTGAGCAGTCGTCCGCGTTTTGATAAAGCGAAACCGTTTCGTCGCTCTTTTCACAGCCCGCGAGCATAAACACAGCGGTAACTGCCAGGGCGACAGGAGTCAGATGGCGTGCGCTCCAGCTTTTGCGGAACGAAGCGTGATGTATCGATTTTGTCCGTTTCATTTATGTCTTCCAGGACCCAGTGGTAAATACTGCTCAGAATAGAGGATGACTGGTCGAAATTGAAGCGGGAAGAGGCGAGAATGCGCAGGAAGGGGCGGATCTTTACGTTGTCTTACGTTCAGACGGGGCCGAAGCCCCGTCATCAGCATTAATTACGGAACGGGTTGGTGCCGTTGCTGCTGGTTGTACGTGCGGCTGTCGGCTGCGCCGCTGGTGTCGTGCTGTTGGACGTATAACCATCCGCTGCGGCGTCTTGCTGCGCGTTTTGCGGGGCGATCGTATCCGGGGTAGTGGATACCGGTTTACCCAGCGTATTGTTCAGGGCCACCAGATCCTGCTCGTTCAGCGTACCGAGCGCGGATTTGACGTTTAACTGATTGATAAGATAGGTGTAACGCGCATTAGCCAGCTGTTGCTTGGCGTTGTACAGCGTGGTAGTGGCATCCAATACATCCACGATGGTACGTGTACCAACGGAATAACCGGCTTCCATCGCATCCAAAGAACTTTGCGCAGAAACAACCGCTTGTTTGTATGCGTTGATGCTACTGATGGACGCATTAATGTTGTTAAACGAAGAACGAACGGTCTGCACCACGCTGCGGTGTGCGCTTTCCAGTTGTTCGCTTGCGCCAACAAAGTTGTACTGCGCCTGTTTCACCTGCGAGTTAACCATTCCGCCCTGGTAGATAGGCAGCGAGAAGCTCAGGCCGATTTTGTTCTGGCCCATGTTGCTGTCGTCATACTGGGAGGTGTTGGTTTTGGAACCGCTGTATGACGTATCAGATACGCCAGTAGATGCGGTCAGGTCCAGAGTCGGTAAATGACCGTCCTGTGCCAGGCGAATCTGTTCACGCGCCAGATCCTGGCTCAAACGCGCCTGCAATAAGGTCAGGTTGCGGTTTTCCGCTTCTTTCAGCAGTGCGTTCACCGCCTGCGGTTTGTTGGTTTTGAAGCCGTCAACGTTCAGCGAAGCCAGTTCCGGGTAGTAGTTACCGGTCACCTGGCGCAGTTGTTCCACTGCGTTATCCAGATTGTTGCGCGCGGTAACTTCGTTTGCCAGCACGGTATCGTATTGTGAACGGGCGTTCTGCACGTCAGTGATAGCGACCAGGCCAACGTTAAAACGCTGAGTGGTCTGATCTAACTGACGGTAAACCGCATCTTTCTGTGCCTGGGTGTAAGACAGCACGTCAATTGCGTTCAGTACGTTAAAATAGGCGGTGGCGGTATTCAGGATCAGCGTTTGCTGATCGGTCTGATAGGTTACGTCCTGGATGCCCGCTGATTTTTCTTGCAGCGTCAGGGCACGCCATTTTGACATATCAAAAATGGACTGAGTTAACTGCAGAGATGCGCTGGTGGCGTTGGAGTTGACGCCATTTGCATCACGGTAGCCATTGCTGTAGGTGTAATCGGCACCTAATCCCAGTTGCGGCAGTAATGGGCTACGCGCTTCGTTAATTTTTTCGAATGCAGCATCGCGATCGGCGGCGGATTTACGCAATTCCGGGTTGCTCAGGCGTGCTTGCTGATAAACCTGCATCAGGTTCTCTGCCTGGCTCAGAGTACTGAACCCCGACAGGCTCAGGCCGATAAGGATGGGGAGCAATTTCTTCATTTGCATTCCTTGTTGTGAAGCAGTATTTAGCGCTGATCAAATTGTAAAAATATTTGCTGATTCTAGCAGAATCCGCCACTGCAAAAAGTTGGCGTTACGTGCCATACGGCGTTAATTTGCATCAATTTAACACAAGGGCGTTGAAACATCAGTCAAACGACCTTGAAATTCACATTTTAAACACTATTGGTTTCAGGACAGCACAATGCGTAAACCAGACAACTTGCCAATGACTTTCACTAAAAATGATGTAGAAATTATTGCACGAGAAACGCTATACCGCGGATTTTTTTCACTGGATCTTTATCGGTTCCGCCATCGCTTGTTTAACGGCGGTATGAGCGGTGAGGTAAAGCGCGAAATTTTTGAGCGCGGACACGCGGCAGTCTTGCTACCCTTTGACCCTGAGCGGGACGAAGTTGTGCTGGTCGAGCAGATCCGCATCGCGGCGTTTGATACCAGCGCAAGCCCATGGCTACTGGAAATGGTGGCCGGGATGATCGAAGAAGGCGAGAGCGTGGAAGATGTCGCGCGTCGTGAAGCGATGGAAGAAGCCGGGCTTAACGTTAAACGCGTAAAACCGGTGCTGAGTTATCTGGCAAGCCCAGGAGGCACCAGCGAACGCTCATCGATTATGGTGGGTGAAGTGGACGCCACGACCGCGAGCGGAATTCATGGTCTGGCTGATGAAAACGAAGATATTCGTGTTCATGTGGTGAGCCGGGAACAGGCTTACCAATGGGTAGAAGAGGGGATAATCGACAACGCGGCTTCTGTCATCGCTTTGCAATGGTTACAGCTGCACTATCAAGAGTTAAAAACTGAGTGGAAAAAATGAAGCGTTACACACCTGACTTCCCTGAAATGATGCGCCTGTGCGAAACCAATTATTCGCAATTGCGCCGCCTGTTGCCACGTAATGACGCAGCCGGCGAAACAGTGAGCTATCAGGTGGCAAACGCACAATATCGGTTAACGATCGTTGAATCGACCCGATACACTACGCTTGTCGCGATCGAACAAACTGCACCGGCTGTGACTTACTGGAGCCTGCCGTCCTTAACCGTGCGTCTGTATCATGATGCGAGGGTCGCTGAAGTGTGTTCAAGTCAGCAGATCTTTCGCTTCAAAGCACGGTATGATTATCCAAATAAAAAGTTGCATCAACGCGACGAAAAGCATCAAATTAACCAGTTTCTGGCCGACTGGTTACGGTACTGTTTAGCACATGGAGCGATGGCGATTCCGGTTTATTAGCGTCGTGAAACCTAAGGACACCATTTGGAAAGCCTGTTAACCCTTCCTTTGGCTGGTGAGGCCAGAGTCAGGATCTTACAAATTACAGACACTCACCTGTTTGCCGAAAAGCATGAAACGCTGCTGGGTGTGAATACCTGGGACAGCTATCAATCCGTACTGGATGCAATACATGCTGAGTCGCCAGAGTTCGATCTGATCGTCGCGACTGGCGATTTGGCGCAGGATCAATCCGCTGCGGCTTATCAGCATTTTGCTGAGGGCATCGCAAGTTTTCGTGCGCCCTGCGTTTGGCTCCCGGGTAATCATGATTTTCAGCCTGCAATGTACAGCTCGCTGCAGGACGCGGGCATTTCCCCGGCTAAGCGCGTCTTCATTGGCGAACAGTGGCAAATCTTGTTGCTGGACAGCCAGGTGTTTGGCGTTCCCCACGGCGAGTTAAGCGAATTTCAGCTCGAATGGCTGGAGCGTAAACTTGCTGATGCGCCTGAACGCAATACCTTGCTGCTTCTGCATCATCATCCTCTGCCTGCGGGCTGCAGTTGGCTCGATCAACACAGTCTGCGCAATGCCGCCGAACTGGACAACGTGCTGGTGAACTATCCGCGCGTGAAGTATCTGCTGTGTGGGCATATTCATCAGGAACTGGATCTGGACTGGAACGGTCGCCGCCTGTTGGCGACGCCATCGACCTGCGTGCAGTTTAAGCCGCATTGTTCTAATTTCACGTTAGATACCATCAGCCCCGGCTGGCGTACGCTGGAGCTATTTGCTGACGGTACGTTGCAGACTCAGGTGTGTCGTCTGCAGGGTAATCGGTTTCACCCTGATACCGCTTCAGAAGGTTACTGATGTCTACGCTTCTTTATCTTCATGGATTTAACAGTTCTCCTCGTTCGGCAAAGGCATGTTTGCTAAAAAACTGGCTGGCGGAGCACCATCCGCACGTTGAGATGATTGTACCGCAGCTGCCGCCGTATCCTGCTCAGGCCGCAGAGATGCTGGAATCGATCGTTCTTGAGCATGGCGGCGAGTCGCTGGGGATTGTCGGTTCCTCGTTGGGCGGCTATTACGCCACCTGGCTGTCACAATGTTTTATGCTGCCAGCGGTGGTGGTGAACCCGGCGGTCCGGCCTTATGAACTGCTGGTCGACTATCTCGGTCAAAACGAGAACCCCTACACCGGGCAGCAATATGTGCTAGAGTCACGCCATATTTACGATCTTAAAGTCATGCAGATTGACCCGCTGGAAGCGCCGGATTTGATCTGGTTGCTCCAACAAACGGGCGATGAAGTGTTGGACTACCGCCAGGCGGTGGCGTATTACGCCTCCTGCCGCCAGACAGTTACTGAGGGCGGAAACCACGCATTCACGGGCTTCGAAGATTATTTCAACCAGATTGTCGATTTTCTTGGACTGCACAGTTTCTGACGATCAATTCGAACTGCTTATTTAAACCATGACGCAAACTTATAACGCTGATGCCATTGAGGTACTCACTGGGCTTGAGCCGGTACGCCGTCGCCCTGGGATGTACACCGATACGACCCGTCCGAACCACCTTGGGCAGGAAGTGATTGATAACAGTGTGGATGAAGCACTGGCGGGCCACGCAAAACGTGTGGACGTGATCTTACATGCCGACCAATCTCTGGAGGTCATTGATGATGGCCGCGGCATGCCAGTAGACATTCACCCTGAAGAAGGTGTTCCGGCGGTTGAGTTGATCCTCTGCCGTTTACATGCGGGTGGTAAGTTCTCCAATAAAAACTATCAGTTCTCTGGTGGCTTGCATGGGGTGGGTATCTCCGTGGTCAACGCTCTGTCGAAGCGTGTGGAAGTAAACGTGCGTCGCGACGGGCAGGTGTACAACATCGCGTTTGAGAACGGCGATAAGGTGCAGGATTTACAGGTTGTCGGGACCTGCGGTAAACGCAATACCGGAACCAGCGTGCACTTCTGGCCGGATGAAACCTTCTTCGACAGCCCGCGTTTTTCCGTTTCGCGCTTAACGCACGTCCTGAAAGCTAAAGCGGTATTGTGTCCGGGTGTTGAGATCACCTTTAAAGATGAGGTCAACAATAGCGAACAGCGCTGGTGCTACCAGGATGGTCTGAATGATTATCTGAGCGAAGCGGTGAATGGCCTGCCTACCCTGCCGGAAAAACCGTTTATCGGTAATTTTAGCGGTGAGACGGAAACTGTGGACTGGGCGCTGCTCTGGCTGCCGGAAGGCGGCGAGCTGCTGACCGAAAGCTATGTAAACCTGATCCCAACCATGCAGGGCGGTACGCATGTTAACGGTCTGCGTCAGGGCCTGCTGGATGCGATGCGCGAGTTCTGCGAATACCGCAATATTCTGCCGCGGGGCGTGAAGCTGTCGGCGGAAGATATCTGGGATCGCTGCGCCTATGTGCTGTCGGTGAAAATGCAGGATCCGCAGTTTGCCGGGCAAACTAAAGAGCGCCTCTCCTCGCGCCAGTGCGCGGCATTTGTCTCTGGGGTGGTGAAAGATGCCTTCAGCTTGTGGCTGAACCAGAACGTGCAGTCAGCCGAACTGCTGGCTGAGATGGCGATTTCCAGCGCCCAGCGTCGTCTGCGCGCGGCGAAAAAAGTGGTGCGTAAAAAGCTGACCAGCGGTCCGGCGCTGCCGGGGAAACTGGCGGACTGTACCGCACAGGATCTCAATCGCACCGAACTGTTCCTCGTCGAAGGTGACTCCGCGGGCGGATCGGCCAAACAGGCGCGCGATCGTGAATATCAGGCGATCATGCCGCTCAAAGGTAAGATCCTCAATACCTGGGAAGTCTCTTCCGATGAAGTGCTGGCCTCGCAGGAAGTTCACGATATTTCGGTGGCGATCGGTATCGATCCGGACAGCGACGACCTGAGCCAGTTACGTTACGGTAAGATCTGTATCCTGGCGGATGCGGACTCCGATGGTCTGCACATCGCCACGCTGCTGTGCGCACTGTTTGTGAAACACTTCCGCACGCTGGTGAAACACGGTCACGTGTACGTGGCGCTGCCGCCGTTATACCGTATCGACCTCGGGAAAGAGGTGTATTACGCGCTGACGGAAGAAGAAAAAGCGGGCGTACTGGAGCAGTTAAAGCGCAAGAAAGGCAAGCCGAACGTGCAGCGCTTTAAAGGTCTGGGTGAAATGAACCCGATGCAACTGCGTGAAACCACGCTTGATCCGAACACTCGTCGCCTGGTGCAGCTCATCATCGATGATGAAGACGATCAGCGCACCAATGCGGTAATGGATATGCTGCTGGCCAAGAAGCGTTCTGAAGATCGTCGTAACTGGT
This sequence comes from Citrobacter sp. wls708, assembly GCF_005281255.1. NCBI lineage: Bacteria > Pseudomonadati > Pseudomonadota > Gammaproteobacteria > Enterobacterales > Enterobacteriaceae > Citrobacter > Citrobacter sp. wls708. Next base: position 285,215 of record NZ_SZXE01000008.1, read on the forward strand.
TGCAGGAGAAAGGCGACCTGGCGGATCTCGAAGGGTAAGGGGTATGTAGGCCGGATAAGGCGGTTTGTGCCGCCATCCGGCAAGGTCATCATGCCCGATGGCGTACGCTTATCTGGCCCGGCGGCCAGAACAATAACTTAAATGCCCGGCTCCAGAATACGAATATTCATCTCCAGCACATCGCCTTTGACGGCTTCGCTGTAGGCTTTCATATGCGGAGTTTGCAAATGCGCTTCAAGGTGGGCGATGCTTTCCCACTGTTCAATCATGACGATTGAATCCGGGGCTGTAGTCTGAAAACTGACGCCAGCAGCATGATCGACCATCGGCGCGTAGCCGTGGCAACCTTCTTCCTGTAAAACGATCGGAACGATTTTAGCGAACTGATCCAGTACCGCCTGGCGGTGATGTTGACCTGGACGTGTACGGATTTCTGCAATAACGGTAAGCATGGTTAACTCCTTCTAATTCCAGGTTACCAGTTAACCAAAAATTTCGTTCAGATGCTTGCGATATTCTGCGATATAACGCGGGACATCCGGCATTTTAATCACGTCATTGGTGATAAAGGTCGGCAGCGCTTCCATTCCCAGGAACTGGTTTGCTTTATGGAATGGGAGATAAACGCCATCAACCCCAACGCCATGGAAGAACTGATCTTTTTCCGTAAAGGCTTCCATCGGCGCGTTCCAGGTCAGAGACAGCATGTATTTTTTGCCCTGAATCAGTCCGCCGGAACCGTATTTTTTTGACGCATCTGAACGCGTGCGGCCATCGCTGGCGTACAGCGTACCGTGCCCGGCAGTGAACACGTCATCAATGTATTTCTTCACCGTCCACGGCGCGCCCATCCACCAACCCGGCATTTGCCAGATAACGGCGTCTGCCCAGACGAAGTTCTGCACTTCTGCTTGCACATCATAGTCGCTGTCAGCGCGTACGACTCTAACATCATGCCCGAGGTCGCGCAGGATACCGTCCGCGACCTCGGTCAGGGTGTCATTCAATTGCCCATTAGAATGGCCAAATTTTTTCGCACCGTTGATAATCAGGATATTGCTCATTTTGTGTCCTCAAAGAATAACGTTTGAGGCCGATTCTACGCTGATGATCGGTACGGTGAAATTAGCAAAATGTGCAAAGTCTTTTGCTGAGTGAGCAATAATAACGCAGTTACCAACTGATTTTAGCTTCAAAGCCGCCTTGCGGCGCATTACCAAACGAGGCTGACATTCTGTGCAAGGTCGCGATGCGACGGACAATTGACAGCCCCAGACCGCTGCCGGTCACGCTTTGCCCCGGTGGGCGATAAAAGCGTTCTCCAATGTGCATCAGAACTTCCGGCGCAATACCTGGACCATTATCTTTGACGCTAAAATTGCGGGCGTTGAGCGTCACTTCCACAATACTTCCCCGTGGACTATAGCGAATCGCATTATCCAGCAGATTTCGCACCATCAGGCTGAGTAACAGCGGTTGCCCGGTACATGTGATGCCGTGCGCGTTAATCTGCAAACGTACGTCAATATGCGCCTGCTGGGCCGAATGGTAGATATCCATCACCGAAGATTGCAGCAACTCCTCCAGCGAGATTTCCGCCACATCCTGAAGATTGTCGAGGGAGTCAAGGCGCGAAAGCGTCAGTAACTGATCGACCAGACGCGTGGCGCGATCGATCCCGGCCTGCATCTGCATTAAGGCTTTTTGCCGTGCCTGCGGGTCATCGTCAGACAGTTGCGCCACTTCGGTTTGCACTTTCAGCGCCGTCAATGGACTACGCAACTCGTGAGCGGCATCTGAAGTAAAGCGCCGTTCACGCACCATGGTGGTATGAATACGGGTGAAAAGTTGGTTGAGTGATTCAACCAACGGGCGGACCTCGCCAGGAATGCCTTTCAAACTGAGCGGTTCTTCTGATTCCGGGTCGCGTAAACGTAGCGCCTGCGCCAGTTTCTTCAGTGGCTTAAGTTCAAGACTTAACAACACAATCAGGATTAACAGCATCAGCGGCAGAGCGACCAACCACGGCACCAATTGTGCTGTCACAATCGCTAAAGCCATATCTTCACGATACTCCCATTCCTGGCCGACAACGATTCGATACTTTTTATCTGCGGAAGTCAGCCAGACAAAACGCCATTTATCGTTGTCGCCATTCAGATAGCCATCGTCAAAACCTTCCCGGCGATAGCTGTAGGGAATGTATTGGCCATTATCTCCATCGTGAAGAACCATTTTCCCTTCTGGCGTGTAGGCCGCAAAGGTCAGTACATCGTCGTCAATATGACCATGTTTGAATTTTTTCGGGGTATGCGCGATGCGTTCAGAGGCTTTGAGTTCATCAAGATCCAGCGTGACCAGACGCTTGGCGAACAGCATTTGCTGCGTGTCGAACATCTCATTCACGTTATCGGTGGTTTGCTTCCACGCGACAAAGCTGGAAATCAGCCAGGTCACTAAAACTAAAATCATGAAGATAAGCGTTAGCCTGATGCGCAGGCTGAGACGTTGTGCGAGTTTCATGCGTCACCCAGGGTGTAGCCAATGCCATGCACGGTACGGATAAAGTCGCTGCCGAGCTTACGGCGTAAGTGATGGACGTGTACTTCAACCGCATTGCTGGAGACGTTTTCGTCCCAGGTATACAGTTTTTCTTCAATCAGTTTGCGGGGCAGGACGCGGCCCTTGTTACGCATAAGCAGCTCCAGCAGCGCGAACTCTTTGGGCTTAAGAGACAACGGTTCGCCAGCCGCCGTGGCGACCAGCGCGCCGGGATCAAGCGTCACCTCGCCATGGCGTAATGTGTTGCTGGCCTGGCCGCTGGCACGACGCACCAGCGCCTCCAGCCTGGCGGCAACTTCAATCAACGCGAAGGGTTTACACAGATAGTCGTCCGCGCCCAGGCGTAAGCCTTCAACGCGTTCTGCCAGCGCGTCGCGGGCGGTCAGGATCAGCACCGGTTCCTGCTTCCCGTTGGCTCGCCACTCGCGCAGGATATCCCGTCCGTCTATGCCTGGCAGCGTCAGGTCGAGGATTACCGCATCATACGGGGCACTGTAGAGTGCTTCTTTCCCCTGACGTCCTTCGGTAAACCAGTCGATGCTAAAACCCATTTTACTCAGACCGGTTTTAAGGCCATCGCCAATCAACGTATCATCTTCAACCAGTAAAATGCGCATATATTCTTCCCTGCGAAAACTCTCTTTGCCGTCAGTAAACCTTGTCGCCGCCGCATCTGTACAGCAAAAAAGAATCTTTTTTTTCCTTAAGAACTTGTTAAGGATTAACTTATTTAATAGTCGTAAACCAACATGAAAGGGAGACATGACGATGAAAAAATTAGCTGCAATGGTTGCCGTAATGGCACTGTGTTCCGCACCTGTTCTGGCAGCGCAGCAGGGCGGCTTCTCTGGGCCAACGACGACTACGCAAAGCCAAAGCGGCGGGTTTGTCGGCCCGAACGGCAGCATCACGACGGTAGCAAGTGCTAAATCGCTGCGCGATGACGCTTGGGTTACGTTGCGTGGGAACATCGTTGAGCGTATTTCCGACGATTTGTATGTGTTTAAAGATGCGACCGGCACGGTGAATGTGGATATTGACCATAAGCGCTGGAACGGCGTAACCGTAACCCCGCAGGATGTGGTTGAGATCCAGGGCGAAGTGGATAAAGACTGGAACTCCGTTGAAATCGACGTGAAACAGATTAGCAAAGTTGCTAAATAATCCCCATCAGGGCCGCATTCGCGCCAGATAGGGTAGTATCTGCGGCAATATTGCCCTTCAATAGAGGGGTACAAAGTTGAGGAACCACGATTAATGAGCGATATGGCAGAGCGCCTGGCGCTGCATGAATTCACGGAAAACGCCTATCTGAACTACTCCATGTACGTCATCATGGACAGGGCGTTGCCATTTATTGGCGATGGTTTGAAACCCGTTCAGCGTCGCATTGTGTATGCAATGTCCGAACTGGGGCTGAATGCCAGCGCCAAATTTAAAAAATCCGCCCGTACCGTCGGTGACGTGCTGGGTAAATATCACCCGCACGGCGACAGCGCCTGCTATGAAGCGATGGTGCTGATGGCGCAGCCGTTCTCTTACCGTTATCCGCTGGTTGATGGTCAGGGAAACTGGGGGGCGCCCGACGATCCCAAATCCTTCGCGGCGATGCGTTATACCGAATCCCGCTTGTCTAAATATGCGGAAGTCCTGCTGGGTGAACTCGGCCAGGGAACGTCGGACTGGGTGCCAAACTTCGACGGCACCATGCAGGAGCCAAAGATGCTGCCTGCGCGTCTGCCAAATATTCTGCTGAACGGTACGACCGGTATTGCCGTTGGTATGGCGACGGACATTCCGCCGCATAACCTGCGAGAAGTCGCCAAAGCGGCGATTACGCTGATTGAGCAGCCGAAAACAACGCTCGATCAACTGCTGGACATCGTGCAGGGGCCGGATTACCCGACCGAAGCCGAGATTATTACCTCGCGTGCGGAAATTCGTAAGATTTACGAAAACGGACGCGGCTCCGTGCGTATGCGCGCGGTATGGACGAAAGAAGACGGCGCGGTGGTGATTTCCGCGCTGCCGCATCAGGTTTCCGGGGCAAAAGTGCTGGAGCAGATCGCTGCTCAAATGCGCAACAAAAAGCTGCCGATGGTTGACGACCTGCGTGACGAATCGGATCACGAAAACCCGACCCGTCTGGTGATTGTCCCGCGCTCCAATCGCGTGGATATGGAACAGGTAATGAACCACCTGTTTGCCACCACCGATCTGGAAAAAAGCTACCGTATCAACCTGAACATGATTGGCCTCGACGGTCGCCCGGCGGTGAAAAACCTGCTGGAGATCCTCACCGAATGGCTGGCGTTCCGCCGTGATACCGTGCGTCGTCGCCTGAACTATCGTCTGGAAAAAGTGCTTAAGCGCCTGCATATCCTTGAAGGTTTGCTGGTGGCGTTCCTCAACATTGACGAAGTGATCGAGATTATTCGTCATGAAGATGAACCTAAGCCTGAGCTGATGTCGCGGTTTGGCATTTCTGAAACGCAGGCTGAAGCTATCCTTGAGCTGAAATTGCGCCATCTTGCCAAACTCGAAGAGATGAAAATCCGCGGTGAGCAGGATGAACTGGCGAAAGAGCGCGATCAACTGCAGGCCATTCTCGCTTCCGAGCGTAAAATGAATAACCTGCTGAAGAAAGAGCTGCAGGCCGATGCCGAGGCCTATGGCGACGATCGCCGCTCCCCGCTGCAGGAACGCGAAGAAGCGAAGGCGATGAGCGAGCACGACATGCTGCCGTCTGAGCCGGTGACCATTGTATTGTCTCAGAGTGGTTGGGTGCGTAGCGCCAAAGGCCACGACATTGATGCGCCAGGATTAAGCTATAAAGCGGGCGACAGCTTTAAGTCGGCAGTGAAGGGCAAGAGCAACCAGCCGGTGGTGTTCGTTGACTCGACCGGACGCAGCTACGCCATCGACCCGATTACGCTGCCGTCGGCACGTGGTCAGGGCGAACCATTGACCGGTAAGCTCACGCTGCCGCCGGGCGCGACGGTGGAGCATATGCTGATGGAAGGCGACGAGCAGAAACTGCTGATGGCATCCGATGCGGGCTACGGTTTTGTCTGTACCTTCAACGATCTGGTAGCACGTAACCGTGCGGGTAAGGCATTGATTACGCTGCCTGAAAATGCGCGCGTTATGCCGCCGGTGGTGATTGAAGATGAAACCGATATGCTGCTGGCGATAACGATGGCCGGTAGGATGTTGATGTTCCCGGTGAGCGATTTGCCGCAACTGTCGAAAGGCAAAGGGAATAAGATTATCAATATCCCTTCAGCAGAAGCGGCGAAAGGCGAAGATGGCCTGGCGCTGCTCTATGTGCTGCCGCCGCAAAGCACGCTGACTATTCACGTCGGTAAACGCAAAATTAAACTGCGTCCTGAAGAGTTGCAGAAAGTGACCGGCGAACGCGGTCGTCGCGGCACGCTGATGCGTGGTCTACAGCGTATCGATCGCATTGAAATTGACTCGCCTCGACGCGCCAGTCAGGGCGACAGCGAAGAATAACGCGACTGCCCGGCTCTCCCTGCTTTCGCTCAGGGAGAGCCAACGTTAAAATTTCCCGTAAAACCGTTGTTTATTCGTGCGTTGCGATTAACAATACGCTTTTCCAGAGAGCCGCCTTAACAAAGCCCTAACCTGATGCAGAGTTATGTATCCGGTGACGTAAAATGCCAGGCTCTTAGGCCTTAGAGGTTGTTATGTTATATATTTTTCGTTTAATCATTACTGTTATTTACTGCATTCTGGTCTGTATTTTCGGTTGTATATACTGTCTGTTCAGCCCACGGAATCCAAAACACGTTGCAACGTTCGGTCATATGTTTGGCCGCCTGGCTCCCCTTTATGGCCTGAAGGTCGAGTGCCGCATGCCGGCAGACGCGCAGAATTATGGTAATGCTATCTATATTTGTAACCACCAGAACAACTATGACATGGTTACCGCTTCGAATATCGTTCAGCCGCCGACGGTAACGGTGGGTAAAAAAAGCCTGCTGTGGATCCCGTTCTTCGGGCAGTTGTACTGGTTAACCGGTAACCTGTTGATCGACAGAAACAACCGTGCTAAAGCGCACAGCACCATTGCAGCCGTGGTGAACCATTTCAAAAAACGTCGTATTTCTATCTGGATGTTCCCGGAAGGGACGCGCAGCCGCGGCCGTGGTCTGCTGCCGTTTAAAACCGGCGCGTTTCATGCGGCGATTGCTGCAGGCGTTCCGGTCATTCCAGTCTGCGTTTCTACAACCTCGAACAAGATCAAATTAAACCGACTCAATAATGGTCTGGCGATTGTAGAGATGTTGCCGCCGGTGGATATTAGCCACTTTGGTAAAGATCAGGTTCGTGAACTGGCAGCGCATTGCCGCTCGCTGATGGAACAAAAAATCGCAGAACTCGATAAAGAAGTTGCTGAGCGGGAAGCCGCCGGTAAGGTTTAATCCGCACAATTCGGGTTTTTTACAGGAAAAGATTTCCTGCGTGTTAATCGCCAGTTTTTCATGGAGTTTATATGTCATTCAGTCGGCGTCAGTTCATTCAGGCATCGGGGATCGCACTGTGTGCAGGCGCTGTTCCGCTGAAGGCTAATGCTGCCGGTCAGCAACAACCGTTACCTGTGCCTCCACTGCTGGAGTCTCGTCGGGGGCAGCCGTTATTTATGACGCTGCAACGCGCGCATTGGTCCTTTACACAAGGCACGCGCGCGCCTGTCTGGGGGATTAACGGCCGTTACCTGGGACCGACAATTCGCGTCTGGAAAGGGGATGACGTCAAGCTTATTTACAGCAATCGTCTGACAGAAAATGTCTCGATGACCGTCGCCGGATTACAGGTACCAGGTCCGCTGATGGGGGGCCCGGCGCGCATGATGTCCCCTAATGCGGATTGGGCGCCAGTGCTGCCGATCCGCCAGAATGCCGCCACGCTGTGGTATCACGCCAATACGCCAAATCGTACTGCCCAGCAGGTCTATAACGGTCTTGCCGGGATGTGGCTGGTTGAAGATGAGGTCAGTAAATCCCTGTCTATTCCCAACCATTACGGCGTGGATGATTTTCCGATCATTATCCAGGACAAGCGTCTGGACAACTTTGGGACGCCGGAATACAGCGAACCTGGCAGCGGCGGTTTTGTTGGGGATACGCTTCTGGTTAATGGGGCGCAAAGTCCGTATGTCGAAGTCTCCCGCGGTTGGGTACGCTTGCGTTTGCTAAACGCGTCAAACTCGCGTCGTTACCAACTGCAAATGAGTGATGGCCGTGCGCTGCATGTGATTTCCAGCGATCAGGGCTTTTTACCCGCGCCTGTTTCATTGAAACAGCTCTCGCTGGCGCCAGGCGAACGTCGTGAGATCCTGGTGGATATGACTAACGGTAATGAGGTCTCTATTACCTGTGGCGAGGCGGCCAGCATTGTCGACAGGATCCGGGGATTTTTTGAACCATCAAGTATTCTTATCTCCACGCTGGTGCTGACTCTGCGACCAACCGGCCTCTTGCCGCTGGTGACTGACAGCCTGCCAATGCGCCTGCTGCCAACCGAGATCCTCAGCGGTTCGCCGATTCGCAGCCGTGATATCAGCCTGGATGACGATCCGGGGATCAACGGTCAGTTGTGGGACGTCAACCGCATGGATATTACCGCGCAGCAGGGTACCTGGGAGCGCTGGACGGTGCGGGCGGATATGCCGCAGTCTTTCCATATTGAGGGCGTCTCGTTCCTGATCCGTAATGTGAACGGCGCGATGCCGTTCCCGGAAGACAGAGGCTGGAAAGATACCGTTTGGGTAGATGGTCAGGTCGAGCTACTGGTTTATTACGGTCAGCCTTCCTGGGCGCATTTCCCGTTCTACTTTAACAGCCAGACGCTGGAAATGGCGGATCGTGGCTCGATCGGTCAGATCCTGGTGAACCCGGCGCCGTAACGCGCCGGGGTTTGCGTTACGCCCGCCAGAACATGCGCGAAAACAGGATCAGTATGGGGTAAATCTCCAGACGCCCCATGATCATGGCCGCGCACATCAGCAGCTTTGCCTCCTCATTTAACGTGCCAAACGTCGTGGCGGTAACGCCAAATCCCAGCCCCATATTGTTGATGCAGGCGGCGACGGTGGCGAAAGAGGAGAAGAGATCGTAGCCCATCAGATTGAGCGCCCAGATAAAAAAGCTGGTGAACAAAACGTAGAGAAAGAAAAAGCTCCATACCGAACGCACCACCCTGTCGCTTACCACGCTGTTACCCACTTTGATGTTCAGCAGGGCGCGAGGATGCGCGAGCTGGTGTAATTCCTGGCGGCACTGCTTGAACATAATCAAAAAGCGCAGCACTTTAATTCCCCCGCACGTCGATCCCACACAACCGCCGAAGAAGCTGGCGCTAAGCAGCATGAAGATCGTGTGCGAGGGCCACTGCGCGTAATCCGCCGTTGACAGGCCATTATCCGTCAGCATGGAGCTGGCCAGAAAAAAGGCATGCACCAGGCTGTCCGTTAGCCCGTACATACCTGCCCGCCAGACCTGCCAGGTGGCGATCAGCGTGACCACCAGCGCAATTAGCAGAAAGAAACGCAGCTCGGCATTACGACGAAAGGGCTTGAAGGTACGTTTTACAATAGCAACGTACCAGAGGGTGAAGTTAAACGCGGATAACAGTGAGAACAGCCCGGCGACGAGTTCTATAGTGTGGCTGTTATAAAAGCCGATGCTCTCGCTGCGAGTGGAAAATCCGCCAAGAGAGACCGTCGACAGCCCGTGGCATAAGGCGTCGAAAAACGACATCCCGGCAGCCCAGTAGGCCAGAGTACAAATAAGACCCAGAATGACGTAGGTCAACCACAGCGTACGTGCGGTATCGGCAAGCCTTGGCGTGAGGCGTTCTTCTTTGAAGGGGCCAGGCATTTCAGACTGATACAGTTTCATGCCGCCAATACCCAGCAGCGGTAATACCGCCACGGCGAGGACAATAACGCCCAGGCCGCCAATAAAATTGAGCTGAGCACGATAGTAAAGATACGATTTCGGCAAGGCGCTGACGTCGCCAATCACCGTTGCGCCAGTGGTGGTAATCCCGGAAACCCCTTCGAACAGGGCATCGGCAAAGGAGAGATTTAAGCCATCGTCCATCCACATCGGCATTGCGCTAATAAACGAAAACAGTAGCCAGAACAAAACGATAATGACGAATCCATCCCGGGTTCTCAGTTGAATTCCCGCATGTTTGGTTGCCAGCCACGCCCCGCCGCCAAGGGTAAAGAAAGTCATAAATGTGCTGAAAAATGCGAAAAAGCTCCGCTCTTTATTTAACAGAGCGATGGTCATCGGCGGCAGCATGGAGAAGCTGTAGAGAAGAACCAGAAATCCGCACAGGTGAACAACAACCCGTAACTGGGAAATATGCAGTGAATCGTTGAGTCGCAATGAAAAATCCCCCGCCGAAAAGAGTGATCTCAGCTGGCCGGCATGGTGTTAATTATGATTGATAAAAATGGCTGTCGTAAAATTTAACAATTTATACAACTTTCTACTGGTCTGGTTCAGACTCCACTTCATTTCTTGCCGACATACAGCGTATAATCCCCGGCCTTTGATTATTTTTTTACCATTTTTGGAAGCACTATGAGCGCAATATCCCTGATCCAACCGGACAGAGACCTTTTCTCCTGGCCGCAGTACTGGGCTGCCTGTTTTGGCCCGGCACCGTTTTTGCCGATGTCACGTGACGAAATGGACCAACTTGGCTGGGATAGCTGCGACATCATTCTGGTGACCGGCGATGCCTACGTCGACCACCCAAGCTTTGGTATGGCGATTTGTGGCCGTATGCTGGAAGCTCAGGGCTTTCGCGTCGGAATTATCGCCCAGCCGGAGTGGAACAACAAAGACGATTTTATGCGTTTGGGTAAACCGAACCTGTTCTTTGGTGTGACCGCTGGCAACATGGACTCGATGATCAACCGTTATACCGCCGATCGCCGACTGCGCCATGATGATGCCTACACGCCGGACAACGTGGCGGGTAAACGTCCGGACCGCGCCACGCTGGTCTATACCCAGCGCTGTAAAGAAGCATGGAAAGATGTGCCGGTTATTCTTGGCGGCATTGAGGCCAGCCTGCGCCGCACCGCGCACTACGATTACTGGTCTGATACCGTTCGCCGCTCCGTTTTGGTGGATTCGAAAGCCGATATGCTGATGTTCGGCAACGGCGAACGTCCGCTGGTGGAAGTGGCGCATCGTCTGGCGATGGGGGAAACTATCGATCAGATCCGCGATGTGCGTAACACCGCTATTATGGTTAAAGAAGCGTTGCCGGGCTGGAGTGGGGTGGATTCTACGCGTCTCGACACGCCAGGCAAGATTGACCCGATCCCGCATCCTTACGGTGAAGATCTGCCGTGTGCTGATAACAAACCTGTCGCACCGAAAAAGCAGGAAGCGAAAGCGGTCACCGTGCAGCCACCGCGTCCGAAACCGTGGGAAAAAACCTACGTGCTGCTACCGTCCTTCGAAAAAGTGAAGGGCGATAAAGTGCTGTATGCGCATGCGTCTCGTATCCTGCACCACGAAACTAACCCTGGCTGCGCGCGTGCGTTGATGCAAAAGCATGGCGATCGCTACATCTGGATCAACCCGCCAGCTATTCCGCTGTCTACCGAAGAGATGGACAGCGTCTTTGCGTTACCGTACAAGCGTGTACCGCATCCGGCGTATGGCGACAGCCGTATACCGGCCTATGAGATGATCCGTTTCTCGATCAACATTATGCGTGGCTGCTTTGGCGGCTGCTCGTTCTGTTCGATAACAGAGCACGAAGGCCGTATCATCCAGAGTCGCTCTGAAGATTCGATCATCAATGAAATCGAAGCCATTCGCGACACCGTCCCGGGCTTTACCGGCGTGATTTCCGATCTCGGCGGCCCAACGGCGAACATGTATATGCTGCGCTGTAAGTCACCGCGTGCGGAGCAAACCTGCCGTCGTCTGTCATGCGTCTATCCGGATATTTGTCCGCACATGGATACCAATCATGAGCCGACAATTAACCTCTATCGCCGGGCGCGTGATCTCGAAGGCATTAAAAAGATCCTTATCGCATCCGGTGTGCGCTATGACATCGCGGTGGAAGACCCACGCTATATCAAAGAGCTGGCTACCCATCACGTGGGCGGCTATCTGAAGATTGCGCCAGAGCATACTGAAGAAGGCCCGCTGTCGAAGATGATGAAGCCGGGGATGGGCAGCTACGATCGCTTCAAGGAATTGTTCGATACCTACTCTAAACAGGCCGGTAAAGAGCAGTACCTGATCCCGTATTTTATCTCCGCGCACCCGGGTACGCGTGATGAGGATATGGTGAATCTGGCGCTGTGGCTGAAACAACGTCGTTTCCGTCTGGATCAGGTGCAGAACTTCTATCCATCGCCGTTGGCGAACTCCACAACCATGTATTACACCGGGAAAAACCCGTTGGGTAAAATTGGTTATAAGAGTGAAGACGTGGTGGTGCCGAAAGGTGATAAGCAGCGTCGTCTGCATAAAGCCCTGTTGCGCTACCACGATCCAGCCAACTGGCCGTTAATCCGCCAGGCGCTGGAAGATATGGGTAAAAAGCATCTGATCGGCGGGCGTCGCGAATGTCTGGTTCCGGCGCCTACGCTGGAAGAGATGCGCGAAGCGCGTCGCCAGAACCGTCATACTCGTCCGGCGCTGACCAAACACACGCCAGTGGCGCACCAGCGTCAGACGCCTGCCGCGAACAAAAAACGCGGGAAAGTGGCGGGACGTTAATCTGTCTTGCCCGGATAAGGTGCTTGCACCGCTATCGGGCAGAAGAGATCAGTATTTATGCCTCACGAATTCTGGCCGCTAATGCGGCCAGTTTTTCGTCATCAGCCCGTTCATGATCGTGTGACGACAGATATCCTTCATACTGCTCGAAAAATTTGTTCTGCCGCGATTCAATCGGTTTCCAGTGGGTTAAATCGCCAGTACCGTGCATGGGACTTAATTTACTGTGCACATGGTCTACGCCGAAACCTTCGAAGAACATTCCCGTACGACTAACATCCGGGAAAGCCTTATCCAGTTTCTTAGCCACTTTTTGGGTCGCCAGCATCAGGTCCGCTAACGCCTGCGGCGGCATATCGAAGGCATAGCTCGGGTAATGCTTTTTCGGGATCACCACGGTAAAACCGTCGGTGTTCGGGAAAATCGACAGAAAAGCCAGGTGGTGCTCGTCTTCCCATACCTTATGGCAGGGCGCTTTGCCTTCAACAATTTGACAGAAAATACAGGTCATTCCTTTTCTCCGCAGGTAAGGTATTCCTCAGAACGCAGTCAGTTTAGTACAGACCCAACACCTTCCACCACAACAGACCCACGGTAATAAAGACCGCCTGGTTAAACAGGCTGATGATAAATCCTGTGCGCCACCAGACGCCCGTTGGAACGTACCCTGCGCCAAACAGAATTGGACCGCGAGCATGAGTGTACTGGGTGAGCGAGCAGTACAAACTGCTGGTGAAGGCCAGCATTAGCGCCGTGGGGGCCGCGGGAATATTCAGATGCAGCCCGACGCCGAGGAAAACGGCATACAGCGCGGCAATCTGCGCATTTCCGCTGGCAAAAAAGTAGTGGGTATAGAAATAGGCGGCGTTCAGCAGTAGCAGGACGATCACCCAACTGGTCCCGTGCATAGTACTGCTCAGGCTATCGCCAATCAGATTGCCAAACCAGGTGGTGAAGCCCAGTTTTTTCAACTGATTCGCCATCATCAGTAGCGCGGCAAACCATATCAGCGTATCCCATGCCCCTTTCTCACTTTTGACGTCCTCCCAGCTCAGCACGCCGCTCAGCAATAAAATCGACAGCCCTACAAACGAGGCGGTGGTGGCGTCAACGCCCAGCGTATCGCCAAAAATCCACAGCACCAGCAGTACGCCGACGGTTGCCAGCATCAGCCATTCACCGCGTGACATGCGGCCCATTTCCGCCAGCTCTTTGCGCGCCAGGTTAGGGGCATCCGGCGTGTGTTTGATTTCCGGGCGCACCAGCCAGTAGACCAGTAGCGGAACGAGCAGCAAAGAGACCAGACAAGGTAGCAGCGCCGCCATAAACCAGCCGCCCCAGGTCAGCGTAACCCCGGCGTTGGCCGCCAGTTTTACTGCCAGCAGGTTGCCGGTATAGCCGGTCATAAACAGTGCTGCCGTCACGTCGTTGACGTTGCCAATACAGGTGATAAGAAAGGTGCCGATTTTACTGCGGGACTCATCTTCCGGGTTCGAATGGAAACTACGCGCCAGAGAGTCGGCAATCGGATAGATGACGCCGCCGCAGCGCGCCGTATTACTCGGCATAGCGGGAGAGAGGATCAGATCGGCAAAAGCCAGACCGTAGGCGAGTCCCAGTGTGCGCTTGCCGAGCAGTCGGATCATCTGCAACGCAATGCGTCGTCCGAGGCCGGTTTTGATAAACCCACGGGCAATCATAAAGGCCACGACGATAAGCCAGATAAGTGAGCTGTTCAGTTCGCTGAGTGCCGTGGTGATGGCGCCGCTGGCGGTTTTATCGCCGGCAGCATAGGCGAGCGCGAACACCGTAATACCAATAATGCCGACCGCGCCGATGGGTAAGACTTTCGCCACAATAGAGGCGATGGTGGCAACGAAGATAATTGCCGAATGCCAGGCTGGCGCACTTAACCCAGTGGGGGGAGTAAGCTGCCAGAGACCGGCAGAAATGAGTACTATAAGAATTAATGGGAGCCATTTGACGCCATTACTTTTTTTATCAGCCACGATTACGCACCTATAGGTGTGGTAAATATATTCATTAGATGAATATATTTATTGAATAATTAACAGGTTATGTTGCGTAATGCTGCTCCAGCGACTGCAAGAAATACATCAATATATGTATGTTAATTGTTTCCTGATATTTCATTGCCAGCAAGGCCCGACGGGAGTGTCGGGCCGGAGAGAAGAGATTAACCGCCGAACTGGTCCGGGTCTGGTCCCAGCCGTCTGCCCTGATCGAGTTTCGCGATTTCGCCTAATTCTTCTTTATCCAGGCGGAAGTCCCAGACGTTAAAGTTTTCAGCGATACGGGCAGGCGTCACCGATTTCGGAATAACCACCAGACCGTTATCCAGATGCCAGCGGATGACAATCTGCGCTGGTGATTTACCATATTTCTCTGCGAGGTCACGGATGATCTTTTGGTCGAAGACGTCTTTCCCGCCCTGCGCCAATGGACTCCAGGATTCGGTCTGGATCTTATGCGTGGCGTTCCAGGCATGAAGCTGGCGCTGCTGCATAAGTGGGTGCAGTTCTATCTGGTTGATCACGGGATGAACGCCAGTTTCATCGATCAGGCGCTGGAGATGATTGATCTGAAAGTTGCACACGCCGATGCTCTTAATCAGCCCTTCTTTTTGCAGATCGATCATGTTTTCCCACGCTTCAACGTAGTGATCGATCGCCGGAACAGGCCAGTGCATCAGGTAAAGATCGAGGTAATCGAGCTGGAGTTTCTCCATGCTTTCGAGTAAGGCTTCCCGGGCGCGTTTCTGATCATCATTCCACAGCTTGGTGGTGATGAATAACTCTTCCCGCGGCACGCCGGCATTACGTATCGCTTTGCCGACACCTTCTTCGTTTTTGTATGCGGCGGCGGTATCAATCGAACGATAACCCACTTCCAGTGCTTTATGGATAGCGGTAATGACTTCTTCGTTGCTTGCCTTCCAGACCCCCAGGCCCAGTTGCGGCATGACGTTACCATCCTGTAGCTTGATAATGGTTGGACCGGTCATAATTCCCCCCTGGATTACAGTCACCGGAGCAAGCTCCGGTGAGTTAGGTGTGACTTAAGTCTGGTATAAATACCCAAAAACGAAAGGCGGAGGTTAAAAAACCTTAGCGGGCAGCTTCGTAAATCCGACGGCTGACGTCGAGCGTAATGTCCTGATGTTCACCCAGTTTCGTACCGCCGTGCGCTTGCAGTTTTTCCAGCAGCGCCGGGATGGAGCTACCGTCCAGACCGTAGTCAGACAAGCGAGTTGGTACGCCCATTTGTTCGAAGAAAGCACGGGTAGCGGCAATGGCGGCATCGATACGCTGGTCTTCGGAACCTTCGGTGATATTCCAGATACGCTCTGCGTATTGCAGTAGTTTGGCACGCTTGGTATCGCGTTTTTCATTCCACAGCGCAGGCAGAACGATGGCCAGCGTTTGCGCATGATCCAGACCATGCATCGCGGTCAGTTCGTGGCCCAGCATATGGGTTGCCCAGTCCTGCGGTACGCCTGCGCCAATCAGGCCGTTCAGCGCCTGGGTTGCCGCCCACATCACGTTCGCACGCACGTTGTAGTTTTCCGGCTCCTGCAAGGCTTTCGGACCTTCTTCGATCAGCGTAAGCAGAATGCCTTCGGCAAAGCGATCCTGAATTTTCCCGTCGACCGGATAAGTTACATACTGCTCAACGGTATGCACGAAGGCATCTACAACGCCGTTCGCAACCTGACGTGGCGGCAGGGTATAGGTGTAAACCGGATCCAGAACGGCAAATACCGGTTGTACAAACGGGGTCATAAAGGCCAGTTTGTCGCCGGTGGTTTTCCGCGAGATGACCGCGCCGGAGTTAGATTCAGAACCGGTGGCGGGCAGGGTTAATACGGAGCCCATCGGGATGGCGCTTTTTACGTCGTTGCCGTGAGTTTCCAGAATACGCCATGGGTCGATGCCGTCAGCGTACTGTGCCGCTGCCGCGATGAATTTGGTGCCGTCCAGTACCGAACCGCCGCCCACTGCCAGCAGGAACGTTACTTTTTCATCACGCACGAGCTTTACCGCATTCATTAGCGTTTCATAAGACGGGTTTGGCTCAATACCGCCAAACTCCAGCACGTCCAGGCCTTTCAGTGCATCCTGAACCTGTGCCAGGACACCGGTTTTTTTCACACTGCCGCCGCCGTAGGTAATCAGTACGCGGGCATCCTGAGGGATTTGGTCGCGCAGCTCTGCAATAGCGCCTTTACCGAACAGAATTCGGGTTGGGGTATGGAGATTAAAATTGTTCATTGCTCGTTCCCTTGTGTGGGTAAAAAAGAGGGCAGGAGAGTGTCTGCCGGATGATGAACATTGTGGTCGCCAGCCGCGCTGCTCTCAATGCTCATTTCTGCCGATGTCTTGCCCATTTCTACAGATTACTGGAGAAAACGGATAAATCTGCGCATTATGTCAGGGTCGCAAACCGATGATGAAATGGTGCTTTATGAACCGTGAAGAGATCTGCCTTCTGCTGACAGATAAAATTAAGCATCTGAAAAATAATGAAAATAAACTCAGTGCATTGCTGCCAGATGTCCGCCTGCTGCACGGAACGGAGCCAGCGGCGCGCACACCGGTCATGTATCAGCCAGGCATCATATTTCTCTTCTCTGGACATAAAATTGGTTATATCAATGAACGTGTATTTCGTTATGACGCCAATGAATACTTGCTGCTAACCGTACCTTTACCCTTTGAATGTGAAACGTATGCGACACCGGAGGTTCCGTTGGCCGGAATTTATCTGAATGTCGATATCCTGCAATTGCAGGAGCTGTTGATGGACATTGGAGAAGATGAGCTGTTTCAGCCTGCCATGGCGGCCAGTGGAATTAACTCCGCGACGCTTTCAGACGAAATTCTCTGCGCCGCTGAGCGCCTGTTGGATGTGATGGAGCGCCCGTTGGATGCGCGTATTCTCGGCAAACAGATCATTCGCGAGATTCTCTACCATGTGCTGACCGGGCCGCGCGGCGGCGCGTTACTTGCGCTGGTCAGTCGTCAGACGCATTTCAGCTTGATAAGCCGGGTGCTGAAGCGGATTGAAACCAAATACACCGAAAATCTCAATGTAGAACAGCTGGCGGCAGAGGCGAACATGAGCGTGTCGGCGTTTCATCATAATTTTAAAGCGGTGACCAGCACGTCGCCGCTGCAATATCTTAAAAGCTATCGTCTGCATAAAGCGCGGATGATGATGATTCATGACGGGATGAAGGCCAGTGCGGCAGCCATGCGCGTCGGCTATGAGAGCGCATCGCAGTTTAGTCGGGAGTTCAAACGTTTCTTTGGCGTGACGCCGGGGGAAGATGCGGCCAGAATTCGGATGATGCAGGGGAGTTGATTTCTTGTCCGTCTGAAAGGTACACCGTAGGCCTTAAAGCTGCGCGCCATAAGGCAAAATGCCGGAGAGTATCCGGCCTACGGATGCGACTCAGGCGTTACAGTATTTTTTTTTAATCACCACGAACAGGGTTCCCAACAGACCTGCGGTTAACAGGGCAATCGGTAGGATCATTAAAAAGGTCATCACCTGATCTTCATGGCGTTTAACGAACGGGATCATGCTCAGCGCGTAGCCAAAGCTGGTGACGACGGTGACCCACAGCAGGCCGCTCAGCCAGTTAAAAAACTGGAATCGACGGTTGGGCAACCCTGAAATTCCCGCCATGGTCGGCAGCAAGGTGCGTACGAACGCCAGGAAGCGCCCGGCCAGCAGCGCCATCAGACCGTGTTGGTCAAACATGCAGGTGGCGCGCTGATGATATTTTTCAGGTAATTGCGCCAGCCAGCCTTTTACCGTTCGCGTGTTGCCCAGCCAGCGTCCCTGAATGTAACTGAGCCAGCAGCCCAGGCTGGCGGCGGCGGTCAGAATAGCTATGGTAGGTAAAAAACTCATCACGTCCTGGGCGATCAGCGCCCCAGCCAGTAATAACAGGCTGTCTCCGGGTAAAAAGGAGGCGGGCAGCAGGCCATTTTCTAAAAACAGTGTGGCGAACATGACGAAGTACACCACGCTCACAACGTGTGGATCCGCCAGCGCGGCAAAGTCGTGTTGCCAGAGCGCGGAGACAATATCTTGAATAACTACCATGGACTTTCCTGTGGAACAGCGTTTATGTGTGGATTGTACTCCTGAATTGTCCGGGATGCCTTGATCCCGGACGCAACAATTGCAGACTTTTCCACCAGAAGTGTCTGCATATATGTCCATCTATGGCAATGTTACTCGATTCGGGCAAATCCTGCGGCTAAATCGGCAATCAGATCGTCAACATTCTCTAAACCGATATGCAAACGGATAAGCGTTCCGCTGAAGTCCACCTCGCCTTGCGGACGGATTGCCGCAATGTGCTCCGGCTGGTTGGCGAGAATCAGCGACTCAAAACCGCCCCAGGAGTAGGCCATGCTGAACAGGCTGAAGTGATCCAGATACGCGGCTAACTCTTCATTATTTAGCTTCTTATTCAATACAAAGGAGAATAGCCCGCTGCTGCCGGTAAAATCACGTTTCCAGAATTCATGGCCTTTACTGCCGGGCAGCGCCGGGTGATTAACGCGGGCGACCTGTGGGTGGTTGGACAGCCACTCGGCGACCTTTAAGCTGCTTTCATGATGCTGACGTAAGCGTACGCTCAGCGTGCGTAATCCACGGCTGGTCATATAGGCGGTATCGGCGTCGAGCATTTGTCCCATCAGATAGGCATTTTCGCGCAGTTGATCCCAGCCACGGGCATTGGATACCGCTGTGCCGACCATGCCGTCGGAATGACCAATCAGGTATTTCGTACCCGCCTGAATCGAGATATCGATACCGAAATCCAGCGCCTTGAACAGCACGCCGGCAGCCCAGGTGTTATCAATCATGATGACTGCATCAGGCGCAACGCTTCTGACGGCGGCTACAATTGCCGGCACATCATGTACCTCCATGGTGACGGAGCCGGGTGATTCCAGAAAGACAACTTTGGTGTTCGGCTGAATGTGCTTCACAATATCGGCACCAACCAGCGGATCAAACCAGCCCGTTGAGACGCCTAGTTTGCCGAGAATTTTGGTGCAGAAGTCCTGGCTGGGTTCATAGGCGGTATTGGTCATCAACACATGATCGCCTTGTTCAACAAAGGCAAGGATGGTGTTGGCAACGGCTGCCGCGCCGCAAGGGAACAACGCGCAGCCCGCGCCGCCTTCCAGTTCGCACATGGCTTCCTGCAGCGAAAAATGCGTCAGGGTTCCACGACGTCCGTAGAAAAGCGCACCGTTAGCACGGTTGCGCGTGGCCTGCTTTTTTGCCTCAACGCTGTCAAACACCAGCGAAGAAGCGCGCTGGATCACGCTATTTACCGAGCCCAGCGTGTACTTTTTACTCCGTCCTGCGTGCACGAGTTTGGTTTCAAGTTGTTTATCTGCCATGGTGTATTACCTGTTTTTATACGTCTGGATGTCTAAACTACCATGAATCAAAGATGACGCATCCTGCAGAAAGGTCATACAGTAGAAAATAATCTCAAAATGCTTCTGGTGACTTTTTTACTGCGTAAGCGCAAGGAAAAGAAACCAAAGGTGCGGCAATATGTAAATAGTAATGAGAACGACTATCAATTCGACGTTGTTTTGATATGATTACGCTTAGATTTTGTGATTTGCGTCCTGGAGATACAGAGTGGGTAATAATTTGATGCAGACGGACCTTTCCGTCTGGGGTATGTATCAGCACGCCGATATCGTGGTTAAGTGCGTGATGATTGGGCTGATTTTAGCGTCAGTGGTCACCTGGGCTATCTTCTTTAGTAAGAGCCTTGAGTTCTTTACTCAGAAACGCCGTCTTAAGCGTGAACAGCAACTGCTGGCGGATGCCCGCTCTTTAGACCAGGCAAACGAGATTGCCGCAGGATTCGATGCTAAAAGCCTTGGCGCACAGTTGATTTATGAAGCGCAGAACGAGCTGGAACTGTCGGAAGGCAGTGACGACAACGAAGGTATTAAAGAGCGCACCGGTTTCCGTCTGGAGCGTCGTGTGGCGGCAGTAGGTCGTCATATGGGACGCGGTAATGGATACCTGGCCACCATCGGGGCAATCTCGCCATTCGTGGGTTTATTCGGTACGGTATGGGGCATCATGAACAGCTTCATCGGGATTGCACAAACCCAAACCACCAACCTGGCCGTTGTTGCGCCGGGCATTGCAGAAGCGCTGTTAGCGACCGCGATTGGTCTGGTTGCGGCGATTCCTGCGGTCGTCATCTACAATATTTTCGCACGTCAGATTGGCAGCTATAAAGCGATGCTGGGCGATGTCGCGGCGCAGGTGCTGTTGCTGCAAAGCCGCGATCTGGACCTGAATGCCAGCGCCTCCGCGCATCCGGTACGTGCTGCGCAGAAATTACGTGTAGGGTAATGTTCCATGGCAATGAGCTTTAATGAAAACCTGGACGATAACGGTGAAATGCATGAAATCAACGTGACGCCGTTTATCGACGTTATGTTGGTTTTATTGATCATCTTTATGGTGGCCGCGCCGCTGGCAACAGTGGATGTGAAGGTGAATCTCCCTGCCTCCACCAGTACGCCGCAGCCGCGTCCCGAAAAACCGGTTTATCTGTCAGTCAAAGCCGATAAGAGTATGTTTATCGGCAACAATCAGGTGACGGATGAAACCATGATTAGCGAGCTCAATACGCTGACAGAAGGGAAGAAAGACACCACAATTTTCTTCCGCGCGGATAAGACCGTCGATTATGAAACCATGATGAAGGTAATGGACTCGCTGCATCAGGCGGGTTTCCTGAAGATTGGTCTGGTCGGTGAAGAGACCGTGAAAGCGAAGTAACTTTCTCGCCGGGTAGTGGTTTTCACCTACCCGGCCTGCTTATCCTTATTCCACGCCCCACAAACCTGTTCTTATCTGTTTTCATCTAACGCGACCGTGGTTATCCTGGTCGGTTCGTAGCTGCCTTCGGACAGCTTGCGCGTCAGGCGTAAGGTGGCCGTTTCTCGCGCGAGTATATGCTGGTAGGTGCTCTCCAGCCGGGCCATGATTTTATCCCGCAGTTCGGGTTGTTGGGCTATGATGGCCTCAATCGCGGCGCCATAGATCTCTTCTTTCGCCTGTAGCGCATAAATTTCACGGCGATTTTGCCATTTCATCCGCACCAGCGCGGCGGGTATAGAAACCATTTCCTGGGCAACGCTTTCCAGTGTTGCGTTTTTATTGGCAATCAGGATGGCTAAATTCTGCTTTAAGACAAACTCATCACTTTTATGGTCATCTAAAGCCAAATAAACATTATTATCCTCAACATCTTTCATTTTATTTCTCTTCCAGAGAATAAAAAATAGGATCGCTGGATTCGCGGGTAATTAAATTAAGCCAAATTTTATTGCCTTGCTCATTAATGATGGCTGTTTTTTCGGTCAAAATTTCACTTAATTCTTGTGCATTAATGTCGCCTTCTGCTTGCAATGAATTGAGCAAGCGCGTGAATGACTCAATCTTTGCCGCGCAAAACAAACGCTCTTTTAAATGACGGTCGCTCTCTTCAAACAACATATTGCGCGCCTGGCCGGTCGCTGTAGCGCTGATCAAAATATCTGCTTCATAATCGCTTAATGTTCTCTTTCCCTGAGTCAAATTTTCACTGTTTTCTGTGGGGAAGGTATTAGTCGATGTTTGAGATAAATGATAATGCGCGGGAACAAGATGCTCGGGAAGCATGTTGAAATATCCTTTGATGCCAATACTGTATTGTTTTTAATATGTCAGGCTGCGTTGACAATAGCATGGCGTAATTTTAAAATCAAAAAAAATGGAGCCAGTATATGAACAGTATATTTTATTCTGTTATTACCCTGCTATTGCTTACCTGCGGGGTGCTTTTGTTGATGCGCAGCGCAAATAAAAACCGCTATGCAGAAAATGGTAACGCTGGACACCAGCCGGAAATCTTGAGTAAAGAAGAGGGTGAAGATCATTTTTCTGTATTGATGAATTCGATTACCCCGGTATGGTATTGGCGGGTTAATCACGAATATATCGATTTTATCCACTCGACGATCAAACGGATGACGATGGCGGAGCTGAATGAGACGCCTGGCTTATTTGATGCGCAGCGGCGCTGTAGCGACCTTAACTCTGCGGTGTATAAATATTACGACAATATAAAAAAACGCTGTCTCAGCGGGGAGAAGGTCCCGCATGCCGATCTGGATGTGCTCAACTTACGTCAGTGCTTCAGGGAGTTCAGCCTGGAGGCTTACCCTGCGCTCGTCGCGCTGGTGTGGCCGGAATACCAGCGTCCACAGCTCAAAGCAGAAGAAGTATAAGGTCATGGCGCGTTACCATGGCCGGGTAGATCTACATGGCTACCCGGCATGGAGTGACGAACGGCTATTTGTCAGATGAGGCTTGCCACAGGTTCAGCTCGCCATCAGCGACGTGTTTATCGATCTGCGCCAGTTCTTCGGCGCTGAACGTCAGATTAGCCAATGCCTGAACGTTTTCTTCCAGTTGCTCCGGTCGGCTGGCGCCAATTAATACCGAAGTGACCCGGTTGTCTTTTAGCAGCCAGCTTAAAGCCATTTGCGCCATCGACTGTCCGCGCTGCTGCGCCATCTCATTGAGCAAACGCAGGCTGCTAAGGTTTTCTTCCGTCAGCATATTTTCTGTTAGCCCACGGACTTTTTTCCCTTCACGCTGCATACGTGAACCTTCCGGGATGCCGTTGAGGTATTTCCCTGTCAGCAGTCCCTGGGCCAGCGGCGTAAAGGCAATGCAGCCCATGCCGTTAGCTTCCAGCGTATCCAGCAAGCCACTGCTGTCTACCCAGCGATTAAGCAGGTTGTAAGAGGGTTGGTGGATAAGAAGTGGAATTTTCCATTCCCGCAGCAGTTCGGCCATCTTTTGCGTTCGTTCCGGGGAATAGGATGAAATGCCGACATACAGTGCTTTACCGCTTTGCACCGCATGGGCCAGCGCTGAGGCGGTCTCTTCCATCGGCGTATTTTCGTCCACGCGGTGCGAGTAGAAGATATCGACATAGTCGAGACCCATGCGTTGCAGGCTCTGGTCGAGGCTGGCAAGCAGGTATTTACGCGAACCGCCAGAACCGTACGGTCCTGGCCACATGTCGTAGCCTGCCTTGGTGGAGATGATCAACTCATCTCGGTATTGTGCAAAATCCTCGCGCAGTAAACGGCCAAAATTCTCTTCTGCGCTGCCTGGAGGCGGCCCATAGTTATTGGCCAAATCAAAATGGGTGATGCCTAAATCAAAGGCTTTACGCAGCAGGGCGCGCTGTGACTCCAGCGCCTGAACGTGCCCAAAACTGTGCCACAAACCCAGCGACAGCGCGGGTAAGCGTAGACCGCTGCGTCCACAGTAGCGATAGAGCATCTGCTCGTAACGTTCAGGATTGGCAAACCAGGCCATGAGATCTCCTTAGTGCAGGTGAATTTCGAAACAGCGTTTCTATTCTAGCGGGTTCTCGGTGAATATTCCGTTCACAGGTCACACTGGGATGAAAAACTGGGCAGAATTCGTTATGCGAGTTATTGAAGGAGACCCGCGTGTGAAGGCTATATATCTCCCTGTGTTAATCACGGCTTTCATAATGATCCGACCTCTCATTATGATAATACTGACTCTGATTTCTCTTGGGAGCGCACTCTTGCAGGGTTTAATAAATATTTACGATAAAAAACAAAGCATTATTAAATAATTTAGGTGAGTTATCTGAATAATAATGCTAGCTAATTTCATTAGCATTCATGTTGATATCATCTGGAGAGATATGGCCTGGACTTAAGAAAGTAAAAAAATAAAGAACGCATTATATCTTCTCTACCGCCTGCCGATAACAAGGATAAGTATCGCCTGATGGCGAATTCCTCATCAACGGCAAGGAAATTATTATGGGTTTGCTGAAAAACTTCACTATTCGTATTGTCATGTTGGCAATACTGGGACTTTTTTGCCTGCTGTGGTCGGGCGTGGGTTTATTCAGTCTTCATTCTTTATCAAAAATATCAGAAGGGAATGATATTGACCGTCATCTCGTCCATCAGATGACTGTTCTCAGCCAGGGTAACGATCAGTATTTTCGTTTTGTGACGCGGTTAAGTCGCGCAATGGATGTCAAAATGAGCGGC
Source organism: Citrobacter sp. wls708 (assembly GCF_005281255.1). Taxonomy (NCBI): domain Bacteria; kingdom Pseudomonadati; phylum Pseudomonadota; class Gammaproteobacteria; order Enterobacterales; family Enterobacteriaceae; genus Citrobacter; species Citrobacter sp. wls708. Next base: position 309,759 of record NZ_SZXE01000008.1, read on the forward strand.
GGAACGCCGGATTTTGCGCCAGCGCAACAGTCCCTGGACAATATGAGTAAAAAACTCCAGGAGATGAAAACATTGTCTCCCGGCCCCATGGATCCGGAAGTCGCCGCGGCGGTGCTGACCAAGTGGCAGGCGTTGCTGGATAACGGCGTTATCCCACAAATGCAACTGGCTCAGCAGGGCACGCTCACGGCCTTTGCGGAGCATGCCAGCACCGTTACGCCAGCCTTGAGCCGTGAATTTGGCGCCAGTGCTGAGCGTTTTAACACCACTGCGGGTGAAAGGCTCGATACCACCCGCGTTATGGTCGATGGCAAAACGTCTATCATCCGGACGCTAATTATCACCGCCGTAATCCTCGGTATTGCGCTCCTGTTCTTTACCGACCGCTACCTCGTAGCCATGATGGTGAAACCTCTGGGACGTATTCGCCAACAATTTCAACAAATTGCGCAGGGCGATCTCAGCCATTCTATTGAAGATTTTGGTCGTAACTGCGTGGGCCAACTGGTGCCGTTACTGTGCGCGATGCAGGACAGCCTGCGCGAAGCCGTGAGTACCATTCGTTCTGGTAGTGACAATATCTGGCGAGGAGCGACGGAAATTTCCACCGGTAATAACGACCTCTCCTCACGTACTGAAGAGCAGGCTGCGGCGCTGGAAGAGACCGCAGCCAGCATGGAGCAGCTGACCGCAACGGTAAAACTGAACGCCGAAAATGCGCGTGAGGCCAGCCAACTGGCTGATACGGCGACAGAAACGGCAGGTAAAGGCAGCTCGTTGGTTTCAGAAGTGGTTGAGACCATGGACGGCATTGCCGCCAGTTCTAAACAGATCGCGGAAATTACCTCTGTGATTAACAGCATTGCTTTCCAGACCAATATTCTGGCGCTTAACGCGGCGGTTGAAGCGGCCAGAGCGGGCGAGCAGGGGCGCGGTTTTGCCGTGGTTGCCGGTGAGGTGCGTAACCTTGCCAGCCGTAGCGCCGGAGCGGCAAAAGAGATTGAGACGCTGATCGGCGAATCGTCGCGTCGTGTCGATCAGGGTGCTCGTCTGGTTAAAGAGACCGGATTAACGATGGAGGCGATTCTGCGCGGCGCGACAGAAGTCACCACCATCATGAAACAAATTGCCTCTGCTTCGGAAGAACAGAACAAAGGCATCTCACAGGTAAGCGTGGCGATCACGCAGATGGACAGCGTTACGCAACAGAACGCCGCGCTTGTCGAACAGGTTTCCGCCGCGGCAGTCGCGCTGGAACGGCAAACGGAAGATCTGCAACGTTCGGTGCAACAGTTCCGTCTATCAGCTAACGATGTGCAATACGCTGCCACTTCTACCGCTTCCCCTTCAGCAGAACGTAAAACCTCTGCAACAGCTAAAACGGATGACTGGGTGTCGTTTTAAGCTGGCACAAAAAAGTCCCTGATACCTCTGGTCTTTGCTTAAAAAATCGCTATATAATTTATTATATAGCGATTGGGGGTTATGCATGGACAACCATTTTGGTAAAGGCCTGATGGCCGGATTAAACGCGGAAAATGCGGATAGCGCACGCTCGGTGGCGCATTTTTGCGCGGATTATAAACGCGGTTTTGTACTGGGGTTTTCACATCGAATGTTTGAAAAAACAGGCGATCGACAGCTCAGCGCGTGGGAAGCGGGCATCCTGACGCGTCGCTATGGACTGGATAAGGAGATGGTGATGGATTTCTTTAAAGAGAACCAGTCCAGTACAACAATTCGCTTTTTCATGGCCGGCTATCGGCTCGAAGCTTGATCCGAAAGGGGTATTATCTTGCTTTAATTAATTACACTATTGACCTACGCCTTCGTTTTGTTGCTCCGTCGAAGTATTATATCGCACATAACCATATAAAAAGTGTGGTAAATGGCGCGCCGATCGCAATATGCAACATGCGAATGGTGCAAAATAAAAAGCCAGGTCTTCGCAACGGAATAACTATAAAATGACTGGAGATAACTCTCTCATCAATTCGAGCGGCATCAATCGCCGCGATTTCATGAAGCTTTGTGCAGCACTGGCCGCCACCATGGGGCTCAGTAGCAAAGCCGCCGCAGAAATGGCCGAATCAGTTTCCCGCCCTCAGCGCCCACCGGTTATCTGGATTGGTGCTCAGGAGTGTACGGGTTGTACTGAATCGCTGCTTCGCGCGACACACCCTACAGTGGAAAACCTCGTCCTGGAGACAATCTCTCTGGAATACCACGAGGTACTCTCTGCCGCCTTCGGCCATCAGGTTGAAGAGAATAAACATAACGCTCTGGAGAAGTACAAAGGGCAATATGTTTTGGTTGTAGATGGTTCTATCCCACTGAAAGATAATGGTATTTACTGCATGGTTGCCGGTGAGCCGATCGTGGATCATATCCGCCGGGCCGCTGAAGGCGCAGCCGCTATCATTGCCATTGGCTCTTGCGCCGCGTGGGGTGGTGTTGCTGCCGCTGGCGTTAACCCAACGGGTGCAGTCGGCTTGCAGGAAGTTCTGCCAGGCAAAACCATCATCAACATTCCCGGCTGTCCGCCGAACCCGCATAACTTCCTGGCAACGGTCGCGCATATCATCACTTACGGTAAGCCGCCGAAGCTGGATACCAAAAACCGTCCAACATTCGCCTATGGCCGTTTGATTCACGAACATTGCGAGCGTCGCCCGCACTTCGATGCTGGCCGCTTTGCGAAAGAGTTTGGCGATGAAGGCCACCGTGAAGGCTGGTGTCTCTACCATCTGGGCTGTAAAGGACCCGAAACCTACGGCAACTGCTCAACGCTGCAATTCTGCGATGTTGGCGGCGTGTGGCCGGTGGCTATCGGCCACCCTTGCTACGGCTGTAACGAAGAAGGCGTTGGTTTCCATAAAGGTATTCACCAGCTTGCTCATGTGGAAAACCAAACCCCGCGCTCCGAGAAACCTGACGTCAACATGAAAGAAGGTGGCAATGTCTCTGCCGGCGCGATTGGGCTGCTTGGTGGCGTGGTAGGGCTGGTCGCCGGCGTCAGCGTGATGGCGGTTCGTGAACTGGGTCGTCAGCAGAAGAAAGATAACGCTGACTCACGGGGAGAATAACCGTGAACAGACGTAACTTTATTAAAGCAGCCTCCAGCGGGGCATTGCTGTTGGGCGCTGCGCCGTCCATCAGCCATGCGGCTGCAGAAAACCGTCCGCCGATCCCGGGTTCTCTTGGGATGCTCTATGACTCGACGCTATGCGTGGGCTGCCAGGCCTGTGTCACCAAGTGTCAGGACATCAACTTTCCGGCGCGTAACCCGGAAGGCGAGCAGACCTGGTCAAACAACGACAAGCTGTCGCCGTATACCAATAACATCATCCAGGTGTGGCGTAGCGGAACAGGCGTTAACAAAGACCAGGAAGAAAATGGCTACGCATACATTAAGAAACAGTGCATGCACTGTGTCGATCCGAACTGCGTCTCCGTTTGCCCGGTCTCCGCACTGAAGAAAGATCCGAAAACCGGCATCGTCCACTATGACAAAGATGTCTGCACAGGTTGCCGCTATTGCATGGTCGCCTGTCCGTACAACGTGCCTAAGTACGACTACAACAACCCGTTTGGCGCGCTTCACAAATGTGAACTGTGTAACCAGAAAGGTGTTGAGCGTCTGGATAAAGGCGGTTTACCGGGTTGTGTTGAAGTGTGTCCTGCCGGGGCGGTGATTTTTGGTACGCGTGAAGAGCTGATGGCTGAGGCGAAAAAACGTCTCGCGCTGAAGCCTGGCAGCGAATACCACTATCCGCGTCAGACGGTGAAAGCGGGCGATACCTATCTGCATACGGTACCGAAGTACTACCCACACCTGTACGGTGAGAAGGAAGGTGGTGGTACGCAGGTGATGGTGCTGACGGGTGTTCCTTACGAGGATTTGGATCTGCCAAAACTGGATGATCTTTCAACCGGTGCGCGTTCTGAACATGTTCAACATTCCCTGTATAAGGGCATGATATTACCCCTGGCTGCGCTGGCGGGCTTAACCGTGCTGGTTCGTCGTAACACGAAAAACGACCATCACGACGGAGGAGACGATCATGAGTCATGATCCTAAACCGCTGGGCGGAAAAATAATCAGCAAACCGGTCATTATTTTTGGGCCGTTAATCGTCCTGTGTATGCTCCTGATCGTGAAACGTCTGGTCTTCGGATTGGGTTCAGTCTCCGATCTGAACGGCGGTTTCCCATGGGGTGTATGGATCGCGTTTGACCTGTTGATTGGTACTGGCTTCGCGTGTGGCGGTTGGGCGCTGGCGTGGGCGGTGTATGTTTTCAACAGAGGGCAATACCATCCGTTGGTGCGTCCGGCGCTGCTGGCAAGCCTGTTTGGCTACTCGCTGGGTGGTCTGTCGATCACCATTGACGTCGGTCGTTACTGGAACCTGCCGTATTTCTACATTCCAGGTCACTTCAACGTGAACTCGGTATTGTTCGAAACGGCGGTCTGTATGACCATCTATATCGGCGTCATGGCGCTGGAATTTGCTCCGGCTCTGTTTGAACGTTTGGGGTGGAAAGTCTCTCTCAAGCGTTTGAATAAAGTGATGTTCTTTATTATCGCTCTCGGCGCGCTGCTGCCAACCATGCACCAGTCTTCAATGGGTTCATTGATGATTTCTGCGGGTTATAAGGTGCATCCGCTATGGCAAGCGTATGAAATGTTGCCGCTTTTCTCCGTATTAACCGCCTTTATTATGGGTTTCTCGATCGTCATCTTTGAAGGCTCACTGGTCCAAGCCGGTCTGAAAGGTAACGGTCCGGACGAGAAAAGCTTGTTCATCAAGCTGACGAATACCATCAGCATATTGCTGGCGATTTTCGTGGTTCTGCGCTTTGGCGAGTTGATCTATCGCGACAAACTGTCCTATGCATTTGCAGGCGATCTTTACTCCGTAATGTTCTGGATTGAAGTCGTACTGATGGTCTTCCCGCTGGTGGTGCTGCGCGTCACTAAGCTGCGTAATGACTCACGCATGCTGTATCTGTCCGCGCTGAGCGCATTGCTGGGTTGTGCAACATGGCGTCTGTCCTATTCGCTGGTGGCGTTCAATCCTGGTGGTGGCTACCACTACTTCCCAACCTGGGAAGAACTGTTGATTTCTATTGGTTTTGTGGCTATTGAGATTTGTGCATACATCGTACTCATTCGTCTACTGCCGATACTTCCTCCTTTAAAACAAAACGATCAAAATCGTCATGAGGCGAGCAAAGCATGAGCCAGAGAATTACTATTGATCCGGTAACCCGTATTGAGGGTCATTTACGCATCGACTGCGAAATTGAAAATGGCGTGGTATCTAAAGCATGGGCTTCCGGTACCATGTGGCGCGGCATGGAAGAGATCGTGAAAAACCGCGATCCGCGCGATGCCTGGATGATTGTTCAGCGTATCTGTGGCGTTTGTACTACCACTCACGCTATCTCTTCCGTTCGTGCAGCAGAAAGCGCGCTGAATATTGATGTTCCGGTGAACGCACAGTACATCCGTAACATCATTCTCGCCGCGCACACCACGCATGACCACATTGTTCACTTCTATCAGCTCTCGGCGCTGGACTGGGTGGACATCACCTCGGCGCTGAAAGCCGATCCAGCGAAAGCGTCCGCGATGCTGAACGGTGTGTCCTCCTGGCACCTGAACAGTACGGAAGAGTTCACCAAGGTTCAGAATAAGATCAAAGATCTTGTCGCCAGCGGTCAGTTAGGCATTTTTGCCAACGGTTGCTGGGGTCATCCGGCAATGCAGTTGCCGCCGGAAGTGAACCTGATTGCGGTTGCACACTACCTGCAGGCGCTGGAATGCCAGCGTGATGCCAACCGCGTTGTCGCGCTGTTGGGCGGTAAAACGCCGCATATCCAGAACCTGGCGGTAGGTGGGGTTGCTAACCCAATTAACCTCGACGGCCTCGGCGTGCTGAACCTTGAGCGCCTGATGTACATCAAGTCCTTCATCGACAAGCTGAGCGACTTTGTTGAGCAGGTTTACAAAGTTGATACCGCGGTTATTGCTGCGTTCTACCCTGAGTGGCTGGAACGTGGTCAAGGTGCGGTTAACTATCTGAGCGCGCCGGAATTCCCGACTGACGGTAAAAACGGCAGCTTCCTGTTCCCGGGTGGTTACATCACCAATGAAGATCTGTCGACCTATCGTCCGATCACCTCTCACTCCGATGAATACCTGATCAAAGGGATTCAGGAGAGTGCGAAACACGCGTGGTACAAAGACGAAGCGCCGCAGGCTCCGTGGGAAGGTACAACGGTTCCGGATTACACCGGCTGGTCTGATGACGGCAAATACTCCTGGGTTAAAGCACCGACCTTCTACGGTAAAACGGTTGAAGTGGGTCCGCTGGCCAACATGCTGTGTAAACTGGCGGCCAAACGCGAGTCTACCCATGCCAAGCTGAATGAAATCATCGCGATTTACACCAAGCTGACCGGCAAAACCATCGAAGTGTCGCAACTGCACTCAACGCTGGGCCGTATCATTGGCCGTACCGTTCACTGCTGTGAACTGCAGAACGTTCTGCAGGATCAGTACAACGCGCTGATTGTGAACATTGGTAAAGGCGACCACACCACCTTCGTGAAACCGGATATTCCGGCAACGGGCGAATTTAAAGGCGTTGGTTTCCTCGAAGCGCCGCGCGGTATGCTGTCTCACTGGATGGTGATTAAAGACGGTATTATCAGCAACTACCAGGCGGTTGTTCCGTCAACCTGGAACTCAGGCCCACGTAACTTCAACGATGAAGTCGGACCGTATGAGCGCTCGCTGGTAGGCACGCCAATCGCCGATCCAAACAAACCGCTGGAAGTGGTTCGTACCATTCACTCCTTCGACCCTTGTATGTCATGTGCGGTGCATGTGGTGGACGTTGACGGGAACGAAGTGGTCTCAGTTAAGGTTCTGTAATGAGGATATTAGTCTTAGGGGTCGGCAATATTTTGCTGACCGACGAAGCCATCGGGGTGCGTATCGTTGAGGCGTTAGAGCAACGGTACATCCTGCCAGACTTTGTTGATGTTCTGGACGGTGGTACGGCTGGGATGGAGCTTCTCGGCGATATGGCGAACAGGGATCATCTGATCATTACTGACGCCATAGTGTCGAAGAAAAACACGCCGGGAACGATGATGGTCCTGCGGGATGAAGAGATTCCGGCGCTGTTTACGAACAAAATCTCACCGCACCAGCTTGGCCTGGCCGACGTATTGTCGGCCCTGCGTTTCACCGGCGAGTTTCCGAAAAAGCTGACGTTAGTCGGTGTTATTCCGGAATCGCTGGAACCGCATATTGGGCTAACGCCGACGGTTGAAGCCATGATTGAACCTGCGCTTGAGCAGGTTCTTGCCGCGCTTCGCGAATCAGGCGTTGAAGCGATCCCTCGGGAGGCGGCTCATGTCTGAGGAGTTTGTCGGTTTTCAGACGGCCCCGAAGACGCAAATTCAGGCGGCGTTTGAAGAGATTGCCCGGCGTTCAATGCACGATCTTTCCTTCCTGCATCCGAATATGTCGGTGTATGTCTCTGATTTTACGCTGTTTGAAAGTCAGTGGACGGGGTGTGTTATCACACCCTGGATGCTCAGCGCACTGATTTTCCCCGGACCGGACCAGATCTGGCCGGTGCGTAAAGTCAGCGAAAAAATCGGGTTGCGTCTGCCGTATGGCGAAATGACCTTTACCGTGGGTGAACTGGAGGGCGTATCGCAATACCTCTCTTGTTCGCTGATGTCGCCGCTTTCGCATAGCATGTCGGCACAAGAAGGTGTCCGTCTGGCTGATGATTGCGCGCGCATGCTGTTATCGCTGCCGGTGAGCGATCCGAATGCGCCGCAGCTAAATCGCCGCGCGCTGCTGCTGGGTCGTCGGAACTGCGAAAATGCATGAGCTGTCCCTTTGTCAGAGCGCGGTTGAGATTGTTCAACAGCAGGCAGAGCAGCATGGTGTCAAACGCGTAACCGGCGTTTGGCTGGAAATTGGCGCACTCTCCTGCGTTGAGGAGAGTGCCGTCCGTTTCAGTTTCGACATCGTCTGTCAGGGGACGCTGGCACAGGGTTGTGAGCTGCATATTGATTACAAACCAGCCCAGGCGTGGTGCTGGGATTGCAGTCAGGTTGTGGAAATCACCCAGCATGATGCGCAGTGTCCACTATGTCAGGGCGATCGTCTGCGGGTTGATGCTGGCGATTCACTGAAAGTGAAAAGTATTGAAGTCGAATAACCCATAGGTTGCTATGGGGCGGAGTCAGATATGTGTATTGGAGTCCCTGGTCAGGTTCTGGCCGTTGGTGAAGATATTCACCAGCTTGCGCAGGTTGAAGTGTGCGGCATCAAACGTGATGTCAATATTGCCCTGATTTGTGAAGGTGATACAGCTGAGCTGGTCGGGCAATGGGTGCTGGTGCACGTAGGGTTCGCCATGAGCATCATTGATGAAGATGAAGCTAAAGCCACGTTAGACGCACTTCGCCGTATGGAATACGACGTCACCAGCGCGTGATTTTTTGCCGGATGGCGGCGCAAACGCCTTATCCGGCCTACGGCATGACATCTTTGTAGGCCTGATAAGACGCCCCGGCGTCGCCATCAGGCATTTTAAGCCTGGCGCTTATCTTCGGTATTGGTATCGAAGTCGCTGGCGTCATGGCGTTCATGAAGCTGTTCGTTCAGCGGCCCGTTGGTACGGTTTACAATACGGCCACGCCTAACCGCCGGACGCGCTGCAATCTCTTTTGCCCAGCGCTGCACGTGCTTGTAGCTTCCTGCGTCAAGGAACTCTGCCGCGTCGTACACGTTGCCCAGAACCACATTGCCAAACCACGGCCAGACCGCCATATCGGCAATAGTGTATTCATCTCCGGCCACAAACTGATGCTGCGCTAATTGCTTATCCAGCACGTCGAGCAGGCGCTTGGCTTCCATTGTGAAGCGATTAATAGCGTACTCAATTTTTACCGGCGCATAGTTATAGAAGTGACCAAAACCACCGCCAAGGAAGGGGGCCGCACCCTGTAGCCAGAACAACCAGTTCAGCGTTTCAGTACGTTTAGCCAAATCCTGCGGCAGGAAGTAACCATATTTTTCCGCCAGATAGAGCAGGATTGCGCCAGACTCGAAAACGCGAACCGGCGGATTTTGCGAGTGATCGCGCAGCGCAGGGATCTTCGAGTTCGGATTCACCTCAACAAAGCCGCTGGAAAACTGATCGCCATCGCCAATACGGATAATCCATGCATCGTATTCCGCGCCCTTGACGCCCTGCGCTAGCAGTTCCTCCAGCATAATCGTCACTTTCTGCCCGTTTGGTGTACCCAGCGAATAGAGCTGCAGCGGATGTTTGCCGACCGGCAGCGTTTTCTCATGGGTGGCGCCGGAAACCGGGCGGTTGATATTGGCGAATGCGCCGCCGTTCGATTTTTCCCACGTCCAGACTTTCGCGGGCTGATAGGTATTGTCTGACATGTTGACCTGCCTTCTGAGTGGTTGTGTTGATGCAGTGTAGCAGTTAGGTAGAACTCAATTTAACAGATTGGGACTTTATGTCGCTTTGTGCTGAAAGGGGAAGATAAATCTAACCCGTTCATTGTAGCCGGGCCGTACTCCATGAAGAGGAAATCAATGTTGGACGGAAATTGCTACCGTATTCACCATCAAAAATTGGCGGTGAATAAGCAGTAATAATGAAAAATGGTGTTCCAGGAGTAAGCGATTATCAGGGCCCGGCGGGTGGGTGGGGCGCGGTAAAAGCCGTCACTGCTTCGGTATTTTCGCAAAAGGCTATCGCCCGCGACATTATCGCAATGTTCAAAATGAACCAGGTGAAAGGGTTCGATTGTCCGGGGTGTGCATGGCCGGACCCTGGACATCGTGCGCCAATGGAGTTGTGCGAAAATGGCGTGAAGGCGGTCTCCTGGGAGACAACCAGCAAGAAAGCGTCCCCGGAATTTTTCAGCCGTCATTCGGTTTCCACGCTCTGGCACTACAGCGATTATGAACTGGAAAACATTGGTCGTTTGACGCATCCAATGAAATACGATGCAGCGTCAGACACCTGGCAGGCGGTGGATTGGGATATCGCCTTCCACGACATCGGTGAGCGTCTGCGCAGCTATGACTTAGCGGAACAGGTTGAGTTTTACACCTCCGGCAGAACCTCAAATGAGGCGGCATTTCTGTATCAGCTGTTTGCCCGCGAGTATGGCAGCAACAATTTCCCTGATTGCTCAAACATGTGCCACGGTCCTACCAGCACTGGATTAACGCAGGCCATTGGCCTTGGGAAAGGGACCGTTGAACTGGACGACTTTGACCACTGCGATCTGGTCATTTGTATCGGACATAACCCCGGCACTAACCATCCGCGCATGCTGACCACTTTACGCGAGGTTGCCAAACGCGGAGCCAAAATTATCTCCATCAATCCGCTGAACGAAAGGGGGCTTGAGCGCTTTAGCTTCCCGCAAAGCCCAAGAGAGATGTTTGGTGGCCAGGCCACGGAGCTAAGCAGCGATTACTATCAGGTTAAAATAGGCGGTGATGCCTCGCTGCTCAAAGGCATAATGAAAGCGCTGATCGAAATGGATGAAGCGCGGATCTTACTGGATCGACAGCCATGCCTCGATCATGCTTTTATTCATCAGCATACCGAGGGTTATTCGGCGCTGTATGACGATTTACGCCAGTGTAGCTGGGCAAAACTGGAACAGGACTCCGGACTGACGCGCAGTCAGATGGAGGATCTGGCACACAGCTATAACAAATCCCGCGCCACCATTATTTGTTACGGGTTGGGGATTACCCAGCATAAAAACGGCACCGGGAACGTTCAGCAACTGGTAAACCTGCTGCTGCTGAAAGGCAATATGGGGAAACCGGGCGCGGGGATCTGCCCGTTGCGCGGTCATTCTAACGTGCAGGGTGATCGTTCCGTGGGTATCAATGAAGCGGCGTCCGAAGAGTTCCTGCAACGCCTTGAGGCGCATTTTGCTATCAGCGTGCCGCGCAAGCATGGCCGCTCCAGCGTGGAGAGTATCCGGGCCATCGAACGGGGAGAGGCAAAAGCGCTCATTTGCATGGGGGGTAATCTGGCGGTTGCGATGCCGCAGCCGCAGCGTACTTTTGCGGCGATGAAAAATCTGGATCTGCAGGTCCATGTTGCGACCAAGCTGAACAGATCGCATTTGCTGCTGGCAAAACATAACTACCTGCTGCCCGCGTTAGGGCGAACGGAACGTGACATTCAGGCGACGGGGATCCAGTCGGTGACCGTCGAAGACTCGATGTCGATGGTTCACGCCTCCTGCGGCGCGCTGAAACCGGCTTCCCGCTGGCTAAAATCGGAACCTGCTATTGTTGCTGGTATCGCTCGCGCCACGCTGCCTCTTTCACCAATCAACTGGGAAGCGTTAATCGGAGACTATGCGTTGATCCGTGACGCCATTGCCGCCGTGATCCCAGCGTTCCGTGATTACAACGCACGTATTGCCGAGCCGGGCGGATTTCGCATGGATACGCCCGCCTCGCGACGTGAATGGCGAACGCCGAATGGCAAAGCCAACTTTATCGTCAGCCATCAGCAAGCGGTGGAGCGGGAAAATCAACCTGCCGATGCGTTAGTTCTGGCGACGCTGCGTAGTCACGATCAGTACAACACCACTATCTATGGCATGAACGATCGCTATCGTGGCATTACCGGTCGGCGTGATGTGGTGTTTTTAAGCGCCGAAGAAGCGGCGGCTCGCGGTTTGAGTCAGGGCGATGTGGTCAACGTTCAGGCGCTGGGCGACAACGGCCAGCCCTGTGCGGAACGTGTTATGCACGGTTTAACGGTGGTGATTTACAACATGGCGGCAGGCTCTGTTGGCGCTTATCTGCCTGAAGCGAATATCCTGCTTTCGCTGGATGCGGTAGACACACAGAGTTTGACTCCGGCGTACAAAAGCGTACCGGTCACCCTGAAAAAAGCGTAGTTCCTGCTGTGAATTTTTCGCCTCTGAGCGCCAGCCGCTGCGTTGAGGTGTATGATGATGTCGACCTCTGTCCGGTTAGTGTCGCAGAGCAGGCAATCAGAGCGATAAATTCACGCCAACCTGCTCAGGCTGTATTGTTTTGAGGTAAGGTGCATGAGCAAAGGAACGACCAGTCAGGATGCCCCATTCGGGACATTATTGGGCTACGCCCCAGGCGGCGTAGCAATCTACTCTTCAGATTACAGCTCCCTCGACCCACGGGACTACGACGATGACGCGGCATTTCGCAGCTATATCGACGACGAATATATGGGCCACAAATGGCAGTGCGTAGAGTTTGCCCGCCGTTTTCTCTTCCTGAACTATGGCATGGTTTTCACCGATGTGGGCATGGCATGGGAGATCTTCTCCTTACGCTTCCTGCGTGAAGTGGTGAATGACAATATCCTGCCGTTACAGGCATTTCCGAATGGTTCACCCCGTGCGCCAGTTGCAGGTGCTCTGCTTATCTGGCAGAAAGGCGGCGAATTTAAAGACACCGGCCATGTGGCGGTAGTCACCCAATTGCTGGAAAACAAAATCCGCATTGCCGAACAGAACGTGATCCACACGCCGCTGCCTCCCGGACAGCAGTGGACCCGCGAACTGGAAATGGTGGTTGAAAACGGTTGTTATACCCTGCGTGATACCTTTGACGACACCACCATCCTTGGTTGGATGATCCAGACCGATGATACCCGTGACAGCCTGCCGCAGCCGGAGATCGCCAATGACTCACTGAAAATTAGCGGCGCGCGACTGGAAAATAGTGGCCAGTTCGACGGTAAATGGCTGGATGAGCAGGATCCGCTGCAAAAAGCCTACGTGCTGGCGAACGGTCACGTCATTAATCAGGATCCGCATCAGTACTTCACCATTACCGAGAGCGCGGAGCAGGAGCTGATTAAAGCCACCAACGAACTGCACCTGATGTATCTACACGCGACCGACAAAGTGCTAAAAGACGACAACCTGCTCGCGCTTTTCGACATCCCGAAAATCCTCTGGCCGCGTCTGCGTCTTTCCTGGCAGCGTCGTCGGCATCATATGATCACGGGGCGTATGGATTTCTGTATGGATGAACGCGGACTGAAGGTATATGAGTACAACGCCGATTCCGCATCCTGTCATACCGAAGCCGGTTTGATCCTCGAAAGATGGGCCGAGCGGGGCTACACAGGACAGGGACATAATCCGGCTGAAGGATTGATCAACGAACTGGCTGGCGCCTGGAAACACAGCCGCGCGCGTCCTTTTGTCCACATCATGCAGGATAAGGATATTGAGGAAAACTATCACGCGCAGTTTATGCAGCAGGCACTGCGTCAGGCTGGGTTTGACAGCAAAATTCTGCGTGGCCTCGATGAGCTACGTTGGGATGACGCCGGTCAGTTGATTGACGGTGATGGTCGCCTGGTGAACTGCGTCTGGAAAACCTGGGCGTGGGAAACCGCGATAGAGCAGGTGCGAGAGGTCAGCGAAACGGAGTATGCCGCAGTGCCCATCCGTACCGGGCATACCAATCAGGAAGTGCGTTTGATAGACGTGCTACTACGCCCGGAAGTGCTGGTCTTCGAGCCTCTGTGGACGGTGATCCCTGGCAACAAAGCGATTCTGCCGATCCTGTGGCAATTGTTCCCGCACCATCGCTATCTGCTTGATACTGATTTCACTGTTAATGAAGAGCTGGCGCGAACCGGTTATGCAGTGAAACCTATTGCAGGACGTTGTGGCAGCAACATCGATCTGGTGAGCCACCAGGAAGAGCTCCTGGATAAAACCAGCGGTAAGTTTGCTGAACAGAAGAACATTTATCAGCAGCTTTGGTGTCTGCCGAAGGTTGCCGGTAAATATATTCAGGTTTGTACCTTCACCGTGGGCGGTAACTACGGCGGAACCTGTCTGCGCGGCGACGAGTCGCTGGTAATTAAAAAAGAGAGCGATATAGAGCCGCTGATTGTGGTGAAGGAAGCGTAATCTTTCTTCATGTCCAGAAATGAGGTGCGAAAAGCCGGAGTATATCTTCGGCTTTTTTTTATTTATAGTTAAATTGATTCCGATTATATTTTAATAAACACCGTGGCATATATTTATAATGATAATTATTTATTTTGGTAATGTTTCTTAATAAGAATACATTTATTCAGTGAATGCATTTAACATTAATTAATTCCTGTGGCTTGTATTAGATAAAGAGCTTCTTGATCTCTTTTTTAAATAAATAATTATAATGTGTTATTTGGTTGATTGGTGATATTGATCATGTTTTCACTTGGATAATATATCGGATTACGTCGCTATACTAATTATAATCATTAATTGTCATTAACAGTCGTTATTGGCTGCCCACAAAAATGACGTTGTATGAGACTCGTTGAGCGATTGGAAAATGCTCTGTTAGGAAACGCAAAACATCGGCAGGAATCGCCGGTCTGAGAGGGACGTATGGGTGACAGTTTTCAGAATGAAGTGCCAACGGCACGCGTTAATATCAAGTTAGATTTACATACCGGAGGCGTTCAGAAAAAAGTTGAATTGCCGTTAAAACTTTTAACCGTGGGTGATTTCAGTAATGGTAGAGAACAACGACCACTATCGGAACGCGAAAAGGTTGATATTAATAAAAATAATTTCAATGATGTGTTAGCTAAGTTCTCACCAGTGGTTAATCTGAGTGTTAAAAATACGTTAGCTGGCGATGATAGAAATGACGATATTAATCTTACCTTTAAAAATATCCGCGATTTTGAGCCTGAGCAGGTAGCCAGAAATATCCCACAATTACGCGTTCTGTTGGCTATGCGTAACTTACTTCGTGACCTGAAATCTAACTTACTCGATAACGCTGCTTTTCGCCGCGAGCTGGAAACCATCCTAAAGGATCCAGCCCTGAGTCAGGAACTGCGTAATGAACTGGCAACCATGATGCCAGAAGAGATTTAACGCTATACAGGGTTTCCTCCGCTTAATTGGCAGGAATAGTAAAGGACCATAAAAGGAATATGTTGATGTCTGTTCAGGAACATACCTCTTCAGTCGCGGCCACTACGACCAGTGAACGCAGCGTTTATCAATCCCTCTTTGACAAAATTAATCTTTCCCCAGTTTCGGCATTAAAAAATGTAGATGCGTGGCAGAGCGATGAAGCGCTTTCTGATGCCGCTCCGGCTGAACGCGTGACCGCCGCTATTCAGGTTCTGGTCTCATGTCTGGCGGACGCGGCACAGCCAGTAGAGCGCCTGGATAAAACGCTGCTTGATGAACAAATTGCTCGTCTTGATAAGCAGATTAGCGATCAGGTTAATGAAGTTATGCATCATGCTGAGTTTCAGAAACAAGAATCGCTCTGGCGCGGTTTACATTCGATGATCACCGGCATCGATTTTCGTCGCAATGTCCGGGTAGAAATGATGGATATCAGCAAGGATGCGTTACGTGATGATTTTGACGATGCGCCGGAGCTTATCCAGAGCGGGTTATACCGCCATGTTTATATTGAAGAATATGATCAGCCTGGCGGCGAACCCATTGCGGCAATGATTTCAGCGTACGAATTTGATAACAGCCCGCAGGATATTGCACTGCTGCGCAATATTTCTGGCGTGTCGGCAGCCTGTCATATGCCGTTTATTGGTGCCGTTGGGCCGAAATTTTTCCTGAAAGAAAATATGGAAGAAGTCGCGGCCATAAAAGACATCAATGATTATTTCGAACGTGCTGAATACATCAAGTGGAAAGCATTTCGTGATAGCGACGATTCACGCTACATCGGGCTGACTATGCCGCGTGTATTGGGTCGTCTGCCGTATGGTCCTGATACCGTGCCGGTACGTAGCTTTAACTATGTTGAAGAGGTGAAGGGGCCGGATCACGAAAAATATCTTTGGACCAGCGCATCTTTCTCTTTCGCTGTGAACATGGTGAAAAGTTTTATCAAGAATGGCTGGTGCGTCCAGATCCGTGGGCCGCAGGCGGGCGGCGCAGTTAAAGACTTGCCTATCCATTTGTACGATCTGGGTACGGGTAATCAGGTGAAGATTCCATCTGAGGTGATGATTCCGGAAACCCGGGAGTTTGAATTCGCCAACCTTGGTTTTATTCCGCTTTCTTATTACAAGAATCGTGATTACGCCTGCTTCTTCTCCGCTAACTCGGCTCAGAAACCTGCGCAGTATGATACGCCGGAAGCGACGGCTAACAGTCGGATTAACTCTCGTTTGCCGTATATCTTCCTGCTTTCTCGTATTGCACATTACCTGAAAATACTGCAGCGAGAAAATATTGGTACGACCAAAGATCGCCGCCTGCTTGAGCTTGAGCTTAATAATTGGTTGCGCAGTCTGGTAACCGAAATGACCGATCCTGGCGATGATTTGCAGGCATCACACCCGCTGCGTGATGGGCGTGTCGTGGTGGAGGATATTGAGGATAATCCCGGTTTCTTCTGTGTACGCCTGTATGCCATTCCGCATTTCCAGGTTGAAGGTATGGACGTCAGCTTGTCGTTAGTTTCACAAATGCCTAAGTCGAAATCTTAACGACGCAGCGCACAGGAGGTGCGATGAAGATCTATCGTCCGTTATGGAGCGAGGGGGCCTTTCTGGCTCCCCAGCAGTTTCAGCAACAGACACGTTGGGATGCCTATGTCGCTGACGTTGTTGCTCACATGTCACTTTCATCACCGTGGGGTGTCATCAGCGCGGAGTTTGATGAAAGTGCGCTAACGGTTTCCCGTTTGAATCCCGTTAATCTGGTTGTGCGCTTTCCTGACGGCACGTTAGTGGATACAGGTATTTCAGATAACCTGCCTCCGGCGTGTGATTTATCGCATCTTACTGGTTACAGCAGTGTTGAGATCGTGCTGGCGTTGCCGCTGCTTTCGGCTAATGGCGGTAATCTTTCATCAGGTAACGGCGTTAGCCGTCCGTGTCGTTGGCAGCAGGAATGGCTGCCAGTACAGGATCTCTCAGGTCAGGAAAGAACTGATATGGCAGTGCTGCGGCATGCTATCACCCTCCGGTATAGCCATGACGATAACAGCGCTTACCTGACTTGTCCGGTAGCTTGCCTTATTCGTAATGCTCAGGGGCAATGGGAGCTGGGACGTGATTTTTTACCCCCAGCGCTTTCACTCTCAGCCAGCCCCTCATTAATCAATTCGCTTAGTGATTTGGTGCATCGTATCCAGGCTCGTTGTCGCCGCCTGATGGCCTTGCGCCGAGAAAGTAATGAACGAATGGCGGATTTTGCGGTAGCTGATGTTTCGTTGTTTTGGCTGCTGAATGCGCTTAATAGCTCAGAGCCTGTTCTGAAAGAAATGCTGCAAAACCCAGGCCGTCACCCCGAACTTTTGTGGCGTGAGCTGGCGCGGTTAGCAGGCAGCCTGCTGACTTTTTCATTAGACCATGATGTCAGCGTTGTACCTCCATACCAGCACGCAAATCCGCAGCAGGTATTCCCTCCGCTGTTTGTGCTTTTGGTGGAACTGCTGGAAGCCAGCCTGCCATCTCGCGTTGTCGCTATTGAACTGACGCAAGAGCGACAGTTCTGGTATGGCGCTTTGTCGGATGCCCGACTGCGTGAAGGCGCTGATTTTTACCTTTCCGTTCGCTCGGATCTTCCTGCGCATGTCCTCCTTACGCAATTCCCACAGCTCTGTAAAGCAGGGAGCCGGGCAGATGTCTCTGATGTCGTCAATGTGGCACTGAGTGGTATTCCTTTAAAACCGCTAACGCATGTACCCGCAGCCATCCCGTTACGACTGGAAAATCAATACTTTGCTCTTGAGATTAATCATCCAGCAGCCCAGGCCATGCTGGATGCCGGTAATTGCGCTTTCTATGTGCCGGGAACGTTGGGAGAGATTCAACTTGAGCTTTTCGCGGTCTTAAGGGATTGAAATAAATGAATAAGGATATTGATCAGGTGTTTTGGCCAACCTGGCTTGCTGTCAGCCAGTTACGTGGCGGGGCGGAAGTCGATGATGGGGCTGCTTTTTATCGCCAGGCCTGTCAATGGGTTGATTCTGCGCGTGAGGCATTGCGCGAGATGGGGTACAGCGAACACAGCGTTGAGCACATGCTCTACACGCAATGTGCGTTACTGGATGAAAGCGTGTTGAACCGCAATCGGCAGGATAGCGGTTATACCACCTGGCTTGCGACCCCTTTACAGGCCCGCTATTTCAACACGACCAATGCAGGAGAAGAGCTCTGGGAGCGCATCCGTACCGTCCTGCGCGAGTCCGTTCCTGATACTGCCGTATTAACCTGCTTTTATCGTGCAATCACGCTCGGTTTTGTTGGGCGCTATCGTGAGCAAGGTGACGAGCGTCGTGAAGATGTTCTTGAAGCGCTGGCGACTCAGGCGATGCCTTTTAAGTTAAAGCACGATGCCCCAGTTATCATGCTGGCCTCTGGATTCTCAGGCGGTAAGCGCCGCTGGTGGTTGGCATGGATTGTCGGTGCGCTGGCGTTGGGTGCCCTGTGGCTGACATTTTCTCATGTCTTACAAGGGCAGGTAGCTCAGCTTATTGGGCAGGGATAAGGCATGGCTCAGTTGCGAGGGATCGTTAACTCTGTGCTGGCGGCCGTGCTGGCTTTGTTGCTGGTCTGGGGATTTAGTCCGTTAAGTGCGGGTGTAAGGAGTGGGCTTACCGTCTTTATTTTACTGCTTTTCATTCCAGGGATGGTTTATGCCTGGCGTCAGTATGGTCGGTTGAAGTCTGCTCATTCTGCTCATGAAGTTCCGCTCCCTCCGGAGAGTTTCAGTGGGCCTGTTGTGCTGGTGTGTGGCGATAATGATCCCTTGTTTGCCGGACGCGGCGATTCTTGCGAGAGTTCACAGGGCTGGTATTTATCTGTCCAGTCCCCGGAGCATTATATTGCTCTGGTTCGTCAGTTAGCTACGCAGCGTCCGGGGCTTCTTATGCGCGTTTCCGTGATGCTGGCCTTGGCTCCAGAACGGCATAATGATGAAGGCGCGCTTAAGCACATGCTGCTCAGCTGGCGGCGTGTGGTGGCCCAAAGCCGGCGTTGGTTATCAGGTATACCGCCGTTTTGGCTGTGCTGTTGGCTGAATTCTCCTCAGTGCAATGAGAGTGTACGTTGGTTTATTCGTACGCCTCAGGATGCGGAAGTGCAGTCGGCTACGGGATTAGACGACTTTGCGGCTTTCTCTTCGCAAGAGCGCCCGGCTCGTCATTTTCATCTTACACATGCAGTGTGGTTAGATAATTTACTGGGATGGCTGCAGAAGGTACAAGGCGACACCGAGCGCCATGCTCCGCCTCTTTTCTCTGCTTTACGGGTAGTGTGTTTCACCTCATTGGCGGTCTGCGAAAATAATCTGTGGCAACGGCATATCACGGCTCAAACAACGCTTCCTCCAGCCGCGTCAGCAGCGCCCGTACAGTTGCCTTTTCCTGATTTAGCATTGCCTTTTTTATCCCACCGCCGGGCGCTGACTGCTTTTCAACGAGCGGTGGGCGTAAGTGGTCTTCTGTGCGGCCTTTTTGTCGGGCTGGCAATGACATGCAGCTTTATCAATAACCAACATCTCATCAGGATCACCAACGATCATTTGACGGTATACCGCCATCTTAGCGGTAATCCTGTCGAGCCAAAGATTCAGGCTCAGGATCAACTTCGTCGGGATGCGCAGCGGCTGGATCGCTGGTATCAGCGAGGTGAACCCCTTTCTCTTTCAATGGGATTGTATCAGGGGATGAGATTGATCCCGCCTTTGCTGGCCGTCATCAGCGACTGGCTACCACCTGAAAAACCGAAAGTGACCTCCCCGCAAACCGTACGTCTGGACAGTATGTCGCTGTTTGATACGGGCAAATGGGCGTTAAAAGCCGGTTCAACAAAAGTACTCATTAGGGCTTTGGTCAATATCAAAGCTAAACCCGGTTGGCTGATCGTCATCGCCGGACATACCGATGATGTGGGTGACGATAAATCTAATCAGCAGCTTTCTCTCAAACGTGCGGAATCTGTTCGCGACTGGATGCGCGATACCGGCGATGTTGCGGAGAGCTGTTTTGCCGTTCAGGGCTATGGCGAATTACGTCCCTACAAAAGCAACGATACGCCTGAGGGGCGGGCAGCTAACCGCCGTGTAGAGATCAGTCTGGTACCGCAGGCTGATGCCTGTCAGGTACCGGGCATGAAGGAACCGTCACCGCAAGGCGGTGACGCATTAGCGAAGTAAAAAATGGAGAAAGAGTTATGGCAATTCCAGTCTACCTTTGGCTGAAAGACGACGGCGGCGCGGATATTAAAGGCTCTGTTGATGTGAAAGACCGTGTGGGCAGTATCGAAGTCGTGGCCCAGGAACATAATCTGTACATCCCTACGGATAACAACACCGGTAAGTTGACCGGGACGCGCATCCATACCCCGTTCCTTTTCACTAAGGAAATCGATGCCTCCAGCCCGTATCTGTACAAGGCTGTAACCACCGGTCAGACCCTGCGTCAGGCAGAGTTCAAATGGTATCGCATCAATGATGCGGGTCAGGAAGTGGAATACTTCAACACCACACTGCACAACGTGAAAGTGGTGAAAGTAAACCCGGTGATGTACGACATTAAAGATCCCGCTAAAGAGAAGCATAACCACCTGGAACAGATTGAACTGCGCTACGAGAAGATCGTCTGGACCTATAAGGATGGCAACATCATCCATTCTGACGCCTGGAACGAGCGTACCACCGCGTAATGCACTAACGGATGAGGATTTCCTCATCCGTTTTTTTTATGCCCTCTGCTGAGCGTCCCGGGCGGGGTTCAGCAGAGAGTATCAACATCACTATTACCTTATGGGCATTGGATTACGGCCACGGGCGGTAGCGTGCCTGAATACAGGGAGTCAGGAAGCAAATGGAACACCAGTCAGCAGTGTTATTACGACGTCTCAACCCCTATTGTGCTCAGGCGCTTGAAGCAGCGGCATCGTTATGCCAGACGCGCGCGCATGCAGAAATCACACCCGAACACTGGTTACTAAAGCTGCTGGAGCAGGGAGAGGGCGATATTACGGTCATTGCTCGTCGTTATGAATGGGATATCGACAATCTCTGGCAGTCACTGCTGGCGCATCTGGATGTTCAGCCTCGTTCCGTGAAAAGTCGCCCGCAGTTGTCTGATGCGCTCCTTTCTTTAATGCAACAAGCGTGGCTGTGTGCCGCAACGGATGAAAATTCGCAGATACGTGGCGTACATCTGCTGATGGCGCTGGTAGGAAAGCCTTCACTATTGCAGTGTGACGGCCTGTGGCCTCTTTTGAGCGCCGGACATATTCAACTGGAACGGCTTCTGCCGCTATTAAATGTCCAGTCGGATGAACGTCCGGAAAGGCAGCAAGAAGCCGCTCTGATGCAGGTTTCCCCAGATGACGAAGTGCGTCCAGGACTGGCTCAGTCGACGTTGTCGCCAGCATTACAAGGCGTGCTCGATAAATTTACGCTGGATGTGACCGCGAAAGCGCGTGCAGGCGATATCGACCCGATATTTGGTCGCGATAATGAAATCCGGCAAATGGTGGATGTGCTGTCCCGTCGGCGAAAAAATAATCCCATTCTGGTCGGGGAACCTGGCGTCGGCAAGACCGCTCTGGTGGAGGGGCTGGCGCTGCGTATTGCTGAAGGTAATGTGCCTGATAGCCTGAAATCAGTAACGCTACGCACGCTGGATCTTGGGCTGTTACAAGCCGGTGCTGGAGTGAAAGGTGAGTTTGAGCAGCGGTTAAAAAATATCATTGATGCCGTTCAGCAATCGCCAACGCCTGTTCTGCTCTTTATTGATGAAGCCCATACCATCATCGGGGCTGGTAATCAGGCGGGGGGCGCAGACGCAGCCAACCTGCTAAAACCCGCTCTGGCCAGAGGTGAACTACGAACCATCGCGGCAACCACATGGAGCGAATATAAACAGTATTTTGAGCGTGATGCTGCGCTGGAGCGGCGTTTTCAGATGGTTAAAGTTGATGAGCCGGATGATGACACTGCCTGTTTAATGCTGCGTGGTCTGAAATCACGCTATGCAGAACATCATGGCGTTCACATTACCGACGAAGCAGTTAAAGCCGCCGTTACGCTCTCTCGCCGCTATCTTACCGGGCGGCAATTACCCGACAAAGCCGTCGATCTGCTGGATACCGCAGGTGCAAGAGTGCGGATGAGCCTTGATACCGTTCCTGAACCACTGACGCGTTTGAAGTCGGAGATCACCGCGCTTGAAATTGAAAAGCAGGCATTGCTTGCAGACCTCGCGGTAGGAAATGGCCAGCATGGTGAAAGGCTGGCCAGTATTGAACAGCGGGAAAATCGTCTGCTTGTCGAACTGGATGAACGCGAAACCCAGTACGGCCAGGAATTAACGCTCACTGAGCAACTGCTGGCCAGCCGCCGTGATATTTCTCGTCAGGCGGAAACGGTTGAATTACAGCAGCAGCTTAGTGTGCTTCAGCAGGGTCATCCGTTACTGTTTCCGGATGTAGACGCGCGCACCGTTGCTACGGTGATAGCTGACTGGACCGGTGTACCTTTGTCTTCATTAATGAAGGATTCCCAGGCGGATTTGTTGACGCTTGAAACCCAGATGGGAAACCGCGTTATCGGGCAGGATTACGCGCTGAATACAATCGCACAGCGGTTGCGGGCATCAAAAACAGGGCTTACGCCGGAAAATGGCCCACAGGGCGTGTTTCTGCTTACCGGGCCAAGCGGAACCGGCAAAACAGAGACTGCGCTGGCCCTGGCTGACATTCTCTTTGGCGGTGAAAAATCGCTGATCACGATTAATCTGTCTGAGTATCAGGAGCCGCATACCGTGAGCCAGCTAAAGGGCTCACCTCCGGGATACGTGGGTTATGGACAGGGAGGGATCCTGACCGAAGCGGTGCGAAAACGCCCCTATAGCGTGGTACTACTGGATGAAGTAGAAAAAGCGCATCGCGACGTCATGAACCTGTTTTACCAGGTATTTGACCGTGGTTTCATGCGTGACGGCGAAGGTCGTGAAATTGATTTTCGCAATACCGTTATTTTGATGACTTCCAATCTTGGCGGCGACGCAGTGATGCAACTGCTGGAAGAGCAACCGGAAACCACAGAGTCAGAGTTGCACGAACTGCTGCGCCCACTGTTGCGCGATCATTTCCAGCCGGCGCTGCTGGCCCGCTTCCAGACAATTATCTACCATCCGCTCAGTGAATCTGCGTTACGTACGATTGTACAGATGAAACTGGAGCAGGTTAGCCAGCGATTACTGCGTCACTACGGCATCACCACAATAATATCCGAGAACCTTTTTGATGCCCTGACCGCCGCTTGCCTGCTACCGGATACGGGAGCGAGGAATATTGATAGTCTGCTGAATCAACAAATCTTACCTGTGCTCAGTCAGCAGTTGTTAACGTATCTTTCCCGGCAGCAAAAACCTCAGCAACTCACTCTAAGTTGGAATGATGAAGAGGGAATGATGCTGGAGTTTAATGATGAGTAAACGTGACGATATTATTGAACCTTCCGAGTGGACCTTGGATCGTAAAACAGGGCTTGTTTACAGCGAAATATTGGGATGGATAGATATAGGCCATGCACAGGGAAGTGATATTAAAAACCTACTGTTAGATATAAAACGAGGTGAATCAAGTCGTGATGGTTATTATGATGTCACCTATAGCCAAAAGATGTTTGTATATCATCGCCAGTTTGGGACAGGAAAGTTTGTTAAGTGGCGTATCAAACAAGGTTTATCTACATGTGAGAAAAACAGCGTTGCGTTAGCCATGATGATGATGACGGCGCGCTTGTTTGAACGTTTGCAATCTAATTGGTGTTTTAGTTGGTATACCGACAGTGGGTTTAGCGGAGAGGATCTTACCTCCGATCTTTTAGGCTTCTACCGGGCAATCCTTCCCTCAGACTACCCGTCAAGACTGAGCTTAGTCAGTAAAGAGCGGGCACTGAGTAGATGGGATTTTTATGGGCCGATAGGCAATTATAAGAATAAAGGATTTTTACCATTACTGTTTCCAGACCCCCAGGATAACTGTGCTGTCCATAAACCTTATAAAGGGCGCCTGCCTTCATTTATGACATGGGTGCAACCGTGGAGTGATTTCACTTCTGGTCGGGTAGAAATTATCACCGGGGATGGCGGTTATTATTCATTTTTGTCGAGGTGAATGATAATGAGCTACTATAAAATAATACTGGTGACGATTGCTTTGATTTTCTTGTCACCGCTGTTAATACCCTGGCCAGATAAATTAGAATATCGGGAAAGCGATCTTTTTGACTACTATTTCTATACTGACGTTGATATCAAGCAGGCTCCAAGGATATCAAACAATTATCGCTTTGAATATATTTCTCCTGATGGAAGTACACGGGAAACAAATCTTGTTATTTTTCACGGTGGTGATGTGGGAATTATTCGTAATTATCTAACAGGTCTTGGCTTTCATCTTTATGATTATAGTGATAATGGAAGAGAAGAACTTTGGATATCAAATGATAATCATCGATTTACTTTTTCTATTGTCACTAACAAGAGAAAAGATTTGGTCAGTTTAATAAAAACAATGCGGTGAGGGTAAGTTTTTGTTCTGGAAGCGGCTCTTTATAAATTTATAGGTGTTAAATATATGGGAATGGATGAATCACTTGGCGGTGGAATGTCATTTATATCTGAAAATACGCTGAATCGTTATCAATTGTATATCCCTTCATGCAAGTCTGTACTGGATGTTATTAACTTTAATGGTACAGAGGAAATGAGTTCGCTGTATCGATACGTAGTACATTTTTCCAGCCAGGATAATGATATTGCGGTCGAATCAATACTCAGAAAATCAACGACATTGACTATGGGAATGGGGGAGTTAAGTGAGTTAACTGCCCGCAAAATCGTACATGGTATTGTGACATCTTTCCATCGTATCAGTGGTTCAAAAGACCAGGCTATCTATCAGATAATCATTGAACCGTTTATCGCGTTGCTGAAAAACCAATTTCGCACACACCGTTTCTTTATTAATATGTCAGTTCCTGAAGTGGTTACTCAAGTTTTACAGGAGCATAGTTTAAAAGACTGGGAATATAATTTTGATTTGGTAATGGAATATCCCAAAAGAGAGCAAATTAATCAGTATCAGGAGAGCGATCTGGTTTTTATTGAACGCCTGCTCTCTGAAGTTGGAATATTCTTCTTCTTCCGGCTTCAGCCTGATGCTGGCACAGAGGTGATCTATTTTGCTGACAAACAAAGCGCATGGGAGTTTTGTAAAACATTACCGCTGAATAGTCCCTCCGGAATGAATGACAATGGAGTCGACTCAGTCTGGGATATTCAGTTCCAAGAGTCTACGGTGCAGGCATCGGTTACAGCCGGGGATTATAACCATCGCCAGGCTCAGAAAATATTATTTTCAGCACAAGCCGATATGACTTACGGTGAAGGTGACGGGGTGACTTACGGGGATGTTTACCACTATCGCCCACGCCATCTTGAAACGGGTGATCAGGTTTCGCCGGCGCCTGAGACAGGGAATTATTGGGCGCGACTGGAACATGAACGTTATCTCTCCTCACAAGCGACAATCACTGGATTATCAACCGATGTGAGCCTCCGCCCGGCTCAGGTCCTGAATATTACGGAATCGACACCTGTCCCAACGCTTCCTGCCAGTGTGCGTAACAGCTTGCTGGTTACGGCGGTTTCATTCAGCGCAAGCCGAAAGGAAGCGCTACAAGTGGTGTTGATGGCGACCATTTACAGTGAAACGCGCTGTTGGAGACCTCCACTCAAACCGCGGCCAGTGATTAGCGGCACGCTAATGGCACGTGTTTCAAGCCCGAAAAAGAATGATGAATATGCTCATTTAAATCAGAGCGGGCTTTATTGGGTTAAGTTTGATGCGGACCGCGATGCGAAACAGCAGGGCTACGAAAGTATGCCAGTACGCCTTGCCAAACCCTACGGTGGCGACACCTACGGTATTCACTTCCCGCTGATACAGGGCACAGAAGTGGCGGTGGCGTTCCATGAAGGTGACCCGGACCGGCCCTATATCGCCCATGTGCTACATGACTCCCGGCATCCTGACCACGTGACACAGGCAAACCATACCCGCAACGTCATCCGCACGCCTGCGAACAACAAGCTGCGCATGGAGGACAAACGGGGTGAGGAGCACGTCAAGCTCAGTACCGAGTACGGCGGGAAGACGCAGCTTAATCTGGGGCATAACGTGGATGCACAGCGTGCGCTGCGGGGAGAGGGGGCAGAGCTGCGCACCGACGACTGGGTGGCGGTACGCGGCGGTAAAGGGGTTCTGATAACGGCAGAGATGCAGGCGGAAGCCGTGGACCGGATGCTGGAGATGGAATGTGTGATACGTCAGCTTGAGCAGGCGCTGTCACTGGCAAGGAGTCTGCAGCGGTCAGCGGAGACGGCAAAGGCAACGGCGGGAGACACAGCGAGCCAGCAGACGCTCAATGATGCGCTGGAGGAACTGGCTCAGCCGGGGCTTATTCTGCATGCGCCAGCGGGTGTAGGGATGATGAGTGCGAAGGCCGTACGGGTGTCCTCGGGAACGGACAGCGTGGGAATAATGTCGGCGCACAATACGGATATTAGTACTGGCAGATCATTTACGGTGGCGGCGAGCGATACGGTAAGCCTGTATGCGCAGGGACAGGGGATGCAGCTGTATGCGGCAAAGGGAAAAGTGGATATTCAGGCCCAGGACGATGAAATGGGCATGACTGCGAAGAATGATATTACGGTAAGCAGCACAGAGGGGAAAATCACCGTGAATGCGAGCGAGGAGCTTTTGCTGAGCTGTGGTGGGGCGTATATCCGGTTGAAAGAGGGGAATATCGAACTGGGATGTCCGAATAATATCCTGCTGAAGTCAATGAATGTGCAGAAATTAGGGGCTACAAGTTTGAATACTCCAGTAGAGGATCTGCCTCGAGGTTATAAAGGTGGTTTCACAATCACTAGTGAAAAGACCGGAGAAATAATGCCTGATGTTAGTTATCGAATGACGACTGCTGAAGGTGATGTATATGAAGGGATATCAGATGAGAATGGTCAGACGATACCAGTATACACAGCAATACCCTCCTCCGTAAAAATTGAGTTTCCGGACAGTAAAACCAGTGATAAGGAATAATCCCTGTGAGTGAAACCAAAACCTCAAATTCTGGTGAGTTTGGCAGTGCAACTGCGCCAGAACAAAAGAAAAATTGGATCGAAATACAGCTTATTGATGAACAAAGAAAACCCGTAGCGAATATGCCTTATATGGCAGATAACGATCCCACGCATAGAGGTGAAAAACCAGCTTCTTATCATGGGGTAAGTGATGCGAATGGTATTATTCGTATTGAAGAAATTCCCCGTTGCACACTGATCCTAAAGATTCAAGCCCAGCCATTGGCTGATGAAATGGAACAGCGCCCGCTAAACACTGAACAAAGAATGAGCTCCGAAACTAGAAAAATGAATGGATTCGGAATTGATGAAGAGACGGGATGTATTATCTATCACGTTGTTATCGGTAATCTTTGCGACAAAGCACCCGCCATGCCCTGGTGGGATGAACAGTATAAACAACATAACAAATATGTATGGGAAAAGGAGGGGGATTCAAATGAATATCAAGATGAGCAAGAAAGACAATACCAGGAGTTACATAAGTTAGCTCAGTATCCAGAATATCATTTTCCCGACCCTGAGTTTTCTGGGCTGAAAATTGCGGCACTTCATTTTAATGCCAGAGTATTAGTGGAAATTTGTCCGTTTAGATCGTGGAACTTATTGCTGCATAATACCAAAAATTATTCAATAGTGAATGCTTATAATCAGGGATTGATGGCTAATTTGACCTATTCAAATAGCGAAGATTTCTTCAAATTCTTTAATGGCTTCATGGATCTATCATCGATTCCTAATCTTGGAAATGGTCGTCAATTGTTTTATCCCGTCGTTATTGATGTACCTTTTAGCAAGAGTTACAAAGGTGCTGTATTTCTCGATACCGCAGAATTGCTAAAAGATACCCCTCAGAGCGAGGGGGAGGTTTTTTTTACAGAAGATAATAAATGTATGGAGTTTGCCGATACGCAAATATTTTATATCTATGGTGATGATGATGTGATCGTGGGCTGGCGTGGTTCACAGGAATTTCAGGACTGGTTAAGTGATTTTACGTTCAGACCCATAGTGACCAGTACCCGGATAGATGATAGCAAAGTGCCTCAACAACTGCTGCCAGAGGGGTTTGTCCATAAAGGCTTTTGGGATGCGTTCAGTATTGCGAAATATGTTTTTGATGACGAGTTTAAGTATTTACTTTTGAGCCTGAAGAATAAATGGGGTAGTTACAAATCATTATATATCTGCGGTCACAGCTTAGGTGGTGCACTATCTCTGATTTATGCCACAGAGCTAAAAGCGTGGAATCCAATCCTTTATACCTATGGAATGCCCAGAACGTTTACCGTCAGTGCCATAAAGAATATGGCGGAGATAGTGCATTACCGGCATGTCAATGACGCCGATATGGTCACCTTTGTTCCGCCGGAAGCGAAGCTGGATAACGATTTGTATGACTATTTTGGTACTTTTTTTGGCTTTATTACGTCATTAACGCAGTGGGCTTATTCAAAGGTTGTGGCTGACAGCGAGTGTTTTTTACATCATGGCAATGTGGTAGTTTTCTTCAGAGCGGAACAGCACTATACCTGTATGGGGCCTACTTTAGATAGCGATGGAGGGGTCTACAGAAAGACACAATATGTTAAAGCACTGTATGACAGCAGCAAGTTCTATCTTGTTCCGGCATTAGACTCAGGAGCATATTCTCAGGCCGAGAAACTCCAGTCTCAATACACCAGGCTGTTTCCTCCGAACGCTAACCCGGACCAGGATTCATTTATTAACCCGATGCATCACCTGATGGGGGATAAATATATCCCATTCTTAAATAATCAGTTGCTAGAATTATGCGATCCAGGCAGAGAAATGCAGAGAAAAAGAAAGAGAGAAAGGTTTATTAACCGTATTGAACCTTACAAAGGTCCGGTAACGGTCTGTGAGAATGAAAGACAGAGGAATTTACTTTTTAGTAAAATGCAAGAAGAAATGTCAGGCACATTATTAATATCAGAATCTGTGGAGGGCGGGAAAAATGCGCTATTGCGATTTAAAACATTCGCTAATGAGGATGAAGAACTCTAAGCTTCTCTTGTCTCCTTTACTATTCTTGGTTCTTTCCGGATGTGACGGCAGTTTCTTTTCATCTGATGTCAGAAAGGTCACTATAGCAATGGATACGCCGGACCTTCTTGAGAAACCGTGGTTCTCCGTAACCTACCGTTCACATAAATGCCAGCGTACCCGGCGTGATGGTGATTTTAAAAAACACTACGAAGATGATTCCAGTGTCACTACCTATGAACCGGAGCGGGAAAAGAACAGTAATATTTATAGCGTCACGGTGCCGGTGGAAAAGGGCTGGTACTGTGACTGGAAACTGAGTAATGTTGAATTTAAACTAAAGTATAAAAAGGGGAGCGAAATTCTTGAGGGTATTGATAAAACAATTTCTAAAAGAATCACGTTTGTGTTTGATGAGCATTACCCGCGAGCAACGAATGGTCTAACAGAATTCCAGCCCAGAAAGACTCAGGTTATTGATGAGGTTTTTTATCCTTTTAAAACAGAAAATCATCTGGTTGGGAATTATATTGATTTATCTTTCACAGGACGTGTTTATTTTTATTCTTATCGATTCAATAATAATGTTGAACGCGTTCTATTTAGACCAGTCATTCATCCTGATAGGATGGTCATATTAATAGAACCCTTTACATTGAAGCATGACCAAGAGGTTAAGTTGGTTTATCCAGATGGTTATGTTGAATATGGTAACGCATTTCCCAGTTTCGACCGGCTTCAGAAAATAAGTAATGAACGTCAACAATCAGGTGACTGACACCACGCTCGGTCGGGGACGATTATTACTAATAATCCTTGATTAATTATATCGAGCCATCGGAATATATAATGTAGCTATTCCGGCTAGCCCCGGATGATGGAAACAAAATATGTTTTTTATCAGAAATCAACACAGCTATACAAAGACGGGATATGACACACTCTTGTTTATTCCCCTACTCTGTCTACTGCTGTCCGGATGTGACGGCAGTTTCTT
>NZ_SZXE01000001.1:0-130607 GCF_005281255.1 Citrobacter sp. wls708
TCAGCCACTCGGACACCTCACCATATTGTATTGCTGCCTGACCGCTTGGGGGGCAACGGGGCGCTACTATAGGGAGTTGCGCTAAAACGGTCAAGCAGAATTTACATGTTCACTGTTGTTTGGTTACGCAGTGTACATATTCCTCCGCCCGGACTGGCGCGGAGGATATAATTAACGCTGAGAGTCCAGTTTTTCGCCGTTGGTCACGACTTCCTGGGCTTTGCTGTAGCTTTCTATCAGCAACTGATACGCCGGGAAGACTTTGGTATACACTTCAGCCCATTCAGCGGCGTCTTCACGGTTCCATGTCCCCTGAATTTCAGAAGCGACGGCAGCGGTATCCATCGGCACGACGCCAGCCTGAACCACGCGTGCCAGGGTAATTTCCTGCGCCATTTTGCTGTAGGTGCCGGAGGCGTCGATTACCGCGAAGACCTTATAACCTTCAGCCACTGCGCTGATGGCCGGGAAAGCCATGCAGACGCTGGTGATCGTACCGGCGATAATCAGCGTCTTACGACCTGTTGCTTTTACCGCTTTAACGAAGTCTTCGTTATCCCAAGCGTTGATTTCGCCTTTACGCGCCACGTATTGTGCGTGGGGCGCATTGGCATGGATCTCAGGGATCAGCGGGCCATTAGGTCCCTGCGGTACAGACGCCGTGGTAATCACCGGCATTTTTGCCAGGGTGGCCATTTTAGCCAGCGCAGCAGCACGCGCACGCAGCTCTGGCATTGGCATATCGCCGACGGTCTGGAAAAGCCCGCTCTGATGGTCGATAAGCAGCATGACGGAATCATTCACATCGATGACCGGACGTGAACCATTAAAGTTTGCAGGACTGGACATATTCTTCTCCTTCGATTCAGATTTGGCCAAAACGGCCGGAGTTAAAATCGCGTACGGCTTCAGCGATTTCTTGTTTCGTGTTCATGACAAACGGGCCGTAACCTACAATTGGCTCGTTCAACGGTTCGCCAGACAGCAGCAGCACGATGGCATCGCTGGTGGCTTCAATGTGCAGCGTTTTCCCCTGCTGGCTTAGCACCACCAGTTGCGCTTCGCTGGCTGGCGTGGCGCCGTTTACGGTGATATTGCCTTTCAATACCACCAGCGCGGTGCTCCATCCTTCAGGCTGAGACAACGTGAGCTGATGATTACGTTGCAGTCGCATATCCCAGACGTTCAGCGGCGAAAAAGTATGTGCAGGCCCTTTGGTTTCCTCGTAGCTACCCGCAATAACGCGAACGCTTCCTGCTTCATCAGGCAGAGCAACCGTTGGGATAACATCGCTGGTGATGCTCTGATAACCCGGCGTGGCCATTTTGTCTTTTGCCGGCAGGTTGACCCACAGCTGTACCATTTCCAGTTCGCCGCCCCGACGGGTAAATTCCGGTGAATGGAACTCTTCGTGCAAAATTCCTGCACCTGCGGTCATCCACTGCACGTCGCCGGGACCGATAATGCCGCCGCGACCGGTTGAATCACGATGTTCAACTTCACCGCTGTAAACGATGGTCACCGTTTCAAAACCACGGTGAGGGTGTTCGCCGACGCCGCGCTTTTCGTTACCCGGTGTGAACGTATGCGGACCGGCGTAATCCAGCAGCAGGAATGGACTTAACTGCTCTGCATGAGACTGGTAAGAGAACATTGAGCGAACCGGAAATCCATCGCCAACCCAGTGCGGGCGAGGTGCGGTGTAGACGCCTGTTACTTGTTTCATTTGTGTCTCCTCAGTGGCGTTATCTTGATGTGAATAAGCTTATATTCATGACAGCGAATTGAGTAGTCGCTAAAATGGTCTTCACTGTCTCATTAATAGGACAATAAAATGACAAAGCCGGATCTCAATGATTTTGCCTGGTTTGTACATGTCGTAGAGGAAGGCGGATTCGCCGCGGCGGGGCGTGCGCTTGATGAACCGAAATCAAAACTGAGCCGACGTATTGCGCAACTTGAAGAGAGGTTGGGGGTTCGACTTATTCAGCGAACCACCCGCCAGTTTAACGTGACTGAAGTCGGACAAACCTTTTACGAACACTGTAAGGCGATGCTGGTGGAAGCGCAGGCGGCGCAGGATGCCATTGCGGCTTTACAGGTTGAGCCGCGTGGCGTTGTGAAGCTGACTTGTCCGGTCACCTTGTTGCATGTGCATATTGGGCCAATGCTTGCCCGATTTATGGCGCGTTATCCCGATGTATCCGTGCAGCTTGAGGCGACGAACCGTCGCGTTGATGTTATCGGTGAAGGTCTGGACGTGGCGATTCGCGTCAGACCTCGTCCATTTGAGGATAGCGACCTGGTGATGCGGGTACTTGCAGACAGGGGACACCGGTTATATGCCAGCCCGCGATTAATTGAACAAATGGGCGCGGTTAACTCCCCGGCGGAATTGACCCGTTGGCCGGGCCTGAGTCTGGCATCGGGTAAACATGTGCATCGCTGGGAGCTATTCGGCCCACAGGGCGCACGGGCGGAGGTGCATTTCACGCCGCGAATGATCACCACTGATATGCTGGCGTTACGTGAAGCCGCGATTGCCGGCGTGGGGGTTGTACAACTTCCGCAACTGATGGTGAAAGAGCAATTAGCGGCGGGTGAACTGGTGGCATTGCTCGACGGTTGGGAGCCCAAGCGGGAAATTATTCACGCAGTCTTTCCGTCTCGTCGGGGATTACTGCCCTCGGTACGCGCCCTGGTGGATTTTTTAACAGAAGAATATGCGCGGATGATTGAGGATTAAATACAGATCCTCAGCCTATAAAAAAGGCCGGTTAAACCGACCTTTTATTATCTGGACGCCATCATGGTGGCGTGAAAACAATCAGCGACTACGGAAGACAATGCGGCCTTTGCTCAGGTCGTACGGGGTCAGCTCAACAGTCACTTTGTCGCCCGTCAGGATGCGGATATAGTTTTTGCGCATTTTACCGGAGATGTGTGCAGTAACCACGTGACCGTTTTCTAACTCTACGCGGAACATGGTATTAGGTAACGTATCGAGAACGGTACCCTGCATTTCAATATTGTCTTCTTTGGCCATCTAATCCTCTGGGGTATCACTACCGTAATTTGAACCGGCAAGATAATGCCGAAGTTCTTTTAATAAGTAAAGATTTGTGCGTTTAAAACACAGCAAATCGGGTTTGGCGCATTACTCTGACCACCCACGGCAAAGCTGCACGTAAAGCGCAACGTATAAGGGAACGAGGAGATAAACGATAGGCGTTGCCTGGCGCGAACTGTTCCTTAACGGCGGCGGGGTAATGGGCTAAACCAACTCTGCGGCACAATTATAACACCCCGACAAAAAATGTGCCGAAAACATTCACCCCTGAGGCGAAAATAACGTCCTTGGTATCCAGAAATGGCTCGGTAGCCGCTGCTGACGCAGTCT
Organism: Citrobacter sp. wls708; assembly: GCF_005281255.1. Classification (NCBI taxonomy): domain Bacteria; kingdom Pseudomonadati; phylum Pseudomonadota; class Gammaproteobacteria; order Enterobacterales; family Enterobacteriaceae; genus Citrobacter; species Citrobacter sp. wls708. The sequence continues at coordinate 3,401 of NZ_SZXE01000001.1, forward strand.
GCTCAGCTGCTCAAGGTACTCCCGTCGCGGGGTTTCGATGGCGCCCAGGGATGCTGTGTGGCTATTTAACACCTGGCAGTCGATTAATTTTCCGCCCTGACGGATAAATTCCGCGCAAAAAACAAGTAGTGCGGTCTTGGACGCATTTTCCTGACGACTGAACATTGATTCGCCACAAAACAGCGTACCTTGCGCTACGCCGTACATGCCGCCGACTAATTCATTTTGTCGCCATACTTCAATTGAGTGCGCATGTCCCAGTTCGTGCAGCCGATGGTAAGCGTCCACCACATCGTGTGTGATCCAGGTGCCTTCTTCCCGATCGTTCGCACAGCCTTCAATCACCTGACCGAACGCGTAGTTGAGCGTCACACGATAAGGCGAATTTTTATGAAAGCGTTTCATGCTGCGACTGAGGTGAAAGTTCTCAGGCCAAAGAATGGCGCGCGGATCGGGTGACCACCAGAGAATAGGGTCACCGGGAGAAAACCACGGGAAAATACCGCGCTGGTAGGCCATCAACAGGCGGGCAGGGCTAAGATCGCCTCCCAGCGCCAGTAAACCGTTAGGCTCGCGTAAAGCGCCTTCCGGTGATGGGAAGGCTATAGAATGGCGGGACAGTTGCACCAGGCGCATGACAGTGAAACTCCACTACGCGAGTTTGATCGTTCAATAATAGCTTACAGACGTTGCTTAAACTGGTAATAACGCCCCTGCCTGGCTAACAGATCTGCGTGATTACCTTGCTCAATAATTTGTCCGTTGTCCATCACTATTATTTGATCGAAACGCGACAATCCGCGCAGCCGATGTGTGACCATCAGCACGGTTTTATCCCGCATCACATCGCCAATTAATTCAAGCATTTGGCTTTCTGTTGTGGCATCAAGACCTTCGGTAGGCTCATCCAGCAGCATCAGCGGGGCATCATGCAGCAAGGCGCGGGCGATAGCCAGACGGCGGAGCTCGCCGCCGGAAAGCTGACGACCGCCTTCGCCCAACCAGGCGTTGAGCCCATCGTCTTCAAGTAGTTTTTCCAGACCGACGCGGCGCAGGATCGCGGATAATGCTTCATCGCTGGCGTGCGGAGCTGCCAGCAGCAGGTTATCGCGAAGCGTAGCGCTAAACAGATGTACGCGCTGTGGCACGACGCTGATGATTTGGCGCAACGTGGCTTCATTCAGGGCTGAAAGCGGTCGATCGTTAATCAGGATTTCGCCACTCTGTGGATCCCATGCGCGGGTCAGCAATTGCAGCAACGTTGACTTTCCGCAGCCGGTGCGACCTAAAATAGCGATGTGCTCACCGGGTTTTGCCAGTAAAGAAAGGGTGTCGAGTGCTTTTTGTGTCTGCCCCGGATAGCTGAATGAGACCTCACGCAGGGTAAGAGTGAGCTGCTCAGAAACCGGAGATTCGGTATCCGGGAAGGTGACTTCTGGCTGCTGTTCGGTCAGTTCGGTGATGCGTAATGCAGAGGCGATAACCTGGCCGAGATGCTGAAACGCGCCGGTGACAGGCGCTAATGCCTCAAACGCAGCCAGCGCACAGAAGACAAACAGCGCGATTAGCGCGCCTGGCTGGGTATTTCCGCCCACGTCGCCTGAGGCCATCCATAACATCATAATCACCGCCAGCGCGCCGATTAACAGCATGATCGCCTGCGACAGTGCCGTTAATTCGGACTGACGTCGCTGCGCTTCATGCCACTGCAATTCGGTGGCTTCCATTTGAGCCCGGTAGCGTTCACTGGCGCCGAAGATAGTTAATTCAGCCTGGCCCTGCAGCCAGGAGGTTACTTGCTGACGATATTGCCCACGCAAATGCGTCAGGTTTTGCCCGGTACTTTTACCGGCCTGATAAAAGAGTGGGGGCAGAATGAATAAGGTCAGCAGCATAATGCCGCCGAGGGTGACAGCCAGCGTGAAATCGAGAACGCTCAGTCCCAGCGTGACCACCATGATGACGACAAACGCTCCCACCAGCGGAGACAGAACGCGTAAATAAAGATGATCGAGCGTGTCGACATCAGCGACGACGCGGTTAAGTAATTCACCTTGTCTATAGCGGGACAGGCCAGCAGGGGAGAGCGGTAGCAGCTTGCTGAAGGTATAAATACGCAGGTGTTGCAGCACTCGGAACGTGGCGTCGTGACTGACCAGGCGCTCGAAATAACGGCCTGCGGTTCGGGTGATTGCCGCACCACGTACGCCCGCGGCGGGGAGCATATAGTTAAAACTGTAAATTCCAGTGACGCCCACCACCGCAGAAGCAGACAGGAACCAACCTGAGAGCGTCAGCAAGCCAATACTGGCCAGCAGCGTAACGATCGCCAGAACGATGCCCAGCGTTAACATCCATTTGTGACGTTTATACAGCGTCAGATAGGGTAGCAAAGCGCGCATTTAGATATCCTCCTGACGATGAGCCAGTAGTGTTGCAAAAGCACCGTCGGCAGCGCTAAGTTCAGCCCAGCTACCTTGTTCAACGATCTGACCATCCTGCATGACCCAGATAGCGTCCCAGTCGGCAAGATCTTCAAGCTGGTGCGTCACCATCAGCGTGGTCTGGCGGCGCGATGCTGCGTTCAATGCCTGCATCACGCGTTGTTCACTGTGGGCATCAAGGCTGGCTGCGGGTTCGTCCAGCAGAAGCAACTGACACGGATTAAGTAACGCGCGCGCCACGGCCACGCGCTGCGCTTGACCAACAGAAAGTCGGGCCGCCTGATCGCCGACTGGCGTATCTACGCCCTGCGGCAGCAGCGGTAAAAACTCGCTCACCCAGGCGCTGTCGAGTGCGGCCTGAAGCTGTTCTTCACTGGCATCGGGCCGTGCCAGCAGTACGTTTTCGCGTAACGTGGCGGCAGGAAGCTGCGGGTTTTGCCCAACCCACGATAGCTGTTTGCGCCAGGAATCAGGCGACAGGTCGCGTAGTTCAAAACCGTTAATCCGCAGCGACCCTTGATAAGAAAGAAAGCCGGACAGAACATTCAGCAGCGAACTTTTTCCCGAGCCGCTACGTCCCACCACCACCGCACGCTGGCCTGCTGCCAGGGTAAAGTTGAGCGGTCCCGCAAGCACTTTTCCTTCCGGTGAGGTAATGACCAGACCTGCAGCCTCAATTGAAACGGCATCTTTCGTCGCCAGCTCAATCTCACCACGCTCAGGGTGCGCCAGCGGGGTTTCCATAAAGGTTTTCAGACTGTCTGCGGCTCCAACGGCTTGCGCTTTGGCGTGATAAAACGTCCCGAGATCGCGCAGGGGTTGGAAAAACTCCGGTGCCAGAATGAGCGCCAGAAAACCGGACGCCAGCGTGACGCCCATACCGTAGTGGCCGAAGTCGAGCTCGCCGAGGTAGGAAAAACCGAAGTAAACCGCGACCAGAGCGATAGACAACGACGTAAAGAACTCGAGGACCCCGGATGACAGGAATGCCAGGCGCAGGACTTCCATCGTACGCTGGCGGAAATCCTGTGATGCTGCGCGAATACTTTCTGTTTCGGCTTCACCGCGGCCAAATATTCTCAGCGTTTCCATACCCCGGAGGCGATCGAGAAAATGACCGCTTAGTCGAGCAAGCGCCTGAAAGTTGCGGCGGTTAGCGTCGGCTGCGCCCATACCGACCATCGCCATAAACAGAGGGATTAGCGGGGCGGTTCCGAGCAGAATAAGAGCGGCTACCCAGTTTGACGGAAAAACGGCCGCCACAATCAACAGGGGAACGCATACGGCCAGCGCCATTTGCGGCAGATAACGCGCATAGTAGTCATGCATATCGTCAATCTGCTCGAGGATCAGGGTCGCCCAGCTCCCGGCTGGTTTACCCTGTATCCAGGCCGGACCCGCCTGTTGCAGGCGATCGAGAACCTGGCGACGAATCTCAAAGCGAATATGTTGCCCGGCGTGAAACCCGACGCGTTCGCGCAACCAGACGACCCATGCGCGCAGGATGAAAACCAAAATCAGCACGATGAAAGGGAGCAGAAGCGCTTCCCGGGGGATATTGCCCATGATCATATGGTCCAGAATTCGGGCCATGAGCCAGGCCTGAGCGACAATTAACAGGCCGCTCACGAATCCCAGCAGGCGTGAAATGTTCAGCCATCGTTGGGATATTACACTTTGCTGTTTTAACCAGCGGGTCAGCTCTTTTTGACGGGTTTTATTCATTGCACGCTTAGCAGGTGAGTTATTGGAATTTTTGGGCAGGACAATGTTACAACGAGGCAAAAATAAAGGCGACTTATAGTCGCCTTTTTTACTTTTGTTACTGATTTGTAAAACTTATTTGCAAGCGTCTGCCAGACCGTCGAGATAACGTTCTGCGTCAAGCGCAGCCATACAACCCGTGCCAGCAGAAGTGATCGCCTGGCGATAAATATGGTCCATCACGTCACCCGCTGCGAAGACGCCTGGAATGCTGGTTTGCGTCGCATTGCCGTGAATACCGGACTGAACTTTGATGTAGCCGTTTTCCAGTTCGAGCTGACCGTCGAAAATGGCGGTATTCGGGCTGTGACCGATGGCGACAAACAATCCCGCAACGTCAAGTGATTCAACGTTGTCAGTATTTTGCGTATCGCGCAGACGCAGTCCGGTTACGCCCATTTGATCGCCAGTCACTTCTTCCAGCGTACGGTGCGTATGCAGCACGATGTTGCCGTTTTCCACTTTATCCATCAACCGCTTGATAAGAATTTTCTCAGCACGGAAGCTGTCGCGACGGTGAATCAAATGTACTTCAGACGCGATATTTGCCAGATACAACGCTTCTTCAACAGCGGTATTGCCACCGCCGATCACCGCAACTTTTTGGTTACGGTAGAAGAAACCGTCGCAGGTGGCGCAAGCGGAAACGCCGCGGCCTTTAAATGCTTCCTCTGAAGGCAAGCCCAGGTAGCGTGCGGACGCGCCAGTGGCGATGATCAATGCGTCACAGGTGTATTCACCGCTGTCGCCGGTCAGACGGAAAGGGCGGTTTTGCAGATCAACTTTGCTGATGTGATCAAAAATGATTTCTGTCTCAAATTTGGTCGCATGTTCGTGCATACGTTCCATCAGCAATGGGCCAGTAAGATCGTGCGGATCGCCAGGCCAGTTTTCCACTTCTGTTGTTGTGGTCAGCTGACCACCTTTTTCCATACCGGTAATCAGTACCGGTTGCAGGTTAGCGCGCGCAGCGTAGACCGCAGCGGTATATCCCGCAGGGCCTGAGCCCAGAATAAGAAGTTTACTGTGTTTGGTTGCGCCCATGAGATCCCCATAGTTGTTGGCAGGCAATGAGCAGGATTGTAGGGAATTTACAGGCGTAAAAAAAGAGTATGGCGATTTTGTTAACAATATGTGTAATAGCGGAGACCGATGAACGACAGATTGAGTCGTAATACTATAACGATTTCTACTTAAAATCGGTCAGTTATAAGGTGATAAAATGACGAATTTCCATCACTGCGACTGAATAACTGGCATGTTGTACTAAAAATCGATGTTTTGCTTTGACAATCCCCTGCTGTTTTGCGAAAACATTCAAGGAAGAAAAAAACTGTGTCATGTATGTGCTGCATAATCATGCATGTAGATACCATGTTTACCGTGTTAGCGAAATCTACGCATGGTGTGGACAGATGCCATTCGTGATGTCGATAGCCGCCGACAGGCAACGGTCTTCTCACCATAAACCCAGACATTGCAAGCCGTAAATCCCTCTGGGCTGCGGTTTATTTTGATGGGGAGCGACTCTGAACAGTGATGTTAGTAGAGTCAGGCAGGAGTAGGGAAGGAATACAGAGAGACAATAATAATGGTAGATAGTAAGAAGCGCCCTGGCAAAGATCTCGACCGTATTGATCGTAACATTCTTAATGAGCTGCAAAAGGATGGGCGTATTTCTAACGTCGAGCTTTCTAAACGTGTGGGACTTTCACCGACGCCCTGCCTTGAGCGTGTGCGTCGGTTGGAAAGGCAGGGTTTCATTCAGGGCTATACAGCGCTGTTAAACCCACATTATCTGGATGCATCACTTCTGGTTTTTGTTGAGATAACTCTGAATCGTGGCGCCCCGGATGTGTTTGAACAATTTAACTCTGCAGTACAAAAACTTGAAGAAATTCAAGAGTGTCATTTAGTTTCCGGTGATTTCGACTATTTGCTGAAAACACGCGTACCGGATATGTCAGCATACCGTAAGCTGCTGGGGGAAACCCTGCTGCGTCTGCCTGGCGTAAATGACACACGTACTTATGTAGTAATGGAAGAAGTCAAACAGAGCAATCGTCTGGTAATTAAGACGCGCTAACACGGAACAGGTGCAAAATCGACGCAGTTTGATTACACTCCTGTTAATCCATACAGCAACAGTGCCGGGGCAACCCGGTGCTGTTGTCCGTTTTAGCATCGGGCAGGAAAAGCCTGAAACCTGGAGAGCCGTTTTTGAGCCAGGAATACACTGAAGACAAAGACGTCACATTGACGAAGTTAAGCAGCGGGCGCCGACTTCTGGAAGCGCTACTGATCCTTATTGCCCTTTTTGCCGTCTGGTTGATGGCTGCCTTACTCAGCTTTAACCCTTCGGATCCCAGTTGGTCGCAAACCGCATGGCATGAACCTATCCATAACCTGGGAGGCATTCCCGGTGCATGGCTGGCGGACACGCTGTTCTTTATTTTTGGCGTCATGGCCTACACCATTCCGGTCATTATTGTCGGCGGCTGCTGGTTTGCCTGGCGACACCAGGCCAGCGACGAATACGTCGATTATTTTGCTGTTTCATTGCGCATTATTGGCGTTCTGGCCCTGATCCTCACCTCCTGCGGGCTGGCCGCTATTAACGCCGATGACATCTGGTATTTCGCCTCTGGCGGGGTGATTGGCAGCCTGCTCAGCACTACGCTGCAGCCATTACTGCACAGTAGCGGCGGTACGCTTACGCTTTTGTGCATCTGGGCTGCGGGATTAACGCTGTTTACCGGCTGGTCATGGGTGAGCATTGCGGAAAAACTGGGTGGCTGGTTACTTAATATCCTGACATTTGCCAGCAACCGTACCCGCCGCGACGATACCTGGGTCGATGACGAAGAATATGAAGATGAAGAAGAGTTTGTCGACGCCGCTGATGGTAAACCCCATGAATCGCGTCGGGCTCGAATTCTGCGCGGTGCGTTAGCGCGCCGTAAACGCCTGGCTGAGAAATTTACCAATCCGCTGGGCCGTCATACTGATGCTGCGCTGTTCTCCGGCAAACGCATGGATGATGAAGACGACATTGAATACAGCGCCCGTGGCGTGGTCGCCGATCCGAACGATGTGCTGTTTTCCGGTAATCGGGCAACATTGCCTGAATACGACGAACTCGATCCACTGCTGAACGGTCATTCGGTGACAGAGCCGGTAGCTGCCGCAGCAGCAGCCACAACGGCATCTCAGGCCTGGAGCGCGCCGGTTGATCCGCTGTTGCAAACGTCGCCAGTTACCAGCACCGTTATGGAACAATCGACGCCAGCCGTTGCCTGGCAATCCGCGCCTGGCCCGCAAACCGGTGATGCGGTGATTGCGCCTGCGCCTGAAGGTTATCCGCAGTCAGCCGAATATGCTCAGCCTGCGGTGCAGCAGCCGTATGAGCCATGGCAACAGCCGGTTGCACAGGAGAATCCTCAGCCGGAATATTACGCACCGCAAACGTCTGAACCGGTGTATGCGCAACCCGCCGCGCCGCAGCCGCAGGAATTCACCGCGCAGCAAAACTGGCAGCCGGAACCTGTTTATCAGCCGGAGCCTGAGCCGCAACCGGTCTATCAGCAGGAGCCTGGCTTCCAACAACCTTCCGCGTTCCAGCAACCGGTGGTTGAACAACCTTCTGTAGTGGAACCTGAGCCAGTTGTTGAGGAGACGAAACCCTCTCGTCCACCGCTCTACTATTTTGAAGAAGTCGAAGAGAAACGAGCGCGCGAGCGTGAGCAGTTGGCCGCCTGGTATCAGCCTATTCCAGAACCCGCTCAGGAGCCTGAGCGTGTTAAGCCGTCTATGCCATCTATGCCGACGGCTGCCTCCATTCCGCCCGTTGAGTCTGTTGCTGCCGTTGCGCCGCTGGCTGCCGGGGTGAAAAGCGCCGCTTCTGGGGCAAGTGCCGCTGCCGCAGCACCTGTGTTTAGCCTTGCGGGTAGCGGTGCGCCGCGTCCGCAGGTGAAAGAAGGAATTGGCCCGCAACTGCCGCGCCCGAATCGTGTGCGCGTGCCTACTCGTCGGGAGTTAGCATCGTATGGCATAAAACTGCCGTCACAGCGTATGGCTGAAGAGAAAGCTCGCGAAGAGCAGCTTGATACCAATGCGTACAGCGACGATGAAATTGATGCAATGCAGCAGGATGAGCTGGCACGTCAGTTTGCCCAGTCTCAGCAGCACCGTTATGGCGATGATTATCAGGACGATACCCATCAGACTGATGACGAAGATTTGGCCGCAGAAGCGGAACTGGCTCGCCAGTTTGCCTCGTCCCAGCAGCAGCGCTATTCCGGCGAACAGCCTGCCGGGGCCAATCCGTTCTCGCTTGATGACTTTGAATTTTCGCCAATGAAAACGCTGGTGGATGACGGTCCGCATGAGCCGCTGTTTACGCCAGGCGTGATGCCGGAGCCTGCGCCGCTGCACCAGGAACCAGTCGCACCGCAGCAGCATTACCAGCAGCCGGCACAGCCTGTCGCACCGCAGCAGCATTACCAGCAGCCAGCACAGCCTGTTACACCGCCGCCGCAGTATAGCCTGATCCATCCACTCTTGATGCGTAACGGCGACAGTCGTCCGGTTCAGCGTCCGAGTACGCCGCTGCCATCGTTAGATCTGCTCACACCGCCGCCGAGTGAAGTTGAGCCGATTGATACTTTTGCACTGGAACAAATGGCGCGTCTGGTGGAAGCGCGTCTGGCGGACTTCCGTATTAAAGCTGATGTAGTGAACTACTCTCCAGGGCCGGTCATTACCCGTTTTGAACTAAACCTGGCACCAGGGGTTAAAGCGGCGCGCATTTCCAACCTGTCACGAGATCTGGCGCGTTCGTTGTCGACCGCTGCGGTCCGCGTGGTCGAAGTCATTCCTGGCAAACCGTATGTCGGACTGGAATTACCGAATAAAAAACGTCAAACCGTTTATCTGCGCGAAGTGTTAGATAACGCTAAATTCCGTGATAACTCGTCTCCGTTGACTGTGGTGCTGGGTAAAGATATTGCGGGCGAACCGGTTGTTGCCGATCTGGCGAAAATGCCGCACCTGCTGGTGGCAGGGACTACCGGTTCCGGTAAGTCTGTTGGGGTGAATGCCATGATCCTCAGCATGTTGTATAAGGCGCAGCCAGAAGACGTTCGCTTTATCATGATTGACCCTAAAATGCTGGAGCTGTCGGTTTATGAAGGCATTCCGCATCTGCTGACTGAAGTTGTGACCGACATGAAAGATGCTGCCAACGCTTTGCGCTGGAGCGTCAATGAAATGGAACGTCGCTACAAACTGATGTCGGCGCTCGGCGTACGTAACCTTGCCGGTTATAACGAGAAAATCGCCGAAGCAGCTCGTATGGGACGTCCAATCCCGGACCCGTACTGGAAGCCGGGCGACAGCATGGACGTTCAGCATCCAGTGCTGGAAAAACTGCCGTATATCGTTGTTCTGGTGGATGAATTCGCCGATCTAATGATGACCGTAGGTAAGAAAGTGGAAGAACTGATTGCACGTCTGGCGCAAAAAGCGCGTGCGGCGGGGATCCACCTGGTGCTGGCAACCCAGCGACCATCCGTTGACGTCATTACCGGTCTGATTAAAGCGAATATCCCAACGCGTATTGCCTTTACCGTGTCCAGCAAAATTGACTCGCGTACTATCCTTGATCAGGGCGGCGCGGAATCGCTGCTGGGGATGGGCGATATGCTCTATTCGGCGCCGAACTCGACGATTCCTGTGCGTGTACACGGTGCCTTTGTTCGTGACGAAGAAGTTCATGCGGTGGTTCAGGACTGGAAAGCGCGCGGTCGTCCACAATATGTTGATGGCATTACCTCAGACAGCGAAAGCGAAGGTGGCGCTGGCGGCTTTGATGGTGGCGAAGAGTTAGATCCGTTGTTCGATCAGGCGGTGAACTTTGTTACCCAAAAACGCAAAGCTTCCATCTCCGGTGTTCAACGACAGTTCCGTATCGGCTACAACCGAGCGGCGCGCATCATCGAACAGATGGAAGCGCAGGGAATTGTCAGTGAGCAAGGGCATAATGGTAATCGTGAAGTGTTGGCTCCGCCGCCCTTCGATTGATTGCAAAGTTAAGTAATTCAGTATTATCTACTTTCCTCATGCTGTTTTTTGGCCTGAAATGGATAGCAGAGGGATCTCCCCGTTGGGAGTGACGTATTTTGAGGAATAACGATGAAAAGAATCGCAATCACCTGTGCATTACTGTCGAGCTTTGTAGTGAGCAGCGTCTGGGCTGATGCTGCCAGCGACCTGAAAAGCCGCCTGGATAAAGTCAGTAGCTTCCATGCCAGCTTTACGCAAAAGGTTACGGACGGTAGCGGTGCGGCAGTGCAGGAGGGTCAGGGTGATTTATGGGTTAAACGTCCTAATCTGTTTAACTGGCACATGACGCAGCCTGACGAGAGCATCCTGGTCTCTGATGGTAAAACGCTGTGGTTCTTTAACCCGTTTGTTGAACAAGCTACTGCAACCTGGCTGAAAGACGCCACCGGCAACACGCCGTTCATGTTGATTGCGCGTAACCAGGCCAGCGACTGGCAGCAGTACAACATTAAGCAAAACGGCGATGATTTCGTGCTGACGCCGAAAACCAGCAACGGAAACCTGAAACAGTTTACGATCAATGTTGGGCGTGACGGGACGATCCATCAGTTTAGCGCCGTTGAGCAAGACGATCAGCGCAGCAGCTATCAGCTGAAATCGCAGCAGAATGGCGCGATTGAACCATCTAAATTCACCTTTACCCCGCCACAAGGTGTAACGGTTGACGATCAACGTAAGTAGAGGCGTGTGAGTGAGCAATCTGTCGCTCGACTTTTCTGATAATACCTTTCAGCCACTGGCCGCGCGTATGCGGCCAGAAAATTTAGCGCAGTATATCGGCCAGCAGCATCTGCTGGCTACCGGTAAGCCTTTGCCCCGCGCCATTGAGGCCGGGCACCTGCACTCTATGATTTTATGGGGACCGCCGGGAACGGGTAAAACCACCCTTGCCGAAGTTATTGCCCGTTACGCTAACGCCGATGTTGAACGAATTTCGGCGGTCACCTCTGGCGTAAAAGAAATTCGTGAAGCGATTGAGCGTGCGCGTCAGAACCGTAACGCTGGCCGACGCACAATACTGTTTGTGGACGAAGTCCATCGATTTAATAAAAGCCAGCAGGATGCGTTTTTACCGCATATTGAAGACGGTACAATTACGTTTATTGGCGCTACCACCGAAAACCCCTCGTTTGAATTGAATTCGGCGCTGCTGTCGCGGGCACGCGTTTATTTGCTGAAATCGTTAACCACCGATGATATTGAACAGGTGCTTGACCAGGCGATGTCTGACAAAGCGCGTGGCTACGGCGATCAGGATATTGTTCTGCCACAAGAGACGCGTCGGGCGATTGCTGAACTGGTTAATGGTGATGCGCGGCGGGCGCTGAATACGCTGGAAATGATGGCCGATATGGCCGAAGTTGATGATTCCGGCAAGCGCGTATTGAAAGCGGAATTGCTGACCGAAATTGCCGGTGAACGCAGCGCGCGCTTTGATAATAAAGGCGATCGCTTTTACGATCTCATCTCCGCCTTACACAAGTCGGTACGTGGTAGCGCGCCGGATGCGGCGCTCTACTGGTATGCGCGAATCATTTCCGCTGGTGGCGATCCGCTGTACGTTGCCCGTCGCTGCCTGGCGATTGCCTCTGAAGATGTGGGCAACGCAGATCCTCGCGCTATGCAGGTGGCGATTTCCGCGTGGGATTGTTTCACTCGCGTGGGACCCGCGGAAGGCGAGCGGGCAATCGCTCAGGCGATCGTCTATCTGGCCTGTGCGCCGAAGAGTAACGCGGTTTACACCGCCTTTAAAGCCGCGCTGGCCGACGCCCGTGAACGTCCGGATTACGACGTTCCCGTTCACCTGCGCAATGCGCCGACTAAGCTGATGAAAGAGATGGGCTACGGTCAGGAGTATCGTTACGCGCATGATGAACCAAATGCCTATGCCGCCGGAGAAGAGTACTTCCCCCAGGAAATGGCACAAACGCGCTATTATCGCCCCACAAACAGAGGTCTTGAAGGCAAGATTGGCGAAAAGCTCGCCTGGCTCGCCGGACAGGATCAAAATAGCCCTATAAAACGCTACCGTTAGTGTTATCGTTGCGGTAATGTTGTCTCTGTATCCCTGTGACCGCAGGCTGTGGTCACTTTTCCTATTTTAATTCGATAAGCACAGGATAAGCATGCTCGATCCCAATCTGCTGCGTAATGAGCCAGACGCAGTCGCAGAAAAACTGGCAAGCCGGGGCTTTAAGCTGGATGTAGATAAGCTGCGCGCTCTTGAAGAGCGTCGTAAAGTTCTGCAGGTACAAACTGAAAACCTGCAGGCAGAGCGTAACTCTCGATCGAAATCCATTGGCCAGGCAAAAGCGCGCGGGGAAGATATCGAGTCTTTACGTCTGGAAGTGAACAAACTGGGCGAAGAGCTGGATGCCGCGAAAGCTGAACTTGATACCTTACAGGCCGAGATCCGCGACATTGCGCTGACCATTCCTAACCTGCCAGCGGATGAAGTTCCGGTGGGTAAAGATGAAAATGACAACGTCGAAGTCAGCCGCTGGGGTACACCGCGTGAGTTTGATTTCGAAGTGCGCGATCATGTTACCCTGGGTGAAATGCACACGGGTCTTGATTTCGCCGCTGCGGTGAAGCTTACCGGCTCTCGTTTCGTGGTCATGAAAGGGCAGATCGCACGTATGCATCGTGCGCTGTCTCAGTTCATGCTGGATCTGCATACCGAACAGCATGGTTACAGCGAAAACTATGTTCCGTATCTGGTTAACCATGACACGCTGTACGGTACCGGGCAACTGCCGAAATTCGCTGGCGATCTGTTCCATACCCGTCCGCTGGACGAAGAAGCTGACAGCAGCAACTACGCGCTGATCCCAACGGCCGAAGTTCCGCTGACTAACCTGGTGCGTGACGAAATCATTGACGAAGATGCGCTGCCGATCAAAATGACCGCGCATACGCCGTGCTTCCGTTCTGAAGCAGGCTCTTACGGTCGTGATACCCGTGGTCTGATCCGTATGCACCAGTTCGATAAAGTTGAGATGGTGCAGATTGTTCGTCCTGAAGATTCAATGGACGCACTGGAAGAGATGACCGGCCACGCCGAGAAGGTTCTTCAACTGCTGGGTCTGCCGTACCGTAAGATCATTTTGTGCACAGGTGACATGGGCTTCGGCGCATGCAAAACCTACGATCTGGAAGTGTGGATCCCAGCGCAGAATACCTATCGCGAAATCTCATCCTGCTCCAACGTGTGGGATTTCCAGGCGCGTCGCATGCAAGCGCGTTGCCGCAGCAAATCCGACAAAAAGACCCGTCTGGTGCATACCCTGAACGGTTCCGGTCTGGCAGTTGGACGTACGCTGGTGGCGGTAATGGAAAACTATCAGCAGGCAGATGGCCGCATTCAGGTTCCGGAAGTACTACGTCCGTACATGAATGGCCTGGAGTTCATCGGCTAACCTATCTTTCTATGCTAAAAAGCGCCTCAGGGCGCTTTTTTTATGCCCGTTTGACGTCGGACAATAACCCTTACCTACATAGGAGTAATACTGCCTTCGAATGAAAGTCAGTATCTACCAGTCTGTATAGTGATACTAGCGATATATAAAAATATATACAACGAGTATTTATTTTTTGTTTATTGTGAGCAGCAGAGTGAGCCCCTATGAAAACTAAGATCCCCGATGCCGTGCTGGCCGCTGAGGTTAGTCGCCGCGGTTTGGTAAAAACGACGGCGATAGGCGGGCTGGCGGTGGCCAGTAGCGCGTTTACCCTGCCATTTACCCGTATTGCAAACGCTGCAGAAGCCATTAATCCCACGCAGCGTAATGAGAAAGTCATCTGGAGCGCGTGTACGGTGAACTGCGGTAGCCGCTGTCCACTGCGGATGCATGTGGTAGACGGTGAAATAAAATATGTCGAAACCGACAACACAGGTGATGATAACTATGACGGCCTGCACCAGGTGCGTGCTTGTCTGCGTGGTCGCTCCATGCGTCGTCGCGTTTATAATCCCGATCGTCTGAAATACCCGATGAAACGTGTCGGTAAGCGCGGCGAAGGTAAATTTGAGCGCATCAGTTGGGATGAGGCGTACGAGATTATTGCCAGCAACATGCAGCGTCTGATTAAAGACTATGGTAACGAATCTATCTATCTGAACTACGGCACCGGCACGCTGGGTGGCACCCTGACACGCTCCTGGCCGCCGGGTAAAACCCTGGTTGCACGTCTGATGAACTGCTGTGGTGGGTACCTGAATCACTACGGGGACTACTCTTCGGCACAAATCGCTGCCGGGTTGAACTACACCTACGGCGGCTGGGCCGACGGTAACAGCCCGTCCGATATAGAAAACAGCAAGCTGGTGGTGCTGTTCGGTAATAACCCTGGTGAAACCCGTATGAGCGGGGGCGGGGTAACCTACTACCTTGAACAGGCGCGCCAGAAATCCAATGCCCGGATGATTATTATCGATCCCCGATATACCGACACCGGCGCGGGGCGTGAAGATGAATGGATCCCGATCCGTCCTGGTACAGATGCGGCGCTGGTGAATGGTCTGGCGTATGTTCTGATCACCGAAAACCTGGTGGACCAGGCGTTCCTCGACAAATACTGCGTGGGTTACGACGAAAAAACCTTACCGGCCGACGCGCCGAAGAATGGCCACTATAAGGCGTATATTCTTGGGCAGGGGACAGACGGTATTGCCAAGACCCCGGAATGGGCGGCGCAGATTACCGGTATTCCCGCTGACCGTATCATCAAACTGGCGCGTGAAATTGGCAGCGCTAAACCGGCATACATCAGCCAGGGTTGGGGGCCGCAGCGTCATGCTAACGGTGAAATAGCGACCCGCGCTATTTCTATGCTGGCCATTCTGACCGGTAATGTTGGTATCAACGGCGGCAACAGCGGTGCGCGTGAGGGTTCATACAGTCTGCCGTTTGAGCGTATGCCTACGCTGGAAAATCCTGTTGAAACCAGCATCTCAATGTTTATGTGGACGGACGCTATAGAGCGTGGCCCGGAGATGACGGCGCTGCGTGACGGCGTTCGCGGCAAAGATAAGCTTGATGTTCCGATTAAAATGATCTGGAACTATGCTGGTAACTGCCTGATTAACCAGCACTCTGATATTAACCGTACGCACGAAATCCTGCAGGATGAGAAAAAGTGCGAGATGATCGTGGTCATCGACTGCCATATGACCTCCTCGGCGAAATATGCGGATATTTTGCTGCCAGACTGTACTGCTTCCGAACAGATGGACTTCGCGCTGGATGCGTCCTGCGGAAACATGTCCTATGTGATTTTCACCGATCAGGCGATCAAACCACGTTTCGAATGCAAGACTATCTACCAGATGACCAGCGAGCTGGCGAAACGCCTTGGCGTCGAGCAGCAGTTTACCGAAGGTCGTACTCAGGAAGAGTGGATGCGTCATCTGTATGAGCAGTCGCGTAAAGCCATTCCTGAACTGCCTGGGTTTGAAGAGTTCCGCAAACAAGGCATCTTTAAGCAGCGAGATCCTGAAGGGCACCACGTGGCGTACAAAGCTTTCCGTGAGGATCCCAAAGCCAATCCGCTCACCACGCCGTCGGGTAAGATCGAAATTTATTCGCAGCAGCTTGCCGAGATCGCGGCAACCTGGGAACTGCCGGAAGGGGATGTGATCGATCCATTGCCGATTTATACCCCTGGCTTTGAAAGTTTAGACGATCCGCTGGTGGAGAAATTCCCGCTGCAACTGACCGGCTTCCACTACAAATCTCGCGTCCACTCGACCTATGGCAACGTAGATGTTCTGAAAGCATCCTGCCGCCAGGAAATGTGGATCAATCCGTTGGATGCGCAGCGACGTGGCATTAACAACGGCGACAAAGTACGCATCTTTAACGATCGTGGCGAGGTGCATATCGAAGCGAAAGTGACCCCGCGAATGATGCCCGGCGTGGTGGCATTAGGCGAAGGGGCCTGGTACGACCCGGACACGAAGCGTGTGGATCAGGGCGGCTGTATTAACGTCCTGACGACTCAGCGTCCTTCTCCTCTCGCGAAGGGGAATCCGTCACATACGAACCTTGTTCAGGTTGAAAAGGTGTAAGGAGTAACCGATGACAACCCAGTATGGATTTTTTATTGATTCCAGCCGTTGCACCGGTTGCAAAACCTGCGAACTGGCTTGCAAAGACTTCAAAAATTTAACCCCGGATGTCAGTTTCCGCCGCATTTACGAGTACGCGGGTGGCGACTGGCAAGAAGACAATGGCGTCTGGCATCAAAACGTCTTTGCCTATTACCTCTCTATTGCCTGTAACCACTGTGAAGACCCGGCCTGCACCAAGGTGTGTCCGAGCGGCGCGATGCACAAACGTGAAGATGGCTTTGTCGTCGTGGATGAAGATGTGTGCATTGGCTGTCGGTATTGCCACATGGCCTGTCCTTACGGTGCGCCCCAGTACAATGCTGAAAAAGGACATATGACCAAATGCGATGGCTGCCATGAGCGCGTCGCTGAAGGTAAGAAACCTATCTGCGTTGAGTCCTGCCCACTGCGTGCGCTGGATTTCGGTCCGATTGACGAACTGCGCAAAAAACACGGTACTCTGGCCGCGGTTGCACCACTACCGGGCGCGCACTTCACCAAACCGAGCATTGTTATCAAACCTAACGCCAATAGCCGCCCGACCGGGGATACCACGGGTTATCTGGCCAATCCGAAGGAGGTGTAAGATGGGAAGTGGATGGCATGAATGGCCGCTGATGATCTTCACGGTCTTCGGACAGTGTGTGGTTGGTGGCTTTATCGTTCTGGCGTTGGCGTTAATGAAAGGGGACTTACGTCCTGAATCACAGCAGCGGGTAATCGCCTGCATGTTCGGGCTGTGGGTACTGATGGGTATTGGCTTTATTGCTTCTATGCTCCATCTGGGCTCGCCGATGCGTGCCTTTAACTCGCTCAATCGCGTAGGCGCTTCTGCGCTGAGCAATGAAATCGCCAGTGGTTCAGTGTTCTTTGCCATTGGCGGCATCGGCTGGCTGCTGGCGATGTTGAAAAAAATGCCGCCCGCACTACGCAATCTGTGGTTAGTTGTCACCATGGTGCTGGGCGTCGTTTTTGTCTGGATGATGGTACGTGTGTATAACACCATTGATACCGTGCCGACCTGGTACAGCGTCTGGACGCCGCTGGGTTTCTTCCTGACGCTGTTTATGGGCGGTCCGCTGTTGGGATATCTGCTATTGAGAATTGCCGGTATTGACGGTTGGGCGATGCGTCTGCTGCCTGCCATTTCGGTTCTTGCTCTGGTCATAAGCGCCATTATGTCTGTAATGCAGGGGGCCGAACTGGCGACGATCCACAGTTCGATTCAACAGGCGTCTGCGCTGGTTCCGGATTATGGCTCACTGATGGCCTGGCGGATCGTGGCACTGGCGTTAGCGTTGTGCTGCTGGATTGTACCGCAAGTCAAAGGTTACCAACCCGCAATACCACTGCTTTCCGTCGCGTTTATTCTGTTGATAGTCGGCGAGCTGATTGGTCGTGGCGTGTTCTATGGCCTGCATATGACTGTCGGTATGGCGGTTGCAAGCTAATTCATAATATGCCGGATGGCGGCTCGTGCCTTCTCCGGCCTACAGATCCGTAGGCCTTAACGCGCGCGCCATCAGGCATTATGTTACGCCAGGTTTTTCCCCGGTTTTTTATTTCTGTTTCGTTAACGTATCGTAGCTGGTCATCAGATTGCGATAATCCGGAATGTGATTAGAGAACAACGTCGCCAGCCCTTCGATATCGTTACGCCAGTCACGGTGTAGTTCACACGCGACGCCGAACCATGTCATCAATTGCGCGCCAGCCTGCGACATCCGATCCCATGCTGAATGGCGGGTGATTTCGTTAAATGTACCTGAAGCATCAGTGACGACAAAAACGTCAAATCCTTCTTCTATCGCGGAGAGCGCAGGGAAGGCGACACAAACTTCCGTCACGACCCCAGCAATGATCAACTGCTTTTTACCAGTCGCTTTCACCGCCTTCACAAAATCTTCGTTATCCCACGCGTTGATGTTTCCCGGGCGAGCAATATAAGGCGCATCGGGGAATTGAGCTTTTAGTTCCGGTACCAGCGGTCCGTTCGGTCCTGTTTCAAAACTGGTGGTCAGAATAGTCGGGAGCTTGAAGTATTTTGCCAGATCACCCAGGGCAAGCACGTTATTCTTGAATTTATCGGGATCGATATCCCGAACCAGAGAGAGCAAGCCAGCCTGATGATCGACCAGCAATACTGCCGCATTATCTTTATCAAGTCTTACGTAAGGTTTCGTCATGATATTTCTCCTGTTCGGCATCGGTGCGGGAAATTTGATGAGTTTAAGTCTGGAGAAAGAACGGTATCCGGACTGGAAATATAAATAAGAACTGACTGTTCTATTTCGAAGACAATACCGCTCTGCATCTCGCATAGAGTTTAGTAAGAAATAAAAGTAAGGGGAGTCCATGAAATTTTTCGACTGAACGTAACGTGAGATTTTTGTTTTAGATCAATAAAAACAAGCAGATGTGTTTTTGTATTTTTTATCTATTCACATTAAGAATCAGTAATGCAAATCGATCGTCAGAAAAGCGCCTCAGCCCTTTGATTACGCCGATTGACAATGTTTTTGGCAGTGGCATGATGCGCATGAAATTTGAACTTCCTCACGGTTTTTATTCATGTCCATCTATACCCGTCCCGTCATGCTTCTGCTGTGCGGGCTGCTTCTGTTGACTCTGGCGATCGCCGTGTTAAACACGCTCGTCCCGCTTTGGCTCGCCCATGAAAATCTGCCAACCTGGCAGGTCGGTATGGTGAGTTCGTCCTACTTTACCGGTAATTTGGTAGGGACGTTGCTGACCGGGTATTTAATTAAACGCCTTGGATTTAACCGCAGCTATTACATCGCCTCGTTTATTTTTGCCGCGGGCTGTGTTGGGCTGGGGGTTATGGTTGGATTCTGGAGCTGGATGAGCTGGCGCTTTATTGCCGGCGTTGGCTGCGCCATGATTTGGGTGGTAGTGGAAAGTGCGCTGATGTGCAGCGGGACTTCGCGCAATCGCGGACGTTTGCTTGCCGCCTATATGATGATCTATTACGTGGGGACGTTTTTAGGACAATTGCTGGTCAGTAAGGTATCAACAGAATTGATGAATGTGCTGCCGTGGGTGACGGGAACCATCCTGGCTGGCGTTCTACCGCTGCTCTTTGCGCGCATCGCCAATCAGCAGGGTGATGAACAGCACTCAACCCCTATTGTATCGATGCTGAAGCTGCGACAGGCGCGTCTGGGCGTTAATGGCTGCATTATTTCCGGGATTGTGCTGGGCTCTTTGTACGGCCTGATGCCGCTGTATCTGAACCATCAGGGAGTAAGCAATGCCAGCATTGGTTTCTGGATGGCGGTTCTGGTTAGCGCCGGTATTCTGGGGCAATGGCCGATTGGCCGCCTGGCGGACAAGCTGGGACGCCTGCTGGTCTTACGCGTCCAGGTGTTTGTGGTGATCGTCGGAAGTATTGCTATGCTGAATCAGGCGGCGATGGCCCCCGCATTATTTATGTTGGGTGCGGCAGGTTTTACTCTCTATCCGGTCGCGATGGCCTGGGCCTGTGAAAAGGTGGAACATCATCAACTGGTTGCCATGAATCAGGCTTTGCTATTAAGCTATACCGTTGGCAGTCTGCTTGGCCCTTCGTTTACCGCAATGCTGATGCAGAATTACTCAGATAGCTTGCTGTTTATCATGATTGCCAGCGTATCGTTTATTTATCTACTGATGCTGCTGCGCAAGACGGGCCATACGCCCAATTCTATCGCGCATATTTGACCTGTTTTAACAGAATGCGAACAGGTGTACTTGTTGGGCTGGGATTGATTTTCCCGCTGCTGGCGAGAAGAGGGCGTTAAGAAGGCATGAGGTGGGTAACTGGTTTGTTACCCACCTTAAGACTTAATACATCACTTTATGACCATACTGCTCAAGGATGCCTTTCACTCGCTCCATGGTCTCTTTCTTCGGCGGCTTCACGCCATCGAGTTTGTACTCTTCGCCCATCGCTACCCATTTGTGTTTGCCCAGTTCGTGGTAAGGTAGCAGCTCGATTTTTTCAACGTTGCCCATATCGCGGGTAAATTCGCCCAGACGGTGCGCGGAGTCGTCATCGTCAGACCAGCCAGGTACGACGACGTAACGGATCCACACTTTAATGTCTTTGTTCGACAGGTAACGAGCAAATTCCAGCGTGCGATGGTTAGACACGCCGACCAGATTCTGGTGGATTTCGTCGTTCATCTGTTTGAGATCGAGCATCACCAGGTCGGTGACTTCCAGCAGTTCATCAATTACCGGATCGTAGCGGCGAACAAAACCGTTGGTGTCCAGGCAGGTGTGAATGCCTTCTTTTTTACAGGCGCGGAACCAGTCACGTACGAACTCAGCCTGCAGGATGGCTTCACCGCCGGATGCCGTCACGCCGCCACCGGAGGCGTTCATAAAGTGGCGATAAGTCACCACCTCTTTCATTAATTCGTCGACAGTGACTTCTTTACCGCCGTGCGTATCCCATGTGTCACGGTTATGGCAATACAGGCAGCGCATCAGGCAGCCCTGGAAGAAGGTAATAAAACGGATGCCCGGGCCGTCTACAGTGCCACAGGATTCAAAGGAGTGAATGCGACCAATAACTGACATTGCGGTGTTTCTCCAGATGTGGCCCATCCGGGGCCTGTGTTAGTGCACAGTTATTAACTGTGTCGAGTCTGTTTTGGCTGCTATCCATAAGTATAGATAGCTGACAAAGCAGGCTATTAAAAAGGCCCCACTTACGTGGAGCCTTTATTGTACGCTTTTTAAAGTACGATTTCAGTCAAAACCAATTACATGGTCTGAGTGAAGGTACGAGTAATAACGTCCTGCTGCTGTTCTTTAGTCAGGGAGTTAAAACGTACTGCGTAGCCAGAAACGCGGATGGTCAGCTGCGGATATTTTTCCGGATGTTCCATCGCATCCAGCAGCATTTCACGGTTCATGACGTTCACGTTCAGGTGCTGACCACCTTCGATGGACGCTTCGTGGTGGAAGTAACCATCCATCAGACCAGCCAGGTTAGTCTTACGAACTTCGTCGTCTTTACCCAGTGCGTTCGGAACGATAGAGAAGGTATAAGAGATACCATCTTTAGCGTAAGCAAACGGCAGTTTAGCTACGGAGGTCAGAGAGGCAACAGCACCTTTCTGGTCACGACCGTGCATTGGGTTAGCACCCGGTCCGAACGGCGCGCCAGCACGACGACCGTCTGGGGTATTACCCGTTTTCTTACCATAAACCACGTTAGAGGTGATGGTCAGAACAGACTGAGTCGGGATAGCGTTACGATAAGTAGTCAGTTTCTGAATTTTCTTCATGAAACGTTCTACCAGGTCAACCGCCATGTCATCTACACGAGAGTCGTTGTTACCAAACTGCGGGTATTCGCCTTCGATTTCGAAGTCGATAGCCAGACCGTCTTCGTCACGAATCGGTTTAACTTTCGCATATTTGATTGCAGACAGGGAGTCAGCAGCAACGGACAGACCAGCGATACCACACGCCATGGTGCGGATAACGTCACGGTCGTGCAGCGCCATCAGAGAGGCTTCGTAGCTGTACTTGTCGTGCATGTAGTGGATAACGTTCAGTGCGGTGACGTACTGCTTCGCCAGCCAGTCCATGAAGTGATCCATGCGGTCCATCACTTCGTCGAAGTTCAGAACGTCGCCTTTGATCGGTTCAGATTTAGGACCAACCTGCATTTTCAGTTTTTCATCAACGCCGCCGTTGATTGCGTACAGCATGGTTTTCGCCAGGTTTGCACGCGCACCGAAGAACTGCATTTGTTTACCAACAACCATCGGGCTTACGCAGCAAGCGATAGCGTAGTCGTCGTTGTTGAAGTCCGGACGCATCAGGTCATCGTTCTCGTACTGCAGAGAAGAGGTGTCGATGGACACTTTAGCGGCGAATTTCTTGAAGTTCAGAGGCAGTTTTTCAGACCACAGAACGGTGATGTTCGGCTCCGGAGAAGGACCCATGGTGTACAGGGTGTTCAGGAAGCGGAAGCTGTTTTTGGTAACCAGAGTACGGCCATCAACGCCCATACCACCGATAGATTCAGTTGCCCAAATCGGGTCACCGGAGAACAGTTCATCATATTCCGGAGTACGCAGGAAGCGAACCATACGCAGTTTCATGACCAGGTGGTCAATCATTTCCTGAGCGTCTTGTTCAGTGATTTTGCCTGCTTTGATATCACGTTCGATGTATGCATCCAGGAAGGTGGATACGCGACCGAAGGACATTGCTGCGCCGTTCTGAGATTTAACCGCGGCCAGGTAGCCGAAGTAAGTCCACTGGATAGCTTCCTGAGCGTTGGTAGCCGGACCAGAGATATCGCAGCCATATTTCGCTGCCATTTCTTTGATCTGACCCAGCGCGCGGTGCTGTTCAGCGATTTCTTCACGCAGACGGATAGTCGCTTCCAGGTTTACGCCGTTTTCCAGGTCAGACTGCAGGGAAACAAACTGCGCGTATTTGTCTTTCATCAGGAAGTCGATACCGTACAGCGCAACGCGACGGTAGTCACCGATGATACGGCCACGGCCATACGCATCTGGCAGACCAGTCAGAACACCGGATTTACGGCAGTTCAGAATGTCTTTGGTATAAACATCGAATACGCCCTGGTTGTGGGTTTTACGGTATTCGGTGAAGATTTTTTTCAGCATCGGATCCAGTTCGCGATTGTACGCTTTGCAGGAACCTTCAACCATTTTGATGCCGCCGAACGGAATGATCGCACGTTTCAGCGGAGCTTCAGTCTGCAGACCAACAATTTTCTCCAGCGCTTTGTTGATGTAACCAGCGTCGTGAGAAGTGATGGTAGAAGCAACGGAGGTGTCAAAGTCAACAGGCGCGTGAGTGCGGTTTTCCTGTTTAACGCCTTCCATTACGCTGTCCCACAGCTTGGTGGTCGCGTCAGTAGCGCCAGCCAGGAAGGACTCGTCACCCTCATACGGAGTGTAGTTTTTCTGAATGAAGTCACGTACGTTTACTTCATTCTGCCAGTCACCTTTGGTAAAACCTTCCCAGGCTGTGGCTAACTTTTCATTAAGCTCGGACATGTAACACCTACCTTCTTAAGTGGATTTTTTATTTACTGCGTGTAATGGGCATCAACAGATTAATGATGATCGTTACCACGCAGGTAAATGACCCAGTATGTCAACCCGACCAACAAACCGCCGCCGATAATATTACCGATCGTAACCGGAATCAGGTTATCGGTGATGAAATTCATCACGGTCAGGTGAGAAAAATTCTCCGGAGAAGAACCGACAGCGGTCCAGAATTCCGGGGTGGCGAAATCGCGTATTACAATACCCATAGGGATCATAAACATGTTTGCGATACTGTGCTCAAAACCGCTGGCAACAAACATTGCGACCGGTAATACCATGATAAACGCTTTGTCCATCAGGCTGCGACCTGAGTAGCTCATCCATACGGCCAGACACACCATCAGGTTAGCCAGGATACCGAGGCTCACCGCTTCAACAAAAGTATGGTGTACTTTGTGGTCGGCTGTTTGCAGGACGTTGAGTCCCCACGCGCCGTTGGCGGTCATATACTCGCCGGAAAGCCACATAAGTAACACGAAGATCAGGGCGCCAATCAGGTTGCCGACATAAACGTTAAGCCAGTTTTTAGCCAACTGTCCCCAGGTAATACGACCACTGGCTTTAGCAACAACAATCAGTACGGTTGAGGTGAAGAGGTCTGCACCGCAGATAACACAAAGGATCAGCCCCAGGGAAAAGCAGATACCACCTATTAATTTTGCCATGCCAAAAGGCATGGTGCCGGTACCGGTTGTGGCGGTGATATAGAAAACAAAGGCAATTGAAATGAATACACCGGCAGTAATTGCCAGATAGAACGTCTTAAGCGGATGTTTCGTTGCTTTATAGACGCCTGCTTCTTCGGCAACTTTGGCCATTGCAGCAGGAAGTAAAAGATCAAAAGGGTTGTCAGCTTTCACACTAACTCTCTCTTTATTAAGTCGGCGACGAGATACTAACAAAGCATTATAGATGAGAATTTGATATAGATCATATCTCGCCTGGCTTATAGGCCCGCAAGACGCATGGTTTTTATGCAAATGCGGAGTAACTTATTGATTACCCATGTAAAAATAAATTTTAAAAATTATAAAGTGAGTTGAATTTTTTCTTTCAGCCTCCTGCTGGACAGTTAATTAATATGGAGTAATTGAGATAAAAAGCCACATTAATAAGCTAATTTTTTTAATATCAACTACTAATATTTAACCTTGCTTTTACATTTATTTTTTGATTTGACCAAAATAAAAAACAGGGCGCTTAAAGCGCCCCGTAATATAGCCCAGACAATACATTTAGCCTACTTAACGCAGGCTGTTTGGTACTATTTTGACCAGTGCGCCGCTTTCGCGCGCTGCAGTTTTTCATAGGCTTTCAGCAGAGACTGATGCGCCGGGAACGCGTGCAGATCGCTGTCTACTGGCTGAAGACCATAAAATGCGGCTTCACCACTCAATGCCGCACTTGCCGCTTCAACCGCATCGGCGCCGTACATGCGGACAAACGCGTTCAGATATTGCAGCGGCTGACGCTCCTCTTCCTGCGACAATAGCAGCAGCGTTTGCAGGCAACGGTAGTAGTTTGCACGTTCAGCGCTAAACACGGAGGCGTTGAATTCCATCGTCCATTCTGTCCATACCAGCGCTTGCTCCAGGTCACCACCGGCCAGCGCCAGCATTACTTTGAGCTCGCCAATGCGCAGGGTATACCAACCGTTATCTGCGCCGGTCGCCAGACCAAGCAGTTCGCGTACGCGGGTGAAGTCGTCAAAACCTTCTTCATCCAGTTGTTCGAGCAGATTGAGATAGTCTTCTTTATCCCACTCACTGCCTGGCAGAGAGAGGATCGTTTCGCGCAGATGCGTACCCATTGCGTTGTTGGCTAACCACAGATCTTCAGCCGGGTAGATGTCAGACATCCCCGGAACGATAATGCGGCAGGCGTATACCCCCAGATGTTCGTAGTCGGCGATATACACTTCTTTATCTTCTGCGTTGAAGATGGTCATCAGGGTGGCGAACTCTTCTTCCGTAGTGCCGGAGAAATTCCAGTCAACGAACGGATAATCAGCATCCTGTTTGAACAGATCCCAGGAGATCAGACCGCTGGAATCAATGAAGTGGGTTTCAAGGTTAGTGTGTTCAGCCACTTCTTCATCGTCGAAGGTTGGCGGGGTGAAGACATCAAGATCTTTCAGACCACGACCCTGCAGCAGTTCGGTAACGGTACGCTCCAGCGCAACGCCGAAATCCGGGTGCGCGCCGAAGGACGCAAAGCAGGTACCGTTGGCCGGGTTGAACAGGACAACGCAAATCACCGGGTATTTGCCGCCCAGCGAGCCATCGTAGGCGAAAATCGGGAAACCTTCCGCTTCTAGTGTGGCGATGGACTCCACTACCGCCGGGTAACGCGCCATCACCTCGGCCGGGATTTCCGGCAGGCTGATGCTTTCCGCGATAATGCGGTTCTTCACATAACGTTCAAAGACTTCAGACAGGCCCTGAACGCGCGCTTCGTTAGGTGTGTTACCCGCAGACATACCGTTAGAAACGTACAGATTGCCGATAATATTCATCGGAATATAGACAGTCTGGTTATCAGACTGACGGGTAAACGGCAGGCCGCAGACGCCACGATCTTCATTTCCGGATTGCAGGTCGATAAGCATGCTTCCGGTCAATTCGTTTTCTGGATCGTAAAACGCGCGCAGACGCGCATCCAGCAGACCTTCCGGCACGTCATCATCTTCCGTCAGCGGGAACCATTTTTCGTTCGGATAATGCACGAACGGGCCGTTGGCGATGGTTTCGCCCAGCCAGAAATCCGCAAAGAAGTAGTTCGTAGACAGACGCTCAAAATATTCGCCCAGCGCGGAGGCCAGCGCCGCTTTTTTCGTCGCGCCTTTACCGTTGGTAAAGCACAGCGCGCATTCTTTGTCGCGAATATGCACAGACCAAACGTTAGGCACAGGGTTCAACCAGGAGGCTTCTTCAATCTGAAAACCAAGGTCGAGTAATTTTTGCTGGAAGCGAGCGATGGAGTCTTCCAGAGCGGCATCTTTGCCGGGAATAAATGTTTGCGTCATGAAAATCACTTTTGTCGTACGGAAAGCGCGCAATGATACGGGTTTTCAATGAACGGCGCTATCGCCGCCGGAGCCCAGGCGTAAATAAAACTATTGGCTATGCTTTCACACAGTCAACAATGTTAAGAGCACAAAATGAAAGCATTCGATTTACAGCGTATGGCACTGGATAAGGTGCCAATGGAGTTTCTTGGCGAGGTTGCGCTGCGTAGTCTCTATACCTTTATATTGGTTTTTCTGTTTTTAAAGCTA
This sequence comes from Citrobacter sp. wls708, assembly GCF_005281255.1. Taxonomy (NCBI): domain Bacteria; kingdom Pseudomonadati; phylum Pseudomonadota; class Gammaproteobacteria; order Enterobacterales; family Enterobacteriaceae; genus Citrobacter; species Citrobacter sp. wls708. The sequence continues at coordinate 30,230 of NZ_SZXE01000001.1, forward strand.
ACGGGGCGGCGTGGCGTACGGCAGATGTCGCTTTTTGAAGTGCTGATTATTCTTACGCTGGGCTCAGCGGCGGGCGATGTGGCGTTTTATGACGATGTGCCGATGATTCCGGTGCTGGTGGTTTTTATTACCCTGGCGCTGCTTTATCGTCTTGTCATGTGGCTGATGTCACACAGCGAAAAGCTGGAAGATCTACTGGAAGGTAAGCCAGTGGTCATCATTGAAGACGGTGAATTGTCATGGTCAAAGCTTAATCGCGCCAATATGACGGAATTCGAATTCTTTATGGAGCTGCGTTTGAACGGCGTAGAGCAACTGGGGCAGGTGAAACTCGCTATTCTGGAGACGAATGGGCAGATCAGCGTTTACTTCTTTGCCGATGAAGACGTAAAACCGGGACTCAGCATTCTGCCTAAACATTGTACACAGCGATTTAAGGTGGTGCCTGAAACAGGCGACTATGCATGTGTACGGTGTAGTGAAGTGGTGCAAATGAGCGCGGGGGATCATCAATTATGTCCGCGCTGCGCAAATCCAGAATGGTCGAAGGCCAGTCGGGCAAAACGGGTCACCTGACAGCGAAAATCTCGGTTTTTACCCGTCAATCCGATAGATTCTGTTGTGTGACCTATGACTCATTTTTACCCCGCTCAGTTTTACCCATTGCGGCGCGTGTCACTGAATGATAAAACCGATATCCACAGGAATAACTTATACCCAATGTCTGTCACAGGATTATCGTCAATGACAGGATGTTGATTGGATAACAACACAACGTGGTGAGGGGAAATGGCTCAGGTCTTCAATTTTAGTTCAGGTCCGGCAATGCTACCGGCGGAAGTACTTAAACTGGCTCAACAGGATCTTCGCGACTGGAACGGTCTTGGCACGTCGGTCATGGAAATTAGCCACCGGGGCAAAGAGTTTATCCAGGTGGCAGAGGAAGCAGAGCAGGATTTTCGCGATCTCCTCAGCATCCCCTCTAACTATAAAGTGTTGTTCTGTCATGGCGGTGGCCGTGGGCAATTCGCCGGTATCCCGTTAAATATTCTCGGTGATAAAACGACAGCGGATTACGTCGATGCCGGTTACTGGGCTGCCAGTGCGATTAAAGAAGCGAAAAAGTACTGCACGCCAAACGTTATCGATGCCAAAGTCACCGTTGACGGTCTGCGCGCTGTTAAGCCAATGAGCGAATGGCAGCTTTCTGACAACGCCGCGTACCTGCACTATTGCCCGAATGAAACCATCGATGGCATTGCGATTGATGAAACGCCGAACTTTGCCAGCAATGTGGTGGTTACGGCGGATCTCTCTTCTACTATCCTCTCCGCGCCGCTTGATGTTAGCCGCTATGGCGTAATCTATGCCGGGGCGCAGAAAAACATTGGTCCTGCGGGACTGACGATTGTCATTGTACGCGAAGATCTGCTGGGTAAAGCGCATGTTTCATGCCCGTCAATCCTTGACTATACCGTGCTAAATGACAACGACTCCATGTTCAACACGCCGCCAACCTTTGCCTGGTATCTGTCTGGCCTGGTCTTTAAGTGGCTCAAAGAGCAGGGCGGTGTTAATGCGATGAATAAAATTAACCAGCAAAAAGCAGAGCTGTTGTATGGCGTGATCGACAACAGCGACTTCTATCGTAACGATGTCGCGAAGTCGAACCGTTCACGTATGAACGTCCCGTTCCAACTGGCTGACAGCGCCCTGGATAAACTCTTCCTGGAGGAGTCTTTCGCTGCGGGTCTGCATGCGCTAAAAGGGCACCGTGTGGTCGGCGGTATGCGTGCGTCTATCTATAATGCGATGCCGCTCGAAGGCGTAAAAGCACTGACCGATTTCATGGTCGATTTCGAACGCCGCCGCGGTTAATCTGCTGTACTTTCATCCCCACAGTCCGCCTGTGGGGTTTTTATATCTGTTTTGAGAGTTGAGTTTCATGGAATCCCTGACGTTACAACCCATTGCGCGGGTGGATGGCACCATCAATCTGCCTGGATCCAAAAGTGTTTCTAACCGCGCTTTGCTGCTGGCCGCATTAGCAAATGGCACCACTGTCCTGACCAACCTGCTGGACAGCGATGATGTCCGCCATATGCTCAATGCACTCAATGCGTTAGGGATTAGCTATACCCTTTCCGCCGATCGCACCCGCTGCGAGATTATCGGCAACGGCGGCGCATTACATGCCGAAAGGGCAGTGGAACTGTTTCTTGGCAATGCCGGAACCGCAATGCGTCCGCTGGCCGCTGCGCTGTGCCTTGGCAGCAATGACATCGTGTTGACAGGCGAACCGCGCATGAAGGAGCGCCCGATTGGCCATCTGGTTGATGCGCTGCGCCAGGGGGGAGCCAACATTGAGTACCTGGAGCAGGAAAACTATCCGCCACTTCGTTTGCGCGGTGGTTTTAGCGGCGGTCAGGTTGAGGTGGACGGCAGCGTATCCAGCCAGTTCCTCACTGCGCTACTGATGACTGCACCGCTGGCGCCGCAGGATACGACGATCGCGATTAAAGGCGAGCTGGTATCTAAACCTTATATTGATATCACCCTGAATCTGATGAAGACGTTTGGTGTTGAAATTGAGAATCAGAACTACCAGCGCTTTGTCGTGCAGGGGCAGCAGCAGTATCAGTCTCCGGGCGCCTATCTGGTTGAGGGCGATGCTTCTTCTGCTTCATACTTCCTCGCGGCGGGCGCCATTAAAGGCGGCACGGTTAAAGTCACCGGGATTGGCCGCAACAGTATGCAGGGCGATATTCGCTTTGCTGATGTACTGGAGAAAATGGGCGCGACCATTACCTGGGGGGATGATTTTATTGCCTGTACTCACGGCGAACTGAACGCAGTGGATATGGATATGAACCATATTCCCGACGCGGCGATGACTATTGCCACGGCCGCGCTGTTTGCTAAAGGCACCACCACCCTACGCAACATCTACAACTGGCGCGTCAAAGAGACCGACCGTCTGTTTGCGATGGCGACGGAATTACGCAAAGTGGGCGCGGAAGTTGAAGAGGGGCATGATTTCATCCGCATCACACCACCAGCGACGCTGAAGTTTGCGGATATCGCAACCTATAACGATCACCGTATGGCGATGTGTTTCTCGCTGGTGGCGCTGTCTGATACCCCTGTGACCATTCTTGACCCCAAATGTACCGCCAAAACTTTCCCGGATTATTTCGAACAGTTGGCGCGTATTAGTACACCTGCCTGATTTTATTGCCGCACTACCCGGTGCGGCACATTCTGCCATCTCCGATTGTCTATTTCTTCTACACTCAGCTTCAATGATTCTGCATTTTTCACACAAAGATAACGATCGTTGTCGTTGGCGCGTATAATGCGCGGCGTTCACGTTAACGTATGCCCGTTTAAGGAGAAAAAGATGACGGCAATTGCCCCGGTTATTACCATTGATGGCCCAAGCGGTGCAGGTAAAGGCACCTTGTGCAAGGCAATGGCGGAAGCATTGCAGTGGCATCTGTTAGATTCAGGCGCGATCTATCGCGTACTGGCGCTCGCAGCGTTACATCACCATGTCGATGTCACCTCTGAAGATGCTCTGGTACCGCTTGCCTCACACCTGGATGTGCGTTTTATCTCAACGGACGGCAACCTGGAAGTCATTCTGGAAGGTGAAGATGTTAGTGGCGAAATCCGCACTCAGGAAGTGGCGAATGCCGCATCCCAGGTGGCTGCTTTTCCCCGCGTGCGCGAAGCGCTTTTACGTCGTCAACGCGCGTTTCGCGAAGCGCCTGGACTGATTGCCGACGGACGCGATATGGGAACCGTCGTGTTCCCGGATGCGCCGGTGAAAATTTTTCTGGACGCCTCCTCGCACGAACGTGCGCATAGACGTATGCTACAGTTGCAGGAGAAGGGCTTTAGTGTTAACTTTGAACGCCTTTTGGCCGAGATCGAGGAACGCGATTACCGCGATCGTAACCGTGCTGTAGCGCCGCTGGTTCCCGCTGCTGATGCTTTAGTTTTGGATTCAACCCGATTAAGCATTGAGCAAGTGATTGAAAAAGCGTTACAATATGCGCGCCAAAAACTGGCACTCGCTTAAGTGCGACCGAATTTGCAGTACCCCCGTTGCAATGGACTGACAGCGGGTATGTTAAACAACCCCATCCGGCATGGAGCCAGGTGGACGTTAAATATGAAACCTGAAGATTAAACATGACTGAATCTTTTGCTCAACTGTTTGAAGAATCCTTAAAAGAAATCGAAACCCGTCCGGGTTCCATCGTTCGTGGTGTTGTTGTTGCTATCGACAAAGACGTAGTACTGGTTGACGCTGGTCTGAAATCTGAGTCCGCCATTCCGGCAGAGCAGTTCAAAAACGCCCAGGGCGAGCTGGAAATCCAGGTTGGTGACGAAGTTGACGTTGCTCTGGATGCAGTAGAAGACGGCTTCGGTGAAACCCTGCTGTCCCGTGAGAAAGCTAAACGTCACGAAGCTTGGATCACGCTGGAAAAAGCTTACGAAGAAGCTGCAACCGTTACTGGTGTTATCAATGGCAAAGTCAAGGGTGGCTTCACTGTTGAGCTGAATGGTATTCGCGCGTTCCTGCCGGGTTCCCTGGTAGACGTTCGTCCGGTCCGCGACACGCTGCACCTGGAAGGCAAAGAGCTTGAGTTCAAAGTCATCAAGCTGGATCAGAAGCGTAACAACGTTGTTGTTTCCCGTCGTGCCGTTATCGAATCCGAAAACAGCGCAGAACGCGATCAGCTGCTGGAAAACCTGCAGGAAGGCATGGAAGTTAAAGGTATCGTTAAGAACCTCACTGACTACGGTGCATTCGTTGATCTGGGTGGCGTTGACGGCCTGCTGCACATCACCGACATGGCATGGAAACGCGTTAAGCATCCGAGCGAAATCGTAAACGTTGGCGACGAAATCACTGTTAAAGTGCTGAAGTTCGACCGCGAGCGTACTCGTGTATCTCTGGGCCTGAAACAGCTGGGCGAAGATCCATGGGTAGCTATCGCTAAGCGTTATCCGGAAGGTACCAAACTGACTGGTCGCGTGACCAACCTGACCGACTACGGCTGCTTCGTTGAAATCGAAGAAGGCGTTGAAGGCCTGGTTCACGTTTCCGAAATGGATTGGACCAACAAAAACATCCACCCGTCCAAAGTTGTTAACGTTGGCGATGTAGTGGAAGTTATGGTTCTGGATATCGACGAAGAACGTCGTCGTATCTCCCTGGGTCTGAAGCAGTGCAAAAACAACCCATGGCAGCAGTTCGCGGAAACCCACAACAAGGGCGACCGTGTTGAAGGTAAAATCAAGTCTATCACTGACTTCGGTATCTTCATCGGCCTGGACGGCGGCATCGACGGCCTGGTTCACCTGTCTGACATCTCCTGGAACGTTGCAGGCGAAGAAGCAGTTCGTGAATACAAAAAAGGCGACGAAATCGCAGCAGTTGTTCTGCAGGTTGACGCAGAGCGTGAGCGTATCTCTCTGGGCGTTAAACAGCTCGCAGAAGATCCGTTCAACAACTGGGTTGCACTGAACAAGAAAGGCGCAATCGTAAACGGTAAAGTCACTGCAGTTGACGCTAAAGGCGCAACCGTAGAACTGGCTGACGGCGTTGAAGGTTACCTGCGCGCTTCTGAAGCTTCCCGTGACCGCGTTGAAGATGCAACTCTGGTTCTGAGCGTAGGCGACGACGTTGAAGCTAAATTCACCGGCGTTGATCGTAAGAACCGTGCAATCAGCCTGTCTGTTCGTGCTAAAGACGAAGCTGATGAGAAAGATGCAATCGCAACTGTTAACAAACAGGAAGATGCAAACTTCTCTAACAACGCAATGGCTGAAGCTTTCAAAGCAGCTAAAGGCGAGTAATATCAAGTTCTCTAAATCCTTTGTGCCGTTAACAGCACAAAGGGTGACGAGTAGCTTGACAGATTACAGGATTCGTCCTGTAATCAATGACAAAGGGCGGCTACGGCCGCCCTTAATCAATGCAGCAGCTAATTATGCCTTTAAGGAACCGGAGGAATCATGACCAAGTCAGAATTGATTGAAAGACTTGCAACCCAGCAACCTCATATTCCCGCGAAAGCGGTTGAAGATGCAGTAAAAGAGATGCTGGAACATATGGCCTCGACTCTTGCGCAGGGCGAGCGTATTGAAATCCGCGGTTTCGGCAGCTTCTCTTTGCATTACCGCGCACCTCGCACCGGACGTAATCCGAAGACCGGCGATAAAGTGGATCTGGAAGGGAAATACGTTCCGCACTTTAAACCAGGTAAAGAACTGCGCGATCGCGCCAATATTTACGGTTAAGTTTTTAGCGAGACTTAACGCCGAGGAAAGCACCTGCATGGGTGCTTTTTTCATTTCTGCAGGCCCATACTGGAATCCCCATCCCAATTAATTCGCATGTTACATCCGCCGCCAAAGATCAGCGGAACGCGTGCCGTATAACAGTAAATTGTCGCCAGACAACTGTTGAGTATTACTACACACTCCCCGCAACAGGGAGGTATTGATGAAAATAACAACGGTGAGTACGTGTGCATTGTGCGGCATTCTTCCTCTGATGCTATTACCCGCGCTACCTGAGATGCTGAGCATCAGCGTTGTATTTTGTCTGGCATGTCTGCTCTGCCTTTTTCCCCACAAACATATGCGTTTCGCCGGGTTGACCCTGCTGTTTTTTCTTTGGGGAATAATGGCGGCGAAAGATGCACTTTGGGCGGGTAATACGCTTCCTGCTAAAAACCAGCAGGCAATTGTGCGCATAACCGGAACCGACAATATGACCACGCACTATGGTCAGATCACGCACCTGCAGGGGCGGCGAATCTTTCCTGCGCAAGGAATTGTGCTGTATGGGCAGTACCTGCCCGGCGACGTTTGCGCGGGCCAGACATGGGCGATGACGCTGAAAGTTCGCGCCGTACACGGTCAATTAAATGAGGGAGGATTTGACAGTCAACGTCACGCGTTAGCACAGCATCGGCCGCTGACGGGACGGTTCTTACAGGCTTCGGTCATCGCGCCACACTGTAGTTTACGTTCGCGATATCTTGCCTCGCTGAAAATGGCACTCGCCGACTATCCCTGGCAGCAGGTCATACTGGGGCTGGGAATGGGAGAGCGCTTGTCCGTGTCACAAGAGGTAAAAGCCATTATGCGTGATACCGGCACGGCGCATTTGATGGCTATCTCCGGGCTGCATATTGCGTTTGCCGCACTTTTGGCGGGAGGACTGATTCGCGGTGGACAATTTTTTATGCCAACCAGATGGATTTGCTGGCAGGTTCCATTGATTGGCGGGATTATCTGCGCGACATTTTATGCCTGGTTAACGGGGCTTCAGCCGCCTGCATTGCGCACGATTGTCGCGCTGATGGTCTGGGGGGCGCTGAAGCTAAGCGGCAGGCAGTGGAGCGGATGGTCGGTCTGGGTCTGTTGTCTCGCAGCCATCGTGGTGGCTGATCCTCTCGCTATTCTGTCACAAAGTCTGTGGTTGTCTGCTTTTGCCGTCGCGGCGCTGATATTCTGGTATCAGTGGGTACCTTTACCTGCCTGGTCGCTCTCTCGCATTGGACGCATACTGCTGGCGCTCGCTCATCTGCAACTGGGTATCACGATTCTGCTTTTGCCTGTGCAAATTTCGATGTTTCACGGCATAAGCCTGACTTCATTGGTGGCTAATATATTTGCCGTACCGCTGGTCACGTTTATTTCCGTACCGCTGATACTAGCCGGCATGCTCGTACATTTAACCGGTCTGGGAGGGCTGGAGTCGGGACTGTGGTATTTAGCCGATCGGTCTCTGGCGCTGTTATTTGGGGGACTTAATGCTTTGCCTCAAGGCTGGATTAACATAGATGCCCGCTGGCAATGGCTTGCATTGGCACCTGGGCTGATGCTCATCGCATGGCGACTGAATGCCTGGCGTACTCTACCGATGCTTTGTTTCACGGCGCTATTTTTGCTGAGTGAACCGCTCTGGCGAGCGCCACGCACGGACGCATGGCAAGTGCATATGCTGGACGTCGGGCAGGGACTGGCGATGGTGATCGCCCGCAATGGAAAAGCGATTCTTTATGATACGGGTCTGGCATGGCCTGAGGGCGATAGCGCGCAGCAACTGATCATTCCCTGGTTACGCTGGCACAACCTCGAGCCTGAAGGGGTTATTTTAAGTCACGAGCATATGGATCATCGGGGAGGGTTGCGCTCGCTGCAACAAGCATGGCCATTCTTATGGATAAGAAGCCCACTAGGCTGGAAAGGTCATCTCCCGTGTTTTCGCGGGGAACGCTGGCAATGGCAAGGATTAACGTTCAGTGCGCATTGGCCGGTGCGCGGAAATACAGCGCAAGGGAATAACCAATCCTGCGTGGTTAAAGTCGATGACGGACATCAGAGTATTCTTCTGACCGGGGATATTGAGTCTCCCGCTGAACAAAAAATGCTAAGTCACTACTGGTCGCATCTGCAGGCTACTGTTATGCAGGTTCCACACCATGGCAGCAATACATCATCATCACTGGCGCTGATTCAGCGAGTTGGCGGACAGGCGGCATTAGCCTCGGCATCCCGTTATAATGCATGGCGACTGCCTTCCTGGAAGGTGAAGCGGCGCTATCGGCAACAAGATTATCAATGGCTGGATACGCCACATCAGGGGCAGATTACGCTGGATTTTTACCCGAAAACCTGGCAAATACGCAGCATGCGGGATCAGATTTTACCCCGTTGGTATCATCAGTGGTTTGGCGTGTCGGAGGATAACGGGTAGAATATGCGGCTATTCTAACAAATGCTGGTTTTTTGAATGCATAACGATAAAGATCTCTCTACGTGGCAGACGTTTCGCCGACTATGGCCAACCATAGCGCCTTTTAAATCGGGTCTGATCGTGGCGGGTATAGCGTTAATCCTTAACGCGGCCAGCGATACCTTCATGTTATCGCTCCTTAAGCCATTACTGGATGATGGTTTTGGTAAAACTGACCGCTCGGTGCTGTTGTGGATGCCGCTGGTGGTCATTGGGCTGATGATAGTTCGTGGCTTAACCAGCTATGTCTCCAGCTACTGTATCTCATGGGTGTCAGGCAAAGTGGTTATGACCATGCGCCGCCGCCTGTTTGGTCACATGATGGGCATGCCAGTCTCCTTTTTTGATAAACAGTCTACAGGTACGTTGCTGTCACGTATTACCTATGATTCAGAACAGGTTGCGTCATCGTCTTCCGGTGCGCTGATCACCGTGGTACGTGAAGGGGCGTCAATTATTGGCCTGTTCATCATGATGTTCTATTACAGCTGGCAGCTGTCATTGATCCTGATAGTACTGGCGCCAATTGTGTCAGTGGCGATTCGTGTGGTTTCTAAGCGCTTTCGTAGCATCAGTAAAAATATGCAAAACACCATGGGGCAGGTTACGACCAGTGCGGAGCAGATGCTGAAAGGCCACAAGGAAGTTCTGATTTTTGGTGGTCAGGAAGTCGAAACCAAACGCTTTGATAAAGTCAGCAACAAGATGCGCTTACAGGGGATGAAGATGGTTTCCGCCTCTTCTATCTCCGATCCTATCATCCAGTTGATTGCGTCTCTGGCTCTGGCCTTTGTGTTATATGCAGCCAGTTTCCCAAGCGTCATGGAAAACCTGACGGCAGGGACCATTACCGTTGTTTTCTCGTCAATGATCGCGCTGATGCGTCCGTTGAAATCGCTGACTAACGTCAACGCGCAGTTCCAGCGTGGTATGGCGGCATGCCAGACCTTATTTACGATTCTGGATAGCGAACAGGAGAAAGACGAAGGTAAACGCGTTATCGAACGCGCTACCGGCGATCTGGAATTCCGCAATGTGACCTTTACTTATCCAGGACGTGAAGCCCCTGCGCTGCGTAACATCAACCTGAATATTCCGGCGGGCAAAACTGTCGCTCTGGTGGGGCGTTCGGGTTCAGGTAAATCCACCATCGCCAGCCTGATCACGCGCTTCTACGATATCGATGAAGGGCAGATTCTGATGGACGGACACGATCTGCGCGAATATACCCTCGCATCCCTGCGCGATCAGGTTGCTTTGGTTTCGCAGAATGTGCACCTGTTTAACGATACGGTAGCCAATAACATCGCCTACGCGCGTACCGATTTATACAGTCGCGAACAGATTGAAAAAGCGGCGCAGATGGCCTATGCCATGGATTTCATCAATAAGATGGATAATGGTCTGGATACGGTGATTGGCGAAAACGGCGTACTGCTTTCCGGTGGACAGCGCCAACGTATCGCTATCGCCCGTGCCTTACTGCGTGACAGTCCGATCCTGATCCTTGATGAAGCTACGTCGGCTCTCGATACTGAATCCGAACGCGCGATTCAGGCGGCACTGGATGAGCTACAGAAAAACCGTACTTCTCTGGTCATTGCACACCGTCTTTCTACCATTGAGCAGGCGGATGAAATCATCGTGGTGGAAGACGGGGTGATTGTTGAGCGCGGAACCCATAACGAGCTGATTGAGCAACGCGGCGTGTATGCGCAATTACACAAAATGCAATTTGGTCAATGATCGCACGTATCTGGTCTGGTGAATCGCCGCTGTGGCGCTTATTACTTCCACTCTCCTGGCTGTATGGCCTGGTGAGTGGGGGGATCCGCTTATGCTACAAACTTGGGCTCAAGCGCACATGGCGCGCGCCGGTACCAGTGGTCGTAGTGGGAAACCTTACCGCAGGCGGGAACGGTAAAACGCCGGTGGTGATTTGGCTGGTTGAACGACTACAGCAACGTGGTATCCGCGTAGGCGTGGTTTCTCGTGGTTATGGCGGAAAAGCCGCAGCTTACCCGCTGTTGCTGACAACGGATACCACGACTGCAGAAGCGGGCGATGAACCGGTGCTCATCTACCAGCGTACCGGCGTGCCTGTAGCGGTCTCTCCGAACAGAGCGGATGCGGTAAAAGCTATTTTGGCGCATCATGATGTGCAGATTATTGTGACGGACGATGGTCTGCAGCACTATCGTCTGGCGCGAGATGTTGAAATCGTGGTGATTGACGGCGAGCGTCGGTTTGGCAATGGCTGGTGGCTTCCTGCCGGTCCAATGCGGGAACGCGCAGGCCGGCTTAAATCGGTGGATGCGACAATCGTTAACGGCGGCAGTCCACAGCCGGGGGAGATCCCCATGCGACTTGAACCAGGGCGGGCCGTTAATTTACGCACGGGTGAACGCCGTGATGTGGCACAGCTAACCAATATTGTCGCCATGGCGGGTATTGGTCATCCGCCACGTTTTTTTGCCACGCTTGAAGCGTGCGGAGCCAAACCACAAAAATGTATTGCGCTGGCAGATCATCAATCTCTGACCTACAGTGACGTCAGTGCGTTTTCAGACGCAGGGCAAACGCTGGTGATGACGGAAAAAGATGCGGTTAAATGCCGCGCATTTGCTGATGATAACTGGTGGTATTTACCTGTGGACGCACATTTGTCAGGCGAACGGCCTGATGTGTTGCTGGATAGCTTAATCTCGCTGACTCGCTAACGGATTCAAGCTGCGGCAGCGAATCATTTATGAGGTCATAAATGTCGTTGCCGCACCTTTCTCTGACGGATGCTCGTCATCTTCACCTTGCCGCTCAAGGTCTGCTGAAAAAAACACGCCGCCGGGCATCTCCTGCCGATATTCTTGCCACCATTTCGCGCATATCTTTATTGCAAATCGATACCATCAATATTGTGGCGCGCAGTCCTTACCTGGTGCTGTTCAGTCGTTTAGGTGATTATTCCCCGCAATGGCTGGATGACTCGCTACGGCAGGGTGAACTGATGGAGTACTGGGCGCACGAGGCCTGCTTTATGCCGCGCAGTGACTTTATGCTGATACGCCACCGCATGCTGGCGCCGGAGAAAATGGGCTGGAAATATAAAGCGGCGTGGATGGCAGAACATGCCCATGAGATTGAGCAGTTACTCCAGCATATCCATCATAATGGGCCGGTACGCTCAGCCGATTTTGAACATCCCCGTAAGGGGGCTAACGGTTGGTGGGAATGGAAGCCGCATAAGCGACACCTTGAAGGACTGTTTACTGCCGGGAAAGTCATGGTGGTGGAGCGGCGTAATTTCCAGCGAGTCTATGATTTAACCCATCGCGTCATGCCGCATTGGGATGATGAACGTGACAGGCTTTCACAAGAGGAAGCCGAAATTGTCATGCTGGACAACAGCGCCCGTAGTCTGGGGATTTTTCGCGAACAGTGGTTGGCAGACTACTATCGTTTGAAGCGTCCGGGATTAAAAAACTGGTGTGATGTGCGCAAGGAACAGCAACAAATTATTCCGGTCGACGTTGAAGGGCTGGGAACCCTGTGGTTGCATAGCGATCTTCAACCGCTGCTTGAGCAGGCATTGGCGGGTAAATTAACAGCAACGCATAGCACGGTTTTATCGCCGTTTGATCCGGTGGTCTGGGATCGCAAACGGGCAGAGCAGCTATTTGATTTTAGCTATCGGCTGGAATGTTATACGCCAGCAGCGAAACGACAATACGGTTATTTTGTCCTGCCTTTACTGCATCATGGGCAGTTAGTGGGGCGGATGGATGCCAAAATGCACCGTAAAACAGGTGTACTGGAGGTGATTTCGCTATGGTTACAGGATGGGGTCAAACCTGGCATTACTCTGCAAAAAGGGTTGTTCCAGGCGATTGATGATTTTGCCCGCTGGCAGCAGGCAACGCGCGTGACGCTGGGGCGCTGTCCTGAAGGTATATTTGCTGGTGTACGTCATGGCTGGGAAATAGCCCCAGCCCGTTAAGCGATTATGTTAATATTTACGGATTCACAATCCGGTCCATCTGGAGGAACTATGGATCATCGTCTGCTTGAAATCATTGCCTGCCCGGTATGCAATGGCAAACTCTGGTTTAACCAGGAAAAACAGGAACTAATTTGTAAACCGGATAACCTTGCTTTCCCACTGCGTGATGGCATTCCCGTTTTACTGGAAACCGAAGCTCGCGTTCTGACTGCGGATGAGAGTAAATCATGAGTTTTGTGGTCATTATTCCTGCGCGTTATGCGTCCACCCGTTTGCCGGGCAAGCCGCTTTTGGATATCAACGGCAAGCCGATGATCGTGCATGTGCTGGAGCGTGCGCGTGAATCTGGCGCTGAGCGCATTATCGTTGCCACCGATCATGAAGATGTCGCTCGTGCGGTAGAAGCGGTGGGAGGGGAAGTTTGCATGACCCGGGCCGATCACCAGTCTGGTACCGAGCGTCTGGCGGAAGTCGTCGAGAAATGTGGCTTTAGCGATGATACCGTTATTGTGAACGTTCAGGGTGATGAGCCGATGATCCCAGCGGTCATTATTCGTCAGGTGGCCGAAAATCTGGCGCAACGCCAGGTTGGCATGGCGACCCTTGCGGCTCCCATTCATAATGCGGAAGAAGCATTCAATCCGAATGCGGTTAAAGTCGTTCTGGACAGCGAAGGCTATGCGCTCTATTTTTCGCGCGCAACGATTCCCTGGGATCGCGACCGTTTTGCCAAAAGCCTGGAAACGGTAGGCGATACCTTCCTGCGTCACCTCGGTATTTACGGTTATCGCGCCGGTTTTATTCGCCGCTATGTTAACTGGCAGCCCAGCCCGCTTGAGCATATTGAAATGCTGGAGCAACTGCGTGTGCTGTGGTACGGCGAAAAAATTCACGTGGCCGTCGCTAAAGAAGTACCGGGTACTGGCGTAGACACTGCTGAGGATCTTGAACGCGTTCGCGCTGAAATGCGTTAGTTTTTCTCATGGCACTCCACCCATAATACCGCCTATTTTTGGGAGGAGTGTCGTATCGTTACGTTTTCCCTGTGCTTTTCTTTTCATCAATTGATCTCATCCGGGTGACATCTGTCTGCGCGACGCTCATTATGAAAGCAGTAGCTTTTATGAGGGCAATCTGAAATGGAACAGTTGCGTGCCGAACTCAGCCATCTGCTGGGTGAAAAACTCAGTCGTATTGAATGCGTGAATGAGAAAGTGGATACCGCCCTGTGGTCACTGTACGACAGTCAGGGTAATCCGATGCCGCTGATGGCGAGAAGTTTCACCACGCCGGGGATGGCGCAGCAGCTGGCATGGAAAACCTCCATGCTGGCGCGCAGTGGCACGGTACGTATGCCGGTCATTTATGGCGTCTTAACGCATGAGGAGCATCCCGGTCCTGATGTGCTCCTGCTTGAGCGTCTACGCGGCGTGCCGGTGGAAGCGCCTGCCCGAACGCCCGAGCGCTGGGAACATTTAAAAGATCAAATCGTAGAAGGTTTGCTGTCATGGCATCGGCAGGACAGCCGCGGCTGCGTGGGAGCGGTGGATAACACGCAAGAGAACATCTGGCCGTCCTGGTATCGCCAGCGTGTCGAGGTATTGTGGAGCACGTTGAATCAGTTCAACAATACTGGGCTGACGATGCAGGACAAGCGGATTCTGTTCCGCACCCGTGAATGTTTACCCGACTTATTTGCCGGATTTAATGATAACTGCGTGCTGATCCACGGCAATTTCAGTTTACGCAGCATGCTCAAAGATGCTCGTAGCGATCAGCTCCTGGCGATGGTGGGACCGGGCTTGATGCTATGGGCGCCAAGAGAATATGAATTGTTCCGCTTAATGGATAATGCGCTGGCGGAAAGCCTGCTTTGGCAATATCTGCAACGCGCGCCAGTGGCGGAGTCATTCATCTGGCGGCGCTGGTTGTATGTGTTATGGGATGAGGTGGCGCAACTGGTCAATACCGGACGCTTTAATCGTTCCAACTTTGATCTGGCGACAAAATCCCTGCTGCCGTGGCTCGCCTGATCAACACGTGCACACCGTATCCGGCCTGGAATTCTGCGCTGACCCGTAGGCCTGATAAGACGCGATAGCGTCGCCATCAGGCAATATTTCGGTCAATGTCCCGCTCCCTTCAGCCACTGCCAGATGCGCCCCAGCGTTTCGTATCCGGCACGATCGCTGTGCATCAGCCAGACCGGCGAGGGAATTGCCCGCTCCCATGGATTAAGCGGGGAATCAATCGCTAACTGATTGGCAGGTGCTGGCAGCGGATGTAGCCCGGCCTGCTGGAAGAAAATCATGGCACGCGGTAAGTGCGACGCGGAGGTCACCAGCAGAAACGGCGCGTTGCCGATGGCCTGTTTTACTGCCGCTGCTTCTTCTTCAGTATCTTTGGGTTGATCCAGCGTGATGATGTCACCCGCCGGCACCCCCAGCGACTTTGCTACGCGGGCGCCAGCTTCCGCGGTACTAACGTTATTCGTTTTTGCGGCGGCACCGGTAAAGATAAGCTTCGATCCTGGATTCGCGCGCCATAGGCGAATACCTTCATTCAGGCGTGGAAGGCTATTGTTAATCAGGTTTGAACTCGGCGCCCACTGAGGGTTCCAGGTATATCCCCCGCCCAGCACCACAATGTATTCCACTTTTTGCGTATCCTGCCAGGTGGGATAGCTGTCCTCAATGGGCTTGAGCAGACTGTCGGCGACGGGTTGTAAACTCAGGAGTAATAGCGCCAGCCAACTCAGGCTGATACACACTTTCCCTGTTTTTTGAAAGCGGCTAAACCAGACCAGCGCCAGGCCAATACCCATCATTGTTAGCATCAGCGGAAGCGGCAGCATCATACCGCCAATCACTTTCTTCAGCGTAAAAAGCATCCTTTTTGGTTCCTTTTTTAACCATACAGCAGGGGATCTGCAGGGATATTACACCAGGAAGGTTCATTCTCGGCGCGGGTGTGACAAAATAGCGGTTTTACTTAGTCACCCTAAAGCCAGTATGTGGAGAGCCCGATGCGGGATCGCAATTTTGATGACATTGCAGAGAAGTTTTCCCGTAACATTTACGGCACCACCAAAGGCCAATTAAGACAGGCTATTCTTTGGCAGGATTTGGATCGATTATTGGCGACATTCGGCGAGCAGCAATTGCATATTCTGGATGCCGGCGGCGGTGAAGGGCAAACGGCCATCAAGATGGCGGAACGTGGGCACTTCGTGACATTATGCGATCTGTCAGGCGAAATGATCGCCCGTGCGCGACAGGCGGCAGAGGCAAAAGGTGTGAGCGGAAACATGCATTTCATACAATGCGCCGCTCAGGACGTTACTGCGCATTTGGAAACCCCGGTTGATCTGATATTGTTTCATGCTGTGCTGGAATGGGTGACGGATCCCGTCAGCGTGTTGCAGACGTTGTGGTCAGTATTGCGTCCCGGCGGCGCGCTGTCGTTAATGTTCTACAATGCTAACGGTCTGTTGATGCATAACATGGTCGCAGGGAACTTTGACTATGTGCAGGTGGGGATGCCGAAACGTAAAAAGCGTACGCTTTCACCGGACTACCCACGCGATCCGGGGCAGGTTTACCAGTGGCTGGAACAGATCGGTTGGCAGATAACAAGTAAAACGGGCGTCCGAGTGTTTCATGACTATCTGCGGGATAAGCATAAACAACATGACGACTATGAAATGTTACTTGAGTTAGAAACGCGCTATTGCCGCCAGGAACCGTATATCAGCCTTGGGCGCTATATTCATGTCACCGCGATTAAAAGTCCGGCCCGAGCCGCAGATGCAAGGATAACCTATGAGTGAATTTTCCCAGACAGTCCCCGAACTGGTTGCCTGGGCCAGAAAAAATGACTTCTCCATCTCTCTGCCGGTAGACAGACTTTCGTTCCTGCTGGCGGTCGCCACTCTGAACGGCGAGCGACTTGACGGCGAGATGAGTGAAGGTGAGCTGGTGGATGCGTTCCGCCATGTGAGTGATGCGTTTGAGCAAACCAGCGAAACCATTGGCGTACGTGCTAACAACGCGATTAACGATATGGTGCGTCAACGTCTGCTGAACCGCTTTACCAGCGAGCAGGCGGAAGGCAATGCCATATATCGTTTAACGCCGCTCGGGATTGGCATCACGGATTACTACATACGTCAGCGCGAATTCTCTACGCTGCGTCTTTCAATGCAACTGTCGATTGTTGCAGGCGAACTGAAGCGCGCGGCGGATGCGGCAGCGGAAGGCGGCGATGAGTTCCACTGGCATCGCAATGTTTACGCGCCATTGAAATATTCGGTGGCGGAGATTTTCGACAGTATCGATCTCACCCAGCGCATCATGGATGAACAGCAGCAGCAGGTGAAAGACGATATCGCGCAGTTGCTAAACAAAGACTGGCGGGCGGCGATTTCCAGCTGTGAACTGCTGCTTTCTGAAACTTCCGGGACGCTGCGCGAACTGCAGGATACGTTGGAAGCGGCGGGGGATAAGCTACAGGCAAACCTGCTACGAATCCAGGATGCCACGATGGCGCATGACGATTTGCATTTTGTCGACAGACTGGTGTTTGACTTACAAAGTAAGCTCGACCGTATTATCAGTTGGGGCCAGCAGTCTATTGATTTGTGGATCGGTTACGATCGCCATGTGCATAAGTTTATCCGTACCGCGATTGATATGGATAAAAACCGCGTCTTTGCCCAGCGTTTGCGCCAGTCCGTGCAGACTTATTTTGACGATCCATGGGCGCTGACTTATGCCAACGCCGACCGTCTGCTGGATATGCGTGATGAAGAGATGGTCCTGCGTGACGAAGAGGTCACCGGTGAGCTTCCGACAGATCTGGAATATGAAGAATTTAACGAGATCCGTGAGCAACTGGCGGCGATCATCGAAGAACAGTTGGCTATCTACAAATCCAGACAAACGCCACTGGATCTCGGTTTGGTAGTGCGCGAGTATCTGGCGCAATATCCACGTGCGCGTCACTTCGACGTCGCGCGTATTGTTATCGATCAGGCGGTACGTCTTGGCGTAGCGCAAGCAGATTTCACCGGACTGCCAGCCAAATGGCAGCCGATTAATGATTACGGAGCCAAGGTACAGGCGCATGTCATTGACAAATATTGAACAAGTGATGCCGGTAAAGCTGGCGCAGGCGCTGGCGAATCCGTTATTTCCGGCGCTGGATAGCGCCTTACGTTCGGGCCGACATATCGGCCTGGATGAACTGGATAATCATGCCTTCCTGATGGATTTTCAGGAATATTTTGAAGAATTTTATAGCCGCTATAACGTGGAACTGATCCGCGCGCCGGAAGGATTCTTCTACCTTCGTCCGCGTTCAACGACGCTCATTCCGCGTTCGGTTCTGTCCGAACTGGACATGATGGTGGGTAAAATTCTTTGCTATCTCTATCTCAGCCCGGAACGCCTGGCGAATGAAGGGATTTTTACCCAGCAAGAGTTATACGACGAGTTGTTGACGCTGGCGGATGAAGCGAAACTGCTGAAGCTGGTGAACAATCGTTCAACCGGTTCGGACGTTGACCGTCAAAAGCTACAGGAAAAGGTACGTTCTTCGCTAAACCGTCTGCGTCGCTTAGGCATGGTGTGGTTTCTGGGTCACGACAGCAGCAAATTCCGTATTACGGAATCGGTCTTCCGCTTTGGCGCGGACGTACGCACCGGTGACGATCCGCGCGAAGCACAGCGTCGCTTAATTCGTGATGGCGAAGCGATGCCGGTCGAGAACCGCCTGCAGCTCAACGATGAGCCCGAAGAGAATCAGCCGGACAGTGGAGAAGAAGAATAATGATTGAACGCGGTAAATTTCGCTCACTTACGCTGATTAACTGGAATGGCTTTTTTGCCCGTACGTTCGACCTGGATGAATTGGTCACCACGCTGTCCGGTGGTAACGGTGCGGGAAAATCCACGACCATGGCGGCATTTGTTACGGCGCTCATCCCGGATTTAACCCTGCTGCATTTCCGTAATACCACCGAAGCCGGTGCGACCAGCGGTTCACGTGACAAAGGTCTGCACGGTAAGCTGAAGGCGGGGGTCTGTTACTCAATGCTTGACGTCCTCAACTCCCGCCATCAGCGCGTGGTTGTCGGCGTTCGTCTGCAACAGGTTGCCGGTCGCGATCGTAAAGTGGATATCAAGCCGTTTGCCATTCAGGGGCTGCCGATGTCGGTGCAGCCCACTCAGTTGGTTACGGAAACGCTGAACGAACGCCAGGCGCGCGTCCTGTCTCTCCCTGAGCTGAAAGAGAAGCTTGATGAGATGGAAGGCGTGCAGTTTAAGCAGTTCAACTCGATAACGGATTATCACTCGCTGATGTTCGATCTGGGCATCATTGCCCGTCGTCTGCGCTCTGCGTCCGATCGTAGTAAATTCTATCGTCTGATTGAAGCCTCGCTGTATGGCGGTATCTCCAGCGCTATTACTCGCTCGCTGCGTGATTACCTGCTGCCAGAAAACAGCGGCGTACGCAAAGCGTTCCAGGATATGGAAGCCGCACTGCGTGAAAACCGCATGACCCTGGAAGCCATTCGCGTAACCCAGTCTGACCGCGATCTGTTTAAGCATTTGATCAGCGAAGCGACCAACTACGTGGCAGCGGATTATATGCGCCATGCCAACGAGCGCCGTATTCATCTGGATAAAGCGCTGGAATATCGTCGTGAACTGCATACCTCACGCAAGCAGTTGGCTGCTGAGCAGTATAAGCACGTGGATATGGCGCGCGAACTGGGCGAGCACAACGGCGCGGAAGGCGATCTGGAAGCTGATTACCAGGCGGCGAGCGATCACCTCAATCTGGTGCAAACCGCGCTGCGTCAGCAGGAAAAAATTGAACGATATGAAGCGGATCTCGAGGAATTACAGATCCGTCTCGAAGAACAAAATGAGGTCGTCGCGGAAGCCGTTGACCGCCAGGATGAAAACGAAGCCCGCGCGGAAGCCGCTGAGCTGGAAGTGGATGAGCTGAAAAGTCAGCTTGCCGATTATCAGCAGGCGCTGGATGTCCAGCAAACGCGAGCTATCCAGTATACCCAGGCGATTCAGGCGTTAAGCCGGGCCAAAGAGTTGTGCCACTTACCGGATCTGACAGCCGACAGCGCTGCCGAATGGCTGGAAACCTTCCAGGCCAAAGAGCAGGAAGCCACAGAAAAACTGTTGACGCTGGAACAAAAAATGAGCGTGGCGCAAACCGCGCACAGCCAGTTCGAACAGGCTTATCAGTTGGTGGCGGCGATTAACGGCCCACTGGCGCGTGGTGAGGCCTGGAGCGTGGCGCGTGAACTGCTGCGGGAAGGCGTTGAGCAGCGTCACCTGGCGGAACAGGTTCAGCCGTTGCGTATGCGTCTTAGCGAACTGGAGCAGCGTCTGCGCGAGCAGCAGGACGCCGAGCGGCTGTTGGCTGAATTCTGCAAACGCCAGGGCAAACAGTTCGATATCGATGAACTGGAAGCGCTGCATCAGGAGCTGGAAGCGCGCATCGCCGCCTTGTCGGACAGCGTATCCTCAGCCAGTGAACAGCGAATGACGCTGCGTCAGGAACAGGAACAACTGCAGTCGCGTATCCAGCATTTGATGAAACGCGCGCCGGTCTGGCTGGCCGCGCAAAATAGCCTGAATCAACTTAGCGAACAGTGCGGCGAAGAGTTTACCTCCAGCCAGGACGTGACCGAGTATCTGCAGCAATTGCTGGAGCGCGAGCGTGAAGCCATTGTTGAGCGCGATGAAGTTGGCGCGCGCAAAAACGCGGTTGATGAAGAAATTGAACGTTTAAGTCAGCCGGGCGGGGCGGAAGATCAGCGTCTGAACGCGCTGGCGGAACGCTTCGGCGGCGTGCTGCTGTCTGAAATTTATGACGACGTTAGCCTTGAAGATGCGCCGTATTTCTCCGCGCTGTACGGTCCGTCGCGCCATGCTATCGTGGTGCCGGATCTGTCGCTGATTACCGAACAGCTTGAAGGGCTGACGGATTGTCCGGAAGATCTCTATTTTATCGAAGGGGATCCGCAGTCGTTTGATGACAGCGTTTTCAGCGTTGATGAGCTGGAAAAAGCGGTGGTGGTGAAAACAGCCGAACGTCAGTGGCGTTATTCCCGCTTCCCAACGGTGCCGATTTTTGGCCGCGCCGCGCGCGAAAGCCGTATCGAAACCCTGCATGCCGAGCGTGAAGGGCTGTCTGAACGTTTCGCCACGCTCTCTTTTGACGTCCAGAAAACCCAGCGTCTGCATCAGGCGTTCAGCCGCTTTATCGGCAGCCATTTATCGGTGGCGTTTGAAGCTGATCCAGAAGCGGAAATTCGTCAGTTGAACAGCCGCCGCGTTGAGCTGGAGCGTGCGCTGACCAATCATGAAAATGATAATCAGCAAAGCCGTATGCAGTTTGAACAGGCGAAAGAGGGGGTTTCTGCGCTGAACCGCCTGCTGCCGCGTTTAAATCTGCTGGCCGATGAAACGCTTGCCGATCGCGTGGACGAAATTCGTGAGCGTCTGGATGAAGCTCAGGAAGCGGCGCGTTTTGTGCAGCAGCACGGCAATCAGTTAGCCAAACTGGAACCGATGGTTTCGGTTCTGCAAAATGACCCTGAGCAGTTTGAACAACTGAAGGAAGATTACGCCTATTCCCAGCAGATGCAGCGTGATGCGCGTCAGCAGGCGTTTGCGCTGACAGAGGTCGTACAACGTCGGGCGCACTTTAGCTATTCCGATTCAGCCGAAATGCTGAGCGGCAACAGCGATCTGAACGAAAAACTGCGCCAACGCCTGGAACAGGCGGAAGCTGAACGTACCCGCGCTCGTGAAGCGCTGCGCAGCCACGCCGCGCAGTTAAGCCAGTACAACCAGGTCATGGCGTCGCTGAAAAGCTCCTATGACACTAAAAAAGAACTGCTCAACGATTTACAACGTGAACTGCAGGATATCGGCGTTCGTGCTGACAGCGGTGCGGAAGAGCGTGCCCGTATTCGTCGGGATGAACTGCACGCGCAGCTCAGTAACAACCGTGCGCGCCGTAACCAGCTGGAAAAAGCGCTGACCTTCTGCGAAGCGGAGATGGACAACCTGACCCGCAAACTGCGCAAACTGGAACGCGATTATTTTGAGATGCGCGAACAGGTAGTGATGGCGAAAGCCGGCTGGTGTGCCGTGATGCGCATGGTGAAAGACAACGGCGTTGAACGCCGTCTGCACCGTCGCGAGCTGGCATATCTTTCTGGTGATGAACTGCGTTCGATGTCGGATAAGGCGCTCGGTGCGCTGCGTCTGGCGGTGGCGGATAACGAACACCTGCGTGATGTGTTGCGCATGTCTGAAGATCCGAAGCGCCCGGAGCGTAAAATTCAGTTCTTTGTCGCGGTTTATCAGCATCTGCGTGAACGTATTCGTCAGGATATTATTCGTACCGACGATCCGGTGGAAGCGATTGAACAGATGGAGATCGAACTGAGCCGTCTGACGGAAGAATTAACCTCGCGTGAACAGAAGCTGGCGATCAGCTCCCGCAGCGTGGCGAACATCATTCGTAAGACGATTCAGCGCGAACAAAACCGTATTCGTATGCTGAACCAGGGGCTGCAAAACGTGTCGTTTGGTCAGGTCAACAGCGTACGTCTGAACGTCAACGTGCGTGAAACGCATGCCACCTTGCTGGACGTACTTTCCGAGCAGCATGAACAGCACCAGGATCTGTTTAACAGCAACCGTCTGACCTTCTCTGAAGCACTGGCGAAGCTGTATCAGCGACTGAATCCGCAGATTGATATGGGGCAACGCACGCCGCAAACCATTGGTGAAGAGCTGCTGGACTACCGTAACTATCTGGAAATGGAAGTCGAGGTTAACCGTGGATCTGACGGTTGGCTGCGTGCTGAATCTGGCGCACTGTCCACCGGTGAAGCGATCGGGACCGGGATGTCTATTCTGGTGATGGTTGTGCAAAGCTGGGAAGACGAAGGTCGCAGACTGCGTGGGAAAGATATCTCGCCATGCCGACTGTTGTTCCTTGATGAAGCCGCACGACTGGATGCCCGCTCCATCGCGACCCTGTTTGAACTGTGCGAGCGTTTGCAGATGCAACTGATTATCGCGGCACCGGAAAACATCAGCCCGGAGAAAGGCACCACCTACAAACTGGTGCGTAAAGTCTTCCAGAACACCGAGCACGTTCACGTGGTGGGGCTACGCGGGTTTGCCCCGCAGTTACCTGAACCACTGCCGGGAACTGAAGACGCTTCCTCACAGGCAAGCTAACGAAGAAGGCGGCTAAATAGCCGCCTTCTGCTTTTCTGAAAAGCACGTAATGCCTGGTGTGATTTCTTTAGACTTCTTTACATTAGGTTAGGCAAAAACTATTTGATGTTTATATACTAAAGGTAAGCCTAACGCATCGCAGGCTTGCTCGTCATACTTCAGCGTGTATTGGCGTTTTACAGGTCCGACCCCAACTAACTTAGGGGGAATGCATACGGCCTGGCTATCCAAAGTATGATAAAGAAAACAGGGGGCAAGGGATGTTGCTTAATAAAATGTGTGGTCGTCGGCTCTCGGCAATCAGTTTGTGCCTGGCCGTAACATTCGCTCCACTGTTCAATGCGCAGGCCGACGAGCCTGAAATGATTCCTGGCGATAGCTCAGCGTCCGTCAGTGAACAGCCTACGGCGTTATCGCAACCGCAGGTTCAATCTTCCGCTACTGCTATTATGGCGGGTATTCAACCGCTGCCAGAGGGCATGTCTGTCGATAAGGCGCGCGCCGACTTACAATCTCAACTTCCAGCGGGCTTCACGCCGGTATACATGAGTCAGTTGGAGCTGCTGTACGCTGCGCGCGATATGAAACCGATGTGGGAAAATCGTGATGCGGTAAAAGCATTTCAGCAACAGTTAGCCGAGGTGGCGATTGCTGGTTTCCAGCCGCAATTTACCACTTGGGTCGCATTGCTGACTGACCCGGCGGTAACCGGTCAGGCGCGAGACATCGTACTTTCTGATGCCCTGATGGGATATCTGCACTTTATCGCGAATATTCCTGTCAAAGGTAATCGCTGGCTCTACAGTAACAAGCCCTATGCGCTGGCAACTCCGCCGATTTCCGTGATCAACCAATGGCAGGTGGCGCTGGATAATGGCCAACTGACGTCGTTTATTGCCAGCCTGGCGCCTCAGCATCCGCAGTATGCAGCCATGCATGAATCGTTGCTAAAACTGGTGAGCGATACGCGTCCCTGGCCGCAGTTAACCAGTACCGCGACGCTGCGTCCTGGCGAGTGGAGTAACGACATCCCCGCGTTGCGTGAAATTTTACGCCGTACCGGGATGCTCGAATCAGTCGTCAGTACGGCAGCTAAAGAAGGGCGTAGCGCTTACGGCAGTGAACTGGTCGAGGCGGTGAAGCGGTTTCAGACCTGGCAGGGGCTGGGGGCTGATGGCGCAATTGGACCCGCAACGCGTGACTGGCTGAACGTAACGCCCGCGCAGCGTGCGGGGGTGCTGGCGTTGAATATTCAGCGTTTGCGCCTGCTGCCGAGTGACTTATCTACCGGTATCATGGTCAATATTCCTGCCTACTCGCTGGTCTATTACCAGAACGGTAATCAGGTGCTGGCCTCCCGTGTCATCGTCGGGCGTCCCGATCGTAAAACGCCGATGATGAGCAGTGCGCTGAATAATGTGGTCGTGAACCCGCCGTGGAACGTCCCGCCGACGCTGGCACGAAAAGATATTCTGCCTAAGTTGTGGAATGATCCGGGATACCTTGAGCGTCACGGCTATACCGTAATGCGCGGCTGGAATAGCAAAGAGACGATAGATCCGTGGCAGGTTGACTGGGCGACCATCACCGCATCCAATCTGCCGTTCCGCTTCCAGCAGGCGCCGGGCGCGCGTAACTCACTCGGACGTTATAAATTTAATATGCCGAGTTCAGATGCTATTTATTTGCACGATACGCCGAATCACAATCTGTTCCAGAAAGATACGCGGGCGCTTAGTTCAGGCTGCGTGCGTGTGAATAAGGCATCTGAGCTGGCGAATATGCTGTTACAGGATGCGGGATGGAATGATTCGCGCATCTCGGACGCCCTGAAGCAAGGGGATACACGGTACGTGAATATTCGCCAGAATATTCCGGTCAATCTCTACTACCTGACCGCGTTTGTGGGAGCGGATGGTCGGACGCAGTATCGTACAGATATTTACAATTACGATCTGACAGCGCGATCCAGCGCACAAATTGTGTCAAAAGCCGAACAATTAATCAGATAAATGAAGCAGTTCGAGAAAAATGATTGTCGTAAGTTATGTCGGAAACGGGGCAAAATGGCTGTAAGCCCCGTATTTCCTGGGGTTGGGAGCCTTGACGTAGACTACTTAGCCAGATAAGGTTTCCCGCGTGCGCTAGAGCATACATACGATAACATTGACCTTGTAGATCTTAATACCATGGACAAATTTGACGCTAATCGCCGCAAACTGCTGGCGCTTGGTGGCATTGCCCTCGGCGCTGCCATCCTGCCTACGCCCGCGTTTGCCACACTCTCTACCCCACGTCCGCGTATCTTGACTCTGAATAACCTGCATACCGGTGAGTCAATAAAAGCAGAGTTTTTTGATGGCAGGGGCTATATTCAGGACGAATTAGCAAAACTTAACCACTTTTTCCGTGATTTTCGGGCCAATAAAGTGAAATCCATTGACCCGGGATTGTTTGACCAACTCTTCCGTCTGCAGGGCCTGCTGGGCACGCGTAAACCCGTACAGCTGATCTCTGGCTATCGCTCAATCGATACCAATAATGAACTCCGTGCGCGCAGCCGTGGTGTCGCTAAGAAAAGCTACCACACGAAAGGCCAGGCTATGGATTTCCATATTGAAGGCATCGCATTAAGTAATATTCGCAAAGCTGCGTTATCTATGCGCGCAGGTGGTGTAGGATACTACCCCAGCAGTAACTTTGTGCATATTGACACCGGACCTGCACGGCACTGGTGATCCGTAAGCTTAATGAAACAGGAGCTGTATGAACTATCGTATTATTCCGGTCACTGCATTTGCCCAGAACTGCTCGTTAATCTGGTGTGAGCAGACTCGTCTGGCCGCGCTGGTCGATCCCGGCGGCGATGCCGGGAAAATCAAACAGGAAGTGGATGCCAGCGGTCTGACGCTTATGCAGATCCTGCTCACTCATGGTCATCTTGACCACGTTGGGGCGGCGGCT
Organism: Citrobacter sp. wls708; assembly: GCF_005281255.1. Classification (NCBI taxonomy): domain Bacteria; kingdom Pseudomonadati; phylum Pseudomonadota; class Gammaproteobacteria; order Enterobacterales; family Enterobacteriaceae; genus Citrobacter; species Citrobacter sp. wls708. The sequence goes on from NZ_SZXE01000001.1 coordinate 56,304, forward strand.
GAACTGGCACAGCATTATGGTGTCCCGGTTATTGGCCCGGAAAAAGAAGATGAGTTCTGGCTACAGGGGCTGCCTGCTCAGAGCAGGATGTTTGGCCTGGGAGATTGTGAGCCGCTGACGCCCGATCGCTGGTTAAATGAAGGCGACCGGATAAGCGTGGGCAATGTGACGTTACACGTACTGCATTGTCCGGGCCACACGCCGGGGCATGTGGTCTTCTTTGATGAGCAGTCAAAATTACTGATTTCGGGTGACGTGATTTTCAAAGGCGGCGTAGGACGCAGCGACTTCCCGCGCGGCGATCACAGCCAATTGATTGATTCGATTAAACGTAAACTGTTGCCGTTGGGCGATGACGTGACGTTTATTCCGGGCCACGGTCCACTTTCTACGCTGGGTCACGAACGGTTGCATAACCCGTTCCTGCAGGATGAAATGCCTGTCTGGTAAAAGCGCAGATAAATAAAAAGGCCGCGATTGCGGCCTTTTTTTGTGCGCTATTGATTACAGTACTGCGACAATCGCTTCGCACAGCGGCGCCATGTTATCTGGCGTCATTCCGGCTACGTTTACACGTCCGGAAGCGACGGCATAGACACCAAACTCTTCACGCAGACGCAGAACCTGCTCTTTAGACAGGCCGCTGAATGAGAACATGCCGTTCTGTTTGATGATAAAGCTGAAGTCGCGGCTTGCACCTTTCTCCTGCAGCGTATTCACGAACAGTAAACGCATGCGCTGAATGCGTTGGCGCATATCAGTCAGCTCTTGTTCCCAGATGGCGCGCAGCGCGTCGTTGCTCAGAATCGTAGCGACTACGGATGCGCCGTGTGCCGGCGGGTTGGAATAGTTAGCACGAATGGCTGATTTCATCTGGCTAAACGCGCGGTCAACGGTTTCAGCATCGGCTGCAACCAGCGTACAGGCGCCTACGCGCTCATTGTACAGACCAAAGTTCTTGGAGTAGGAGCTGGCGACGATCAGCTCTTTGTGCAGCGCCGCGAATGCGCGCAGACCTTCCGCATCTTCTTCCAGACCACGGGCAAAACCCTGGTAGGCGAAGTCAAACAGCGGCAACCAACCTTTATCGACGGAAAGCTGAGCCAGCGTTTGCCACTGCTCCAATGTTGGATCGATACCGGTTGGGTTATGGCAGCAGCCGTGGAATAACACCACGTCGCCTGCCTGCGCTTCGCTGAGGCTTGCCAGCATCGCATCAAAGTCTAAAGAGTGGTTTGCCGCATCGTAATAATTGTATTCACGAACTTCCAGACCGGCAGAGTTAAAGACGCTCTTATGGTTCGGCCAGCTTGGATTGCTCACCCAAACGCGTTTAGCCGAGGTGTTTTTTGCCAGGAAATCAGCTGCTACACGCAGTGCGCCAGTACCACCAGGGGTCTGTGCTGTACGTGCGCGTTTGTCGTTGATAAGCGAACTCTCTTTACCAAACAGTAATTCCTGAGTGCAGCGACCAAACTCTGGAATACCGTCAATGCCAAGGTAGTTTTTGGTGGTTTCATTTTCCAGTATATATTGCTCGGCTTTTTTAACGCTGGTCAGTACCGGCGTTTTGCCTGTCTCATCTTTATATACACCGATCCCGAGGTTTATTTTTCCTGGGCGGTCATCGGCACGAAACAAATCAGCCAGACCCAAAATAGGGTCGGCAGGAGCGGCGGTAATGTTCTCAAACATGACGAGGTTCCATAGTGATTACAGAAGGGAAGTCCGCTATCAGGTTAACGGTAGATTTACAAAATGCCAACCGTTACTGACGAAAAGCTGAGGTGTTTTTTTAAGACGCAAGAATCCGCTAGCAGAGATAAAAAAACAGGACCGAAGTCCTGTTTTTTAGGCATTTAACAAAGAGGTCTGCTATTAGAACTGGTAAACGATACCTACTGCGACGGTGTCGTCAGAGCCTACGCCCAGTTTGTTGTCAGAATCGATCTGGTTGATGATGTAATCAACATAGGTGGACATGTTTTTGTTGAAGTAGTAAGTCGCACCCACTTCGAAGTAGTTCACCAGATCTACGTCACCGATGCCTTCAATGTCCTTACCTTTAGATTTGGTATAGGCGAGGGACGGACGCAGGCCGAAGTCGAACTGATACTGGGCAACCAACAGCACGTCTTCAGTTTTGTTGGCATAACCGTTAGCGATACGGGTAGCGTTGTGGGTTTCGCTGTAGTTCGCCGCCAGGTAGATGTTGTTCGCATCGTACTTAACGCCGGTCGCCCACTGCTCAGCTTTGTCGCCATGGCCGCGCAGAGCCGGGTTTTGTTGAGCATCGGTACGGTCAGCCGCACCGTAAGCACCTACGATACCGAAGCCGTCGAATTCGTAGCTGATAGAACCGCCAACGCCATCACCGTTAGAGCGACGAACGTCATCACGCTCATTTTTGCCCAGGTACTGAACGGCGAAGTTCAGACCTTCAACCAGACCGAAGAAGTTGGAGTTACGGTAGGTTGCGAGACCGCCGTTACGCTGGGAGAAGAACTGGTCAGAAGCAGCGGTATCACCACCGAATTCTGGCAGCATATCGGTGTAACCCAGCGCATCGTATACGACGCCGTAGTTACGACCGTAGTCGAAGGAGCCCGCGTCGCCGAATTTCAGACCGGCGAACGCCAGACGGGTTTTGTTGCCTTTCTGGGCATCGTCACCGCCTTCTGGGTTATTGCCGCTGAACTGGTATTCCCACTGGCCGTAACCGGTCAGTTGGTCGTTAATCTGAGTTTCCCCTTTGAAACCAAGACGGGCATAGGTCTGATCGCCGTTAGGCGCGTAGGCGTTATCACCGTTGTTCTTGGAAAAATAGTGCAGACCCACGGCTTTACCGTAAATGTCTACTTTGTTGCCATCTTTGTTATAAACTTCTGCAGCGTTAGCTGCCCCGGCTACCAGCAGAGCAGGGATAACCACTGCCAGAATATTGCGCTTCATCATTATTTATTACCCTCATCGGTTTTTATATGACACCTGCCACTGCCGCCAATAAATTCCGTCAATAAAAATTTACGGAACTATTGATGAGAGTTTGGTGTCTTTATGTGTCTGACAGGCATCTTTCCATTCAAACTATCGTTTCGCTACTCTCAAAGTGCTACAAATATAAAGATTTGGTTTCAAAAAGAAAAAATGTGTAACAATATGTTATTTTTGTGCAACTTTGTGAACAACTTCAAACTTCAGATGTCTCCGCGCTAAAAACCACCCCTGTTATTTCTATTTATATGATTTTCTTATATTTAATTTTGCTAAGACCGCTTTTTCTTCGCTATGACTAAAAGAACTGATTTAACTGAAGGTGATTTATGGACATCTGGACAGCCATGTGAAAGGTTAAAAAATGTACTATTTAATCAGAAAATGCTAATCCACAATAAAACTGCTGATTATTTTTTGTTCGAATGTGTTGCTGTGAAATATTACGTAACAGGAAGAGGGGAGGCGAAGGGTTGTATTTAACGTGTTATGGGGATCCCTGTAACGTGGCGCGGTTACAAAAAAGGCCAGCAATGAATGCTGGCCTTTGGATTAAAAATTCAGTTTTAGAAGCTGGCGTTACGCGGAGTACGCGGGAACGGAATGACATCACGGACGTTCTGCACGCCAGTAACGTAGGCAATCAGACGCTCGAAGCCTAAGCCGAAGCCGGAATGCGGAACGGTACCGTAGCGGCGCAGGTCGCGATACCACCAGTAATCTTCTTTATTCAGACCCATCTCCAGCATACGGGCATCCAGCACGTCCAGACGCTCTTCACGCTGAGAACCACCGATGATTTCACCGATTCCCGGAGCCAGTACGTCCATTGCCGCAACGGTTTTACCGTCTTCGTTAAGGCGCATATAAAACGCTTTGATATCTTTCGGGTAGTTTTTAACCACGACCGGCGCTTTAAAGTGCTCTTCAGCAAGATAACGTTCGTGCTCGGAAGAGAGATCCACACCCCAGTAAACCGGGTTTTCAAACTGTTTGCCGCATTTTTCGAGAATGCTTACCGCGTCGGTGTAGTCCACCTGCGCGAAGTCGGCGTCAATGAAACGTTCCAGGCGTGAAATCGCGTCTTTGTCGACGCGTTCAGCGAAGAATTTCATATCATCCGCACGCTCTGCCAGTACGGCCTTGAAAGCATACTTCAGCATGGCTTCAGCGAGGCCAGCCACGTCGTCCAGGTTAGCGAAAGCCACTTCTGGCTCCAGCATCCAGAACTCCGCCAGGTGACGGCTGGTGTTAGAGTTTTCTGCACGGAACGTCGGGCCAAAGGTATAAATTTTGGACAGGGCGCAGGCGTAGGTTTCGCCGTTCAACTGACCGGAAACGGTCAGGAAGGCTTCTTTACCGAAGAAGTCTTTATCGAAATCGACTTTTCCCTGATCGTTACGCGGCAGGTTTTCCAGATCCAGCGTAGAAACACGGAACATTTCACCGGCACCTTCTGTGTCGGAAGCGGTGATCAGCGGCGTGGATACCCAAAAGAAACCCTGCTCATGGAAGAAGCGATGCAGCGCTTGCGCCAGCGTATGACGTACACGTGCTACCGCACCAATCATGTTGGTACGCGGACGCATGTGCGCGACTTCACGCAGATACTCAATGCTGTGACGCTTGGCCGCCATCGGGTAGGTGTCAGGATCTTCAACCCAGCCCGCGACTTCAACCTCAGTGGCCTGAATTTCAAAGCTCTGTCCCTGTCCAGGCGACGCAACGACTTTACCCGTTACGATAACTGAACAGCCGGTTGTCAGGCGCAATACGTCCTGATTGTAATTGGGCAGAGAATTATTGATGACGGCCTGTACAGGATCAAAGCAGGAACCGTCATAAACGGCGAGGAAGGAGATGCCAGCTTTTGAATCTCGGCGGGTACGTACCCATCCGCGCACGGTGACTTCGCTGTCAACGGCTACGCGGCCCTGGAGTACGTCGGCTACAGGCACAACGCTCATAATATTCTCTCTGTTAATAGTCGGATATATAAACACATGTCCACCCGTAATGGGGGGGATACCTATGTTACCTGGCATCTGCAATCAGACAAGCAGAATTCGTTGCTGGAGTGAAAGATTTCGGAAATAAACGCGAAAAGGGAGCCGATGTGGCTCCCTGTGAAGATTAACTGGCTTTTTTAATATGCGGCAAATCGAAAGCTTTGCGCAACGCACGAACAAACGCTTTATCGTGGCAGATGGTTTTACCGGGGCTATCAGATAACTTCGCTACCGGTTTGCCGTTACATTCCACCAGCTTGATAACAATATTGAGCGGCTTAACCTGCGGAATATCACACGTTAGCCGTGTACCAATGCCAAAACTCAACTGTACGCGAGAAGAGAAGTGGCGGTAGAGCTCAATCGCTTTTTTCAGATCGAGGTTATCGGAGAACACCAGCGTTTTGCTCAGCGGATCAATCCCTAGTTTTTCATAGTGGGCAATGGCTTTTTCACCCCATTCAACCGGATCGCCAGAGTCGTGACGTAAGCCCTGGTAACGGGTCGCAAATTCAACGCCAAAGTCGCGTAAAAACGCATCCATGGTGATGCAGTCCGTCAGCGCAATCCCGAGTTGGTCAGGATATTCATTTAACCATGCGGCCAGCGCAACGCGCTGGCTGGTGGCAAGCTCCGGGCTGATTTGCTGATGAGCCTGGAACCACTCATGCGCTTGCGTACCCATCGGGGTTAATGACAGACGACGGGCGAGATCGTAGTTGCTGGTGCCGACAAACCAGGATTCTTGCTGCAGGCGTTTCACAATGGCCTGCTGTACTTCGCGTGAAAAACGGCGGCGCGTACCGAAATCCATCAGATGGAAGCGGGACATATCGACATCTTTCGTTAAAGCAGAGAATTCGACTAGTTTGCTTTCCAGCTCATGGAGCGCCTGTGGGACGCCTGATTCGGGCGAACGGTAACGGTGCACCAGTTCGCTGATAACCGCCAGCAGCGGGACTTCCCACATGATCACTTCACGCCATGGACCGGTTAAGCGGATGTTCAGCTTGCCGTTATCGTTGGTGACGCACACCTGTTCCGGGTTATAGCGGAAATCACGTAACCAGGCGAGGTAATCAGCTTTAAAGAAAGGCAGGCCGGAGAGCCACTGGTACTCGTCCTCCTGCAGTCGCAGGTGCTGCATGGCATTCACCTGCTCACGAATAGCATCGGCATAAATACCGAGCAGGTCATCGCCACGGCAACGAAATTCAGCCGCTACTTGTACATCATAGTAGTGGTGAAAAACGGCTTGCTGCATATGCAACTTATAAGCGTCTGTATCCAGCAGCGAGTGCAGAACAGGAGAAGCGAATTGTGTCATAGGTGCGCAGTAGCATCCTCTCACGGGAGCGTTTAGTACAATAAACAACTAAGAAAACCGCTGGAGTATACCCTGTTTAGCGATTTATTGAACCCCGATCACACCATAAGCTGTCTTTCTGGTCGAGGGCAATTCGTGCCGCGTGTTATGAAAATGTAGCAAAAAGGGTGTTTGTGCCTGAAAAGATGAACATTCTGCGTAGCGCGATTTACGCAACAGGAATAGACTGAAGCCGAGACTCTACCAAAGATGCTAAAGGTTTTTTTATGACACAACAGCCACAAGCCAAATACCGTCACGACTATCGTGCGCCGGATTACCAGATTACTGATATTGACTTGACCTTTGACCTGGATGCTGAAAAAACCGTGGTCACCGCCGTGAGCCAGGCTGTCCGTCATGGTGCATCCAGTGCGCCGCTGCGCCTGGATGGCGAAGATCTGACCCTGGTGTCAATCCACGTGAACGACGAGCCGTGGACAGAGTATAAAGAAGAAGAGGGCGCTCTGGTCATCAGTCAACTGCCGGAACGTTTTACGCTGCGTATCGTGAATGAAATTAGCCCGGCGGCCAATACCGCGCTGGAAGGACTGTATAAGTCTGGCGATGCGCTGTGCACCCAGTGTGAAGCAGAAGGGTTCCGCCATATTACCTGGTATCTCGACAGACCCGATGTTCTGGCGCGTTTTACCACCAAAATTATCGCCGATAAAACCCAATATCCGTTCCTGCTCTCTAACGGCAACCGCGTGGCGCAGGGTGAACTGGAAAACGGTCGTCACTGGGTGCAGTGGCAGGATCCGTTCCCGAAACCGTGCTATCTGTTTGCGCTGGTAGCCGGTGATTTCGACGTCCTGCGTGACACCTTTACCACCCGCTCAGGACGTGAAGTGGCGCTGGAACTGTATGTCGATCGCGGCAATCTGGACCGTGCGCCGTGGGCAATGACCTCGCTGAAAAACTCCATGAAATGGGATGAGGAGCGTTTCGGCCTTGAGTATGACCTCGACATCTATATGATTGTCGCCGTCGACTTCTTCAATATGGGTGCGATGGAGAATAAAGGTCTGAACATCTTTAACTCCAAATATGTGCTGGCCCGCACCGATACGGCCACCGACAAAGACTATCTTGATATTGAACGCGTTATTGGTCACGAATATTTCCATAACTGGACCGGCAACCGTGTGACCTGTCGCGACTGGTTCCAGTTGAGCCTGAAAGAAGGTTTAACCGTGTTCCGCGATCAGGAGTTCAGTTCCGATCTCGGCTCACGTGCGGTAAACCGTATCAGCAATGTACGTACCATGCGCGGCCTGCAGTTTGCCGAAGACGCCAGCCCGATGGCGCACCCGATCCGCCCGGATATGGTCATCGAAATGAACAACTTCTATACCCTGACCGTGTATGAAAAGGGCGCTGAAGTCATTCGTATGATCCACACTCTGCTGGGTGAGACTAACTTCCAGAAAGGGATGCAGCTGTACTTTGAGCGTCATGACGGCAGCGCTGCTACCTGTGATGATTTCGTGCAGGCGATGGAAGATGCGTCCAATGTCGATCTCTCTCATTTCCGCCGCTGGTACAGTCAGTCCGGTACGCCGATTCTGACCGTGCGTGATGACTACAATCCGTCAACGGAACAATACACGCTGACTATCAGCCAGCGTACGCCAGCCACGCCGGATCAGGCCGAGAAACAACCGCTGCATATTCCTTTCGCCCTCGAGTTGTATGACAACGAAGGGAAAGTGATCCCGCTACAAAAAGGCGGGCATCCGGTGAATGCTGTGCTCAACGTGACCCAGGCAGAACAGACGTTTGTCTTTGATAACGTCTACTTCCAGCCGGTTCCGGCACTGCTGTGCGAATTCTCCGCACCGGTAAAACTGGAATACAAATGGAGCGATCAGCAACTGACCTTCCTGATGCGTCATGCGCGTAACGATTTCTCTCGTTGGGATGCGGCGCAAAGTCTGCTGGCGACCTATATTAAGCTCAACGTTGCCCGTCATCAGCAGGGTCAGCCGTTGTCGCTGCCGGTACATGTGGCCGATGCTTTCCGCGCGATTTTGCTCGATGAGAAAATCGATCCGGCGCTGGCGGCAGAGATCCTGACGTTGCCTTCGGTAAATGAAATCGCCGAACTGTTCGATATCATCGATCCGGTCGCGATAACGGAAGTTCGCGAAGCATTGACCCGCACGCTGGCGGCTGAGCTGGCGGATGAATTCCTCGCTATCTATAACGCTAATCATCTTGACGAGTACCGCGTTGAGCATGCTGATATTGGTAAGCGTACGCTGCGCAATGCCTGCCTGCGCTTCCTGGCCTTTGGCGAAACCCATCTGGCTGACACGTTGGTTAGCAAGCAGTACCGCGAAGCGAACAATATGACTGACGCCCTGGCGGCGCTGTCCGCTGCGGTGGCGGCGCAACTGCCATGCCGTGACGCATTGATGCAGGAGTATGACGATAAATGGCATCATGACGGTCTGGTAATGGATAAATGGTTTATCCTGCAATCCACCAGCCCGGCGAGAAACGTGCTGGAAACGGTACGCGGTCTGCTGAAGCATCGTTCCTTCAGTATGAGTAACCCGAACCGTATTCGTTCCCTGATTGGTGCTTTTGCGGGCAGCAACCCGGCGGCTTTCCATGCGGAAGATGGCAGCGGCTATCAGTTCCTGGTCGATATGCTGACTGAGCTGAACAGCCGCAATCCACAGGTGGCGTCACGTCTGATTGAGCCGTTGATTCGTTTGAAACGCTATGATGCCAAACGTCAGGCGAAGATGCGTGCGGCGCTGGAACAGTTGAAAGGCCTCGAGAATCTCTCCGGCGATCTGTTCGAGAAGATTGACAAAGCGTTAGCCTGAAACGTTGACCTGTAATTTTGTAGGCCGGATAAGGCGGTAACGTCGCCATCCGGCAAAAGGCCCGGTAATCGCTATCGGGCCTTGTTTTCTGAGTGGTTATCCATGCCGACGGATCGGTTGTTCCGTCTCGCCACGCTTCATCACCCGGTTCAACACTTCCGCTTCCAGTTCGGCTAACCGCACCGATCCCAAACGGCGGGGGCGCTGAATATCCACCGTCAGATCCAGCCCGATTTTACCCTCTTCGATCAACAGCACGCGGTCTGCCATTGCGACGGCTTCACTGACATCGTGCGTCACCAGCAGCACCGTAAAGCCGTGGTCCTGCCATAGCGAGACGATCAGATCCTGCATCTCAAGACGGGTTAACGCATCCAGCGCGCCGAGCGGTTCATCCAGTAACAGCAGGCCAGGGCGGTGAATTAATGCCCGCGCCAGGGCCACGCGCTGTTTTTGGCCGCCAGACAGGGCGGCAGGCCACTCCTGTGCCCGGTTTTCGAGGCCAACAGCGGCCAACGCATTACGGGCCGCATCGCGCCATTGACCTTTCAGCCCCAGACCAACGTTATCAATAACCGTTTTCCATGGCAGCAGACGCGCATCCTGAAACATCATGCGCGTATCATCCTGAATCTCTGCCAGCGGGGTAGTTCCGGCAAGTAATGCGCCTGAAGTGGGCGATTCCAGCCCAGCCAGCAGGCGCAGCAAGGTGCTTTTGCCACCGCCGCTGCGGCCCACTACGGCAACAAATTGCCCTGCCGGAATATGCAGATCTAATTGATTCAGCACTGTATTGGCGGCGTATTGTTTGGTCACGGCGCTCAGCAAAAGCGGCGTACCCTGATTCAAGCGAGCGGTATTCATACAGTAGCCTCCTTCACATGGTAAGCCGGGTTCCAGCGCAGCCAGACTCGCTCCAGCAGTTGGGCGCTGACATCGGCAAGTTTGCCGAGCAGGGCGTAGAGAATGATGGCCACTACCACCACGTCGGTTTGCAGAAATTCTCGCGCATTCATCGCCAGATAACCAATGCCGGCATTGGCGGAAATGGTTTCCGCAACGATCAACGTCAGCCACATCAGTCCGAGAGCAAAACGTACGCCAACCATAATCGAGGGCAGGGCGCCGGGGAGGATCACATGGATAAACAGTGAAAAGCCGGACAATCCATAGCTGCGCGCCATCTCCACCAGGCCGCGATCGATATTGCGGATCCCGTGCCAGGTGTTGATGTAAATCGGGAACAGTGTGCCCAAGGCGACGAGAAAGATCTTCGCCGATTCATCAATGCCGAACCACAAAATCACCAGCGGGATCAGCGCCAGATGGGGTACGTTGCGCAGCATCTGTATCGACGTATCCAGCAGGCGTTCCCCCCAGCGTGAAAGACCGCTGATGAGTCCCAGCGTCAAACCCAACGATCCACCGATCGAGAATCCGATCAGCGCGCGCCAGGAACTGATCGCCAGATGCTGCCAAAGCTCGCCGCTGGCGGAAAGTGTCCAGAAGGCTTCGACAACGCCTTCCGGGGAGGGCAAGATGCGGGTGGATAGCCAGCCCATTGACGAGGCTATCTGCCAGAGCGCCACCAGACCTACCGGCAAAAACCAGGGTGCGAGGCGCAATAGCCACCTGTTTTTCGGTGTTGTCATCAGCGTGCTCCTTAGCTTTGCGCGACCTTACGGGGAATAAATTCGTTAGCCACCGCTTCGCCTTGTTGGTGCAGACGCTGTGGCTGTGGAATTTCAGGTATCGAAACATCCAGATGCGGGAACAGTAGCTCGCCAACTTTGTACGCCTCTTCCAGATGCGGATACCCCGACAGCACAAAGCTGTCGATACCCAGCGCGGCGTACTCGTTTATGCGCGCTGCGACGGTCGGGCCGTCGCCGACCAGCGCGGTTCCGGCGCCGCCACGCACCAGCCCAACGCCTGCCCACAGGTTCGGGCTTATTTCCAGTTTGTCGCGTTTACCGTTGTGCAGCGCGGCCATCCGCTGTTGGCCAACCGAATCTGTTCTTGAGAAGGCGGCCTGGGCTTTGGCAATCGTGTCGTCATCAAGATGCGAAATCAGACGCTCCGCTGCCTGCCACGCCTCATCCGTCGTCTCCCGCACGATCACATGCAAACGAATACCAAAGCGGATCTTGCGTCCAAGCGCTGCTGCTTTGGCTCGCACTTGCTCAATCTTCTCTTTCACCTGTTCAGGCGGTTCGCCCCAGGTCAGATAGAGATCAACCTGCTCGGCAGCCAGGTCTTGCGCGACATCGGAAGAACCGCCGAAATAAAGCGGCGGCCAGGGTTGTTGTACGGGAGGAAAAAACAGCTTCGCGCCGCGGACGTGCATATGTTTGCCGTTGAAATCCACCGTTTCTCCCTGTAACAGCCGACGCCAGATCTGGGTGAATTCAGCAGAAGCTTCATAGCGCTCTGTATGATCAAGAAACACGCCGTCGCCAGCCAGCTCCTGCGGATCGCTGCCGGTCACCAGGTTAAACAGCGCCCGACCGTTAGAGAGTCTGTCGAGCGTTGCAGCCTGGCGTGCGGCAACCGTTGGCGAGGTTACGCTTGGACGCAGCGCGACCAAAAACTTGAGCCGCTGAGTAACAGGGATCATGGAGGCGGCTACCAGCCAGGCATCTTCACAGGAGCGACCGGTTGGGATCAAAACGCCGGTAAATCCCAGGCGATCGGCAGCCTGCGCGATTTGCTGCAGATAACTTTGATCGACCGGACGCGAGCCTTCTTCCGTCCCCAGATAGTGGCCATCCCCGTGGGTGGGTAAAAACCAGAACATGTTCAGACTCATAATTTTGCTCCTGTCTGCTGAGTGGGTTGCCAGATACGCTGGCGAATATCGATTTTTTTCGGCACCAGACGATTGTCATAAAACAGATCGGCGGTTTGTTGTTGCAGGGCGGCAACCGAGGCGCTGACGGGTGAGATGGTCGTTGGCGGCCGGTGATCAAGATAAGACGCAATCACCGGCTCTGGCAGTCCCATGGTTTTGGCCAGCAGGGTAATACTTTGCTGGCGCTGGCTGAGGGTTAACGCATCAGCCTGGCTAAAGGTATCCAGCACGCCAAGAACAAACGCGCCATTTTTCTCGGCATAAGGACGCGCGGCGAGATAAAAGGAGCCGGTCTGTTTGAGGTCTGAGCCATCTTTTAGCACGCGCACATCACCCTGCAGCAACGCGGCGGAATAGTAAGGATCCCAGATAGCCCACGCATCAACGTTACCTTGCTGGAAGGCTGCTCTGGCATCTGCGGGTGTCAGATATGTTGGTTGAATATCGGTAAATTTCAGCCCGGCCTGTTGTAAGGCTCGCAGCAGTAAATTGTGGGCGCTGGAACCTTTCTGGAAGGCGACTTTATGCCCTTTGAGCTGCGCAACGCTCTGGATCGGGCTGTTTTTGGGCACCAGAATCACTTCGGCTTTTGGTTTGGGCGGCTCGACGCCAACGTAAACCAGATCGGCTCCGGCGGCCTGGGCGAAAATCGGTGGAATGTCACCGGTACTGCCGAGATCGATACTGCCAATATTGAGTGCTTCCAGCATTTGCGGCCCTGCCGGAAACTCAATCCACGAGATTTTGGTCTGTGGGTAGCGTTTCTCCAGTAACTGATGGCTTTTTGCCAGCACCATACTGACGCTTCCTTTCTGGTAACCTATGCGCAGCGCGTCTGGTGCAGACTCTGCGGCATGGACGAGCGTTGAAAGTGACAGCAATCCGGTCAACGCCAACCACGGCGTGTGACGCTTGAGCAGATTAAGCATGGGCGGCACCTCGCAGAGCATTCAATTGAGGAAGTTGGACATCACGACGATGCAACGCCAGCCAGAAGGTGTCGAGCGCATTGTCCAGACGCAGTTGCAGGTTGGGCGTAAACTGCGGTTTATGCTGATAATCAATGACCTGTGAATCATCAGCAAAAACACCGTGCAGGATTTCCTGGGCTTTTAACGCGCTCAGCACTGGCTTAAGCGCGTAATCAACGGCCAGTAAATGCGCCACGGTACCGCCTGTTGCCAGCGGCAAAACCACTTTTCCTTCCAGTGCGCGTTCGGGAAGCAGATCGAGCAACGTTTTCAACGCTCCGGAGTAAGCTGCTTTGTAGACCGGCGTTGCAACAATCAATCCGTCGGCGTCGTGCAGTTGTTCGACAAAGGTTTTCAGCGCCGGGCTGTCGAAGCGCGCATAGATCAGGTCTTCTGGGGCAAAGTTGTGCAGATTCCAGTGACAGACTTCGACATCCTGGCCGTTCAGTTTTTCCCGGGCGTATTCCAGTAAGGCGCTGGAGCGAGAGGGGAAGCGTGGACTTCCCGCCAGAGTAATGACGCGCATAATTTCAATCTCCCCTTATAACTAATTGTTCGCTTTTATTTAACATTGATAACAATTCGTGCAGTCTGGCAGAGAGATTTTGTTTATCGAAATGATTTATACGGGATAGAAAAGTTGAAAAATGAATAAAACGGCAGAAGCAGGAAAACGATTGCTATTTATTGCCGCAGGTCAATTCCCTTTTTGCTCGCGATCGCACATAATATGCCCCCGGTTTGCACACCGGGAATCCAGGAGAGTTCATGTACTACCCCTTCGTTCGTAAAGCCCTTTTCCAGCTCGATCCTGAGCGCGCTCATGAATTGACATTCCAGCAGTTACGTCGCATTACCGGCACGCCGCTCGAAGCGCTTGTCCGCCAGAAAGTACCCGCAAAACCGGTTACCTGTATGGGGCTGACGTTTAAAAATCCGCTCGGGCTTGCTGCCGGACTGGATAAAGACGGGGAGTGCATTGATGCGCTCGGTGCGATGGGATTCGGTTCAATTGAGATTGGTACCGTGACGCCACGCCCCCAGCCCGGGAACGATAAACCACGTCTGTTCCGTCTGGTGGATGCGGAAGGTTTGATCAACCGCATGGGATTCAATAACCTGGGTGTTGATAACCTGGTAGAGAACGTTAAGAAATCACATTTTGACGGCATTCTCGGCATTAATATTGGTAAGAATAAAGATACTCCGGTAGAAAACGGCAAAGATGACTATCTGATTTGTATGGAAAAAGTCTATGCTTATGCCGGTTATATCGCGATTAATATCTCTTCACCGAATACGCCGGGATTACGCACGCTGCAATACGGTGAAGCGCTGGATGATCTGCTGACGGCAATTAAAAATAAGCAAAACGATCTGCAAGCGATCCACCATAAATATGTTCCGGTGGCCGTAAAGATCGCGCCGGATCTTTCCGTCGAAGAACTGATCCAGGTTGCCGACAGTTTAGTTCGGCATAATATTGATGGTGTAATTGCAACTAACACCACTCTCGATCGTTCTCTCGTACAGGGAATGAAAAATTGCGATCAAATGGGGGGACTGAGCGGTCGTCCGTTACAATTAAAAAGTACAGAAATTATTCGCCAGTTGTCTCAGGAATTAAATGGTCAGTTGCCAATTATTGGCGTTGGCGGTATTGACTCGGTGATTGCCGCGCGCGAGAAAATAGCCGCCGGCGCAACCCTCGTACAGATTTATTCGGGCTTTATTTTTAAAGGCCCGCCGTTGATTAAAGAAATCGTCACCAATATCTGAATGCTACCTTAATCACAATCCAGGGCTTTATTTCTAGCCCTGGTTGTTTTATATTCCTTAACTGTTGCTTATTTAAACATTCTGAGCTTTTATTATTAGGGCAATAAACGAAGCGGCAAAAGGATACTGTCGTAACGGCGATGATTAAGGAAAGGAGAGAAACTGATGCGAATTAAACCCGACGATAACTGGCGCTGGTATTATGATGAAGAGCACGATCGTATGATGCTCGATTTAGCCAATGGTATGTTATTCCGTTCGCGTTTTGCTCGTAAAATGCTCACGCCTGATGCCTTTACTCCTTCCGGATTTTGCGTTGATGACGCCGCGCTTTATTTTTCCTTTGAAGAAAAATGCCGCTACCTGGATTTAGCGAAAGAACAAAAAGCGGAACTGGTGCTCAATGCGCTGGTGGCTATTCGTTATCTTAAGCCGCAGATGCCAAAAAGTTGGCACTTTGTCGCCCACGGCATTAACTGGACGCCAGTGCCAGGGGACGCTGCCTGTGTCGATTTAAGCGATACCGATGAACAGGTAAACCTGTTAGTGGTTGAGCCGGGTGAAAACGCCGCGCTTTGTCTGCTGGCGCAACCGGGTGTGGTGATTGCCGGACGCACCATGCAGCTTGGCGACGCAATTAAAATCATGAATGACAGACTGAAACCGCAGACAATGGTTGACAGTTTCAGCCTTGAGCAGGCGGTTTAACTTTCCAGCCTGATTGCCGTTTTGGGCACACAACTGCAGCACAGAATTGTCCCGTCATCTCCAATCGCTGATTTTTTCAGCGGGCTCACTTCGCCTTCTACCAACCGAATTCGACAGCATCCGCAAATTCCCGCCCGACATGAGTAGGGAACCCGGATACCCTGGTTTTCCAGCTGTTCAAGCAATACCTGCTGATTATTTCCGCGAAAGGTCTGTCCCTGCCACTCGATAAGCACCGTGGCATCGGGTTGTTGCACCGGGACAGTATCATCGGTTTCTGCCGCGCCATATACTCTGGCCGGACCGGTGGACAGAATTTCAACCTCGTCGCCGACGCGAATCACGCCACTGTTACGCGCAATGAGATTTTGACCAAAATCGACATCGCCGTTATCCGTCGCAGTGCGAAAGCTTTGCAGCGTGGTCAGCGGTTCGCCGGACGGATGCTTCTGACCTTTTTCAGGGCTGACGGTGGTGAAAATGCAGCGGCTACAAGGTTTAGCCACGTCAAAAATAACCTCGCCAATGCGGATCACTTTCCAGGTATCTTCTTCCCAGGCGGCAGCGCCTGAAACCACCAGATTGGGGCGAAACTGCTCCATTTTTACGCTTGCCGGGCAGCGCTGCTGCAAATCGCGCAATGACGCTTCGTTAGTTAAAAGGTAGGGATAACCATCGGCAAAGGATAACGGAACATCATCGCGGCGCTTCACTCGGCGCGTCAGCTGCGGACCAACCCAGCGAAGCTGCACGTCACGGGAGAAAAAACCGCTCAGCCACTGGTTGATAGCCGCTGGCGCAATACGCGCGGTAAAATGGTTGCCCCACACTTCCGTCGGCGCATCCTGCAGGGCGAAGTCGGCAAATCGCACAAGCGCGCTGCTACCGTCTGGCGCCGTAAGATGCAATCCATCGTGGAAAGGGGAAGGGGTAAAACGCACCATCTGTGGGAACTGTCGGGCGGTAATGAACGTCCCGTCGGGTTCGGTAATCATAAATATGCGATCAAAGGCGAGACCACTAACGTCTGCCAGAGCGTGGGTAAGCCCAATACCGCGCATTGATTTAACCGGATGAATAAAAAGTCGGGTTAACGTGACCACTGTACAGCCCCTCGAGCGAAAATAAGCCTTCAACTTTATGACATACCGCCCATATTAGCTATAATGCGCAGCAATTTTCTCGGAGTAAAAGTGACATTATGAATTCTCTGTTTGCCAGTACGGCCCGCGGGCTGGAAGAGCTGTTAAAAACTGAACTGGAAAACCTTGGCGCGCTGGAGTGTCAGGTCGTTCAGGGTGGGGTCCATTTTAAGGGCGACACGCGGCTTGTTTACCAGAGCCTGATGTGGAGCCGCCTGGCCTCGCGCATTATCCTGCCGATGGGAGAGTGCAAGGTCTACAGCGATCTTGATCTGTACCTCGGTGTTCAGGCAATCGACTGGACAGAGATATTTAATCCGGGCGCTACATTTGCGGTGCATTTTAGCGGCCTGAACGAAACCATTCGTAATAGTCAGTACGGGGCGCTGAAGGTAAAGGATGCGATTGTCGACGCCTTTACCCGTAAAAATCTGCCGCGTCCGAATGTGGATCGTGAATCTCCGGATCTGCGTATTAACGTGTGGCTGAATAAAGATACCGCCAGTATTGCGCTCGATCTGAGCGGTGATGGCCTGCATCAGCGTGGGTATCGCGATCGCGCAGGTCAGGCGCCGATTAAAGAAACGCTGGCTGCCGCCATTGTGATGCGTTCAGGTTGGCAACCGGGCACGCCGTTACTCGATCCGATGTGTGGCTCCGGTACACTGCTGATTGAAGCGGCGATGTGGGCAACCGATCGTGCGCCTGGTCTGCACCGTGGTTATTGGGGCTTTAGCGGTTGGGCGCAGCACGATGACGCTGTGTGGCAAGAGGTTAAAGCCGAAGCGCAGGTGCGTGCGCGTAAGGGTCTCGCAGACTACACCTCGCACTTCTATGGATCTGACAGCGATGCTCGCGTAATTGAAAAAGCACGCAGTAACGCCCGTCGCGCCGGCATTGCCGATCTGATGACGTTTGAAGTTAAAGATGTCGCCAAACTGAGCAACCCGTTACCGAAAGGACCGTACGGGACGGTTATCAGCAACCCGCCGTACGGCGAACGTCTGGATAGTGAACCGGCGCTGATTGCCCTGCACAGCCTGCTGGGGCGCACAATGAAAAACCAGTTTGGCGGCTGGAATCTGTCCCTGTTTAGCGCCTCGCCGGATTTGCTCAGCAGCCTGCAATTACGTGCTGATAAGCAATTTAAAGCGAAAAATGGTCCGCTGGATTGCGTGCAGAAGAACTATCACGTTGCAGAAACCACCGCCGACAGTAAGCCTGTCACGGTCGCGGAAGATTATGCCAACCGCCTGCGTAAGAATCTTAAGAAGCTGGAAAAATGGGCGCGTCAGGAAGGTATTGAATGCTATCGCCTGTACGATGCCGACCTGCCGGAATACAACGTGGCGGTAGATCGCTACGGTGACTGGGTCGTGGTGCAGGAATACGCGCCGCCGAAAACGGTCGATGCGCAGAAAGCGCGTCAACGCCTGTTCGACACCATTGCCGCTACGCTCTCGGTACTTGAGATTGCCCCGAATAAACTGGTGCTGAAAACCCGTGAACGTCAAAAAGGCAAGAACCAGTATCAGAAGATGAATGAGAAGGGTGAATTCATTGAGGTAAGCGAGTACAACGCACGTCTGTGGGTGAACCTGACTGACTATCTTGATACCGGTTTGTTCCTCGATCACCGCATTGCGCGTCGCATGCTGGGTCAGATGAGTAAAGGTAAGGATTTCCTCAATCTGTTCTCCTACACCGGTAGCGCCAGCGTTCATGCCGGACTGGGCGGCGCGCGGAGCACCACGACGGTTGATATGTCGCGTACCTACCTGGAATGGGCGGAACGCAACCTGCGTCTGAATGGCCTGAGTGGTCGCGCTCACCGTTTAATTCAGGCTGATTGTCTGGGCTGGCTGCGCGATGCCAATGAACAGTTCGATCTGATTTTCATCGATCCGCCAACGTTCTCTAACTCTAAACGCATGGAAGATTCGTTTGATGTGCAGCGCGATCATCTGGCGCTGATGAAAGATCTGAAACGTCTGTTACGTAAAGATGGGACGATCATGTTCTCCAACAACAAACGTGGATTCCGTATGGATCTCGAGGGTCTGGCTGAGCTGGGATTGAAAGCACAAGAAATTACCCAAAAAACGCTTTCCCAGGACTTTGCCCGTAACCGTCAGATCCACAATTGCTGGCTGATTACCGCAGCCTGAAAGGATAAGTAAATGTCATTGATCAGTATGCATGGTGCATGGCTGTCGTTCAGCGATGCGCCCCTTCTTGATAATGCGGAACTGCATATCGAGGATAACGAACGCGTCTGTCTGGTAGGCCGTAACGGCGCGGGCAAATCGACGCTGATGAAGATCCTGAACCGTGAACAGGGTCTTGACGACGGACGTATTATTTATGAGCAGGATCTGGTCGTCGCGCGTCTGCAACAGGATCCGCCGCGTAATGTCGAGGGCAGCGTGTATGACTTCGTTGCCGAAGGTATTGAGGAACAGGCTGAATACCTGAAGCGGTATCATGATATTTCGCGCCTTGTCATGACCGATCCCAGCGACAGAAATCTGAATGAGATGGCGCGGGTTCAGGAAATGCTCGATCACCACAATCTGTGGCAGCTCGAAAGTCGCATTAATGAAGTGTTGGCGCAACTGGGGCTGGATCCTAACGCCGCGCTTTCGTCGCTGTCTGGTGGTTGGCTGCGTAAAGCGGCGCTGGGCCGCGCGTTGGTGAGTAATCCGCGCGTATTGCTGCTCGATGAACCGACGAACCATCTGGACATTGAAACAATCGACTGGCTGGAAGGGTTCCTGAAATCCTTCAACGGGACAATCATTTTTATTTCCCACGACCGTTCATTTATTCGCAACATGGCGACGCGTATTGTTGATCTTGACCGCGGCAAACTGGTGACCTATCCGGGGAACTACGATCAGTATCTGCTGGAGAAAGAAGAAGCGCTGCGGGTAGAAGAGTTACAAAACGCGGAGTTTGATCGCAAGCTGGCGCAGGAAGAGGTTTGGATCCGCCAGGGTATCAAAGCGCGTCGTACCCGTAACGAAGGCCGTGTGCGCGCCCTGAAAGCGATGCGTCGCGAGCGCGGTGAACGTCGCGAAGTGATGGGCACGGCGAAGATGCAGGTTGAAGAGGCGAGCCGTTCGGGCAAGATTGTCTTCGAAATGGAGAATGTGGATTATCAGGTTGATGGTAAGCAACTGGTAAAAGATTTCTCTGCACAGGTGCAGCGCAGCGACAAAATTGCGTTAATTGGCCCTAATGGTTGCGGCAAGACGACGCTGCTCAAACTGATGCTAGGCCAACTGCAGGCTGACAGTGGACGTATTCATGTTGGGACCAAGCTGGAAGTGGCTTATTTCGATCAGCACCGGGCTGAACTGGATCCGGATAAAACCGTGATGGACAATCTGGCCGAAGGTAAACAAGAGGTGATGGTCAACGGTAAACCCCGCCATGTGCTGGGCTACCTGCAGGACTTCTTGTTCCACCCGAAACGGGCGATGACGCCAGTACGCGCGCTCTCCGGTGGGGAACGAAATCGTCTGTTGCTGGCGCGTTTGTTTCTGAAGCCCAGTAATCTTTTAATTCTCGATGAACCAACTAACGATCTTGACGTCGAAACGCTGGAACTGCTTGAAGAGCTGATTGACAGCTATCAGGGCACCGTGCTGCTGGTGAGCCACGACCGTCAGTTTGTGGATAATACCGTCACGGAATGTTGGATCTTCGAAGGCGGTGGTAAAATTGGTCGTTATGTCGGCGGTTACCATGACGCGCGCAGCCAGCAATCGCAGCATGTAGCGTTTAAACAGCCCGTTGTGAAAAAAACAGAGGAAGCTGTTGCTCCTAAAGCAGAAATTGTCAAACGTGGCACGAGCAAACTAAGCTATAAACTGCAGCGCGAACTGGAGCAGCTCCCCGCATTGCTTGAAGAACTGGAAGCTAAGCTGGAAACATTACAAGCTCAGGTTGCTGACGCCGCTTTTTTCAGTCAGCCGCACGAGCAAACGCAACAAGTTTTAGCTAATCTGAACGAAGCGGAACAAGAACTTGAGCAAGCCTTTGAGCGCTGGGAGTATCTTGAATCTTTGAAGAATGGCGCATAATTTAAAGGAGCACATATGTGCGAACATCACCATGCCGCGAAGCATATTTTGTGTTCGCAGTGTGACATGCTGGTGGCGTTACCGCGCCTTGAGCATGGTCAGAAAGCGGCATGTCCACGATGTGGCACTACGTTAACGGTTGAGTGGGACGCGCCGAGGCAGCGTCCTACTGCCTATGTTTTAGCAGCGCTGTTCATGCTGCTTTTATCAAACCTCTTCCCTTTTGTGAATATGAACGTCGCAGGGGTAAGCAGTGAAGTGACGTTGCTGGAAATCCCCAGCGTGCTCTTCTCTGAAGATTACGCCAGCCTCGGCACGTTTTTTTTATTATTCGTCCAGTTGGTTCCCGCGTTTTGTTTACTGACTATTCTGCTGCTGGTGAACCGTGCCGAAATGCCTGGCTGGCTAAAGGCCAGGCTTGCGCGCGTCCTGTTCCAGTTGAAAAGCTGGGGGATGGCGGAAATCTTCCTCGCCGGAGTGCTGGTCAGTTTCGTTAAGCTGATGGCTTATGGTGATATCGGCGTGGGCAGCAGTTTCATCCCATGGTGCTTCTTTTGTGTACTACAGCTACGGGCGTTTCAGTGCGTTGACCGCCGTTGGCTGTGGGATGATATTGCGCCAATGCCTGTCATTAACCAGGAATTAAAGCCAGGTGTGCCCGGCATCCGGCAGGGGTTGCGTTCTTGTTCCTGCTGCACCGCGATTCTTCCCGCTGACGAACGGGTGTGCCCGCGCTGCGAGACGAAAGGCTACGTGCGTCGCAAAAACAGTCTGCAATGGACGATGGCGTTATTGTTCACGTCAATCATGCTTTATCTTCCTGCCAACATCCTGCCGATCATGATTACCGATTTGCTCGGATCCAAGTTGCCGTCAACGATTCTTGAAGGCGTGGTTTTGATTTGGAGCGAAGGCTCTTATCCGGTGGCGGCGGTTATCTTTATCGCCAGTATTATGGTGCCGACGTTGAAAATGATTGCCATTGCCTGGCTATGTTGGGATGCCAAGGGGCACGGCAAACGTGACAGTGAACGTATGCACTTGATTTATGAAGTGGTGGAATTTGTCGGTCGCTGGTCAATGATCGACGTTTTTGTGATTGCGGTACTCTCTGCGCTGGTGCGCATGGGAGGGTTAATGAACATTTATCCTGCAATGGGTGCTTTGATGTTTGCTTTAGTCGTCATTATGACAATGTTTTCTGCGATGACATTTGATCCGCGTCTGTCGTGGGACCGTGAACCAGAACCAGATCATGAGGAGTCCTGACAGCATGGAATCTAAAAGTGGGGAAGCCAAAGTGCAGAAGGTGAAAAACTGGTCGCCCGTGTGGATATTCCCGATCGTTACTGCGCTTATTGGCGCATGGGTCCTGTTTTATCATTACAGCCATCAGGGGCCGGAAGTCACGCTGATTACCACCAATGCCGAAGGGATTGAAGGCGGCAAAACGACGATTAAAAGCCGCAGCGTGGATGTCGGCATCGTCGAGAGCGCGACTCTGACGGATGATTTGACCCATGTGGAGATTAAAGCTCGTCTTAACTCCGGAATGGAAAAGCTGCTGCATAAAGACTCTGTTTTTTGGGTGGTGAAGCCGCAGGTTGGTCGTGAAGGTATCAGCGGCCTGGGCACGCTATTGTCCGGGGCATATATTGAACTGCAGCCCGGCAATAAAGGGAATAAGCTGGAAAATTACCAACTACTGGACTCACCGCCGCTGGCACCGCCAGATGCGAAAGGGATCCGCGTGATACTGGACAGTAAAAAAGCCGGGCAGTTAAGCCCCGGCGATCCGGTATTGTTCCGTGGATATCGTGTGGGGTCGGTTGAGACCAGCACCTTCGATGCGCAAAAGCGTACTATCAGCTACCAGCTTTTCATTAATGCGCCTAACGATCGTCTGGTGACCAGCAATGTGCGTTTCTGGAAAGACAGTGGGATCGCCGTGGATCTTACCTCCGCAGGTATGCGTGTGGAAATGGGATCGCTCTCCACGTTGTTTGGCGGTGGCGTAAGTTTTGATGTGCCAGAAGGTTTAGAACAAGGTGAGCCGGTTGGGCAACAGTCCGCGTTTAATCTTTATGACGATCAAAAAAGTATTCAGGATTCCCTGTATACCGATCATATTGACTACCTGATGTTCTTTAAGGATTCGATTCGTGGCCTGCAGCCAGGCGCGCCGCTGGAATTCCGCGGCATTCGTCTGGGGACGGTGAGTAAAGTACCTTTCTTCTCACCGAACATGCGTCAGGTATTTAACAATGATTACCGCATTCCGGTGTTGGTACGCATCGAGCCTGAGCGCCTGAAAGCACAGCTGGGCGAGGACACTGATGTTGGCGCTCATCTGGAGCAATTGCTCAAACGCGGATTACGCGCATCGCTGAAAACCGGGAATCTGGTGACCGGCGCGCTGTATGTCGATCTCGACTTCTACCCGAAAGAACCACCGATTAGCGGTGTACGAGAATTTAATGGTTATCAGATTATCCCGACGGTGAGTGGCGGTTTAGCGCAGATCCAGCAGCGCCTGATGGAAGCGCTGGATAAGATTAATAATCTGCCGTTGAACCCGATGATTGAGCAGGCGACCAATACGTTGTCAGAAAGCCAGCGTACGATGAAGCATCTGCAAACCACGCTGGATAATATGAATAAGATCACATCCAGCCAGTCAATGCAGGATCTTCCGGCGGATATGCAAAATACGTTGCGTGAACTTAATCGTAGCATGCAGGGCTTCCAGCCGGGCTCGGCAGCCTACAACAAGATGGTGGCGGATATGCAGCGTCTTGATCAGGTACTGCGCGAACTGCAACCGGTACTGAAAACGTTGAACGATAAGAGCAATGCGCTGGTATTTGAAGCGAAGGACAAAAAAGATCCAGAGCCGAAGAGGGCGAAACAATGAAAAAGTGGCTAGTGGTGATGATGGCGGTCTGGCTGACGTCATGCAGCTCCAGCGGAGAAAATAAAAGCTATTACCAGCTTCCTATCGCGCAAGGGAGCGTCCAAAGCTCCGCCAACCAGGGTAACCGGCTGCTGTGGGTTGAGCAGATTGCGGTGCCGGACTATCTGGCGGGTAATGGAGTGGTTTACCAGACCAGCGATGTGCAATATGTGATAGCGAATAATAATCTCTGGGCCAGTCCTTTAGATCAGCAATTGCGCAATACGCTGGTGACGAACCTCAGTATGCAATTACCTGGCTGGGTTGTCGCTTCGCAGCCGCTGGGAAGCACGCAGGACACGCTGAACGTCACTGTAACCGGCTTCCACGGTAGGTACGATGGGAAGGTTATCGTGAGCGGAGAATGGTTACTGAATCACCAGGGACAGTTGATCAAGCGTCCGTTCCACATCGAAGCAGTGCAGACCAGGGACGGCTACGATGAGATGGTGAAGGTTCTCGCCAGCGCCTGGAGTCAGGAAGCGACGGCCATAGCTAAAGAGCTGAAACGCATCCCTTAAGCTTAAATAATTGTAAATTATGCCGCCCCTGGTTCACCGCCCGGGGCGGTTTTTTTTATTTTTTAGCCGCGAAGATAACTGTTCTGTCTGATTTTTTTTGTACAAATGATTTCGCGGGTAGCTCACAAATATGACACTGGCGTGAATTTTGCGCATTGACGAGCCTGATGTTTAGGGGTATTCGTTTAGTGTGATTGCACACTTAGTAATCACTGTTTTCTTTTCCACCAGAACTAAAGATGAGGGAAACGAGGCATGAAGAGACAAAAACGAGATCGCCTGGAACGGGCACATCAACGTGGATATCAGGCCGGCATTGCCGGACGCTCAAAAGAAATGTGTCCCTATCAGGCGCTGAATCAGAGATCATACTGGCTGGGAGGCTGGCGAGAAGCCATGGGGGATAGGGTTTTAATGGCCTGATTCTGTCTCTTTAGATAAAAGAAACCTCCGCAGAGCGGAGGTTTCGCCTTTTTGCAGACCGGATAAGGCGCTTACGCTGTCATCCGACAACGACGCAACGCCTGATCTCTGCGATTAGAACGCGGAAGTGTCCTGGAAAAGACCCACTTTCAGATCGTTTGCGGTGTAGATCAGACGACCATCAACCAGCACTTCGCCATCAGCCAGGCCCATGATCAGGCGACGATTAACGATGCGTTTGAAGTGAATGCGGTAAGTGACTTTCTTCGCAGTCGGCAGAACCTGACCGGTGAATTTCACTTCGCCTACGCCCAGCGCGCGGCCTTTACCTTCGCCGCCCAGCCAGCCGAGATAGAATCCAACCAGCTGCCACATGGCATCCAGACCCAGGCAGCCTGGCATTACCGGATCGCCGATGAAGTGGCATCCGAAGAACCACAGGTCCGGGTTAATATCCAGTTCAGCTTCAACATAACCTTTGTCAAAGTTGCCACCGGTTTCGGTCATCTTAATGACACGGTCCATCATCAGCATGCTTGGTGCAGGCAGTTGCGGGCCTTTTGCGCCAAACAGCTCACCGCGACCAGAGGCAAGAAGGTCTTCTTTTGTATAGGATTCGCGTTTATCTACCATGTTCTCTGTAAGCCTTATTTTATTGAAGCACGCAGGATAGCTAACACGTGTACGCTGAACAAGTCCGATCAGTTCGGAATAATCCAGTTCAGCCAACGTAGCGGCCATGGAAAACGGTGACGGCCTTCCTGTTGCGTTGCTGTCGCAATACGTTCCTGGATGGTTTGCATCAGCGTTGTCTGGCCTTCGCCATCCCACACCAGATTTAGTAATAGCGGCAATGCATCGGTTACGTCGTCCACCGCCCAGATAGTGAATTTTTCTTCTTCTATGGCCTGTAGCAGTGCCGGTTGCAGGCTCAGGTGTCTGACATTAGCTGATGGAATGATAACGCCCTGAGTACCTGTCAGCTCACGCTGCTGGCAGATGGCGAAGAAACCTTCAATTTTCTCGTTAAGACCGCCGACAGGTTGCGCCCGACCAAATTGATCGACAGAACCCGTAATGGCGATGCTTTGATTCACAGGGACGTCGGCGAGGGCGCTAATCAATGCGCACAATTCCGCCATGGACGCGCTGTCACCATCAACTTCGCTGTATGATTGTTCAAAGGTCAGCGAGGCCGAGAAGGGAATTTGCTGCTCAAGCTGGAGTTCAGACATCAGGAACGCCTGCATAATCATCATCCCCTTGGCATGAATATTTCCTCCCAGCTCGGCTTTGCGCTCAATATCTGTGAATTCGCCATCGCCAATATGCACCACGCAACTGATACGTGATGGTTCTCCAAACGCGCGAGGATGACCCGGAAACTCAATGACCGACAGGGCGTTGATCTGACCAATTCGCTCGCCTTCCGTTTCAATAAGGATTTGCTCTTGCAGAATCTCATCCTGCATACGTTCGGCCAGGAATCCTTCCCGCCATTCGCGCTGCGCCAGCATCAGGCTGAACTGCTCCGCTGTGCAGGTTTCGCTCGCGCATAGCGGGGCCACTTCTTTGAACTGTCGGATGATCCACAAGGGGTTAAGCGGCAACGTATCCTGTTCGCCGGTATAGCGCACCGCTTCGCGGATTAGAACCTGCCAGGCATCAGGCGCGGGGTAGGGCAAATTGTTGCGCGTGGCGGTATGCGTTACCCACTGGCACCACTGTGTCATGGTTTCGGCATCGACTATCTGCAGGTTGTCTTCAAATTCGCTGTAGATGGCCTGCTCAGCCAGTTCTGGCTCCATGTCCTGAAAATCTGCCAGTGATTCACGCTCCCCGACTAAAATCACTTTCAGTTTAAGCGGCATCGGCGGAACGGAAACAGGCAATGGGCGAGACTCATCAAAAGCTACCCAGTCAAAGCGCTCGTGGCTGACAATGGCTTTCAGGCGCATCCACAACAGCGGTTGGGCCAGCAGAGTGCGTAATGAGATAACCAACACCCCACCATTCGCCTGATGCACCAGACCTGGTTGCAGGGAAATATCGCCATTGAACTGACGCAGACAGCCAAACAGTTGCTCGGCTTCAACCCAGTCAGCGTTGACCACCTGAGTTAACGTCGCAAAATTGTCTTCTGCTTTTTCCGCTGTACGATAGCGGATAGTGCGACCAGAGATATCATAATGACCCCCAGTCAGGCGTCCTGCGTCCGTGTGCAGTGTATGTGCAGCAGTTGCAATAAGGTTAAGGTATTCAAGCTCTTCCGGTGCTTTTACCAGCATGAACGAGGACGTCGTCCAGTGCTGCAGAAGCTGCTCTAGCGCGAATTGTAAACGTGGCTGAGTATCACTAAGTAAGGTATCGGTGTCGTCAGTGACGTGCGGCTGTGCAAATACTTCCTGATAACTGTCGGTATCAGGAACCAGATCACGCCATGCAAGTTTCGTAATGGTCAAAGTTGATGTTTTTTAGTCTGTTGTTAAAAACGAGATTATACCGTAACCCTCATCACTACACACCTGGAAAGCACCGCGAAACGGAAGTGATGACGCGCGGCAGTTCACAGGCTGGATATTCTTTTCTTCAGTTGCTCAAAAAGCTGATATTCTGATAAGAGTTACACGGTAACATTGAGATCGCAATGAAATATCAACAACTTGAAAATCTTGAAAGCGGCTGGAAGTGGAAGTACCTGGTGAAGAAGCATCGTGAGGGGGAATTAATAACCCGTTACGTAGAGGCCAGCGCTGCCAAAGAAGCCGTTGATTTATTGCTAACCCTCGAAAATGAACCGGTTCGGGTCAATACCTGGATTGAAGAACACATGAACCCTGCGCTACTCAATCGTATGAAACAGACCATACGGGCGAGGCGCAAGCGGCATTTTAATGCTGAGCATCAGCATACACGAAAGAAATCTATCGATCTGGAATTCATGGTTTGGCAACGCTTAGCAGGCCTTGCGCAGCGGCGCGGTAAAACGCTTTCTGAAACCATTGTGCAACTGATTGAAGATGCGGAGCATAAAGAGAAGTACGCAAATAAAATGTCGACATTAAAACAGGATTTACAGGCACTGCTGGGAAAAGAGTAGTGGCAGGGTGGTTTAATGGGTGACGTAGTAGTGTGCTTTGATTAAAACACAGATGAAAAAAAACCCCGCGATGCGGGGTTTTTTTATAAGACGATAACTTAAGCCTGAGGCTGAGTTACAACGTCTTTGATACCTTTAACTTCGATCTCAACACGACGATCCGGAGCCAGGCAGTCGATCAGTGCAGCGCGAGCTTTCACGTTGTCACAGGTGTTGCCAGTAACCGGGTTAGATTCGCCCATGCCACGTGCAGAGATTTTGTCAGAAGGAATACCTTTAGAGATCAGGTAATCAACAACGGACTGAGCACGTTTCTCGGACAGACCCTGGTTGTAAGCGTCAGAACCGATGCGGTCAGTGAAGCCCAGAACCACTACGGAACCGTCTTTCGGATCCAGGTTGCTCAGCTGGCTGTACATCTGGTCCAGAGCCTGCTGGCCTTCTGGTTTCAGAGTTGCTTTGTTGAAGTTGAACAGAACGTCAGACTTCAGAGTGAAGTGCTTGGTCTGTACTTCTGGAGCCGGAGCTGGAGCAACAACTACTGGAGCTGCTTCTTCCTGCTGGCCGAAACGGTAAGAAACACCAACGCTTAACAGACCGTTATCCGGACGACCGCCAACGGTGTTCGCGTCACCGATGTTGTTGGTCCACTGGTATTCCAGACGGGTAGCGATTTCAGGAGTAATTGCATACTCTACGCCACCAGCGAATACTGGGGATACACCAGTGTCGTGGTCTTTGAAGCCAGTGTTGTTTTGAGCGTCTGCACGCCAAACCATACCACCCAGACGGGTATAAACGTCCAGATCGTCAGTGATTGGATAACCCAGTTTAGCGGTCAGCTGAACGCCCTGAGCTTTGAAAGCGCCATTCTGCTCGCTGCCTTTGTACGGCATGCGGCCTAACCAGTCATAACCCATTTCGAAACCAACGTACGGGTTAACCTGGTAACCACCGAACGCACCGGCACCCAGTTGGCTTTCGTGAGTCGGTCCGTTGTTGTTGATCTGGTTGTTGCCAACATCATGGAACTGAGACCAGCCCAGTTTAGCACCAGTGTACCAGGTGTTATCTTTCGGAGCGGCCTGCGCCACGGTAGCGAAACCAGCCAGTGCCACTGCAATTGCGATAGCTGTCTTTTTCATTTTTTGCGCCTCGTTATCATCCAAAATTCGCCATGAATATCTCCGAAGAGAGATAACACGGTTAAATCCTTCACCCGGGGACCAGTTCAATAGTTACTCTACCGATATCTGCGGCTTACGCCGAGCACCCCTGGCGATGTAAAGTCTACAACGTAGTTGAAAACTTACAAGTGTGAAGTCCGTCAGGCATATGAAAAAAAAAGGCTTGTATACATAATATTTAACATTTATTGATGTCTAAATGCACTGGAGATTTCCTGAAAACCGCTTGAGACAGGCGTTCGCACGAAAAACGCGTTAAAGCTCAAAGGCAAATTGAAGCATGAAAAAAAATTCCAGGATAAATCCTAATTTTACTCAATGATACAAATTCGAGTGAATTTTTAGCCCGGAATGCTGTCTCCCCGCAAGTGACTGTGCGCGAACAGGACGCATGATAAATCCCATAGCATTTCCTTCTTCAGCCGCTTTAACCAGTTCAGCGTGTTCGTCTTCCGTTAACTCTTCTCCCAGCCAGCCGATAACGACGCTGTAATTACCTGTGCGCAGCGCACGGATCATCGATTCCAGCGTATTGCAGGGGGAGAGTTGGCGAATCTGCATCACTTTTGTTAATGGAAGCCCGGCTGACTGTACCCACTCCCGGCTTAATTTTTGCTGAGGCGTCAGCCACAGCTGCCAGCGTGATTGCTGCCCTAACTGCTGCAGCAGGGGAAGCAGCAGTAGTTGCGTCATCATGGGCTGGTCCTCGCGATAGACCACTTCACTGATAAGCCCAGCGGTTGCGTTCTCTGATGAAACGCGCGCAATGTTGCTTGATGTGGAAGAGAACGACGAAGAACGATTTGCATAGCCTGAAGTGTACATAATCAATCCAGCCCTGTGAGTTACTGTATGGATATACAGTAACCCTGCTATCAACAAAGATCAACCTTATTTTCGGAAACAGGTTCGCAATTTTTAGTCGTAGTTACGGGAAAAATAAAATTCATCTTGCCCCGTGCGAATAAGTTGCCTATTTTCGTCATTAACGGATCTGTTATTGAAAATCATTTGCTTACGTTATGATTTAAAAGGATTTTTATGAAAGAACTTTCTTATGCAAAGATCTATAAATCACAAGAATATCTGGCGTCTCTGGGAACAATTCACTATCGCTCATTATTTGGCAGCTACAGTTTGACGGTTGGGGATACGGTCTTTGCTATGGTCGCCAGCGGTGAGTTATATCTTCGGGCCTGCGAACAGAGCGTACAGTACTGTGCAAAAAATTCGCCTGTCTGGCTGACATTTATAAAGCGCGGGCGTCCGGTGGTACTCAACTACTATCAGGTAAATGATGCGCTGTGGCAAAACCATCAGCAATTGGTGTCGTTATCGCGGTACTCATTGGATGCTGCTGTTAAGGAAAAACAGAGTCGCTTTGCTCAACATCGTCTGCGGGAACTACCAAATATGACGTTTCATCTGGAGACCCTGCTAAATGAAGCAGGAATTAAAGATGAGGGAACATTGCGAACGTTGGGCGCCCAAATGTGCTGGCTGAAACTGCGGCAAAATAATCCAGCCCTGACGGTAAAAATACTTTATGCCCTTGAAGGCGCGGTCGGTGGCGTGCATGAAGCAGCGCTCCCGGCGGTCCGTCGCCAGGAGCTGGTGGAGTGGGTCAGTTCACTGACGCCGAAGCCAGGGTATTAGAAGGCAGCACGGCAATTTGCTGTTGTAATCGCCGGATTTCCGGTAGCAGGGCGATCAATAGCCCAACCTGCTGTATAACAAGCGGTTCTTTACTATCCGGACGTGGCTCAAGATGCTGAATTCGATGCTTCAGCCCCTCCAGCGCCTGGTAGACGCGCTGTTCGTCTGCGGGTTGATAGTGAAGCGCGTCATCAACGTAGCAGACGGCATCATCCAGTAATGCCAGAACTTCCGGGTTGGTTAACTGTTCGCGGTGTGCGCCAAGGGCAGAAATGTAACTGGTAAACGTATGATTGAGGCACAGCAAGCGAAATGCTGTTTCTCGCGTTTGGGCCGTGACATCCGGTTCACTCGGCATGTTCGACACCACGGAGGCAAGCTCTGCATCACGATTGTGCGCGTCACGACGGGCGATACGGTATGCCATACGATTATCACGACCCTGATGATATTGTTCGAGAATAGCATCGAGGTAACGACAGTTTGCGTCAGTGGCCCGCTCAATGACACGCGGCAGGTTACGAAAACGCCAGTCAGGCCAGATGAAACTCACGGCAGCCCATGCGATGGCACACCCTATCAGCGTATCGATAACGCGCGGCAGCGCAACTTCGAAACCTTCACCGAGCAGATTAAAGCACAGCAGTACCAGCAGCGTGATAAACATCGTGGCGTGCGCATACTGGACGTTGCGAAAGGCAAAAAACAGTACGCCAGTGATCACCAAAAGTATCAACTGACCTTCCAGAGAGGGAACGAACCACAGGATAGGTAAACCAATGGCGATTCCTACCAATGTACCGATAATCCTTAGCGCCAGGCGATGTCGGGTAGCGTTGTAGTTTGGCTGACAGACAAACAGACTGGTCAGCAGGATCCAGTATCCGTGGTTCATCCCGGTAATCTGGATAATGGCATAGCCGACACAAAGCACCAGCGACATGCGTACTGCATGGCGAAACAGGGCTGACTCAGGCGTAAAATTACGGCTCAGACGTAACCAGATATCGCTGAACCCATGCGGACTGTCATCGGCAAGCTGATTTTCAGACTCATTACGCGAGAGTACCTGAGCCTGTTCTGACTCGATGGTGGCCAGTTGGGCGTCGATAGCTCGCAGGTTTGAGAGTAAAAATCCCAGCGTGTTGAGCAGGTCAGCAGGCGCACCGTTCGCACGCATACGCTCCAGGGCGGCATCTATATGCGTGAAGACGCGCTCAAAGTGCGGATCGTGCTGGTAAGGCGTGCGTAATAAAATACAGCGGGACAACTGGGTGCAGGCTTGCCCCTGCATCGACATCAAGCGCTGGAAGCGAAACATCACGTCGCTGTGACGGAAATGGTCGCGTAGCGTTTGATACTGAATATGGGAGGAGCTGGCGCGTTCGTGAATATCCTGCGCTACAAAATAGTAATGTAGCGTGCGACGCGTTCCGCGCTGACCGCGGTCGCCGCGCAGGCGAGTCAGTAACGATACCTTTGTCTGGTTTAGCGTCGCCATCAATTGCCCATTAGCGAGGGCCAAATCATACAACGGCGCCTGGCTTTCATCTTCAATGTCGGGATCAAAAAGGCGTGATTTCAGTTCCAGGTAGTGCGCTAACTGTTCGTAGCTACGCGCCAGATTGTCCTGGAGTGGGCGGATGGGGAACAGAAGATGCCCGGTCAGCGTCAGAAGGTTGTACCAGATAGCGCCAGCGAGCAACAGGATCGGCTGCTGATACCACTGATCGTAAAGCGACGTTCCCAGCATGGTATAAATGGCAATCAACAACGCACCAAAGGCGATGGTTGCATAGCGCTGGCCCAAGCCCCCCAGCAGAATGAAGCCGCTGGTGGAAAGCGTTAACCCAATGGCAAACAGCCATGGCCATGGGAAGAGCAGTTCTACGGAGGCTGAGGCAATAAAAAAGCAGATCAACGTAATGATCAAATTGCGCAGTCGGCCAGCGAGGCGATCGTCCAGATCGGTCAGCGCGGCAGCGACCATACCCAGCGTGAGCGGGATGGTCAGCTTAACATCGCCCAGCCACCAGGGTAGCGCTGTTGTGCCACAAAGCGCGATAAAAATTCTTACGTAGTACAGCCAGGTGCTGTTCCAGGTATAGCGTTTAAGCAGCGGACTTAACATAAAGGCCATCAGTCCTGATTATTCAAAGCGACGGCGCGCATTGGCTTCACGCGCAGCGCGGGCAACTTCGACTGAAACCACCCGACGCCCCACCGGCCAGAGCGCAATAGCGGCAATTTTAAAGTTCGCAATGCCCACCGGAATACCAATAATCGAAATGCACTGGGCAATGCCGGAGACAATGTGCATCAGGCACAGCCACCAACCGAAGAAAATCAGCCAGAAAATATTGAGCAATGTGCCACCGGTATTAAGAAGCACATTTTTCCCTACCGGATTAAGTTCATCGACATGAATCGCTTCGTTGCCATAGGGAAATAGCGAGAGTCGGGTTATTTCCCAGCATGACCGGGTCAAGGGTAAAGTAAAAATAAGCACAATACTGACCAGCGTAGCCAATAACCAGGCTAAGGTGGTGGCGAACCCACCTAGCACAAAATTTAAAATATTCAGAACAGTACGCATAAACCCTCGATTAACTCTGGTTTTCTGTGAATTCGGCAATTGTAACGTTTTTTTGGGCTGGAGCACGTTTTCTCTGGCGGTTACACTGATATGCAAACCTCTTCGTGTGGATCCGCTTGAGTCTTATGGAACTGAAAGCAACTTCTCTTGGAAAACGTCTGGCGCAACACCCTTACGATCGGGCCGTTATTCTCAATGCCGGGATTAAAGTTTCCGGCGATCGTCACGAGTATCTTATTCCCTTCAACCAGTTATTGGCTATTCATTGCAAACGCGGCCTGGTGTGGGGAGAGCTGGAGTTTGTGCTTCCGGATGATAAGGTGGTACGGCTTCACGGCACAGAATGGGCGGAAACCCAACGCTTCCATCACCATTTAAATACGCTCTGGCAGCAGTGGAGCCAGGAAATGAGTGAGGTGGCTGCTGGAGTGTTACAGCAACAATTGGATGCGATTGCAGCCCGGACAAGTGAAAATAAATGGCTGACACGTAGCCAAACCTCAGGATTGCAACAGCAGATCCTCCGTGCCTTTGCGGCGTTGCCGCTACCGGTGAAGCGGCTGCAAGAATTTGAAAATTGTCGTGAAGCGTTACGCCAATGCCAGGCATGGTTGCAGGATATTGAGGCCTGTCGTTTACAGCACAATCAGGCCTATACCGATGCGATGCTGGCAGAGCATGCCGAGTTTTTCCAGCACATTGAATCTTCGCCGCTGAACCCTGCCCAGGCGCGCGCGGTGGTGAATGGTGAGCAAGCCTTATTGGTACTTGCCGGGGCGGGAAGCGGCAAAACATCGGTTCTGGTTGCCCGTGCGGGCTGGCTGTTGGCGCGAGGCGAGGCAGCGGCAGAACAAATTCTGTTGCTGGCGTTCGGTCGTAAAGCGGCTCAGGAGATGGATGACCGCATCCGTGAACGTCTGCATACGGATGAGGTCACCGCGCGGACGTTTCATTCACTGGCGCTGCATATCATTTCGCAGGGCAGCAAAAAAGTCCCGACAGTTAGCAAGCTGGAAAATGACGCCGTTGCGCGCAGCAAACTCTTCATTACTACCTGGCGTCAGCAGTGCAGCGAGAAAAAAGCGCAGGCCAAAGGTTGGCGACAATGGTTAGAAGAAGAGATGCAGTGGCCCGTACCCGAAGGTAACTTCTGGGACGACGAAAAGTTACAGCGGCGTTTGGCCTCCCGGCTCGATCGCTGGGTTAGCCTGATGCGTATGCATGGCGGAGCGCAGGCGGAGATGATTGCCAATGCTCCGCAGGAGATCCGCGACCTGTTCAGTAAACGCATAAAGCTCATGGCGCCCCTGCTCAAAGCCTGGAAGAGCGCCCTGAAGGACGAGAATGCCGTCGATTTTTCCGGGTTAATCCATCAGGCCATTGTTATTCTGGAAAAAGGGCGGTTTATCAGTCCCTGGAAGCATATTCTGGTCGATGAATTTCAGGATATTTCTCCTCAGCGTGCCGCCTTGTTGGCCGCGCTACGCAAGCAAAACTCGCAGACTACGCTGTTTGCCGTAGGCGATGACTGGCAGGCCATTTACCGGTTTAGCGGGGCGCAACTTTCGCTGACCACGGCATTCCAGCAAAACTTTGGCGAGGGCGATCGCTGTAATCTGGATACGACTTACCGTTTCAATAGCCGTATTGGTGAAGTCGCAAATCAGTTTATTCAGCAGAATCCCCATCAGCTTACGAAACCGCTCAACAGCCTGATGACAGGGGATAAAAAAGCCGTCACCTTGCTTGATGAAAACCAGTTGGATCTGTTGCTGGATAAACTGTCGGGTTTTGTGAAAACAGAAGAGAGAATTCTGGTCCTGGCGCGATACCATCATCTGAAACCGGCCAGTCTGGAGAAAGCGGCTACCCGCTGGCCTAAGCTACAGCTGGATTTTATGACTATCCATGCCAGTAAAGGACAGCAAGCGGACTACGTTATTGTCGCCGGTCTTCATGAGGGTAATGATGGCTTTCCTGCGCCAGCCCGCGAGTCGATTATGGAAGAGGCGCTGCTCCCGGCGGTTGAAGATTTTCCGGATGCCGAAGAGCGAAGGTTGCTGTATGTGGCACTAACGCGCGCACGTCACCGGGTGTGGTTGCTGTTCAATAAAGAAACACCATCGTGTTTTGTTGATGAGCTTAAGCGACTGGATGTCCCGGTGACGAGGAAACCCTGAAACGCAGGCGGTAGTTGCCGCCTGCCTGGGCATTATTTGAGGCGTTCTGCCAGATAACGGGCGTAATCCGGGATCAGTATGTCCGTCTCATCGTTGAAGTTTGGCGACTGGATAATAAAATCTGCCGTCGACACGTTGGTGGCGACCGGAATGTTCCAGACTGTGGCAAGGCGCAGCAGAGCTTTGACATCAGGATCGTGGGGAACGGCGTTGAGCGGATCCCAGAAGAAGATCAGCACATCTATTTTCCCTTCTGAAATCAGCGCGCCCACCTGCTGGTCACCCCCCATTGGACCGCTCAGCATTGCGTTGACGTCCATTCCTGTCGCGCGTTGAATTAAGTTTCCTGTTGTTCCCGTGGCATACAGAACGTGTTTTTCCAGTAACGGCTGGTGGCGTTCCACCCAGCTCATCAACATATTTTTACAGTGATCGTGTGCCACCAGCGCAATATGCTTACGCGCTGGCAATGTGCGAGTCGTTAATTCCATAGTACAGCTCCCAAGTTAACCTTGTTACAGAGTACTGGAAGCACTTGACGCTGCAAGAGAAAGACAAAAAAAATGCGTCTGTGAACATAAATGTCATGAAGAAGGCTGTTTCTGGGCCCATTGCAGAAAGTTACTTCGCGTTTGGGCGTCGGCCTGCTCAAACCAAAATTTTAATCGTTGCTCGGTCAGCGTTTGCGACTGAGGCGGCACCCGATCCAGTTCAGACACCCCAGAAAGCAGCGAGCTGTCGTCGGCCATCATGGTGGCGAATTGTGGCAATGACGCAGGTTTAGCCGCTTTGTTATAGCGCTCAGTTTCCATTTCATAATCCACGATTTTCGCCGTGTTGGTGATTGACAGAATATCCAGCTTAACGGGGATGGGCATGGCGTCCCCATCCAGCAGTTCCACACGCGGTGCATCATCGAAATGTGATGCGTCCCGCTCATTGTTCAGACGCGGAAGGTGAAAATTAACCTGGCTGACGAGCTGGGTATCAAAGCTGATAACCAGCGGAGGGGAAATATACAGACGTTCTTCGTGGCTGGACAGGCGAAGGGTTTTTTCTACGCGAAATACAAGCTGGTGCCGACCATTTTCCAGCTCAATACTGTCGGCGCCACGCAGTAATGAGCTGGAGACTTTTTTTCCATCCAGCACCAGAAGATCAATTTCACTCGACAGACGCAAAGAGGTGGCAAAAACAGTTACCGGCAAACACAGAGCAATCAAGGCTGTCATAATGCCGGCTTTCATAGGTTTCTCCTGTCCAGAAAATATCTGCATCAGATGTATCTAATTTTTTCACTGGTCACGTTTACTAACATATAGACATATTTTTGAGTTTAGCTCTCATGCGCCAGTATGGGATGAATGGTTGCAAGGCCAGGTTTGTCGTACACTTTGTTAAACAGCCTGGAGGAAGACGATGAAAGAGACCGATATTGCTGGCATTTTGACATCTACCCGTACGATTGCACTGGTTGGTGCAAGCGATAAACCCGATCGTCCAAGCTATCGGGTAATGAAGTATTTACTCGATCAGGGCTATCACGTTATCCCCGTTTCGCCAAAAGTTGCCGGGAAAACGCTGTTGGGGCAGCAGGGGTACGCGACGCTGGCGGATGTGCCGGAGAAAGTGGATATGGTTGATGTCTTTCGTAATTCTGAAGCGGCGTGGGGCGTTGCTCAGGAGGCTATCGCCATCGGTGCGAAGACCTTATGGATGCAGCTTGGCGTAATTAACGAGCAGGCAGCCGTACTGGCACGTGACGCGGGGCTGGCGGTGGTTATGGATCGCTGTCCGGCGATTGAGATCCCGCGGCTGGGACTGGCGAAGTAAGGTTGTGTTATTGCCTTAGGCACGTTGCTTATCCGGCCCGTGTTGCTGGCCGGATGAGCAACATAAACCCGATAAGCGAATTGCCATCGGGCTTGTGTTCGCATCAATTACGCAGACGCGGAGCCTGAAGCTGTTTACGGATTGTTCGCGCCAGTTCATCCATCGACGGTTGCTCCGGATGTTCTTCCTGTAGCTCGCCACTCAGCTGTGCTTCGGCCAGATACGTATGCACCGGCAGACCATTATCGTCTTCCATCACCACGTGATACCAGGGAGCGGCGCGAAGTTCGTCGTTAACCGCCAGCTCATCGGCTGACGGTTCATCAAGCGAATATTCCGGGTCGATATCCACGACCACTCCGAGGTAACCTAACAGGGAATGGCGGACCTGCTGGCCGATACCGAATTTGCTGGCAATCATAGTCACCTCCCGGGAAATAGATACCCTCTATGTAGGGGTAATATTCCACTTTTCAAGTTACATGATGCGACAGGCAAACCCTTTCAGATACAGCCCTTCCGGGTAGGTAGCGATCACCGGGTGATCGGCGGCCTGACGGAACTGCTCTATAAATTGTACATCACGACCAGCATCTATTGCGGCATCAGCGATGATTTTCTGAAATAAATCGGTGGTCATCAGTCCGGAGCAGGAGAATGTCAGCAATACGCCGCCGGGGTTGAGCAACTGAATAGCCAGCATATTGATGTCCTTATAGCCGCGGCAGGCGCCCATTAACTGGCTTTTGTTTTCGACGAACTTCGGCGGATCCATCACAATGACATCAAATTTCTCACCGCGATCGCGGTAAGCGCGCAGCAGTTTGAATACGTCATCACGCACAAATTCGGCTTTGCTCAGATCCAGCTTGTTCAGTTCTACGTTCTGGCGGGCAATATCAAGCGCTTCCTGAGAGGTATCGACGCTGACCACCTGACGGCATCCGCCCATTAATGCCGAGACCGCAAAGCCGCCGGTATAAGAGAAACAGTTCAGAACCCGTTGATTTTCTACATAACGGCGCGTGGCCAGACGGCTGTCGCGTTGATCAAGGTAATAACCGGTTTTGTGACCGTGCTGAATATCAACCAGCAGCTTCATCCCGTGCTCTTCGATAGGCAGCAGGGCTGGCGGCAGTTCGCCCGTTACTGGCCCTTGGGTCAGCTCCATACCTTCTTTTTTACGCACGGCCACGTCGCTACGGTCATAAATAGCGCAGTCCGGGAACACAACTTGCAGAGCGCTAATCAGCGCGGCGCGTTGATATTCAGCACCGGCGCTGAGCAGTTGCAATACCAGAAAGTTGCCGAAGCGGTCAATGGTGATGCCCGGCAGACCATCGGATTCTCCTGCGATCAGACGATAGCTGTTCAACCCGTCTTTTTTCGCCAGCCAGTCGCGCCATGTTTGCGCCTGTTGCAGACGACGGGTGAAGAAATCAATATCGATGGATTCAGACTTGTCGAATGTCCAGACGCGGGCACGGATCTGCGACGCAGGTGAGTACGCGCCGCGTGCTAACCATTTACCCTGATGGTCAACAATATCGATGGTTTCACCGAGGTTGGCTTTACCTTCCATACGTGCGACAGCACCGGAAAATACCCACGGATGGCGGCGCAGTAATGATTTATCGCGCCCTTTGGCTAACACTAAACGAGGATAATGTGGAATTGTAGATTCAGTCATGCGGAGCAACCTCTCACAAACAGTGACGCGGGCTGGAGTAAAGTACCAACCTGAAACCATTAAAATAAAATGGCGCGTAGAGTAGCACAGATGATGAGGTCAATCATCAGCGTATGGCGCTGGGCGTTTCGGCACAAAACGCTATCACAGAGGCACAGTTTCTTTTATACCCACCGTTTACATTGCTATTTCTTAATCAGAAAAAGGAAATGTAATGAAAGCTGTCTACTCTCTGGCTACCGCCGCTATTGTCGCGTTGAGTTTTGATGCCTCTGCCGCCTCGACATTTCGCCTCAGCAGCGCCGATATACCCGCTAACCTGCAATTAACGCAAAAACAAGTGTTTAAGGGGTTTGGCTGCAGTGGCGACAATATTTCCCCGCAGCTGAGCTGGCAAAATCCGCCAGTTGATGCCAAAAGCTTTGCCATTACGCTGTTTGATCCTGATGCGCCAACGGGAAGCGGCTGGTGGCACTGGACCATCGTAAATATTCCGGCTCAGGTCCACACGCTTCCTGGCGGAGCCAGCATGGATAAGTTACCCGCTGGAGCAGTTCAGGGACGCAATGATTTCGGTTATGCTGGATTCGGCGGCGCCTGTCCACCACCGGGCGATAAACCTCATCGCTATCAGTTTACCGTGTGGGCGTTAAATACCGATGCGTTGCCAATTGACAGTAACGCCAGCGGTGCGCTGGTCGGTTTTATGCTGAACAGCCATGTGATTGCCAAAGCGGAATTAACCGCCACTTACGCAAGAAAATAAAGAGGATACACTGGTGCAGGATGTCCATTTTCGCCATAACAACCTTACCACCGCCGAGGTGCGTTCCGGCCATCTGCACCGCCTGCACCAGGTTAAACTGTTTTCTGCTGCTATTTGCCATATTACGCAGGGAAGTAAGGTCATTATTCAGGATGACAATCGTCTGGTTGCAGGGCCGGGTGAGCTGATTATCATCCCGGCGAATACGCCTCTGGAGATTATTAATCAGCCGGAGCAGGGAGCATTTCGTTCGGATTTGCTGTTGCTGTCGGCGAGCATCATTAGCACGTTTAAAAATAACTGGGTCAAGGATTTCCCTCCGGCAAAATTGACGTCGCTATGCACGCCCATGAGTAACGGACTGGCATTTATGTGGGAAAGCCTGCTGGACGCTGTACGCCAGGACTTACCTGCAAAATTGCAGGAGCATCAGGCGATGGGATTATTGCTGGCGCTACTGCATGATGGTGTGGCGGGGCCTCTGCTTATCGAGCGACGGTTTAATCTGACTGAACAGGTGCGACAACTTATTATGTTATCCCCTGCTAAGCTATGGACAGCTCAGGAGATTGCCGGTCACTTGTCCATCGGTACTTCAACATTACGCCGACGATTACAGATGGAATCGCAGAGTTACCGGCAGATAGTCGAAGAGGTGCGCATGTCCTGTGCGCTCTCTCAACTACAATCGACCACGCTGCCGATTGGCGAAATTGCGTTACGCTGTGGCTATCTGTCAGGCTCACGATTTACCGCAAGATTCCGCCAGCATTACGGATGCCTGCCGAAACAGGTGCGCTGAGGCCTTGTAACTGTTCCTTCATTTATGTTGATTAGGAGAACCGCAATGTCGAAAGTCTGCATAATCGCCTGGGTCTATGGTCGGGTTCAGGGGGTAGGATTTCGCTACACCACGCAGCATGAAGCGCAACGACTGGGATTGACCGGATACGCTAAAAATATGGATGATGGCAGCGTAGAGGTTGTCGCCTGCGGCGAAAGCGATCGGGTGGAACAGCTAATGAAGTGGTTAAAAGCCGGAGGCCCGAGCAGCGCCAGGGTAGAACGGGTTCTAAGTGAACCACACCGCCCTGGCGACGAGCTAAAGGGATTTAGTATCCGCTATTAAATACATTTGACCGGTTTCGGCAGGCCGGCAATTTTAGTCGCCTGCTTGGCCGGACCTTTTGGGAACAGACGGTAAAGATAACGGCTGTTGCCTTTCTCTTCGCCAAACTTGTTGGCCATCGCTTTTACCAGCATGCGGATAGCGGGGGAAGTATTAAACTCCAGATAAAACTCGCGTACGAAACGCACCACTTCCCAGTGTTCAGGGGAGAGGTCGATACCTTCGTTTTCGGCGATTTTCTCCGCCAGCGGCTCGCTCCACAGCGTGGTATCTTTCAGATAGCCTTCGCTATCGGTCTCAATTTCCTGGCCTGCAAAAATGAACATAGTGCTCTGTCGATAAAGTAAAAACCGTCCCTAGTCTAGCAAATAAGGGGCGGCGTGAGAAACCTTGCCCTACAGAAGAAGCTGTAGCAGATTGTTGGCATTAAGCTTCTTCAGCGCGTTACATTTATACGTCGATACCTGCTTTTCGCTAATCTGCGTCATATGTGCAACATGTTTTACCGATTGTCCGTTAACCAGCCTGTCGAGAACATTGAACTCCATGCCTGTCAGACAACAGTTCAGGCTGCGTACCCGACGGGGCTCTTTTGCGAACATATACGCCGCATCCACGACGGCAAGTCGGTCATCAATGATATACAAGGTCAGCGTGGTAAAACGCTTTCGCAAATGCGTTGCCAGTGCCCAGCCTTTTTCATTGCACACCAGATAAACGGTTCCCTCCCAGCACCTGACCTCCAGTTGCAGCAGAATGTCGACCAGCGCCAGATGCGTTCTCGTGACGGAAAAGCGGCAACGTACAACGAGGGTGTCGCAGGCCAGCAGCGAACGACGCCACTTTACCGTGCCGCACTTCACCTGAGTCGGCGCGTTACGACGCAGAAGGGCATAGCGCAACCCTTCGGCATAAAAACGATTATTATCAAGAATGACGTAATTCACGGCGGCCTCTTTATAACGTACTGGGCGTGTAAATAATGCGTAGCGTACCGGTGTAATCCCCGGCATTTTTGCTGCTGGCGGCAAAGGCAGGCGTTTTCAGGATAATAGGGGCGGGTACGCACAGTACGCCCTCGCGCCCGCCGGGCAGCACGACCTGACGCAGATACTGTGGATCGTTGGTGCCTTGCCAGACCACGGTTTTACCGTTAGCGACAGTTTCGGTTGCGCCAGTGATGGGATTGGTGACAAAGACCTGATAGTCGAGACGATCCCGCGCATCGGTCTGACTTCCGCCACGTCGCCGGATTGAAAACGCGCCTTCGGTACGGCCAGAAGCGTTGAGCTCGTTGTCCTCAAACCGCAGATAAGTGCGAGTGCTGGTACTGTTTTTTCCGTCGTACAAGCACATATCCAGCGTGTTTTCCCCCTGGATCTCGCTGCCGCCGGGCCGCCCCGGGAAGTTGGTCAGGTTGAGGTTAACGATAGGCGTTGAGTGTGGAAATGCGGGCAGATAAATCTGCTGATTACCCGGATCGACCACCTCAATGCGAATATTTGCCTGCCAGTTGGCGATGGTGAGATAGCCAGGACATCCGACATTCACGTCATTGTAGTCGCCGCTACAGTCGGCGCTCCCCCATTGACGCAGGTTCTGCTTCAGCGTGGCGGTCCAGATACCCGGTAGAGTGAGCTTATCCAGTTCGCTTTTCACAATATAGAAATCGAAATAGGGCTCTCTGTTCCATTCCGCAATAACTTTTGTCCCTCCCGCGACAAAACTGGCAAAGGTAAAGACTTTGTTACTGATAAACAGGTAGTGATCGCCATACACCTTGATATCTACCGTTTTGCGGGTAAGGGCATGTGTAAAACGTAAATTGATGGCATAAGGCGCGGCCGGGTTCGCCGAGAACCACACCGGGGCGGTCATACAGGCGCCATAGGTGGTATCGGTACGGGATAAGCAGGTCAAGGTATTGCGTCCCCACTTTTGCGGATCGGCGGCATCATAGCCACTTGGTTCATGAAGCCAGATATCGAAACGCGCGGGTGGTGCCATGCGATCGTAGCTTATACCGACGCTGGAGTTTCTTCCGGCCGGGGCGCCGGCCAGCGTCTGGCCAGCCCACAGGAGCAGGAAAAGTAAAATAATAAGGCTTTTGTTCACATCATTTCCCTTTAGTGAGGTTGTCTGCGTTCATGGCAGTCGGGCCGGTCGGCACGCTACGTCCGGCGAGCATTAGCTGCGCCTGTTGCTGGACCGTATCCGGCAGGGCAGAGAAGGTTAATTCCCGGCAAGGGATCGACCCGACATAACGCACGACGTCGCGCATACTCTTCACGTTTAGCGCGCACTGATAAAACTGCTGCTGACGCACCAGGTAGAGGTTATGCAGCAGAGCGTCGCTTTGGGCGCTAAACCCGCCGTTGCCAAGGTCGCTCCAGCCGTTTACGTTCAGGGGCACGCCGCCAATAAACGGCGAATGTTGTTCGTCGGTTAACTGGCCGAGCCATGTGTAGCTTGCGGTGGTTTGCACGTGCCGACGGAGCAGTTTGCCTGGCACCATAAACAATGTTCTGCTGCCGGAACCTTGTGTGATTTCACTGCTGGCACCTCGGGAGACATCCAGCGATTCGTTAATCGTCAACGTCGTCTGCTGATAGCCAGGCACGGCGAAGAGGGCGCGGCTATTGCCTGGGATATCTGCGCTGCCGCCGTTATCCAGCGACACAGCGACGCGCGGATCCTGGGAATCTTCCGGCGTGGCAACGTTAACCGCGATGGCTGAAGCAGGGCGTCCGTCGCTCCAACGGCCCAGCCACAGGCCAGAGCGAGATAGCGCGAGCGTTGAACTGTAATTGCCGCTGCTGCTCAACGTATGACGCCCATCCTGACGATCCCAGGCGTCGCTGACGGTCAGACTACCGTTGCCATAGCGTCCGCCCTGGCGCGTATAGGCAGAGGCATTGAGCGAATCGCTGTTAATGCCTGACGCGCTCAGTCCATACTCATTTTCACCACGTGCATCGGCATACCAGTTGTGCGCCACGTTGTAGCTCAGCTGGTTTTTTTCATGCTGCTGGTGCTGCCACGTCGCGCCCAGAGAGGTATAACTCGTCGCATCGCCCTGGCGGTTATGCGCCATTGACAGGCTTACGCTCAGGTAGCCACCTTTATCCCTACCTGCGCGGGAGTCATCGTTTCGCATGAAAAGGTTAATGCTGCTGTTGATGTTCAGGCCGCGAGCGTTAAAAGCTGTACTTAAGCCGCCCTGCCAGGCCCGCGTGCGCGAGCGGGTCATATAAACCGGCTCCCATGGCAAGCCCGCATCGTGGCGATCGTCACTGTCCGGGAGTTCCCGACGAGCAA
The DNA here is from genome assembly GCF_005281255.1 of Citrobacter sp. wls708. Taxonomy (NCBI): domain Bacteria; kingdom Pseudomonadati; phylum Pseudomonadota; class Gammaproteobacteria; order Enterobacterales; family Enterobacteriaceae; genus Citrobacter; species Citrobacter sp. wls708. The sequence goes on from NZ_SZXE01000001.1 coordinate 100,404, forward strand.
CGTAACGTCCTTCGTTGCGGTTATCTGAATACCCCAGACTCGCGTACCAGGTGCCGACAGGGACGGAGAACATGACCGACAGGCTTCGGTAACAGCCATTCACGGCGTCAAACCCTGCGCTTCGGGTATTGCAGTTTTCTGCTGATAACGCGTTGCGATAGAAGCTCAGTGAAAAACCGTCGTTATAGCTAATTTGCTGAATATTGCCGCGTTGACCTTTGCTGCCGTATAGGTAGCTAAAGCGGGTACTTAGCACGCCATCGATCGGGCCGGTGTTGAAACCACGGCTCCAGTCGAGCGCATTTTCCAGAAAACGCTGGTTTTTTTTTATTGTTGCGCCGCTGGTCAGCGCCAGCGTCGGAGTGACAGGCAGGCGGATGCCCGCTTGCGCGACCGCGCTGCGTTCGTCGTTTTGATCGTTATTGTCAGTTTCGCCTGCCTGCAGGAACCACTCGACGCGATCGAAAGGTGTAATGCCGGTTCGGGTAAACGGTACCTGCTCGGTGCGCGTCAGCCGGTTATTTTCATAGACGGACAACGTCACGGTATAGCTCCCGTCCGGGAACGAACGGGTGTCCAGGGTTTGCGCCCCGGCATTCAGATAAAAACTGGCCAGCAGTTGATTACCCCGGCGGGCGTCGATACGCGCATCATGAGAAAGCAATACGGTGATAGGCGTACCCTTTGACTGCTGAACCGGATTGATCCATGCCCTTGTTGAGCCTGTGCGCAAGCCGCGAATTTTACCCAGCGGCAGTTGGCTGAGATTGATATTCCCGCCGGCATTGCTGAACAGATCGCGAGTGTCCATCTCGCCCAACTGAACATAGTATTGGCGCCAGATATCCTGACGAAACCAGGCATTGTTGACGGTTATCTCCTGTTGCTGCTGGTGCTTCGAACGTTGCCCCATCCAGGTCCAGTCGAGGTTAAAGTAGCCGTCCTGGGTGAGTGCCAGCGCGCCATTGCCCTGAACGGTGGCTGACTGGTAATCCCTGTCGGCAACAAAATTGATATTCTGCTGATGGATTAACGCATTCTCGGTGTCCTGCGTGGGCTGATACCACTGGCTTTCAGTGGTTTGTTTAGGCAGAAATTTCTTGTCGAAAAAAAGATTAATGCGGGCGTTATTTTCATCATAGATAATGGCCGCGCGCTGGGTATCAAGGTAATCGCACCCCGTTGCGGAGCCATTGCTGCTGCATGCCAGATTGCCGTTACGGGCCAGTGGAACGGCCAGGGCTGCAGACACGGTGGCAATGAGGGCAGGATCGTCATTAAACTGCCGTTTGATGGCCGTGACCACGGTTTCAGGCGCGACAAAACTTACTGTTTCAAGCGTGATATCCGTTTCAAAAAGGCCAAGCGACTCGCCATAGAGATTGACTTCTGTCCACAGGCGCTGTGTTTTCGCCAGATCTTCAAAACCTGCCGGGACGGCCATCTCTGCGCAGGCGAGTTGGATGGATGCGGGTAACAAAGCAACTAAGAGGAGAGTATTTCTGTGAAACGCCATGACCGAGCCTCGACATCATCCTGACGTCAGAGGGTGGGCACCCTCTGACGTTATTCCTTAGGTACTGTGGTGTTACGCACCGCCTTCCGTGGTTGTCGCCTGCGTCAGCATCAGGCTGACAACGCCGCTGTACTGACCGGTTTTCAGAATGCCTTTGGTGGTTTGCGAAATGGTCAGCGGCAGTACTGCGGAACCGTTTTCAATGCTGCCAGGGAACAGTTCAGTTCCGGTAAATTCAGCATCGGTGGTAGACAGTGTTTTATCACCCAGAATGACCGTCATCGGTACAATCTGGTCACCATCCGTGTTGGTGAGTTTTGCCGCACTAACGAGGCGCACTTTGACGTTGCTGGTGGCGGAGTTAGACCACACCTTGGTGTTAAGACGGTAGCTTTCCAGACCACGACCAGGCAGGTACTGCATGTCGATGCTGGCCGGCAGCGGCGTGTTATCGGCCTGGGTCATATCCAACTGTGAGTCAACGCTGGCGTTAACGGTAATATCTTTTTGAATTGCCAGCGCGCTAAAGGACGAGGTCATCGCGGCAACGATCATCAGAGGTTTAATATACTTACGCATTGATATCTCCATATTTACAAATGAGCACCTTGGCTCTTTCAACGAACTACGTGGGTTTTTACTGTGATGTCGTGTTATTGCACGACGGGTAAGTCAGCTTCTTCAGCGGTTTTATTTACCCAGTTGAAGTAGCGGAATTTATATTTCTGGCCATGGCTCATTGTGAGTGTTTTTAATTTCCGTTCAGTATCCGGATAAATCGTCGCGTCTTCTTTTATCCATTTACACGATGAATTTGCATCACAAATACCAATCTCTCTGAGCGGTACACGCAGCGTGCCATTGTTTTTTAACGTCCCGCGGCGAGGGTCGAACGACAGTGAAATTACGTTTTCTTCTGGAGCAATATGGACCAGTGCGCCCCAAATCACGTTGACGCCCAATGTCGCCATCGCGGCAGGGCTTTCTGCCTTGCCCGGAATAATGCTGTCTGGTTGTTTTACCCCTTCAAAATAGACGCGCCAGGTGGTCTCTTTTTTCGGAGGCATAAGTGATACCAGACGAACTACGCGCATCGCGCCGGCCGCGAGGGCAAATTTTTCGGGCGTAACCACCACGCCATCTTCTTTCCATGACGCCACGTCAATTTCTTTTTCCTGAGCTGTGCCGGGATTAAGAATTTTCTTTTGCCTCACCCGAATGAACTGAATATCATCCGTTTTTGAAGCCACCTTAATTTGCGCCGCACCGGAACTGTCTACATTCAGTTCCATGGGATACACGCTCATATTGGCCATTGTCATTTCTGAGAAAAATGGCAATGACAGCGCGGCGACATAAAAGGCGGTTGTCATGCTCACTCTTTTTTTCTGTTTCACAATCAGTCTGCCTGCTCTGAGTTTAAAGGCGGCGCGTTAACACCAGGACACCGTCTGCTTTCGTATCGCTTCAGGGCAGGGAAACTTTAACCAGAACAGCGGTTTGTGAAAATTTGTATTAGTTAACTCGTTATATACAGTTTTTTATCCTGCTTTTTTGGCTTTAAGGTTGTATAGTTAAGCGAAAATACCGCGACCAAGGATGGGAAGAAAATTCCTTCTGATGAAAAAACAAGCAGATCAGGAGGTGGTTTTCATGTCGATGTACCAGGGAATAAAAAGCATGCGGTTACAGCCGAGAATAAAAGATGTTTTTTATATGCAATAATTCGTTGTTATTTGATCCTGAAGCACATGCAATAAGCCTTGTTGGACAACCTGAGACTGTATTAACACTTTCGGCGCCAGCCGTTCGTCTTTTACAGGAATTTATTAAACACCGAGGACGCGACCTGAGCCGGGAGGAATTGATCACTCGCGTATGGGAAGAGTTTGGCTTTACGCCATCCGGAAATAATCTTAATAAAGCGGTAAGCGAACTGCGTAAAAGCTTCCAGTCTCTGGGAGAGGGGCACGAATTTATTGTCACTGTCCCGCGCTATGGATTCCGTTTTGATGCCGATGTGATTTTTCAGCCTGATGAGAACATTCAAACCGCTGAGCCGCAATCCCCTTCCATGCAACCAGACATACAGCCCCGGCGCACTTACCTGAAAAGGTGGTTGATTATAGCGACATTGATCGTCGCAGCGTTGGGGGCGGGCATTTACCTTAGCCGCCCGCAGGAGATAACCGTTCCGGCGAAATTAAAGCCGGTCGAGGAAAAAATCGCACGTTGTAGTGTCTGGATTATCAACGATCATGGACGACCGTTAGTGCTCTCGAAATTAGCCGAGCGACTGGAGGCCAATAACGTGGCTTGTGAGCGCGAGGAGTACGATATTTATTATTTCAGCGCTCGTTTTTCGCTCGCCACTGCCGATGAAATGTTCATTGGTGCCTGCCCGGTCAGTAAAACCAGCCTGTGCAAGACTATTCGCTATAAAAGTGGGGCCGAAAAATGAAAATAAGGCTTCTTTTTGGATTGGGCGGTGCTGTGGTTGGCGGCGCGCTGGCGCTGTTTTACTATTGCGGCGCGGTCGGCAAAAGTGATGTGCTGGCCTGCAGCACTGAATTTAACTTTACGCGCAATGAGGGAAAAACAAGTGAAGTGAAGGTCAATACCATTGCCCAGTTCTATTTTCATCGGGACGGTACAGGCTTGACCACCTACAAAGGTGCGGCAAGAGCTGGGGGGCAAAATTTGATTATTGACAGGGATGTAGACTTTACGTGGGAGCGGCGGGACGATGACAACGTCATTGTATTGAGTTACACCAAAACCTGGCGTCGACACAATGACAATACCCCCGATGCCCAGTGGGGAAGCTTCGCCTGGCCGACCGCTCGCTACTACCTGACGATTTCTGAACTTTCACCCGCCGTGTGGCTGATTCAGGACCGGCGTTATCCTACCTATATCTGCCGGAGTGAATAAGGTATAAAAAAAGAGAATGCCATTGGCATTCTCTTTTTTCGTATCAGTGATGCTGCTTAATCGCGGCTGGCGAAGCCCAGAATGCTCAGCAGGCTGACGAAGATATTGTACAGCGAAACGTACAGGCTAACAGTGGCGCGGATGTAGTTGGTTTCACCGCCACGGATGATATTGCTGGTTTCAAACAGGATTGCGCCTGAAGAAATCAGAATAAACACCGCGCTGATCGCCAGATGCAGTGCCGGCAGTTGCAGGAAGATATTCGCAACCATACCGATCAGCACAACCACGATACCTGCCATCAGCATCCCGCCGAGGAAGGACATATCTTTCCGTGTGGTCAGCACATACGCAGAGCAACTGAAGAAGACCAGCGCCGTACCACCCAGCGCCATGCCGATAACGTCACCCATACCTGCAGACAGGTAGGTATTCAGAATTGGCCCCAGAATGTAGCCCAGGAAGCCGGTAAAAGCGAAAGCTGACAGAATACCAACGGGTTTATCCGCCGTTTTATAGGTCAGGAACATCAGACCATACATACCCACCAGCGTCAGGATCAGTCCCGGAGAAGGCAGCATCAGCACCGTACTGGCGGTCGCGGTGATCGCCGAAAACGCCAGCGTCAGGCTGAGCAGGAAATAGGTGTTACGCAGCACCTTATGTGTGCTGAGTAGCGATGTACGATCGCGCGAAGAACTAATAATACGATCCATGAGTCACTCTCTTATGACAGATGTAATTAATGATGAAGGATAATGAAATCAAGGGGAATGACACAGCGGTTTTACCCATCTTTACGCAGTTTAACCCGCCAGGCTTAAGCATATTATTTCAGCAAAAGCTCCCGAATCAGATGTTAGCACTGTATGTGTAAAAATGCCTGTTAGATATCGGCCAGGTTACTGAAAAATATTGCGTAATTCCCGTTTCTCTCTGACAGTGACAGCGGTGTCATCATAAACAGAGCAATAAGGTAAAGGGAATGACTCAAGATAAAACGAAGAGATTTACATTTACGCTGTTGACTGTCTGTTTGATGTCGGTAAACGGCGCGGCGAGGGCTGCAAATGTTCCGGCAGGAACAGTACTTGCAGAAAAACAGGAACTGGTCAGAAACAACGGCAGCGAACCGGCGTCGTTGGATCCGCATAAAGTCGAAAGCAACGTGGAGTTTAATTTAATCAGCGATATGTTCGACGGACTGGTAGCGGTTAAGCCGGATGGGTCTATTGAACCCCGTCTTGCCGCCTCCTGGGAGAATAAAGGTAACACCGTCTGGACCTTTCATTTACGTCCGGGCATAACCTGGTCGGATGGATCGGCTATCACCGCACAGGATGTCGTCTGGAGCTGGCAGCGCCTGGTCTCGCCGCAAACGGCTTCACCATATGCCTCGTATCTGGGCAATATGCACGTGGCGAACGCGGTCGATATTGCTCAGGGTAACAAAGATCCCGCTACGCTAGGGGTCAAGGCCCTGGATGATACCACGCTGGAAATTACCTTAACGCAACCGACAGCGGCATTTTTGGCGATGCTGGCGCACCCGTCGTTGGTCCCGCTCGATAAAGTGCTGATTGGCCGTTTTGGCGATAAGTGGACCCGCCCAGAGCATATTGTCAGCAGCGGAGCGTACAAATTATCGCAGTGGGTGGTCAATGAGCGCATCGTTGCCGAGCGTAACCCGCATTACTGGGACGATCGGCACACGGTCATTAATAAAGTCACTTACCTGCCCATTAGTTCAGAGTCTGCTGACGTGAACCGCTATAAGGCGGGTGAGATTGACATTGTGTATAGCGTACCGGTCAATCAGTTTGCACAGTTGAAAAAGACCATGGGCGATGAACTCCATGTCTCGCCTCAGCTTTCAACCTATTACTATCAGTTCAATACGACCAGAGCGCCCTTTAATGACCCGCGCGTGCGTCGGGCGCTGAATATGGCGTTGGATAAAGACATCATTGCGCAAAAGGTGATGGGCCAGGGGCAACGTGCGGCGTGGGTTATCAGCCAGCCTGAAATAGGTGGGGTACAACTGCATGCGCCAGAGTATGCGTCGTGGCCACTCGACAAACGCATTGCTGAAGCTAAAAAACTGCTCACGGAGGCCGGGTATGGTCCTGACCATCCGCTGAGCTTAAATCTGCTCTACAACACCTTCGAAACGCACCAGCGTATTGCGATTGCCGCATCGTCAATGTGGAAGAAAAATCTTGGCGTTGAGGTGAAGCTGCAAAATCAGGAATGGAAAACCATGCTGGATACTATGCACACCGGTAATTTTGACATTGTGCGCTATGCGTGGATAGCCGACTATGACGATGCCTCTAGTTTCCTCAATATTTTCCGCACCGGGGACAGTGAGAATACCACCGGGTACAGTAGCCCCGCCTTTGATGAAGCGATGCATAATGCAGCGAAAGCAAGTTCACTGGAAGAGCGAGGTAAAGACTACCAGCAGGCTGAAGATCTGTTAGGTGAGGATGTACCTGCTATTCCGATTTATCACTATGTTCGCACTCATCTGGTGAAGCCGTGGGTAGGAGGATTTGCGCCGGATAACCGCGGAAATTACTACACCAAAGATATGTACATCAAAAAACATTAAGCGTGGTAGCCGCTATTTGTGCTGAATAAATGGCCAATTTGTTTTTATTTCAGTCGATTAACACTATTTTGGCTGTTTTTCAGGCAAACGAACACATTGGTACTTTACAGGTCCGTTCGGGATGTTTATAGTGCGCCTCATTGGAAGCGTGGCCGAGCGGTTGAAGGCACCGGTCTTGAAAACCGGCGACCCGAAAGGGTTCTAGAGTTCGAATCTCTACGCTTCCGCCAAACATGAAAAGGGGTTGCCGAAATTCTGGGTGCATATTACATCAACACCTCATCAGCGGTCATACAAGCGGTAGCTTTCCGGACAACTTGGGCTACCTATTGCATTGGTAGCCCTGTCTATTCTTCTGAACTGATCTATATCAATTTTATCTGGATAATCTTTAGCATCCTTTCTGCTGGGTTAAATTGATTTGATGAATGCATTTCCCTCTTTAAATCAACATATTAAATTATACTATCTCCATTTTGTTACCAGTAACCCTCTGTTTTTCTCATAAAAAGCAACATTTCCTATCCTTGCGTTAACAAAATAAGGCGATTATTTTTACTTTAATTGATAAACATGGGAATTATTAGCCAGATAACTGTTGATTGATTTGACTTATTAATAAAGCAAATACAGGAATGTTTTATGAGCAATAACGAAAATGAGGGCGTTCCCTCGAGGCGGCGTTTTTTACAGCAAACGTTGGCAATTATCCCTCTGACTGCCATGGGCGGCAGTCTGGTTACCCTGAGCACCTCCGCAGCATCCGCATCTTCTGAAGGCGTATCAGCCCAGTATGTTCCGCGTTTTTTTAATAACGATGAGTGGATGTTTGTCCTGGCGGCGGTCGATCGACTGATCCCCGCAGATGAGTACGGCCCCGGGGCGGTGAGCGAGGGCGTACCGGTATTTATTGATAAACAGATGGAGTTGCCTTATGGCTACGGGCATCTGTGGTATATGCAGGGGCCCTTTGCTGACGCCGTTCCGGAGCTTGGCTATCAGTCTCATTTGGTTCCTCGCGAAACCTGGCGCCGTGGCATAAAGGCCGTGAATCAGTGGTGCCTGGAGAAGCAGCAGAAACACTTTGCCGAACTGACCCATCCCCAGCAGGAAGAGGTTCTGCGCCAACTGGAAAGCGGAACGCTGACTTTTGAAAACGTGCCGGGGAAAATCTTCTTCACTCAGATGCTGGAAAACACCAAAGAGGGATACCTGGCCGATCCGCTGCACGGAGGCAATAAGACAATGGCATCGTGGAAACTGATCGGATTCCCGGGGGCGCGTGCTGACTATCAGCAGGTGATGGATAACCCTGGTAAGCCGTATCCACTGGGACCGGTAAGCATTTCAGGGAAGAGGAGCGTATAACCATGACAATTAAAAAAGAACCTGTAGATGTGGTTATCGTGGGCTTTGGCTGGACCGGTTCGCTAATGGCGATGGAACTCGCGGAGAGCGGGCTGAAGATTCTGGCGCTTGAGCGCGGTGAAGCGCGCGACACATATCCTGATTTTGCCTATCCGCGTATCGCGGATGAACTTACCTACGGTATACGGCTGAAGCTGTTCCAGAATGCGTCGAAAGAGACGGTAACCGTGCGCCATACGCAGTCAGATATCGCCTTACCGTATCGTCGATTTGGTTCCTTCCTGCCGGGAGACGGTGTTGGCGGCGCTGGCGTGCACTGGAACGGGATGCTCTGGCGCCCGCTGGAAGCCGATCTCAAGATGCGCAGTACGGTCATCGAAAAATATGGCGCAGATTTTATTCCGGCAGATATGACGGTGCAGGACTATCCGTTTACGTATCAGGAGATGGAGCCATTCTTCGATAAGTACGAGAAAATTTGCGGTACCGCCGGACAGGCGGGCAATGTGCAAGGCCAGATTATGGAAGGTGGTAACCCCTTCGAGGCTGAACGGCGGAACCCCTATCCGACGAAAGCGCTGAAACAACAATACTCTGGAATACTGTTCAGCAAGGCGGCTAAAGAGCTGGGGTACCACCCGTTTCCGGTTCCGGCTGCCAACTGTAGCGAACCGTTTACCAACCCTTATGGCGTCCAGCTCGGCGTGTGTAACTACTGTGGATTTTGCGAACGTTTTGGCTGCTTTAACTACTCTAAAGCCTCTCCGCAATCCTGCGTGTTGCCTGCGCTGAAGCAATATAACAACTTCGAGCTGCGTACTGAATCTCAGGTATTGCGGGTTAACACCGACTCGACGGGGAAGAAGGCGACAGGGGTCACCTATATTGACGCCAATGGACAAGAGGTGGAGCAACCGGCCAGCCTGGTTGTGTTGAGCGCTTTCCAATTGCACAACGTGCGGCTACTGCTGCTATCGAAAATCGGTAAGCCTTATGATCCGGTAACCGGAGAAGGCGTGGTCGGGCGCAATTATGCCTACCAGATGAATGGCGGCATCTCATTGTTTTTTAATGAGGATCATGATTTTAATCCGTTTGCCGCGACCGGGACTACCGGAATGTTTATAGATGATTTTAATGCTGAGAACTTTGATCACAGCAAACTGGGATTTGTCGGTGGCGCGACAATTTCCGCCACCATCACAGGTGGACGCCCAATCCAGCAGATGTCTACGCCAAAAGATGCGCCGAAGTGGGGCAGCGGCTGGAAGAAAGCCATTAAAGAGAGCTACCTGCACACGATGAACGTAGGGTCATCCGGTTCGGTGATGCCCTACAAACAGTGCTATCTGGATCTCGATCCAACCTATAAAGATCTGCATGGGCAGCCGCTGTTGCGTATGACCTTCGACTGGCAGCCGAATGAGCTGAAAATGACGCATTTTATCGGTACGAAAGCGGAACAGATCGTTAAGAAAATCAACCCTCCACATTATGAAATGGGCTTCAAAAAGATGGATGCGCATTATGACGTGCGTCCCTATCAGTCGACCCATACCACCGGCGGCGCACTCATGGGTGATAACCCTAAAACGAGCGTGGTGAATAAATACATGCAGAGCTGGGATGTGCCCAACGTCTTTGTCCTGGGGGCCTGTTGCTTCCCGCAAAACCTGGCCTATAACCCGACGGGGATCGTTGGCGCGACGGCGCTGTTTGCCGCGCATGCGATTCGTACACAGTATCTGGCAAACCCAGGTCCGTTGGTTCAGGCATAAGGGAGGGATTAACATGACGATTCAATGGAAAGCGTTGCTCCCGGTACTGCCGCTGGCTTTACTGGCCTCCGCCGTTCAGGCCGGAACCACCAGCCAGAGTTTTAGCCAGGGAGAACAGCTGGCGGCGGCTGGCGATTGCGTCGCCTGTCATACCGCTGCGGGCGGCAAGGCTTACGCTGGCGGCCTTAAAATGAGTACGCCAATCGGAGCGGTCTACTCAACCAATATTACGCCGGATAAAGAGACCGGCATCGGTAACTATCGCTACGAAGATTTTGTCAAAGCGGTACGTGAAGGGGTGGCGAAGGATGGGCGCAATCTCTATCCCGCTATGCCGTATACCTCCTATGCCAAAATTACCGATCGGGACATGCATATCCTGTATGACTTTTTTATGCAGCAGGTGCCCGCGGTAAAACAGCAGAATCGCGATAGCGATATTCCCTGGCCGCTAAGTATGCGCTGGCCGTTGTCCATCTGGAATGGAATATTTCATGATGATGCGGTCTTTATGCCGGATGGTGCTCAGAGCGCGCAGTGGAATCGTGGCGCTTATCTGGTGCAGGGGCTGGCGCACTGCGGAACCTGTCATACGCCGCGCGGGATCGGTTTTCAGGAAAAAGCACTGGATCAGAATGGGGCTGCTTATCTGACCGGCGGTACGCTGGAGGGCTGGCATGCACCAGATCTCACCGGAAACGTGAAAAGCGGGCTGGGTCGCTGGTCGGCGCAGGAAATTACCGAATTCCTGAAGACCGGTCGCACCGATAACAGCGCGGCATTTGGTTCCATGACTGACGTAGTGGCGCACAGTACTCAGCATCTGAGCGATGACGATCTTGCCGCGGTGGCCGTGTATCTGAAGTCGCTGAAATCTTCCGATCCGCAGGCCGTGGCGCCAAAAGCCGATACTGAAACGTCACTGGCGCTGATTAAGGGCGACATGAGTAAACCCGGCGCGCAGGAATATATGGATAACTGTTCGGCCTGTCACCGTATTGATGGTCAGGGATATGCGAAAACCTTCCCGGCGCTGGCGCATAACTCCGCGGTGCTGAGCGACGATCCGTCATCGTTAATCAGCGTGGTGCTGCGGGGAGGGCAAATGGCGGTCACGCAGGATGCGCCCACCGGGCTAACCATGCCGGATTTCGCCTGGCGTCTGGATGACAAACAGGTGGCCTCACTGCTGACCTTTGTGCGCAGCAGTTGGGGTAACAACGCGCCAGCGGTAACGGCAGACGACGTGAAGAAATTGCGTAAGGATCTGCAAGAAACAAAACAGCAGTAACAGATGGCGGTTCCTGGTGCAATCAGGAACCGCCATGCATTCTGGGTCAACGTCTACTATCCGATGTGGTTTGTGACCTGCGGCGATAGCTATTTCAGGCAGTCCCGGTCAACCGGGTCTTATCATGAATACGCGATAAAGCGAGACAGGCGTTGGCGCAACACACGGTTTTCCTGACGCAACTGCGCGTTCTCTTCTAACAATGTCAGCGCAACGGCGATTCCCGGCCAGTCAAGCTCCAGCTCCTGGCGCAGGCGCATTGCGCGTCGCATTACGGTCAGGGCATGATCGTCAAAGGTCTCGTCTTCATGGGGTTCAATCACCCCTAAGCCGACAATCTCATGCAGTTCCTCTTCTGATACACCGGTGTACAGACAAAATTCGGTAATGCTAAAGGTGACAGTGACGTTAGCCATTATGCTTTCCCCCACTCTTTGCGCGGATCAAAGGTCTTTTGTGCATCTGCCAGCTGTTGCCACAGGGTGGCTGTGTTGTCGTCAGGTTTCGGCGGCATCACGATTTTGATCACCGCGTACAAATCGCCGGTATGTTTTTTACTCACCAGACCTTTGCCTTTAATGCGTAACCGCTGCCCGGCCTGACTGCCCGCAGGGATGGTTAACAGGATGCTTTCTTTCAGCGTAGGTACGGTCACTTTCGCGCCCAAAGCAGCTTCCCACGGTGCTACGGGAACGACAACTTCCAGATCCTGATTGACGATATCAAACAGTGGGTGCGGTGCGATATGAATCACCAACCACAAATCACCATTCGGCCCTCCGTTTTCACCAGGGGTACCCTGGCCTTTCAAACGGATACGCTGACCGTTGCCCACGCCTGCCGGGATTTTCACGTTGAGCGTTTTGGGAATTTCCCGTTCAACCATGCCGAAGGCATTGTAAACCGGCAGGTTGTAACTGATAGTGCGGCTGTGCTCAGTGAGCGTTTCTTCAAGGAATACGGCAACTTCAATTTCAATATCGTGTCCGCGGCTGGCATGGCGCTGTCGCGTGTGGTGTGCATGCTGACCAAAAATGGAGGAGAAAATATCGTCGAAATCTTCGGCGCTGTAGTTTTGATTCTCTCCTTGCTGGAATTGACGGTTGAACTGAGGGTCGTTGCGGTGCTGCCACAACTGGTCGTACTCGGTGCGTCGCTGTTCATCACTCAGTACTTCCCAGGCTTCAGCGACCTCTTTGAACCGGGCCTCTGCGTCAGGCTCTTTGCTGACATCAGGATGGTATTTACGGGCGAGTCGACGATAGGCGGTCTTGATTGTCTTGAGATCGTCTGTCGGTTTCACGCCCATAATGGCGTAATAATCCTTTAATTCCATAGCGTTCTCTCGTGTAAATCAACACTTGCAGAAGGTGAACCCTGACAAAAGGTGTCACCGCTAAGTTTAGGGTAATCCTGATAACGGCGAATGCCAACCGGGAAGAAAGGATATCGGTATAAACGATGCTGGCGTCGCACCACCAACAGCGCGTTGCAAGGTGGTGGCGTCTGTTGTGTGGTGCGAATAGTCGGATTAGCGAAATATCAGGATTTGGTCATCAGGAAGCGGACCGTGTCTGCATAGTTCTGTACGAAAGAATTAAGGTCATCTGATTTCAGTCCCTTCGGATTGATCATATATTTACCGTTAATAAAAATGGCAGGTACACCTTTTAAATCCACAGCTTTAGCCATTTCCTGTTGTTTGGCGGTGAGTGATTTCACGGCAAAGCTATTCCACGCAGCATCATAATCGCTGGCGCTGACGCCGGCGTTGATAAATACGTTACGAATATCGTCTGCTGTCTTAATCGTTTGTTTTTTCTGCACGGCATCAAAAAGCAATGGTTTCACTTTGTCCTCCACGTTCAGGAGGATGGCGACGGACCAGGCATGCGTCATGTCTTGCCCCAAAGGGCCTAAAAAATCGACGTGATACTCGGTGAGTTTGACATCAGCAGGCAGAACTTTTTTCACGTTATCAGTCACTTTAAACACTTCATCATATTGATAGCATGAAGGGCAGTAAAACGAGAAAAACTTCAGCGCCGCCGGTGCTGTAGCGACGGGTTTTTCCAGTGAAATAAATTCTTTGCCGTCGGTAAATGTTGCCGCCTGAGCGCTAACTGTGAAAAGTAATCCAATCAGGGGTAATAAATATTTTTTCATTTCCATATACTCTAAATAACATTTATTAAACATGTTGTTCTTGAAATGAACGGGTGTCCATTACGTTACGCTATAATACGATACTCACATTGAAAATGTGCTGAACCTTACTTTCATTTACGCATCAATACATGGCAGTACATTCGAAGTGTCTTTTTTCTGCTGGTGTTAAATATTATCGGGTACCCTTTATAAATAATGAATAATAACTGGCGTAACATTTTAAGGGGGTATTTAATCCGCAATGTTATATTGTAATAAGTAATGCTGAAAATATGATGAATAATCATTTCACATATAGTGTTTTTATTGCGCGAGGGCGTGTATGACCTTCAAATAACAGGACATAACTTTACAGCGCAAAGGTTGCTAAAACCTGGCGAGTGGTTAAGATAACCCGCATCAATCAGTGAGGGTAGAATGGCGAAACGTCAACGGCTGGGATGGTGGTTCCTCTGTCTGGCATGTGTTGTGGTGATGGTTTGCACCGCGCAACGCATGGCGGGCCTGCACGCGTTGCAGATGAACACCGTTGCCACCAGCGTTGTCACAAGCGAACAAGCGCAACCTGATGAGGCTGCCCCGGTTACCCCTTGTGAACTGAGCGCGAAGTCGTTACTGGCTGCGCCGCCGGTACTGTTTGAGGGCATTATTCTGGCGCTGTGTCTGCTGCTGTCGCTACTGGCGCCAGTGCGGGCGTTTCGTTTACCTTTTTTCCCACCGCGAGCCATCTCGCCGCCCACTCTCAGGGTACATCTCCGATTTTGCGTCTTCCGTGAATGACAGAACAGCCGTTGCTGACTGTTAGATAATTATTCACGGAGAAAAACTATGATGACTGTTTTCAGGCAGGCGCTGCTCTGTCTGTTATTACTCTGGCTGCCCGTATCCTGGGCGGCTGACCCCGGCTGGCTACGTTCACCCGATAACGATCACGCCAGCGTGCGATTACGCGCCGATACCTCAGCCGCCGGTGAAACCCGTCTGCTGCTGGATGTTAAACTGGAAGATGGCTGGAAAACCTACTGGCGTTCGCCGGGGGAGGGGGGCGTTGCGCCGTCTATCGCCTGGAAGGGCGAAATGCCGACGGTCGACTGGTTCTGGCCAACCCCTGCGCGTTTTGAGGTCGCCAATATCACCACCCAGGGGTATCACGATCGGGTGACGTTCCCGATGATGGTGCGCGGCAGATCGCCCGCCACGCTTAGCGGCGTGTTGACACTATCCACCTGTAGCAACGTTTGCCTGTTGACGGATTTTTCTTTTTCCGTGACGCCCACCGCCGAGGATCCGACTTTTGCGCATGACTATGCTCAGGCGATGGGGCAGATCCCGCTCGCCAGTGGCCTGACTGATTCTCTTCATGCCGGGGCGCGCGCTGGAGAACTGGTCGTTGAGGCGCAGCGCGCCGGAGGCTGGACTGCGCCTGGGCTGTATCTGGATACCGTAGATGATGCGGATTTTGGTATGCCGCAAATCCAGGTTGACGGGGAAACGCTACGCGCCACGGTACCTGTCCATGATGGCTGGGGGGAAGGCGCGCCGGATCTGCGCGGTAAGTCGGTCACGCTGGTTTTGGCTGATAATGGCGTGGCGCAGGAAAGCCGTCTTGCTATTGGCGAAGCGCCAGCCATCGATAACGCTTCGCTTCCGCTGTGGCAGGTGGCGCTAATGGCGTTACTGGGCGGGTTGATTCTCAACCTGATGCCCTGCGTGTTACCGGTGCTGGGTATGAAGCTGGGTTCGATTTTACTGGTTGAGGAAAAAAGCCGCCGCCAGATTCGCCGTCAATTCCTCGCATCGGTAGCCGGAATACTGGTCTCCTTTATGGCGCTGGCGCTATTGATGACGGTACTGCGGTTAACCAATCAGGCGCTTGGCTGGGGGATCCAGTTCCAGAATCCGTGGTTCATCGGTGTCATGGTACTGGTGATGCTGACGTTCAGCGCCAGCCTGTTCGGGTGGTTTGAGTTCCGCTTGCCTTCAGCGATGACCACCACGCTGGCGACTCATGGCGGCAACGGCCTGGCGGGACATTTCTGGCAAGGCGCATTTGCGACCCTGCTCGCCACGCCATGCAGCGCCCCGTTTCTGGGCACGGC
The DNA here is from genome assembly GCF_005281255.1 of Citrobacter sp. wls708. Lineage (NCBI taxonomy): Bacteria > Pseudomonadati > Pseudomonadota > Gammaproteobacteria > Enterobacterales > Enterobacteriaceae > Citrobacter > Citrobacter sp. wls708. The sequence continues at coordinate 116,173 of NZ_SZXE01000001.1, forward strand.
GGTGGCGGTGGCGCTGACGGCCTCATTGCCGACGCTGTGGGGACTGTTTATCGCGCTAGGTCTGGGGATGAGCCTGCCGTGGCTGCTGGTGGCCCTGCGTCCCGGTCTGGCGCTGCGCCTGCCGCGACCGGGGCGCTGGATGAATATCCTGCGGCGTCTGCTCGGCGTGATGATGCTGGGTTCGGCTATCTGGCTGGCGACATTGCTGCTCCCGCATTTAGGGCTGGCAGGGCAAAGTAGCGCTAAAGAGAGCGTGAACTGGCAGCCACTTAGCGAGCAGGCGATTGAAGAGGCGCTGGCGCAACACAAGCGTGTGTTTATTGACGTCACGGCGGACTGGTGTATTACCTGTAAGGTAAATAAATACAACGTCTTGCATAAAGATGACGTCCAGGCCGCGCTGCAGCAGCCGGATGTTGTGGCGCTGCGCGGCGACTGGACGCTCCCTTCTGAAGCCATCACCGAATTTTTGAAAAAACGCGGCCAGGTTGCTGTGCCGTATAACCAAATTTATGGCCCCGGTCTGCCGGAAGGTCAGGCGTTGCCAACGTTGTTAACCCGCGATGCGGTACTGCAAATGTTGAATGATGCTAAAGGAGTCACCCCATGAAGATGATGATTGTTCTGTTGTTAAGCCTGTTTTCCGCCGTCAGCGTGGCGAAAGAGCCTGCGCCATTTACCCCGGAGCAGGAAAAACAAATCGAAGCGCTTATTCAGGAAGCCCTGTTTAACGATCCCAACAGCCCACGAATTGGTGCAAAGCAGGCGAAACTGACGCTGATAAACTTTACCGATTACAACTGTCCATACTGCAAACAGCTCGATCCGATGCTGGAGAAAATTGTGCAGAAATACCCTGACGTGGCGGTGGTCATTAAACCGCTGCCATTTAAAGGGAAAAGTTCGGAACTGGCGGCGCGGACCGTGCTGACCACCTGGCATCAGCATCCGCAACAGTTTCTGGCGCTGCATGAAAAGCTGATGCAGAAGAAGGGCTATCATACTGACGTGAGTATCAAGCAGGCCCAGGAAAAAGCGGGTGCCACTCCGGTGACGCTGGACGCGCAAAGCGCTGAAACCCTGAGTACGAATCTGCAACTGGCGCGACTGGTCGGGGTGCAAGGTACTCCTGCAACGATTATTGGCGATGAACTCATTCCGGGCGCAGTACCATGGGAAACGCTTGAGGACGTCGTAAAAGAAAAACTGGCGGCAGCCAATGGTCAGTAAACTGCGCCGCTGGCTGCGCGAAGGGCTGATCTTACTGGCGTTGTTGGCCGGTGTGATGTTGCTGATGGATGCCTGGCGTGCCCCGCAGCTCCCTGCCTCTTTTGACAGCACACCTTTACAAACGCTGGATGGTGAAACCGTCACGCTGGCGGCGCTGAGTCAACACGAGCCAGTATTGCTCTATTTCTGGGCCAGCTGGTGCGGCGTGTGTCGCTTCACGACGCCGGAAGTCGCCAGGCTGCGTTCGCAAGGGGAAAACGTGATGACCATTGCGCTACGCTCCGGTAATGAAGCTGAGGTATCCCGCTGGCTGTCGCGAAAAGGCGTGGACTTTCCGGTCATCAATGATGCAAACGGGGCAATTTCCCGCAGTTGGGCAATCAGCGTCACGCCCACGCTGGTGGTAATGTCGCAAGGCCGGGTGGTGTCTACAACCAGCGGCTGGACCAGCTACTGGGGCATGAAGCTTCGGTTGTGGTGGGCGAAAACGTTCTGATATTCGTGCCGGGGAAACCCGGCATTTTTTTATGCTGCCGCCGCTAAAACGGGAGGACATATTTCGTTGTCTGGCGAAGCAAGCAGAGTGATTGATGTTCAGAATGAGTCACCTTCTCTTTGCAGGAAAGTGCAATATGACGAGTTCTGTAGCGTTTGGACCTTCTCTGGTAATGATGATTGCCGCCACATTTGTCCTCGCCGGCATGGTGAAAGGGGTCACCGGTATGGGGTTACCCACCGTGGCGATGGGGATCCTCGGATCGCTTATTTCGCCGGTTGCCGCGGCGGCAATGCTGCTCTTACCCTCGCTTATAAGTAATTTGTTCCAGTTTGGCGGCGGTGGTAATACACGCAGATTACTCAAACGGCTGTGGCCTATGCTGTTGACGGTAGTGGTAGCGACCCTGCTTGCCAGCGCCTGGATTACCGGCGGCGACACGGCCCGTACCCAGTTTGCGCTCGGCGTAGCGCTGGTGGCTTACGCCATCTGGACGTTGGCGGGTAAGACGATCGCGGTGGCCGCGCACCGTGAAAAACCATACTCCCTTGTTGTTGGATTCGTTACCGGCTTGCTGACCGGCGGAACCGGCGTATTTGTGATGCCTGCGGTGCCCTGGATCCAATCCCTGGGTTTTGAGAAAGATGAACTGGTGCAGGCGCTGGGGATCTCTTTCACATTTTCAACGCTGGCGCTGGCGCTCGGACTGTGGTGGCACAATGCGCTGCCCGCACAGTCGCTGAGCTTATCGGCGTTGGCCATTGTGCCTGCGCTGATTGGTCAGTGGATGGGGACTCGTGTGCGACGGGTTATATCTCCGCTGGTGTTTAAACGCTGTTTTCTGTTGTGTTTGCTTGGACTGGGTGTAGAGATGATGGTGCGTGCGGCGTGACCCTTCGGTGACTTTAGCGCGTTTTCATGGCATCGTTAATTCAGATATTTAGCGCCAACGAGGTCACTATGGCATCCGTGATGTTAAAGGAAGAAGAGGGCGAGCTGGAGTCGCGCATGGCGCTCACTGCGGCAGTCATGGCCGATAAATCGCGCTCGCGTATGCTGTGTGCGCTGATGGATGGCCGCGCCTGGACCGCGACCGAACTTAGCGCCGTAGCGGATGTATCCGCTTCGACCGCCAGCGCGCATCTGGCGCGTTTGTGCGAACAACATTTTGTGGTGGCGCTCGCTCAGGGAAGGCATCGTTATTTTCGCCTCGCAAGCGCGGAGATTGCTGAACTGCTGGAACGACTGATGGGGGTGGCGTGGGCGACATCTCCCCCTCGAAAAATCACCACGCCCCTAAGTTTGCGGCATGCCCGCACCTGCTACGACCATCTCGCCGGAGAAGTGGCGGTGAGACTGTTTGACACGTTCGTTTCCCGTCAGTGGTTAACGCCGGATGGTGAAACGCTAACTGAACTCGGGCAGGAAAAACTGACGGAAATGGGGATCGTCCTCTTTACCGGCTCGTCACGGCGGAAATTAGCCTGCGGTTGTCTGGACTGGAGTGAGCGACGTTACCATCCTGGCGGCGTGCTTGGCGCAACGCTGTTACGTTGGTTTACCGAACAAAAGTGGATTAAAACGCAGACCGGTAGTCGCCATGTCACCTTTACCCCACCAGGGATCCGTAAACTCAATAGCGAGTTCGGTATTAAAACAACACGGTAGATGCCCTGTTTTGCGAAAGCGTTCCCGGAAAAATGTCCTGTTTCTGTCACACTCTGTTGTGATTGATAACAACAAGAGGTCGTAGGGATGAATAAATCGTTAATCGCCGCAGCCGTGGCAGGGGCTGTATTAGTGTCAGGCGCCGCGTACGCGCAGACCGCGCCGGAAGGCTACCAGCTTCAGCAAGTATTGATGATGAGTCGGCATAACTTACGTGCACCTTTAGCCAATAACGGCAGCGTTCTTGAGCAGTCCACACCTAAACAATGGCCGGAATGGGATGTTCCTGGCGGGCAACTCACCACCAAAGGCGGCGTGCTGGAAGTCTATATGGGTCACTACATGCGTGAGTGGCTGGCAGAGCAAGGGATGGTAAAAACGGGCGAATGTCCGGCTCCGGACACGGTCTATACCTATGCGAATAGCCTACAGCGTACGGTTGCTACGGCGCAGTTCTTTGTCACCGGCGCATTCCCGGGGTGCGATGTTCCAGTTCATCATCAGGAAAAAATGGGCACTATGGATCCCACCTTTAACCCGGTGATCACCGATGATTCTGCCGCCTTCAGCCAGCAGGCTGTCCAGGCGATGGAAAAAGAGCGCAGCAAAATGCAGCTCAGCGACAGCTATCAATTGCTTGAGCAAATGACAGACTACAAAGACTCGCCATCCTGCAAAGAAAAACAGCAGTGTTCCCTGACCGACGCCAAAGATACGTTCAGCGCCAAATACCAGCAGGAGCCGGGGGTGTCAGGACCATTAAAGGTGGGGAACTCGCTGGTCGATGCTTTCACGCTGCAATATTACGAAGGATTCCCGATGGACCAGGTCGCCTGGGGGGAAATTAAGTCCGATCAACAGTGGAAGGTGCTGTCGAAGCTGAAAAATGGCTATCAGGACAGCCTGTTCACCTCGCCGGAAGTGGCGCAGAACGTCGCCAAACCGCTGGTGAAATATATTGATAATGCGCTGGTCACCGAACGCATGAAAGCACCGAAAATAACCGTGCTGGTGGGGCATGACTCAAACATTGCTTCGCTGCTCACCGCGCTGGATTTCAAACCGTATCAGCTTCACGACCAGAACGAGCGTACGCCGATCGGCGGGAAGATTGTCTTCCAGCGCTGGCATGACAGCAAGGCGAATCGTGATCTGATGAAAATCGAATATGTCTATCAAAGCTCGCAGCAGTTGCGTAATGCGGATGTCCTGACGCTGAAATCCCCGGCGCAGCGTGTGACGCTGGAGCTGAAAGGGTGTCCGGTAGATGCGAACGGCTTCTGCCCAATCGATAAGTTCGATAGCGTGTTGAATGAGGCGGCGAAGTAAAAGAAAAACTCCCCCGTGCGAGCGGGGGAGTCAGAGCGCTAGACGTTTTTGCGTTCGATAGTCTGTTCACCCCAAAAGAGCGAATCTTTGTCTGTTTTCTCAAAGGCTTTGATGAGCACCTCATCGCTACCTTCTTCCCAAATTTTTTCCGCCAGTTTCTCGTCATAATGCGCGACTTCAAAAATGGCTTCGGCTATTTCCGGCGATGTATTGCGCAGACTTGCCCATTCACCGACGTGATGGGCTTTCGCTTCTTGAGTTGGCATTCGAATCCTCCTGTTGAAGATTAGCCGTTGAGTTTTACTGCCAGACCTGCGACATATTCACCCTGATAGCGGGCGATAGACAACTCTTCCTGACTTGGCTGACGGGAGCCGTCGCCTCCGGCGATAGTGGTTGCGCCGTAAGGCGTACCGCCGCGAACCTGTGAGACATCAAACAGCTCTTGCGCTGCGTAGCCGATCGGCACAATCACCATCCCATGATGGGCAAGCGTCGTCCAGGTTGAGGTAATGGTTTGTTCCTGACCGCCGCCAGTCCCCGTTGAGCTGAATACGCTGGCGAGTTTGCCGTACAGCGCGCCGGAAGCCCACAGCCCGCCAGTCTGGTCAAGGAAAGTACGCATCTGGCCGGACATATTGCCAAAGCGTGTGGGGGTACCAAAAATGATGGCGTCGTAATCAGCCAGTTCTTGCGGGGTGGCGACTGGTGCATTTTGTGTTTTACCGCCCGCCTTGAGGAAAATCTCAGGCTGCATGGTTTCCGGTACACGCTTAATGATGACTTCCGCGCCGTCTACCTTATTCGCGCCTTCTGCAACTGCATGGGCCATAGTTTCAATGTGTCCGTACATGGAATAATAAAGCACCAGAACTTTTGCCATTTTACACTACTCCTCAAGTTAACCGTGTCCGTAGCGATTCGCTACCTACCTATAAAGATATGACGTACTGTCAGGAGTGCAAATTTCACAAACACTTCTTTGATTTATAACAATTTTTATAACATCCTCTTTTGTTGCAAAATGATACATATTTAACCGCGCGATATTTGTTAGTCATAAGAAAGGCTTATTGATTTCTTCTTGTTATTATTTTGATCATGCAGCGGATCCTGTTGCAGGATATTACAGTTTGCTGGTCAACAGGCCGGTCTTCGCTAAGCTTAATTCCACGCAGTGAAAACAAGGGCCTCGCCCAGACGCTGCGTTGAGGTATCACTCCTCAGTACCTATGCAATATGATGTCTAATCAATGACGGAGGTCAGTAATGGCAAACCATCGAGGCGGTTCCGGTAACTTTGCGGAAGACCGCGAAAGAGCATCAGAAGCAGGTCGAAAAGGTGGCCAGCACAGCGGGGGCAACTTCAAGAATGACCCGCAACGCGCTTCAGAAGCAGGCAAGAAAGGGGGCAAAAATAGCCACGGCAACAATAAATCGTAATTATTGCATTGCCTGTTAGTTATGTCGTGACGGTCTCGTGTTTCATCTTAGCCGTCACGAAGCCACCGCCGCCGGGATCATCCGGCGGTTTTTTTTGTCAGCAAGGTTGAACTGTAACAAAACGCAACGCAGACTAATGACATTCTGTTAATCGGGTGTCTCATGTCTTTACTTTCTCGTTATTCCTTTTCGGTTAAACCTCAGGAGGCGATCCTCATTGTGATCACCATGTTCTGGGGTGGAACGTTTTTGGCGGTGCAATATGCCGTTACTCTGAGCGGGCCCTTTTTCTTTGTCGGTGTGCGTTTTGCTACTGCCGCGCTGGCCGTTGCGCTTCTGTCGTGGCGAACGCTGCATAAGCTGACCTGGCTGGAGTTTAAAGCTGGCGTGGCAATTGGCATTGCGATAGCGCTGGGCTATAGCCTGCAAACCTGGGGATTGCAGTTTATTCCCAGCAGTAAATCGGCGTTTATTACCGCGATGTACGTACCGCTGGTGCCGCTGTTGCAATGGCTGTGCCTGGGGCGTATGCCTGGCCTGATGCCGTGTGTCGGGATTGTACTGGCCTTTATCGGGTTGATTTTTCTTGCCGGACCGGGGGGAAATTTACTGGCGCTGGGTGAAGGTGAGTGGATCACGCTCGCGGGCGCGGTGGCGATTGCGGCAGAAATTATTCTGATTAGCGCGTGGGCGGGAAAAGTAGATGTGCGTCGGGTAACGGTGGTGCAACTGGCAACCGCTTCTGTGGCGGCGTTTATTGCCATGGCCCCGGCAGGAGAGTCTGTACCGCCGATGTCGACAGGATTGCTGGTGGTCGCGCTGGGTTTAGGCATTTTTAGCGCGATTATTCAGGTCACCATGAACTGGGCGCAGCGCAGCGTTTCGCCGACGCGGGCGACGGTCATCTACACCGGAGAGCCGGTGTGGGCGGGGATCTTTGGTCGTCTGGCGGGTGAACGCCTACCGCTACTGGCTTTGTTAGGCGCAGCATTCATTATTGTTGGCGTGCTGGTCAGCGAACTGAAGTTCAAGAAGAAAAAAGCGCAGCCGCAGGCGGCGCCTCCTGAATCGCTTTAATTTAACCATTCACCGTGTGATTTGGTATGCTGACGCCCTCACAAGAAGGAGAGGGCGCATGGTCCAACGCGCAGTGAAAAAAAACGGTAAACGCTCGCAGGCCGTCAGTGCAAAACGTCAGGCTATTTTAACCGCGGCATTAAATATCTTCTCCCAATATGGGATCCATGGTACGCGTCTGGAACAGGTAGCAGAGCAGGCGGGGGTGTCAAAAACGAATCTGCTCTATTATTACCCGTCAAAAGAGGTGCTCTATATTGCCGTTTTACGGCAAATCCTCGACATCTGGCTGGCACCGCTAAAGGCGTTTCGCGAAGACTTTGCGCCGCTGGTGGCCATTAAAGAATATATTCGCCTGAAGCTGGAAGTGTCGCGCGATTACCCGCAGGCTTCCCGGTTATTCTGCATGGAGATGCTGGCGGGCGCGCCATTGTTGATGGCTGAATTAACGGGCGATCTTAAAACGCTGATTGATGAGAAATCGGCGTTGATTGCCGGATGGGTCAGCAGTGGGAAACTGGCTCCTGTCGATCCGCACCATCTGATTTTCATGATTTGGGCTTCAACACAGCATTATGCAGACTTTGCCCCACAGGTAGAGGCGGTAACGGGCGCAACGCTGCGTGATGAAGCCTTTTTTAACCAGACCGTTGAGAGCGTACAGCGGATGATTATCGAAGGGATCCGCGTGCGTTAGCTGGCAGGCGGTAGCGGACAGCTTAAATCGCCTTCTTCACACTGTAAAAGCGAGGCGAGAAACGCTTCGCGCTCGTTGGTCTTATCCGTTAAACACTGGCTGGAAATCATCGCCTGGGCGCTTCCGCCTTCGGTACCGGAACTGATTAACGCACAGTCTGCATCGCGCAGGGTTATCCACGAAGTTTGCGCTTTTTTCAGTAAATCGCGCTGGGTCGGGGCGGCGCGCTTCAGCGCATTCTGATACGTTTCATTAAGTTTGGCGTCGGCCGCTTTATACTGCTCTGCCGCACAGGTGTTCATTTCAGCTTGATTATTCGCGTTGGCGCAGTCATCTGCCAGCGCCTGGCCGCTCAGCAGCAGCGCTGCACATGTCAGTAAAATTCGTTTCATATTTCCCTCTGACTTTATAAAAAAGGCCCCGTTACCGGAGCCTTAATTAACCACAACCTTAGCCGATTGTCATCAGGCTGGCGTTGCCTCCGGCGGCGGCGGTATTGACGCTCAGGGAGCGTTCAATATACAGCCTTTCAAGCAGGATATTGCTTTCGCCGCGGGCAAAGCCCTGAACCGACACAATCGCTCCTTCACGGGCCGCCACCGCTTCACACAGCGCGCGAAGCTGATCGGAATCGCCATGGAAAATCACGGCATCAAACGGCTGCGTGGCGATGTTGTCCGCTTTGGCAAACTGAATCCGCCCGGAGACTGCAACTGGCAGACGTTTTGCCAGTTCACGATGGAACGCATCATCCGGCCACAGGATCAAGCTTCCCACCGAAGTCACAGCGGCAACCTGCACCAGCGCATCCTGCTCGTCATCAGCGATACACAGTACGCGCTCGCGCGGTAACAGCGTCCAGGTATTGCGCTCGCCGGTTGGTCCTGGCAGCAGACGTTGCGTTCCGGCCTGCGCCAGTTCACCAAACTGCTGGCAAAGCGCACGCAGCGACGGACGATCGGCGGCCCATTCGGTGAGTGCTTCCAGCGGTTGAACAAGAGCCGCTTTGAGCTGCGCATCGACAGGATAGTCTGCATCCTGACGGGCAAGCGTAATGCCCAGCGCATTCTCCGGGCGGTTAGCCAGCAGGCGGTACAGGTACAGCGGTCCACCTGCTTTTGGTCCGGTTCCTGACAAGCCTTCGCCACCGAATGGCTGCACCCCGACGACGGCGCCAACCATATTACGGTTAACGTACAGGTTCCCCACATGTGCAGATCCCGTGACCTGAGCGATGGTTTCATCGATACGGGTGTGGACGCCCAGCGTCAGGCCGTAGCCGGAGGCATTAATTTGTTCAATCAGGCTGCCCAGATTGTTACGGGTGTAACGCACGACATGCAGTACCGGACCGAACACCTCTTTTTGTAATTCATCGAAGCTTTCCAGCTCGATAAGCGTCGGAGCGATAAAGGTACCGGTTTGCCATTCCCGCGCATCGTCACTGTTCTCACGCACGGCCTGGAATACCGGACGTCCTTTGGCGCGCATGGCCTGAATATGGCGCTCAATATTGGCTTTGGCTTCTTCATCGATAACCGGCCCAATATCGGTAGTCAGGCGACCCGGATTACCCATGCGGCATTCCGCCATCGCCCCGCGCAGCATTTTCAGCGTGTGGTCGGCAATATCATCCTGCAGACACAGGACGCGCAGCGCGGAGCAGCGCTGTCCGGCACTGTCAAAAGCAGAAGCCAACACGTCGACCACCACCTGTTCCGTTAACGCTGAGGAGTCGACGATCATCGCGTTCATGCCACCGGTTTCGGCGATAAGTGGGATTGGACGGCCCTGAGCATCAAGGCGGGTCGCAATATTGCGTTGCAACAGCGTGGCGACTTCCGTCGAGCCGGTAAACATCACGCCGCGTACACGCTCATCGGAAGTGAGCTGCGCCCCGACGGTTTCGCCCTGGCCTGGCAGCAGTTGTACCACGCCCGGCGGTACGCCCGCTTCGAGTAAAATAGCGATACCCTGGGCGGCAATCAGTGGGGTTTGTTCCGCTGGTTTTGCCAGTACGCTGTTGCCTGCGGCCAGCGCGGCGGCAATCTGTCCGCTGAAAATGGCCAGCGGGAAGTTCCACGGGCTGATACAAACTACCGGGCCTAACGGACGATGGGTTTCATTATCGAAGTCATCGCGTACCTGGCCTGCATAATAGTGCAAGAAGTCTACCGCTTCGCGCACTTCTGCAATGGCGTTGCTGAAGGTTTTACCCGCTTCGCGTACCAGAATGCCAATTAATTGCTGCATCTGGCCTTCCATCAGAACGGCAGCGCGATGCAAAATAGCGGCGCGCTCTTGTGGCGGCGTCGCAAACCAGATTGGCGCATTATTAACGGCGTTTTGTAATGCCTGTTCCACTTCGCTGTGAGTCGCTTCACGCACGTAGCCGACAATGTCTTTTGGCTCGGCCGGGTTAACGACCGGCGTCATTTCACCGTCAGCAACCGGCTGCTCGAGAATCGGTTTGGCATGCCATTTTTGCAGCGCGCTATTGAGCAGGGCAGAGGACAGCGAGGCCAGACGATGTTCGTTAGCCAAATCCAGTCCGCCTGAGTTTTCCCGGCCTTTACCGTACAGGTCGCGCGGTAGGGGAATCTTCGGATGCGGTAAACCTGTCTGGCCTTCCTGTTGCGCCAGTTTTTCCACGGCTTCGACCGGATCAGCAACCAGTTCGTCCAGCGGCAAGGTGGTGTCAGCAATGCGGTTGACGAACGAGGTGTTGGCGCCGTTTTCCAGCAGACGACGCACCAGGTACGCCAGCAGGGTTTCGTGTGTACCTACCGGTGCATAAATACGGCATGGACGGTTCAGTTTGCCATCCGCGACTTTGCCCGTGACCTGCTCGTACAGGGGTTCGCCCATACCGTGCAGGCACTGGAACTCATACTGACCAGGATAATAGTTTTGCCCCGCTAACTGATAAATCGCCGCCAGCGTGTGGGCGTTATGGGTGGCGAACTGCGGGTAGATCAGATTCGGTACGGCCAGCAGTTTTTTCGCACAGGCCAGATAGGAAACGTCGGTATACACCTTACGGGTATAAACCGGATAGCCTTCCAGGCCGTCCATTTGCGCACGTTTGATTTCGCTATCCCAGTATGCGCCCTTAACCAGACGGATCATCAGGCGGCGGCGACTGCGGGTGGCGAGATCGATCAGATAGTCGATAACAAATGGGCAGCGCTTCTGGTAGGCCTGGATAACAAAGCCGATACCGTTCCAGCCCGCCAGTTCGGGTTCGAAGCACAGTTTTTCCAACAGATCGAGGGAGATCTCCAGTCGGTCAGCCTCTTCGGCGTCGATATTAATACCGATGTCGTACTGACGGGCCAGCAGTGTTAACGATTTCAGGCGCGGATAGAGTTCATCCATCACACGGTCATATTGCGCGCGGCTATAGCGCGGGTGCAGCGCCGACAGCTTGATCGAAATGCCAGGTCCTTCATAAATGCCGCGTCCGTTAGACGCTTTACCAATGGCGTGGATCGCCTGCTGGTAAGAAACCAGATAAGCCTGAGCATCAGCGGCGGTTAGCGCCGCTTCGCCCAGCATGTCGTAGGAATAGCGGAAACCTTTTTCTTCCAGTTTACGTGCGTTAGCCAGCGCTTCGGCGATGGTTTCTCCGGTGACGAACTGTTCGCCCATCAGGCGCATCGCCATGTCGACGCCTTTACGCACTAAAGGTTCGCCGCTCTTGCCGATAATACGGTTGAGCGAGCGGGAGAGGCTGGCTTCGTTATGCGTAGAAACCAGACGACCGGTAAACAACAGTCCCCAGGTCGCCGCGTTAACGAACAGAGACGGGCTACGCCCAATGTGCGACTGCCAGTTACCGTTGCTGATTTTGTCGCGGATCAACGCATCGCGGGTTGCCTTATCGGGAATACGCAGCAGGGCTTCGGCCAGACACATCAGCGCCACGCCTTCCTGCGAAGAAAGGGAGAACTCCTGCAATAAACCTTGTACCATTCCGGCGCGACCGCTGGCGGTCTTCTGGTTACGCAGTTTGTCGGCCAGATCGTACGCCAGCTTATGCGCCTGCTCGGCGATGGGTTGCGGCAGACGTGCCTGCTCCATCAGCATCGGCACGGCGTCGGTTTCGGCGCGGCGGTACGCGGCGGTGATTGCCGCACGGGAAACGGACTGCGGCAGAATTTGTTCGGCAAATTCCAGGAAAGGCTGATGCGTTTCATTCTGCGGCGTGGTTGACTCCTCGCCCTCATTCGCCGCGCCTGCCAGCAGTGCCGGCAGTTCAGGAAGCGCATCGTCATTTTCCAGTCTTTCAAGATAATTAAAGATGGCTTGTTTAATCAGCCAATGCGGTGTGCGATCGATTCGTGATGCGGCTGTTTTAATACGCTCGCGAGTGGCGTCATCCAGCTTAACCCCCATCGTGGTGGTTCCCATGCCGTTTACTCCTGTTGTACTGAAATACGGGTCTGATAGTTACCGAGAAATATCCACTATGTTGCAACTTTGTGCAACCGTGTTAAATGTGACGTGGTTTGCAAGCTTGAAAATGAATGAAATGTTAATAAAGTTGGTGTTCGTGACAGGGCGAATAAAAATTACGGAATCTTTTTCTCTGCGGTAGTTAACACTTTTCAAAGGTGCAACCAAGAAAAGTGTGAGAGAGTGCAACCTACAGAAAAATGCTATCTACTCTGGATCAATTTTGATGTAAATGGTGTGTTAAATCGATTGTGAATGACCATCGCTTCCGGCAGGATACGGTCGCCTGGTAAACATAGATATCTTTGCCACGTTCCGGCAGGGTAATAAAACGGCAAGCCACGGCATTGCTGATACATAATTTTGGAGAGTTTTGATGGCTATTAGCACACCGATGTTAGTGACATTCTGTGTCTATATTTTCGGCATGATATTGATAGGGTTTATTGCATGGCGTTCAACCAAAAACTTTGACGATTACATTCTTGGTGGACGCAGTTTGGGTCCATTCGTGACCGCGTTATCCGCTGGCGCATCCGATATGAGTGGCTGGTTGCTGATGGGGCTGCCAGGCGCGATTTTCCTGTCGGGGATTTCAGAAAGCTGGATCGCCATCGGCCTTATTTTGGGCGCATGGATCAACTGGAAGCTGGTGGCCGGACGTTTACGCGTACACACCGAATACAATAACAATGCGCTGACGTTACCGGATTACTTTACCGGTCGCTTTGAAGATAAAAGCCGCATTCTGCGGATTATCTCCGCGCTGGTTATTCTGCTGTTTTTCACCATCTATTGTGCTTCAGGGATTGTGGCAGGGGCGCGTCTGTTTGAAAGCACCTTTGGCATGAGCTACGAAACAGCACTGTGGGCGGGGGCGGCTGCGACGATCATTTATACCTTTATCGGTGGTTTTCTGGCGGTAAGCTGGACTGATACCGTTCAGGCCAGTCTGATGATCTTTGCTCTGATCCTGACGCCGGTCATGGTCATTATCGGCGTGGGTGGATTCGATGATTCGCTGGAAGTGATTAAACAAAAGAGCATTGAGAACGTAGACATGTTCAAAGGGCTGAATTTTGTTGCCATCATTTCTCTGATGGGCTGGGGCCTGGGCTACTTTGGCCAGCCGCATATTCTGGCGCGCTTTATGGCGGCAGATTCTCACCATAGTATTGTGCATGCACGTCGTATTAGCATGACCTGGATGATCCTGTGTCTGGGCGGCGCAGTTGCCGTTGGTTTCTTCGGTATCGCTTACTTTAATAACAACCCGTCGCTGGCAGGTGCCGTTAACCAGAACGCTGAGCGTGTGTTTATTGAACTGGCGCAAATCCTGTTCAACCCGTGGATTGCCGGTATTCTGCTGTCTGCGATCCTCGCGGCGGTGATGTCGACCTTAAGTTGCCAACTGCTGGTGTGTTCCAGCGCAATCACCGAAGATTTGTACAAAGCGTTCCTGCGTAAAAATGCCAGCCAGAAAGAGCTGGTGTGGATTGGTCGTATCATGGTGCTGGTTGTGGCCCTGGTGTCCATCGCGCTGGCGGCCAACCCGGAGAACCGTGTACTGGGTCTGGTAAGCTACGCCTGGGCAGGCTTTGGCGCGGCGTTTGGTCCGGTGGTTCTGTTCTCGGTAATGTGGTCGCGCATGACCCGCAACGGCGCGCTGGCAGGGATGATCATCGGCGCGGTGACGGTAATCGTCTGGAAGCAGTTTGCCTGGCTGGGTCTGTATGAAATCATCCCTGGCTTTATTTTCGGCAGCATCGGTATTGTCGTCTTTAGTCTGTTGGGTAAAGCGCCATCAACCGCAATGCAGCAACGTTTTGCCGAGGCTGACGCGCATTATCACTCCGCGCCGCCGTCTCGTTTACAGGCAGAATAATCTACCTTTGTCCTCAGGCCCGCCGCGTGCGCAATACCGTTCGGTTAAGCATGTATGGAGAACGTTTTACCCTGAATTAGTTTCCGTTCACCTTATGTGCATTGCTTCTCTGATATCGCTATACCTGTGAACGTGCAAGGGAGGCTCACCGC